>NZ_JRKO01000039.1 GCF_000763885.1 Paracoccus versutus | reverse complement strand
GTTGGCGGCGCCGCTCAATTCCGGGCTCATGATCCTGCTGTTGATGGCCGGCTTTCATCATGCGGCGCTGGGGCTCCAGGTTCTGGCCGAGGACTACATTCATTCCGGCGCGCGGTTCGTCGCCGCGACGGCGATCCAGCTGGCCTGCTTTGCAGGTGTCGTGTTCGGCATCGCTTCGGTGCTGCGCATCGCGCTGATGCCATAGGAAGGCGACATGGGTATCCATGATGCTTTCCCTCAATTCTGTTTCTCGTGACCAATCGGGCTTGGTCTTGCGGTCAGCGCCAGCGCCACCAGGTCCGCGTGATGGCGCAGGCGGATCGGGTGTAGCGCTGCTTCCCAGTTGGCCAACCGGGCAATCCGGTCGGGATCCGAAGCCTGCCGCGCGGCTCCCGCCAGGCGCTGCCAGACCACGGCCATGGCAGCCTCGATCGTCAGCAGCATGAAGGCATGCGCTGCAACGGCCGGGTCCGGCGCGGCCAGCATCCGCTTACGCGCGGCTTCCCAGATGGCGCGGGTTTCGGGCAGGGGGTCCAGGAACTCGGCAAAGGCCCTTGCCGCCGCCCCGTCTGCCTGCTGCAGCAGCCGCGTTGCCAGAGCCACAGCGTGAATGCCGTTCGCGCCCTCATAGATCGTGGTGATGCGAGCGTCGCGCAGTACCTGCTCGACGCGGTATTCGCGCAGATAGCCGTAGCCGCCCATCACCTGGATGGCGAGATTGGCGGCAGCAACGCCCCCTTCGGTGCAGGCGAATTTGCAGACCGGAGTCAGAATATCAACCAGGCCGGGGTGCTGGTTCAATTCCAGTTCTACCAGGGTGCGATAGGTCAGCGCCCGCCCACCGATGGCCAGTGTCTCGGCCTCGTCCAGCATCCGCCGCACGTCGGCATGCGCGTCCAGCGTCGCAGGCGCGCCCGCGGCCCGGCCCTGGCGGCGCGTCGCGGCATAGGCGCGGGCGATCTGCGCCGCCCGTGCCGCATGGGCCACGCCCTGCAAGGCCACGTCCAGACGGGCGTGGTTCATCATGGTGAACATGGCCTTCAGTCCGGCGCCTTCTGTCCCCAGCAGTTCGGCGGGTGCGGCGTCGAACAGCATCTGACAGGTCGGGGAACCGTGCAGGCCCATCTTTTCCTCGATCCGGGTGACGGACACCGGCAAGGGCTGGCCGTCCTCGTCATGCGAGGGGACCAGGAACAGGCTCAGCCCCTTGACCCCGCTGGCCGCGTCCCCGCTGCGGGCCAGAACCAGGTGCAGGATGCGCGGCGACAGATCCTGATCGCCCCCCGAGATGAAGATCTTCTCGCCCTCGATCCGCCATCCCCCGGCATCGCGGGACGCGCGGGTCCGCAGGCCCGACAGGTCGGATCCCGCGCCGGGTTCGGTCAGCGCCATGGTTGCCAGCCAGTCGCCCGAGGCGAGGCGCGGCAGCCAGCGGTCCTTCTGCTTATCCGACCCGAACAGCGCGATGGTGCGCGCCGCGCCCGGCACCAGCCCCACGACCATCTGGAAGGCATGGGAGGCGCCGGCCAGGATCTCTGTTGTTGCGCCCGCCAGGGCCCCGGATATCCCCTGTCCCCCCGCCTGCTCGGGCAAGGACAGCGCCTGCCAGCCCTGCTCGGCAAAGCTTCTGTAGGCAGCCACCAGTCCCGCCGGCATCTGGACCCGACCATCGTCCAGCCGGCAGCCGTCGCGGTCCGCGGCCTCGTCGGCGGGGGCGACCTCGCCCTCGGCGAAGCGCGCGAACTGGGTGACGACCTCGCGCGCCAGATCGGCGTCCCAATCGGGCAGCCGGCCGGCCTGCGCGACATGGTCCAGGGTGAACAGGATGTCGTCCACGGGTGCGGCGAACGGGATCATGCGGCCTCCTTCAGCCCGAGCAGCCGGGCGGCGTTGTCTTTCAGGATCTTCGGGCGGACGGCGTCGCGGATCGGCAGATCCTCGAACTCGGCCAGCCAGCCCTCGGGAGCGATCATCGGCCAGTCGGATCCGAACAGCATCCGGTCCTTCAGCAGCGTGTTGGCGTATTGGAGCAGGATCGGCGGGAAGTATTTCGGCCGCCAGCCGGACAGATCGATCCAGACATTCGGCTTGTGCACGGCGACGGCCAGTGCCTCGTCCTGCCAGGGGAACGAGGGATGGGCGGCGATGATCGGCATCGTCGGGAAATCGACGGCCACGTCGTCCAGATGCACGGGATTGGAATATTTCAGCCGCATCCCGTTGCCGCCCGGCATTCCCGCGCCCACACCGGTTTGGCCGGTATGGAACAGCGCGGGCACCCCCGCCTCGGCGATCGCCTCGTAAAGCGGCCAGGCCATGCGGTCGTTGGGATAGAAGCCCTGCATCGTCGGGTGGAACTTGAAGCCCCGGACGCCGAAGTCGCGGACCAGGCTACGCGCCTCTCGCGCGCCCATGCGGCCGCGGGCCGGGTCGATCGAGGCGAAGGGGATCAGGATATCGGCATGGCGCGCGCAGGCTTCGGCCACATCTTCGTTGGCATAGCGGCGAAAGCCGGTTTCCCGTTCGGCATCGACGGGAAAGATGACGGCGGCGATGCGCTGTTCGCGGTAATGGGCGGCCGTCTGGTCGATGGTCGGCGGGTGGTCCCATGGCGCGCGGAAATAGCGCGCCATGGCCGATTGCAAGTCGTCATAGCCGTCGTCGGCATGGCAGCCGCAGGGTTCTTCGGCATGGGTGTGAAAGTCGATGGCGCGAAGCGCGGCAAGATCCAGCATGACGGCGCCCGGCTTATGCGGGGGCGGGCGCGGCGGCCCGGCGCCTGACCAGCAGGACCACCGTGGTCAGCCCGGCGGCCAGGGTGATCGGCACAAGGCTCATCATCACGTTCGAGGGCGTGAACCCCGCCGCCACCAGGCCGCCCGCCAGCAGCGGCCCGACGATCGACCCCAGCCTGCCGACCGCCACCGCCGTGCCGACCCCGGTGCCCCGGATTTCGAACGGATAGCATTGCGGCGCCACGCCATACAAGATCGCCTGCACGCAGAGGATCGCGCCCCCGACAAGCGCGCCGCCCAGCAGCATCAGCCCCAGATTCGCGGGCAGCATCGCCAGCATCAGCAGCGCCGCGCCGGCGGCGGCGAAGCACAAGGCCACCGGGATGGCAGGGCGCGGGCGATCCAGCATCCGGCCGCCGACCAGGCTGCCCAGGACGCCGCCGATGTTGAACAGGATCTGCACGGTCGAGGCCTCGGACCGTTCCAGTCCGCGCGACACCAGAAGCTGCGGCATCCAGTTCAGCAGCAGGTAAACCACCACCAGCCCAAGGAAGAACGACAGCCACAAGGTCACGGTGGTCATCAGCGTGCCCGGCGCAAAGACCTTTGCCAGGGCGTTGCCGGCCGAGGCGACCTGGTCCTTGACCACCGCAAGCGGCGGCAGCAGGCCATGGATGAAGGGCGCCAGCACCAGCGGCATGACCCCGCCGACCAGGAAGATCGTCTGCCAATCCCCGCCATGCAGTCCCAGAATCGAGACTCCGCTGGCGATGGCCCCGCCCAGGGGCACCCCGGCATACATGATCGCGACGGCCTTGCCGCGGTCCTTCGGCTGGGCCGATTCGGCGGCGATGTTGACCAGGTTCGGCAAGGCCCCGCCCAGGCCGACGCCGGTCAGGAAACGCATCGCGACAAGCTGTTCGAAGCTGGCGGCATAGGCGGTGGCGATCGAGAAGACGCCGAAGGTGACAAGCGAGATCACCAGCCCGGCGCGCCGTCCCCAGGCATCGGCGATCCGCCCCCCCGCCAGCGCGCCGAAGATCAGCCCGAAGGTCGCGGCCGAAAAGAACAGGCCGACCTGCTGGGGCGTCAGCGCGAAGGCCGGCACCAGCTTTGGGGCCGCGACGCCGGCGGCCTGAAGGTCGAAACCCTCGATCACGGCGGCCAGGAAGGCAAGCGTCAGCGCCCGCCCCCCGCCGTGGCGGTGGTCAGAAATGGTCTGCATGTCATCCTCCCAAGGGCGGGGCTCCCTCCCCGCAGGTTTTTCGGCGCGGCCTAGCCGTCGCCGTCTTCTTTCCAGATCAGCGCCAGCATCCGGCGCAGGTCGTCACGCTCGGCCGGGGTCAGGCGGGCCAGCATCCGGTCTTCATGCGTGGCGACCAAGCCCAGCATGTGGCTGGCCTCGTCGCGCCCCTTGCCAGTGGGAAAAAGGCGCTGGATGCGGCTGTCGTTGGGGTCGGTTTCGCGCAGGAACAGCCCGCGCGATTCCAGGTCGGCAAGCACCGGAACGATGTTGGCGCGCTGCATCCGCAGCACGCGGCAAATGTCGGCGGAACTGATGCCGGGCTGTTCGGTGATCGTCAGCAGCACGCTCATCTGCACGGTCCGCAGGCCCGACGCCTCCAGCGCAGCATTGGCGCCGTGCAGGTCAAGGGCCGAGGCCCGCTTAAGGTGATACCCGACCAGATCCCGCAGCTGCCGGGGCGATTCGCCCCGGATGTACTTTGGTTTTCCTGCGGATTCACGGGACATCCCTGTCCTCCCGAGCGAGTTCTGACAATCCTGAAATTAATGCTATGAAGCATAGCAGTCAATCGCTATGTTGAATAGCAAGTTGCCCGTGCTGCGATTCGCGATCGCGCCACGAGCAGACCATGGAGGAGGAAACCATGAGCTTTGTCAGCATGAAGATCGCCGGTGCCGCGCGCATCGCATCCGATGGACGCACGTTCCGGCGCCTGAATCCGATCACGGGCGAGATGGCCAGCGAGGCGCCCGCCGCCAGCGTCGCGGATGCCAATGCCGCCGCTGATGCCGCGGCTGCCGCCTTTCCGGCCTGGGCCGCGCTTGGTCCCAATGCCCGCCGCGCCGTGCTGCTCAAGGCCGCCGATGTGCTGGCCGGCAAGGCCGATGCCTTTGTTGCCGCCATGGCCGAGGAAACCGGCGCGACCGAGCCCTGGGCGCGCTTCAACGTCACGATCGCGTCTTCCATGCTGCGCGAGGCCGCGTCCCTGACCACGCAGGTCGCGGGCGAGGTCATCCCCTCGGACAAGCCGGGCTGCATTTCCATGGCGGTGCGGGAACCCGCGGGTGTCTGCCTGGGCATCGCGCCCTGGAACGCCCCGGTGATCCTGGGCGTGCGGGCCTTGGCGACGCCGCTGGCCTGCGGCAACGCCGTGGTCTTCAAGGCATCCGAAATCTGTCCCCGCACCCATGGCCTGATCGTCGAGGCGCTGGAGGAAGGCGGCCTGCCGCCCGGTCTGGTCAGCCTTGTCACCAACGCCCCCGAGGATGCGGGCGAGATCGTGGGCGCGCTGATCGACCATCCGGCGGTGCGGCGCATCAACTTCACCGGCTCGACCAAGGTCGGGCGGATCATCGCGGAACGTGCCGCGCGGCAGTTGAAGCCCGTGCTGCTGGAACTGGGCGGCAAGGCGCCGTTCCTGGTGCTGAAGGACGCGGACCTGGACGAGGCGGTGAAGGCGGCGATCTTCGGCGCCTTCTTCAACCAGGGCCAGATCTGCATGTCCACCGAACGGATCATCCTGGCGCCCGAGATCGCAGACGACTTCGTCGCGCGTTTCACCAGGCGCGCCGCCGAACTGACGGCGGGCGACCCGCGCGACGGCAGCGCGCCGCTGGGCGCGGTGGTCGATGCCCATACCGTACAGAAGGTCATCGCCCTGATCGAGGACGCCCGCGCCAAGGGCGCGACCGTGCATAGCGCCGGTGCCGCCCAGGGCGTGCTGATGCCGGCGCAGGTGGTGGACCGCGTCACGCCCGCGATGCGCATCGCTACCGAGGAAAGCTTCGGCCCGGTCGTCGCCATCTTCCGCGCCGCGGACGAGGACGACGCCATCCGCATCGCCAATGACACCGAATACGGCCTGTCGGCGGCGGTGTTCACCCGCGACATCGCCCGCGGGCTGACCGTGGCCCGGCAGATCAAGTCCGGCATCTGCCACGTCAACGGCCCGACCGTGCATGACGAGGCGCAGATGCCGTTCGGGGGCACCAAGGATTCCGGCTATGGCCGCTTCGGCGGCAAGGCCGGGATCGCCGAATTCACCGAACTGCGCTGGATCACCGTGGAAACCCGGCCCGGCCACTATCCGCTGTAAGCCAATCCCATCGCAAACCGCATCCCCGCGCCGGACCCTTCGGCGCGGACCGGCCCCGCATATCCCGAAGGAGAACAAGAATGGCCAACGATCACGACACCGTCGCCTATGATGTCCAGGACGGCATTGCCTGGCTGCGCTTCAACCGCCCCGACAAGCGCAACGCCATGTCCCCCACGCTGAACCGCGCCATGATGGAGGCGCTGGACGAGTTGGAGTTCCGCGACGACGTGGGCGTCCTGGTCCTGACCGGCGAGGGCCAGGCCTGGACCGCCGGAATGGACCTCAAGGAATACTTCCGCGAAACCGAGTCGCAGGGCCTCAAGGGCACCCGCAAGGCGCAGCGCGAAAGCTATGGCTGGTGGCGCCGCCTGCGCTGGTATCAGAAGCCGACCATCGCCATGGTCAACGGCTGGTGCTTCGGCGGCGGGTATGGCCCGCTGTTCGCCTGCGACCTGGCCTTCTGCGCGGACGAGGCCAAGTTCGGCCTGTCGGAAATCAACTGGGGCATCCTGCCCGGCGGCGGCGCGACCAAGGTGGCGGTGGAACTGCTGCCCTTCCGCAAGGCCATGTATCACGCCATGCTGGGAGAGCCGATCGACGGCAGGACCGCTGCCGACTGGGGCCTGGTGAACGAAAGCCTGCCCCTGGCGCAGCTTCGCGACCGCGTGACCCAGGTGGCGCGCGCGCTGCTGGAAAAGAACCCGGTCGCGCTGAAGGCCACCAAGGACGCCGTCCGCCGCGTGGGCGCCATGACCTATGACGAGGCGGAAGACTATCTGGTGCGCGCGCAGGAAGCCGCCAACGCCTATGACAACGAGGGCCGCAAGGAAGGCATCCGTCAGTTCATCGACGAGAAATCCTACAAGCCGGGTCTGGGCGCATACGACAAGTCACGCGCAGCAAGCTGAGCCGAGGGAAAAGGGGAGGAGGAAAACAAATGCTGGACTTCATCTCGCCCGACCCGGTGGCGCTTCATGCGCGCCTCCGGCCCGGGGCGCTGGCCTGCATCGACCTGTCAGGCGACCGGCGCTGGAGCTATCGGGAACTGGACCGCGACATCCAGCAGGCCGTCGCCGTGCTGCTGGATGAAGGAGTGGGCCGGGGCGACCGGGTGGCCGTCCTGGCCCGCAACAGCGTGCATCAGGTGATCCTGCAACAGGCGCTGATGCGGCTGGGCGCGATCTTCGTGCCCCTGAACTGGCGGCTGACGCGGCCCGAACTGGGACAGTTGCTGGCCGATTGCACGCCGGCGATCCTGTATACGGACGATGACCTGCCTGCCTTGCCCGCGGGATGCCGCGGCGCCAGCTTCACGGGCTTCGCGGCGGCGGTGGATGCGGCGCGACCCGCCCCGCGCCCCGCGCCCCATTCGGGGCACGATACGTGCATCATCCTTTACACCTCGGGGACATCCGGCGTGCCCAAGGGGGCGCTGCTGACCTCGGCGTTCCTGCTGGCCACCGGCGTGAACTTCAACGTCCTGGGCGAGGTGGATACCGGCGCCGTGTTCCTGTGCGACAGCCCGATGTTCCATGTCATCGGCATCGTCACGCAGATCTGGCCGCCCATGCTGCGCGGAGGCACCTTCATCGTCTCTCCGGGGTTCGAACCGGAACGGACGAACGACCGCCTGGGCCATCCCGCATGGGGGGTGACGCATTACTTCTGCGTGCCGCAGATGGCGGATGCGCTGCGCCATGCGCCGAACTTCGACCCTGACCGCTGGACCCGGCTCAAGGCGCTGTTCACCGGCGGCGCGCCGAACCCGCCCGCCAATATCCGCTGGTGGCTGGACCAGGGCGTGCGCATGGTCGATGGCTATGGCATGACGGAAACCGGCACCACGCTGGGGATGCCGCTGTCGCCCGACCTGCTGCGCGAAAAGGCGGGCGCGGTCGGGCTGTGCGGGCCGCTGACATCCGTGCGCCTGGTGGACGAGGAGGACCGCGACGTTCCCGACGGCACGCCGGGCGAGATCCTGGTGTTCGGCCTGAACGTCATCGGCGGCTATTGGAACCGCCCCGAGGAACGCGAGCGCGCCTTCACCGAGGACGGCTGGATCCGCACGGGCGATATCGGCTGCCGCGACAAGGACGGCTTCATCTCGGTCGTGGACCGGCGCAAGGACATGTTCATCTCGGGCGGCGAGAACGTCTATCCGGTCGAGGTCGAGGCGGCCCTGCGCGAACATCCCGCCGTCCGCGAGGCGGCGGTGATCGGCATCCCAGACGACCGCTGGGGCGAGGTCGGCCGGGCCTATGTGATCGCGGCCCCCGGCCACGACCCGCAGGCCGAGGATCTTGGCCGCCACTGCCAGGCGCTGATCGCGCGCTACAAGGTTCCCAAGGAGTTCGTCTTCGTGTCCGACCTGCCCCGCACCGGATCGGGCAAGGTGATGAAACATATCCTGCGCCGCGAGGCGGTTGACGCCTGAATCTATGCCGCCTGCCCGCCTGGGGTCAGCCCCCAGCCGGCAGGCGGCGGCGAAAGGCGCCGGGGCTTAGTCCCATCTGGCTGCGGAACCGGCGGGTGAACGCGCTCTGGTCGGAATAGCCGCAGGCCTGCGCAACCTCGGCGATCGGGTCAGTGCCGTCTTGCAGCAATTGGATGGCATGGCCCAGCCTCAGCTTGTGCTGGAAATCGCGCAGGGTGGTACCGAAGACCTTCTTGAAATCGCGTTCCAACTGGGACGGCGAAATCTCGGCCATTTCCGCCAGCTTGTGCAGCTCCAGCGGCTGTTCGAAATGTTCCCGCACATGGTCGGCGGCCGTGACAAGGCGGCGCAACTGCATCGTGTCGGCCAGCCATCGCGCCGTGCCGCAGACGCCGACCGTCGTGCCCGCCACGTCGCGCACCGGCGTGCGCGTGAACAGCAGCGCGGCCCGCCGGCTGCGCCGGGTCGAGGTCAGGTGCAGGTGATTGGTCACTGCGGTGCCGGCGGCCAGCACCCCCAGATCAAGCTGTTCGTAATACTGCGCCAGATGCGGCGGGAAGAAATCCCCGGCCATGCCGCCGATCAGATCCGACGCCTGCCGGACCCCGCACAGCTTTGCCATGCTGCTGTTGGCCGCGACATAGCGCAGCTTGTCGTTCTTCACGAAGAACGGGCAATCGGGAAGCGGCTCGAGAATGGCTTCCAGAAACTCCAGATCGGCAAGTCCCAGCAGGCGCGGCATGGACGTTCCTTGTTGTGCCGGTATGAGCAGCGCATCCTAGCAAGTTTTGCATCGGCATGGAATTGGCATGGCTGCGGCTGCGCGCCGAAAAGACGCGCGGATCAAGCCTGGCTGAACGAATCGGAATGGCGGATGCAGCGTCGGCGCGATGCGACAAGGGAACGCTTGTGCCGAAATCGGCATGAAATCCGCCTAGAAGGCGCAAGAACGGGCCGGGCCGTCTTCCCTATTCTGCTCCGACACAGCTATCGGGAGAGTAGCCATGACAATCGCGCAGGTTTCCTTATCGGATCGGTATGACCGGCGCGAGGGCCGCATCCTGATCAGCGGCGTCCAAGCCCTGGTCCGGCTGATGCTGGTGCAGGCGGACCGCGATGCCGCGGCGGGGCTGCGCACCGGCGGTTTCGTCAGCGGCTATCGCGGCTCGCCGCTGGGCACGCTGGACGCGGCCTTCGCCTCGGCGCGCAAGTTCACCGAGACGCGCGACATCGTGGTCAGGCCCGCCGTGAACGAGGAACTGGCCGCCACCGCCATCGCGGGCAGCCAGCAGATCGACATGACGCCGCAGGCCCGCGTGCAGGGCGTCTTCGGGCTTTGGTACGGCAAGGGACCGGGGCTTGACCGGGCCGCCGACGCCATCCGGCACGGCAACTATCAGGGTTCGTCGCGCTTCGGGGGCGTGGTTCTGGCGGTGGGCGACGATCACGTCGCGAAATCCTCGACGGTGGTTTGCTCGAGCGATGAAACCGTGGCCAGCCTGCATGTGCCGCTGTTCTATCCGGCGGATGCGGCAGAGGTGGTGGAATACGGGTTGCACGGCTTTGCCCTGTCGCGGCACAGCGGATCCTGGGTCGCGCTGAAGATCGTCACCGACATCGCGGACGCGACCCGAGTCGTCGATACGGGCCGCGAGGGCTTCGCGCCGGTCCTGCCGCCGATCGCGGCGCCGGGCGGCGTCCACAGCCGCTGGCCCGACACGCCGCTGGAACAGGAACGCCGCGTGCATGACATCCGCCTGCCGGCGGTGCTGGACTATGTGCGGGCGAACCGCCTGGACCAGTCGTTCGGGCGCCGCCCGTCCAGCCGCATCGGCATCCTGGCCGCCGGGAAAAGCTGGCTGGACCTGCGCGATGCGCTTGACGCGCTGGGTCTGGACGAGGCCGCGCTGATCGAACGGGGGATCGCGCTCTACAAGCCCGCGATGATCTGGCCGCTGGAACCTCAGGGGTTGCTGGAATTCGCCTCGGGCCTTCACACGGTGGTGGTGGTCGAGGAGAAGGCGGGCTTCCTGGAACGGCAGGCCAAGGACATCCTCTATGGCCGCCCGGACGCCCCGGCAATCCTCGGCAAGCTGGACGGGACTGGTGCGCCGCTGATGGCGCAGACCGGCGATCTGTCGCCCGAAACCATCGCCGCCGCCCTGGGCCGCGTGCTGCCGGGCCTGCCGCGGGACATGGCCGGGACCGGCCGGAAACTGGCGGACCTGGCCGAATACGCCCTGCCGCCGGTGGTGCGCAAGCCGTTCTTCTGTTCCGGCTGCCCGCACAACCGGTCCACCGTCCTGCCCGACGGCAGCCGCGCCTATTCGGGGATCGGCTGCCACGGCATGGCCGCCCTGGGACGGCCGCGCCATTCCTCGTTCTGCCAGATGGGCGGCGAGGGGGTGCATTGGGTCGGCCTGGCGCCCTTCACGGACGAGCCGCATGTCTTCGCCAATCTGGGCGACGGCACCTATTTCCATTCGGGCATCCTGGCAATCCGGCAGGCGGTCGCGTCGGGGGTGAACCTGACCTACAAGCTGCTTTACAACAGCGCCGTGGCGATGACCGGCGGCCAGGCCGTCGATGGCGAGTTGTCGGTCGGCCAGTTGATCGCCCAGGTCAGGGCCGAAGGCGTGACCGATGTCATCCTGGTCACCGACGAGCCCGGCCGCTACGGCGCCGCCGACCCGCTGCGCGGCCAGGTCCTGCGGATCGCGCACCGGGACGAGATGGACGCCGTCCAGAAAGACATGCGCACCCGTCCCGGCGTCAGCGTCATCGTCTATGAACAGATGTGCGCCACGGAAAAGCGCCGGCTGCGCAAGCGCGGCAAGCTGGCCGAACCGGCCGAACGCGTCTTCATCAACGATCTGGTCTGCGAGGGCTGCGGCGACTGCTCGGCCAAGTCGAACTGCCTGTCGGTGGAGCCGCTTGAGACCGCCTTCGGCACCAAGCGGCGCATCAACCAGTCCAGCTGTAACAAGGATTTCAGCTGCGTGACTGGCTTCTGCCCCAGCTTCGTGACCGTCGCGGGCGGCACGCCGCGCAAGACCCGCAGCGCCGCCCGGCTCGAGGACCTTCCCGTCTTGGACAAGCCGCCCGCCGCCCCCCCGCCCCCGATCCAGCGGACGGTGGTGGCGGGCATCGGCGGCACCGGCGTCGTGACCATCGGCGCGCTTGTCGCGATGGCGGCCCATATCGGCGGGCGGCAGGCGGGCGTCATGGACCAGGTCGGGCTGGCGCAGAAGGGCGGCGCGGTCGCCAGCCACATCACCATCGCCGACCGGCCGATTGCCGCGCTACGCATCCCGGCCCGCGGCGCCGACCTGATCCTGGTCTGCGACCAGATCGTCGGCAACGGCCGCGACATCATGGCGGCGGTCGATCCGGGGCGGACCCATGTCCTGGTCAATTCCGACACGCCGATCACCGGGGATTTCACGCAGGACCGCAACGCGCTTGTCGATCCCACGCTGCTGGGCCGGCGGATCGAGCACCGGGTGGGCACGGGGCGGGTCGCGGCGCTGCCCTTCACCCGGCTGGCGGACCGGCTGTTGGGCGACGCCATCGGCTCGAACCTGATGATGGTCGGCTATGCCTGGCAGCGGGGCTGGATCGCCTTCGACCGCGCGGATTTCGACAGCGCCATCGACCTGAACGGCACGGCGGTGGCGATGACCCGGATGGCCTTCGAATGGGGCCGCAGGCTTGCCGCCGATGCCGATGCCGTCATGCGGATCACCGGACTGGCGGGAGCGGAGCCCCAGGCCGAGACGCTGGACCGGATCATCGCCCGCCGGGCCGAATTCCTGGCCACCTATCAGAACTGCGCCTATGCCGACCGCTTCCTGACGAAGGTTGCCGCCGTGCGCGAGGCCGAGACGCGGATCTCGGCCGATGGCGCGCTGACGCAGGCGGCCGCCCGGTCGCTGTTCAAGCTGATGGCCTACAAGGACGAATACGAGGTCGCGCGCCTCTATGCCGACGGCAGCTTCGCCAAGGCGCTGACGGAGCAGTTCGAGGGCGATCTGAAACTGTCCTTCCATCTGGCCCCGCCCCTGCTGGCGCGGCGCGACAAGGCCACGGGCGCGCCGCGAAAGCTGCGGTTCGGGGGCTGGATGATGCCGGTCTTTCGGGTGCTCGCCCGGTTCCGGGGACTGCGGGGCACCCCCCTCGACCCCTTCGGCCGGACCGGGGAGCGCCGCACGGAACGCGCCCTGATCCGCGAATACGAACAGGTGCTCGACCGGCTGCTGGCCGGGCTGGACGCGGACCGGCTGGCCGAGGCCACCGCCATCGCCGCCTTGCCGATGGAGATCCGCGGCTTCGGCCACGTCAAGGACCGGGCGGTGGCGGCGTTCCGCGCCGAACTGGCGCAACGAATGGCGCGCTACGAGGCGCCTCCGGGGGAGGCCGGGGAGGACCGCGAGCCGAGAGTCGCGCAAGGGGCCGATAGCGGCACGCAGGAGGGCCATCCGACAATTCACGCAAGGGAGGAGAACCATGGGCTACACAATCACGCGGGTGCCGCCCGATGATACGGCACCCCGATCCACCGGACAGTTCGTCTTTCTGGTGGCGACCTGCATCCTGATCATGGTGCTCGAGGGCATCGACATCCAGGCGCTCGGCGTGGCGGCGCCGGTGCTGATGCCCGCGCTTGGCATCGACGCGGCGCAGTCGGGGATCATCTTCGGGATTGCCCAAGTGGGCGGCGTGTTCGGCGCGGTGCTGGGCGGCAGGCTGTCCGACATCTGGGGGCGGCGCAACGCGCTGCTGCTCTCGACGCTCCTGTTCGGCGCGGGCACCCTGGCGACCATCGTCGCCTTCGATTTCAACAGCCTGCTTGTCATCCGCACGCTGACCGGCTTCGGGATCGGTGCGGCCCTGCCCAACGTGATCGGCCTGGCGGCCGAGGCGGCGCCCGCGCGGCACCGGATCAAGACCGTCACCGTGGTGCTGGCGGGAATGCCGCTGGGCGGGGCCGTCGTGTCGCTGTTCGCGGCCGTGATGATGCAGCGGCTGGGCTGGCAGTCGCTGTTCGTTCTGGGCGGCGCCCTGCCGCTGGCGCTGATGTTCCTGCTGATGCTGGTGCCGAACCACCGGCCCGTGCGTCCGGCGGAGGCCGCCGAGCGGGGCAGCGTCGTCCGGCTGCTCAGCGAGCGGCGCCGGGCCACCCTGCTGCTGTGGGTCGTGTTCTTCCTGACCTCGGGCGTTCTCTACATGATGCTCAACTGGCTGCCGAGCCTGATGCACGCCCGCGGCTTCACGGTGGTCGATGGCCAGATGGCGGCGCTTTATTTCAACATCGCCAGCGTTCTAGGGCCGGTGACGATGGGCTGGCTGATCGACCGGCACGGCTACAGGTTCATCCTGCCGCTCTGCTACGGCGGTCTTCTGGCGGGGATCCTGGGCATGGCGCTGACGGCGACGCTTCCCACGCTGCTGGCCAGCGTGACCGTCGTCGGCTTCTTCCTGATGGGCGCGCAGTTCTCGCTCAACGGTGTGACCTCGATGCTCTACCCGCCCGAGATCCGCGGCTTCGGCGTGGGAGCGGCCTTGGCGGTCGGGCGTGTCGGCTCGATCATCGGTCCCTTTGCCGCCGGTGTGATCCTGCAGGGCGGCGGCGGGACCGCGGGCGTGCTTGCCGCGATCATCCCCTTCGTCGCCATCGGTGCGGTGACCATGGCGCTGCTGGGCCGGTCCGAAGCGCGGGCCCCGGCACAATCGGCCTGACGCCGCCGCGGCGGGCCGTCCGCCACCGGGCGGCCCGCAAAGCCGAACCGATAAAGCCACCGATGGAGCCGCATATGACGACCCTTCAAATCCTGCGCGAGCTTCGCAGGGAACTTCCTGCCGAGGTGGTGATCTGCGACCCGGACGCCATGGCACGCTACAGGGACGATGCCTCGGGCGAGCCGGGCGGGATGCCCCTTGCCGTGCTGCGCCCCGCCTCGGTCGATGAGCTTGCCGCGGCGGTGCGGCTTTGCAACCGCCATGCGGTCGGGATCGTGCCCCAAGGCGGGCGCACCGGCTTGTCGGGGGGCGCCTGCGCCCATGCCGGCGGCGTAGTCGTCTCGACCGAGCGGATGAACGGCATCATCCATCTGGACCGCAGGGCGATGACCCTGACGGCATGGGCGGGCACGCCCCTGCAAGTGATCCAGGAGGCGGCGCTGGCCGCGGGCCTCGAATATCCCGTTGACATCGGCGCCAGGGGGACTGCGACGATCGGTGGCACGGTCGCCACCAATGCCGGCGGGATTCGCGTCATCCGGCATGGCATGACGCGCAGCCACGTCGCGGGCCTGGAAGTGGTGCTGGCCGACAGCACGGTCATCGACGATCTGCAACGGCTGGAAAAGGACAATGCCGGCTATGACCTGAAGCATCTCTTCACCGGCAGCGAAGGCACCCTGGGCATCGTGACCCGCGTCTGCCTGCGCCTGAAACACGCAATGCCCTATACCGAAACCGCCCTGCTGGGCCTGCGAGACCACGAGGCCGCCTTTGCGCTGCTGGAAGCCGCGCGGGCCCAGTTGGGCGAGAGCTTGGTGGCCTTCGAGGGGATGTGGCCGGATTTCTTCGCCCATGTCTGCGACGAGGCCGCGCTGTGCCGCGCGCCGCTGGCCGGACGGCAGGGCTTCTATGTCTTGGTCGAGGCCGCCCATCGCAGCGGCGCGGGCGCGGAGGGGTTCCATGCCTGGCTTTCCGAGATGCTGGAAAGCGGCCGGGTCGAGGACGGCGCCGTTGCCCGATCCGGGGCGGATGCGGCGGCGCTGTGGAAGATCCGCGAAAGCGTGACGGAACTGCACCGATCCTTCGGGCCGCACCTCAGCTTCGACATCGGGCTGCCGCCCCCTGTGGTGGGCCATTTCGCCGAGGCGGTGGCCGGGGTGCTGCGGGACCGCAGAACCCTGCAATTCGGCCATGTCGGCGATGGCAACCTGCATCTGCTGGTGGCGAGAGAGGCGGGCGATACGGATCACGACATAGAACAGCCGGTTTTCGAGCTGGTGCGGCAATGGCACGGCACGGTTTCGGCCGAACACGGCATCGGTCTGCTGAAGCGGGACTGGCTAGGGCACAGCCGCAGCCCCCAACAGCGCGACGTCATGCGGCGCATAAAGCACGGGCTGGACCCGGCAGGGATCATGAACCGGGGCAAGCTGCTGACCAGCCCTTCCTGTCCGGAATCGGTCCTAGAAGACCCGACTGCCATGTCGATGTGAGAGGTTGACACTATGGTCAGATCGCAGCCCATGGCACAAGACCAAGGGCCACCGCCAGCGGCACAGGACCGGCTCCTCGGCTCCGGCGCTGATCGGAAGGTGCCTTCCCATGAGACGAGTCCCCTTGTCCACTCGTCGCAAAAACGGACTGCCGTCAGCATCCCGATCCGGTCTCGGGGTGGCCGCGTTGGCAACAAGGACAGGACGAATTCAGCCTCCCTCCCAGTACCCTGCGGAACTTGGACACTGGATGAGTTTGCGCCTTGCCAGCCGTTTTCTTGATATCGCCCAGCATTTGCCCCGTCAGCCCAGATGACCCACCGGTAACAGCCCCACGATGGGACAGCAGGGCAGCGGGGTTTAGGGTGGACAAGCTGGTCGACCCGGCCCAAGATCCTGGAGGCGGTGGTTTCGCAGCGTGCCGGGTCTCGGCCAGATTCCCTACATACGGCAAAGCCCGCAGCCTGCGACGAAACATTCGGAAAACCGCTCAACCGAAAGCCCTGTCATATTTGCTGTCGCGGGTGATCGCGAAACGCAGCCTCGAAAGTCGGGCTGGTTCCGTCCGAGATCGACAAACCGCATCGGGCTGTGGCCGCAAGTGCTGCTGATGATCTGGGTCGGATCGGCGCGCTGAAACATCATGGTGTCGCCTCCGATTTTATCACCTTTTTGGATCGATTCGGTGATCGAGCGTTCCGCGTCGATGACAATGGTGTGGAAATCCTCGTATTGCCGGTTTGGGCGATCAATTGATGGCAGCGCATCGCCACATGGCTAAGATCAAGAAGCGCCCGAAGGCTGTCCAGGACCGTGCATGTTCTGACGGGACAAGGCGTCACGCGCGGCGACCAAGGTGGCGGCGCAGGCCCGCAACAGCGTCTATCAGGTTATTCTGCAACAGACGCTGTTGCGCATCGGCGCGATCTCCATGCCGCTGAACTGGCGCCTGGAGCGGGCATAAAAATCTGTTCGAAGTTGCTATCAACAGCAATTTTCTTAGGCAAGTCAGGTTACGCAGAACTCATCAGATGCTCACCTGGCCACCGACCTTCAGCCACGGTATCGGCCAAGATTGTGGAGATGAGCTTGCGCATCTCGTCATCGACCCTTCGCCGCGGTTGGTTTGCGCGAACGACGAGATAAAGCGTCCGGGTCAGTTCGGGATCTTTAATCCTGCGCGCATGCAGGTGGCCCTGCACAAGCTCTCCGGCCACCGTGGCACGGGCGAGGATCGCACAGCCCAGGCTGGCCCGCATCGCCTGGATCAGCGCGCTAAGTGATTCGATCTCCAGTCGCGGATGCGGGGTGATCTGCCGGCGCAGGAACTGGCTGTGCACGATGGACCGCGAGGATCGCACTAAGTTCAAGGCCAGCACCTTGCCCCTCGGGATCTCCTCGAAGGAGATCGGCGTATCCTGTCGCCCGATCATCTGCGGAAGACCAATAAGATAAAGGTGTTCGTTCAGGACGGGCGTCGCGTCGAAGCGGCTATCGTCCGGCGGATGATAGGCCACGGCCAAGTCGATCTCGCCCCGTAGCAGCATCGCCAACAGGTTGCCGCTGACGCTTTCGACGATGGTCAGGTGCATGCCCGGCAACCGTTCGGCCGCCTTCTGCATGATCGTCAGCGCCGCAACTTCAGTCGCCGTATGGCAGAGACCCAGCACGAACGGCCCGACCGCTTGTTCGGTAAAATCGCGCACATCCGCTTCCGCACGCTCCAACGCGGCAAGGATCGCCTGAGCATGTTCGTGCAGCCGCTCACCCGCCGGGGTCAAGGCGACGCCGCGCGGCCGGCGGTTGAACAGGCGCACGCCCAGCTGCGCCTCGAGTTCGGCGATGTGATGACTCAGCGCGGATTGCGCGACGCCCAGATCCTGGGCGGCATGGCCAATAACGCCGGTGCGGGCGATATGCTCGAAATAGCGAAGCTGGCGCAGGCTCAGCGGCATTCATGACCATCCATCTGATTTACAGATATCGTAGATCTATATCTTCTATTTGTCCGATGCCTTGATGCTTGGCAACCTCCGCACCGAGAGAAATGGGAGAAATCGATGAATCTGCCTTTGAACGGCATCCGCGTCGTCGAGATGAGCCATATGGTCATGGGACCGTCCTGCGGGATGTTCCTGGCCTTCCTGGGCGCCGAGGTCATCAAGATCGAGCCGCCCGAGGGCGACAAGACTCGCAACCTGACCGGCATGGGGGCGGGGTTCTTTCCGACCTTCAACCGCGGCAAGAAATCCGTGGTGCTGGACATCAAGGCGCCCGAGGGCCGCGCCGACCTGGACCGTCTGCTGGCGACCGCCGATGTCTTCGTCGAGAATTTCCGCGCCGAGAGCCTGGCGAAGATGGGCCTGGATCCCGAAAGCCTGCGCCAGCGCTTCCCGCGGCTGATCGTGGCATCCTGCAAGGGTTTCCTGGAAGGCCCCTATGAAAACCGCGCGGCCATGGATGAGCTGGTGCAGATGATGACCGGCATGGCCTATATGACCGGGCCGACCGGGCGGCCGCTGCGGATCGGATCCTCGGCCAACGACATCATGGGCGGGCTGTTCGCGGCCTATGGCGTCCTGGGCCAGGTCATCGCCCGGGGCCGCGATGGCAAGGGCAGCATCGTCCGCTCGGGCCTGTTCGAGAACTGCCTGCTGCTGGTCGCACAGCACATGGTGCAGTTCGACATCGAGGGCACCGAAAGCCCGCCGATGCCGGAACGCATCTTCTCGTGGCCGGTCTACGACATCTTCCAGACCCGCGACGGTCGGCAGATCTTCCTGGGCGCCGTCACCGAAACGCAATGGACCGCGCTGTGCCGCGTGCTGGGGCTGGAACCGCTGCTGTCCGACCCGCGGTTGCGGACCCGCCCCGACCAGATCGCCGCGCGGCACTGGACCCTGCCTATCGTCGCAAAGGCGGTGGCCGGCCGCGACTATGCCGACCTGCTGGCCGTCTGCGACGCCGCCGCGCTACTGTGTTCCCCCATCGCCCGCCCGGCCGAGATGTATGACGACCCGCATGTCACGCGCCCCGGCGGGCTGATCTGGTCGCATTACGCCGACAAGAAGGATTTCCGCGCGCCGGGACTGCCCTTCTCGGTCGATGGCGCGGCGCCGGTGCCGGCCAATGCCGACCTGCCGTCCATCGGCCAGCACACGGCCGAGATCCTGTCATCCCTGCCGCAGATGGAGAAGGCGTGATGGCCGGCGATGTGACGCGCGTCTATCCGGCGGGCCGGGTGATCCTGCGCGAGGTCGGGCTGCGCGACGGGTTGCAACTGACGAAAAGCTTCCCCTCGACCGAAGCCAAGTCCGACTGGATCCGCCGCGAACATGCCGCCGGCGTGCGCCATTTCGAGGTGGGGTCGTTCCTGCCGGCCAACCGCTTTCCGCAATTCGCCGATGTCCGCGACCTGACCGGCCTGGTCAACGGCCTGGGCGCGCACTCGCTGGGCCTGGTGCTGAACGAACGCGGCGCCCGCGACGCGCTGGCGGCCGGGGTGACGGAACTGACCGTGGTTCTGTCGGCGACCGAGGCGCATAACCTGGCCAATGCCCGCCGCCCGCGCGAACAGTCGCTGGCCGAGATCGCCCACACCGTGCGCCTGCGCGACGAGGCAGGGTCGGCGACGCTGATCAACGTGGGAATCGCCATGGCGACCGGCTGCTCGCTGTCGGGCGCCGTCGATCCCGCCGAGGTCGAGCGGCTGGCCGAGGCTTGCCTGGCGGCCGGCGTCGATCTGGTTGGAATCGCCGACACGGTCGGCTATGGCGGGCCGCGCCAGATGGCCGACCTGTGCCGCCGGATGACCGCGCTGATGGGCGACCGGCCCTATGTCGTCCACCTGCACGATACCCGCGGCATGGGCCTGGCGAATGCTCTGGCGGCTTACGACGCCGGGGCTCGGGTCTTCGACGCCTCGCTGGCGGGTCTTGGGGGCTGCCCCTTCGCGCCGGGCGCTACCGGCAATGTCGTCTTCGAGGATCTCGTCTATCTGTTCGAGACCGCCGGCATCCGCACCGGCATCGACCTGGAACAGGTCATCACCATCCGCGAGATCCTGTCGCGCGAAATGCCCGACGAGACGCTGCATGGCAGCCTGGCGCAGGCCGGGCCGCCCAAGGGAATGAGCTGGCAGGCTGGCGCGGCCTGACGGACAACAAACACAGGGGAGGAGGAACCCACATGAACGCACGCACCCTTCTGGCCGGCACGGCCCTGGCCGTTGTCACGACGCTTCCGGCGATGGCGGCGACGCCGATCCGATGCAGCCACCAGTTGCCGCCGCAGCACGAGGTCGCCAAGGTTATCGACCGCTGGGCCGCCGAGGTCGAGACGCTGTCGAATGGCGAACTGGACATCCAGCTGTTCGGCGCCAACGCCTTGGCCAAGCCCGAAGAGAACATCCCCTCGGTTGCCAAGGGCAGCTTCGAATGCGCCTTCTCGGTCAACTTCCAGTGGGGCAAGACCTTGCCGGCGATGAACGTGACCCTGCGCCCCTTCGCCTTCAGCGACCCCGAGATCTGGCGCGACTGGCCGGATTCGGAACCCGCCGCCTATCTCGAGAGGCTGATGGAGGAGAAGCGGCTGAAGAACATCGCCTGGCTGTTCCAGACCCGGATGAGCGTCTTCACCTCGAACGACGAGCCGCTGGTGGCGCCCGCCGATTTCCAAGGCGTCAAGATCCGCGGCCTGAACCCGGCCTTCGACACCGGCCTGACCGCGATGGGCGCGGCGACCAGTTCGATGCCAGGATCCGAGGTCTATCAGGCACTGTCCACCGGCGTCATCGACGCGGCCATCACCGATGTCGCCGCCGCCTATGCCCGCAAGTATTACGAGGTGCAGAACCAGATGACCGTCACGCCGGTCATCTCGGTCTTCTTCAACGGCTACATGAACCAGGCCTTCTATGACGGGCTGACCGATGCGCAGAGGGCGGCCCTGGACGAGGCCGGCAGGAAGGCCGCCGCCTGGGCGGTCGAGGACGGGCTGGCCGCCGAGGAAGCCGCGCCCGGCCTGCTGGAGGCCGAGGGCGTCGCTCTGCATGTCGCCACGCCCGAGGAGAACGAGGCGATCCGCGCCGTGATGCAGCCGGCCTTCGACGCGGCCTTCATCGAGGAAGGCGGCGAGGACGTGACCGAACTGCTGAAGCTGGTCGACGGGATGGTGAAATGACGATGGCGCATCCGTCCGAAGGACAGGGCGCGGCGGGGATCGGGCAGGGTTCGATCTGGACCGTGCTGGCCTGGCCGATCCACGCGCTTGCCGCCGTCTCGGCGGCGCTGGTGGCGGCAGGCTTCGCCGCCGTGGTGGTCGCAGTCTTCTATCGCTATCTGCTGGGCGCGCCGCTGAACGGGGTGGACGAGCTGACCGGCTATCTGGTGGTCGCCATCGCCTCTTGCGGCTTAGGCAGCGCGCTGCTGCTGGACCAGCATATCGGCGTCGACATCCTGACCGCCTCGGCCCGGGGCCGGGCCCGGCGCGGGCTGGAGATCTGGGCGGCGCTCTGCGTGATGGGCGGCGCGGCGATGCTGACCTGGTCGGCCTGGCATACCGTCATCTTCAACCGCGACTTCGGCACCTATTCCACCGGCCCGCTGGAGATTCCGATCTGGTGGGTGCAGGCGCCGATGGTGCCCGGCAGCATCGTGCTGGGCCTTGCCGCATTGATGCGCCTGTTGCGCGCCGCCCTGGGGGATGCGAAATGACCGGATTGCTGATCGTCATCGGGCTGATCGCCCTGCTGCTGTCGGGCATCCCGATCTTCGCGGCCCTGTTGCTGACCGGATCGGCGGTGCTGTTCTTCGCCGAAGGCTCGATCGAGAGCGTCGCCGACACGGTGTTCGCGCATCTCAATTCCCCGGTGCTGCTGACCATTCCGCTGTTCATCCTGATGGCGCAGCTGATGATCCGGTCGGGTGCTGTCGATGACCTGTTCCAGATGGCCAATACCCTGATCGGCCATGTCAAGGGCGGCATCGGCGTGGCGACCATCCTCAGCTGCACGATCTTCGCCGCGATCTCCGGCTCGTCGGTCGCCACCGCGGTGTCGATTGGCCAGACCGCCATCCCGCAGATGAAACGCTATGGCTTCCCCGAGCGCAGCGCCCTTGGCCTGGTCGCGGCGGGCGGCACGCTGGGCATCCTGATCCCGCCCTCGGGGCCGATGATCCTCTATGCCGTGGTCGCCAATGCCTCGATCGGCGCGCTGTTTTTGGCGGGGATCATTCCCGGCCTGCTGCTGGCCCTGGTCTTCGCGGTCTTCTGCCTCATCAGCGCCCGCAGGTCCGGCGATATCGACCGCGCGCCCTTCCCGGGCTGGAAGGCGGTGCTGGCGGCGATGAACAAGTCGATCTGGGCGCTGCTGATGCCGCCGGTGGTGATGGGCGGGATCTATTTCGGCATCTTCACCGCGACCGAGGCCGCAGCGGTCGGCTGTCTCTATGCGCTGCTGGTCGGGCTGCTGGTCTATCGCAACCTGGGGCTGCGCAACCTGGGCCTGTGCCTGCGCGACACGGTGCTGACCTCGCTGATGGTCTTCGCCATCATCGCGGGCGCGGCGGTTTTCGGCAATGCGATCACCATCATCCGCCTGCCGAACCAGATATCCGAACTGATCGTGGCGATGAACCTGACGCCGATGATGTTCATCCTGGTGGTCATGGCGATGATCTTCGTGATGGGCATGTTCCTGGAAAGCATTGCCATCATCCTGATCACCACGCCGATCCTGCTGCCGGCGCTGATCGCCCTGGATATCGACCTGATCTGGTATGGCGTGCTGCTGATGATCAACCTGGAACTGGCGATGATCACCCCGCCGGTCGGCATGAACCTGTTCGTCATCAAGGGCATCACCGGCAGCCCGCTGTCCACCGTGATCCGCGGCGCCGCGCCCTTCGTGCTGCTGATGATCGGCGGGATGCTGACGATCATGGCGCTGCCCGACCTGGCGACCTGGCTGCCGCGCGTCGCCGGCTACAGGTTCTGAGGGTCCGGGGATGAGCATCTACAGGCTGAACGACCGCCAGCCTCGCTTGCCGGACGGGGGCGACTTCTGGGTCGCCCCCACCGCCACGGTGGTGGGCGAGGTGACCATCGGCCCCGAGGTCGGCATCTGGTTCGGCGCTGTGCTGCGCGGCGACAACGAGCCGATTACGGTCGGCGCCCGCACCAACATCCAGGAACACGCGATGATCCATGCCGATCCGGGCTTTCCGGCCAGGATCGGCGCAGACGTCACTATCGGCCATCGCGCCATCGTACACGGCTGCACCATTGGCGACGGGTCGCTGATCGGAATGGGTGCCATGGTCCTGAACGGCGCGCGGATCGGGCGTGGGTGCCTGATCGGCGCGGGTACCCTGGTCACAGAGGGGACGGAGATCCCGGATGGCAGCCTGGTCATCGGCAGCCCCGGCAAGGTGGTCCGCACCCTGAACGAAGCCGCTCGCCAGAGCCTGCTGCAATCGGCAGCGAGCTATGTTGCGAACTGGCGCCGCTTCGCTGCCGGCCTCGCTGAGACCTGATCTCGCATCAACCTGAATCGGGCGTCGTGACCAGACCGGGCGCGACGCCCTTTTCATCCTTCAACGTCCTGAGTACGATTTCCGAGCGCACCTGCGCGACCTGCGAATGTGGCAACAGTTGACGATGGATGAAATCCGAAAACGCCTCGAGGTCGCGCACCCGGACATCGAGCACGTAATCCGCATCCCCCGAGACCGAGAAGGCCGCGCGGATCTGCGGATGCGCCGCGACGAAGCGGGCGAAATCATCGTCCTTCCGCTGGCCGTGGCTGGACAGATTGACCCGAATGATGGCGCGTAGCCCAAAGCCGAGCCTAGTCGCATTCAGCCGCGCCGAATAGCCTTCGATGATCCCGGCCTGTTCCAGGTTCACCCGCCTGCGCGAGCATTGCGAGGCCGACAGGTTCACCACCTCAGACAGAGCGGCGTTGGTCATCGCGCCATCGGCCTGCAATGCAACAAGTATGGCGATGTCAAACTGATCAAGGCTCATTGCGCGCACGAATTCGGCCGATTCCGCTTATTTCATGCAAATATGGGGTAGTTTTCACCAAATTTGCAACCCCCTTGCAGCGACATTGTGTCACATTCCCACCCATAAGCGAACAGGAGGAAATTATGGGACCCTTCCCGCACAACGCCCCCAAGGCCACGATCAGCAAGGCCAACCCGGCTGGCACCGACGGTTTCGAATTCGTCGAATTCGCCCATCCGCAGCCCGAGATCCTCGACCGGATCTTCCGCCAGATGGGTTTCGTGCCGGTCGCGAAGCACAAGTCGAAGGAGATCACGCTCTATCGCCAGGGCGACATCAACTATCTGCTGAATGCCGATCCCGACAGCTACGCGGCGGGCTTCGTCGCCCAGCATGGCCCCTGCGCCCCGGCCATGGCCTGGCGCGTCGTCGATGCGCAGGTGGCGCTGAAGCGGGCGCTTGAGCTGGGCGCGCGGGAATATACGGGCGAGGGCAAGTCGATCGAGGCGCCGGCGGTCCATGGCATCGGCGGCTCGCTGCTCTATTTCATCGACCGCTATGGCGACGAGGGCAGCGCCTACGAGGCCGACTATGACTGGCTGGCCGAAGCGGACCCGCGCCCCGAGGGCTTCGGCTTCTACTACCTGGACCACCTGACCCACAATGTCATCCGCGGCAACATGGACACCTGGTACAAGTTCTACCACGACACGTTCAATTTCCGCGAGATCAAGTATTTCGACATCAAGGGCAAGCAGACCGGCCTGGTCAGCCGCGCACTGACCTCGCCCGACGGCAAGATTCGCATCCCGATCAACGAAAGCACCGACGATCACAGCCAGATCGAGGAATATCTGCGCGAATACAAGGGCGAGGGCATCCAGCACATCGCCATCGCCAGCGAGGACATCTATGCCGGGACCGACGCCATCGCGGCGGCGGGGATGGAATTCATGCCGGGGCCGCCCGATACCTATTACGAGATGTCGCATCGCCGCGTGAAGGGGCATCAGGAACCCATCGAGCGGATGAAGAAGCACGGCATCCTGATCGACGGCGAAGGCGTCGTGGGCGGCGGCATGACGCGGGTGCTGCTGCAGATCTTCTCGAAAACCGTGATCGGGCCGATCTTCTTCGAATTCATCCAGCGCAAGGGCGATGACGGCTTCGGCGAGGGCAATTTCCGCGCCCTGTTCGAATCCATCGAGGAGGACCAGATCCGCCGTGGCGTTCTCAGCGCCGACCCCGCCGAATAAATCGGTACCGCGCAACCTGCCTGCGCTTGCAGGCAGGTTTCTGTCGGAGATCGTTCGATGGCCTGGACCGATTATTCATCCGCCCCTGCCGCCGGCACGCCAGTCTGCGCCGAAGCGCAAGTCGAGGGCATCCTGTCGCTGTCCGTGACGACCGACAGGGGCTCGTTCCCGATGCTGGTGGTCCGCGTCGGCGATGAACTGCTGGCCTATGTGAATGCCTGCCCGCACCAGTATCTGCCGCTCGACTATCGCGGCGACCAGTTGGTCTCGGCAGACGGAACCAAATTGATGTGCACCGCTCATGGCGCCTGCTTTGACATTCGCTCGGGAGATGTGGTCGAGGGCGCGGATTGCGGCCTCGATGCCGTGCCGGTAAGCGTGCGGGACGGGATCATCGTTATCTCAGGCTGATCCTGTGACTTGGCATTGGCCGTGATTTTGCATCGCGCGAGGAGGTTTCACGAGCAAGATCGCTCAATACAGCAGGTCCGGCTACAAGATCGGGCTGCAGCCGGACATCCTCTTGATCTGCCTGAAGTTCCACCATCCGCCCACATGGCTTGGACACCATAATGGACCGATGTTTCTGCCGTGACCGTCAAGATGGCTGCCTCTTCGAGTGGAGTTCGGCGATATCACCTGAAAGCATCCACCGAGGAACCGCTGGACCATCTGGATCTGTCAAGCCGGATCGGTTGGATCAGGACGATAGCAGATCACACTTCCGTTCCGGTCAGCCGGGTCAGCGCCCGTCCGAGCACCGCGGCATCGTCGCCCAACTCGGCCAGCAGCTCCGCCTGGAAATCCTCGGCGATGCGGCCCAGGCGCTGCATCAGCGCCCGGCCCGCAGGCGTGAGTTCCAGCGCGACCAGCCGCCGGTCGGTGCTATGGCCGGATTTCCGCACCAACCCCGCCGTTTCCAGCCGCGTGGCGGCGCGGCTGACGATGGATTTCTCCAGGTTCACCCGCGCCGTGATGTCGCGCACGCTGACCGCGCCCGCCTTGTCCAGATGCGCCAGCACCCGCCATTCGGGGACGGTCAGCCCGGCCTCGGCCTCGTAGAGCGCGGCGAAGCGGCGGCTGATCCGGGCTGCCGCGACGCTGAGCCGATAGGGCAGGAACTGGTCCAGATCGAACGACATGCGTGCCTCCTGCGCGCAACACAGCAGAAATTCATTGCGGTTGCAACAAGCGCGCGCCGCTCGCAGATCGCCGTTGACATCGTTGCATATGCAACAGTATGATCGTTGCAATCCCAACGAATATGCAGGAGAGTTGCAATGACGACCCATGATCTTCCAGTGGGGATGATGCGGGCCGCGACTGCCACCGGCACGCATCCGGGCTACATGCCCGGCTTCGGCAACGACTTCGAGACCGAGGCGCTGCCCGGCGCCTTGCCGCAGGGCCAGAACAGTCCCCAGAAATGCGAATACGGCCTTTACGCCGAGCAGCTGTCGGGCACCGCCTTCACTGCGCCGCGCGGCCAGAACGAGCGGACCTGGTGCTATCGCATCCGGCCCTCGGTCCGCCATACCGGCGATTTCGCGGCGATCGAGCTGCCGCATTGGAAGACGGCGCCGAACCTGCGCGACGACATCGTCAGCCTGGGCCAGTATCGCTGGGACCCGATCCCGGTCCCGGAGGAGGAGCTGACCTGGATCACCGGCATGCGCACCATGACCACGGCCGGCGACGTGAACATCCAGGTCGGCATGGCGTCGCATGTCTACCTGGTTACCCGCTCGATGCAGGACGAATATTTCTTCTCGGCCGACAGCGAGTTGCTGGTGGTCCCGCAAGAGGGCCGGCTGCGCTTCTGCACCGAACTGGGCGTGATCGACCTGGAGCCGAAGGAGATCGCCATTCTCCCGCGTGGCTTGGTCTATCGCGTCGAGGTGCTGGAAGGTCCCTGCCGGGGCTTCGTCTGCGAGAATTACGGCCAGAAGTTCGATCTGCCCAGCCGCGGCCCCATCGGCGCCAACTGCCTGGCCAATCCGCGCGACTTCAAATGCCCGGTGGCGGCCTTCGAGGATCGCGAGGTCCGGTCCCGCGTGGTCATCAAGTGGTGCGGCCAGTTCCACGAGACCTGGATCGACCACTCGCCGCTGGACGTGGTGGCCTGGCACGGGAATTACTGCCCATACAAATACGACCTGCGGACCTACTCGCCGGTGGGCGCGATCCTGTTCGACCATCCCGACCCGTCGATCTTCACCGTGCTGACCGCGCCCTCGGGACAGGAGGGCACGGCGAATATCGACTTCGTGCTGTTCCGCGAGCGCTGGATGGTGGCCGAGCACAGCTTCCGCCCGCCCTGGTATCACAAGAACATCATGTCCGAGCTGATGGGCAACATCTACGGCATCTACGACGCCAAGCCGCAGGGCTTCGCGCCGGGCGGCATCAGCCTGCACAATTGCATGCTGCCGCACGGCCCCGACCGCGACGCCTTCGAGGGCGCCAGCAATGCGGAACTGAAGCCCGAGAAGCTGGAGGAGACCATGAGCTTCATGTTCGAGACCCGCTTTCCCCAGCACCTCACCGAATTCGCCGCCCGCGAGGCCCCGATGCAGCAGGACTACATCGAGGTCTGGGACCGGCTCGAGAAGAAGTTCGACGGAACGCCCGGCGTCAAGTGAGGCCCCAAGGTCGAAGGCCGGGGGCCGGGGATATTTGCACAAGAAAGAAGGAGGCCGGTTGTGGCTCTATTGCGGTCCTGGCTCGAAAGCGCCAATCAGGCGGATTGCCCGTTTCCCCTGAACAACCTGCCCTATGGGGTGTTCTCCGTGTCGGGCGATGCGCCGCGCTGCGGGGTGGCCATCGGCGACATGATCCTCGACCTGGCCGAATGCGAGGCGCGCGGGCTGGTCGATGCGGGCGGCACGTTCGCGCAGCCGGGGCTCAACGATTTCATCGCGCTGGGGCGGGCGAAATGGGACGAGATCCGCGCCCGGCTGACCGCGCTTCTGGCCGAGGAGGGCGACCGCAGCCTGCCGCTGGTCGCCATGGCCGAGGCACAACTGCACCTGCCGATCCGGGTCACGGAGTTCACCGATTTCTACGCCTCGAAGAACCATGCCTTCAATGTGGGCGTGCTGTTTCGCGGTCCCGAGAACGCCCTGCCGCCGCAATGGACGCATATGCCCATCGGCTATAACGGGCGGGCGTCCTCGGTCGTGGTCTCGGGCACGCCGATCCGCCGTCCGATGGGTCAGTTGAAGGGCGAGGCCGGGCCGGAATGGGCGCCTTGCCGCAGGCTGGACCTGGAGCTTGAGCTGGGCGCCATCGTCGGCGCGGACAGCGTGATGGGCCAGCGCCTGAGCGTCGAGGACGCAGAGCAGGCGATCTTCGGCTATGTGCTGCTGAACGACTGGTCGGCGCGCGACGTGCAAGCCTGGGAATACCAGCCGTTGGGCCCGTTCCAGTCCAAGGCGCTTGGCACCACCATCGGCGCATGGATCGTGACCCAGGCGGCGCTGGAGCCGTTTCGCTGCGCGGGTGCCGAGCGGGCGAACCCGCTGCTGCCCTATCTGCACGAGCGGCGGCCGGGGCTTTACGACCTGGAGATCGGCTGGACCATGAACGGCCAGGTCATGGGGCGGACGAATTACGGCGTCATGTATTACTCCAGCGCCCAGCAACTGGCGCATCACACCAGTTCCGGCTGCCCGATGCGGGTCGGCGACCTGCTGGGCTCGGGCACGATCTCGGGGCCGGAGCGCGAGCAGACCGGGGCGCTGCTGGAGATGACCGGGGGCGGCAAGGTGCCGGTCACGGTCAATGGCGCGCCCCGCACCTTCATCGAGGACGGCGACGAGATCGGGCTGTTCGCCCAGGCGCGGGGCGAGGGTTATCGCATCGGCTTCGGCCCCTGCACCGGGCAGGTCCTGCCTGCGCTGCCATGACGGTCGTGCTGCACGACTACTGGCGCTCTTCCGCATCCTACCGGGTGCGGATCGCGCTGGCGCTGAAGGGCATCGCCTATGAGCGGGTGGCGGTGGATCTGGTGGCCGGTGAGCAGCGGCGCGCGGATCATCTGGCGCTGAACCCGCAGGGGCTGGTGCCGGTGCTGGAGATCGACGGGCTGCGGCTGACGCAGTCGCTGGCGATCCTGGAATACCTCGAGGAAACCCGGCCGCAGCCGGCGCTGCTGCCCGAAGGCGCGGCGGCGCGGGCGCATGCCCGGGCGTTGGCGCTGGCGGTGGCCTGCGAGATCCATCCGCTCTCGAATCTGGGGGTGCTGGCGCGGGTGGAGGCATTGGCCGGATCCGAGGCGCGCACCGCCTGGAACCGCGAGAACATCGCCCGCGGCTTGGAGGCCGTCGAGCGGCTGCTGGACCATCCGGGCTTTGCCGGGCGGTTCTGCCATGGCGACAGGCCGGGCATGGCCGATTGCGTGCTGATCCCGCAGATCTACAACGCCAGCCGCTGGGGGGTGGAGTTTCAGGATCTAGCTCGCGTTTCGGCGGTGGCAACAAATTGCGTGACCGTTACGGCCTTTGTCGCCGCTCATCCCGACAATTGCGTCCCGCATAGGCGTCAATCAGATTGGTAAAATCCCCGGTCGGCTACCCTGCCATCACGCATGCCACCATCCGGGGCGGGAATTCTTTCAGGCTGCATAGTATGACAACTTTACCTGATGACCAAGTGGCGTGAGCAACCCCAGCATTTATACAATCTTTCCTAAGGCAACAGGATAGCGAGCTGTAGTTACCGCTACTGAACCGCAGCAGATTCGTTGCTAGGAGGGATTACCACTGCACGCCCGATCCTGGGAAATAGCTGCAGTAGGGGTGCGGGAGGCAATGAAGCCATGGTCATGCGGACTCATGCCGACGAGGTGAATCAACTCCCCATCGTGCCCTGGATCGAGTTTCGGGACCAGAGCGGCTGGAATGACGCGCTGCATCTCGGCCGTAAGGTGACGTGGAACGCGCGTTTCGTCGTCCAGCGGCCCGAGGACGCGGTGGCAAGCATCTTCCTGTTGCGCTCGGGCACGATCAAGGTCGCCGCCGCCAGCGAGACCGGCCTGCAACGGACGCTGTGGCTGAGCGGGCCGGGTTCGACCCTCGGCGAAGCGGCGATGTTCGGCCACCACCCCTACATGCACCACATCACCGTGATCGAGCCCTGCGTCGCCTACGAGTTCTCTCGCCGGGTGGTGCTGGAGGAGCTGCTGCCCCGCCATCCCGCCGTCAGCGTCGCGCTGATCTCGAATCTTGCCGCCAAGTGCTACGTGATGTCGACGCAGGTCGAGGAGATCACCTTCCTGTCGGTGCCCCAGCGGCTGGCCCGGTTCTTCTATGGCCTGTACCTGGCGCGCGGTTCGGAGCGGCTGCCGCTGTCGCACGCCGACATAGGCGACCTGCTGGGCCTGCATCGCGTGACCGTCAGCCGCACGATAAGCGCGATGAAGCGCGCCGGCCTGCTCGAGAGCGACACGCACGAGATCGTCGTAACCGACATCACCGCACTTGCCACCTTCGTCACGGAAACCACGCCGCAGGATATGCGGCCCTAAGGGAGAGAGAAATGACCAAACATTACGTCGCCGAGCCGTACAAGATCAAGGTGATCGAACCGATCTCCGTCACCACCAAGGCCGAGCGAGAACGCTTCATCGCCGAGGCCGGGTACAACACCTTCCTGCTGCGCTCGAACCAGTGCATGATCGACCTGCTGACCGACAGCGGCACCACCGCGATGAGCGACAACCAATGGGCGGGCATGATGCTGGGCGACGAGGCCTATGCCGGCAGCCGGAACTTCCTGCACCTGCAAGAGGTGGTGCGCGAATATTACGGGTTCCGCCACATCGTGCCGACGCATCAGGGCCGCGGTGCCGAGAACCTACTGTCGATGATCATGATCAAGCCGGGCGATTGCGTGCCGGGCAACATGTACTTCACCACCACGCGCGCGCATCAGGAGCGCAACGGCGCGACCTTCGTCGATATCATCGTCGACGAAGCGCATGATTCGCAGCTCGACCTGCCCTTCAAGGGCAATGTCGACCTGTCCAAGCTGGAGCGGCTGATCGCCGAGGTCGGCGCCGAGCGCATCCCCTATCTGTGCCTCGCGGTCACGGTGAACCTTGCCGGCGGCCAGCCAGTCAGCATGGCCAACATGCGCGCCGTCCACAAGCTGTGCGCCGCGCACGGCATCAAGGTGATGTATGACGCCACCCGCTGCATCGAGAACGCCTATTTCATCAAGACACGCGAGGAGGGCTATGCGGACGTGACCATTGCCGCGATCCTCAAGGAGATGATGTCCTATGCCGACGGCTGCACGATGAGCGGCAAGAAGGACTGCCTGGTCAATATCGGCGGCTTCCTGTGCATGAACGACGAGGAGCTTTACCAGAAGGCCTCGGAACTGGTCGTGCTGTTCGAGGGGATGCCCAGCTATGGCGGGATGGCCGGACGCGACATGGAGGCGATGGCCCGCGGCATCGTCGAGTCGGTCGATTACAACTATATCCATCACCGCGTGGCGCAGTGCCGCTATCTGGCCGACAAGCTGGACGAAGCCGGCATCCCGGTGGTGAAACCGACCGGCGGCCACGCCGTCTTCATCGACGCCAGGGCCTTCCTGCCGCATGTGGCACAGGACCGTTTCCCCGCCCAGACCCTGGCTGCCGAGCTTTATGTCGAATCGGGAGTGCGCGCCATGGAACGGGGGATCGTCTCGGCCGGCCGCAATCGCGAAACCGGCGACCATCATCGGCCCAAGCTGGAACTGGTGCGGCTGACCCTTCCGCGGCGGGTCTATACCTACGCGCATCTCGACACGGTCGCCGAGGCGTGCATCGCCGTCTACAAGCGCCGGGGCAGGATCGCCGGTCTGGAGATGATCCACGAGCCGAAGGTGCTGCGCTTCTTCACGGCGCGGTTCCAGCCGCTCGTTGATCTTGCGAAGACCAAGGCGAGACAGCCTGCAGATATCGAGAAAGACGACGTTTCGGCACAATACCGTCCTGCCGTTCTTCGATGAATTATCGCCTTGCTCAAAAGAATAAAGGTGTGGCTGCCACTACTGGCCGTGCGCACCATCAGAACTCGATCGTAAGGATCCCCTGATCCAAGCGCCGCGTTGTGTCGTTCGAATGCAACAGCCGGCCTACCGGAAGCGCTTCAGGAACAGGCAACAGTTCGCAGCTTGGCTCGGCTGGCCCTGAAACAGAGGTCATAGACGGCGTGACGGTACTCTGTACCGCCAGACGGGCTAGGCGATATCAGTACACGCTCGAAATTTTCCTAATGCTGCACGCCGACTCGAGATCCCGCGATTTATAAGCATCGCCCTTAAACGCCCCGTTTCGGGATCTATCGACAGAGACAATAGCGCGTATGGATCTTCGGCATCTCCGATATGTTGTCGCGACAGCCCGCAATGGCAGCTTCAGCGCCGCCGCGCTGGAACTGGAGGTCCAGCAGCCGGTCGTAAGCCGACGGATCCGCGAACTCGAGGAAGAGCTTGGCGTTGCCTTGTTCGACCGCTCGACAGCAGGGGCAACTCTGACTCCCGTCGGCGAGGATTTCACGGTCATGGCCGGACGCATCCTGAACGATCTCCAGCACCTGACCGACCGCACGCAGGCCGCTGTCCAAGGCAGGCGAGGCAGCGTCATGCTAGGCTTCTACAAATCGCTGTCCTCGGGCAACCTGCGCTTCATCCTGCGCCGCTTCCGCGAAAACCATCCCGACATCGGCCTGGATCTGCTGGAAGCGCCCTTCGTCGAACTGATGGCCGATATCCATTCGGGCAAGCTGGACGTCGCGGTCATCCTCGGCGATCCGGATCGGTGCCCGGTGCTTCACACCATGGCGATCGGCACCGAGCAGTTGGTGGTTGTTTTGCCTGAAAGCCATCCGCTGGCTGAAAAACCGTTCGTCTACTGGTCGGACCTGAAAGGAGAACGCCTTCTGATCTCGCATCAGGATCCTGGTCCTGACATCCGCAACATCCTGATCGGCAAACTCGCAGCGCCATCGGACAGCCCCGAGATCGTCAACCTGCACGTCAGCCGCGAGAGCATCCTCAGCCTGGTCGGAGCGGGTGAGGGCATCAGCCTGCAATGCGAATGCGCGAGCGGTTTGACGGGGCTGGGTGCGGTGTTCCGGCCGGTTCATGACGCCAATGGCGCGACCCGGATCGGCTACGTCGCCTGCTGGCATCCGGGGAACGACAATCCGGTTCTGAAGACTTTCCTGGAGGCGCTTCGCCCGGAAGTGTGAGAGGCATCGGAAGCTACCCTGTGCCGCCTGCGCAGAAAATCCTTGCCGCAGGTCTCCTGTATTTTTTCGCTCCCCTACGATCCACCACGATTTCAGAAAGTTAGCTGTTGCGCGAACCTGTTTTGAGGCTCTTTTAGTCGACCCCATCCGGGGATCTTCTCTCGCCGCCCCGGAGGAACGGGGGACGGGATGGCAGGTCCAGACCACAGACAGGCAGTGGTAGCGCGCGGTGTCCGCATGCTCCGCACCGCGCTGGGGCCTGCCATCTCGTCCCTGCTGCGCGATCCCGAGATCGTCGAGGTCATGCTGAACCCGGACGGCCGGATCTGGGTCGACCGGCTGCGCGACGGGCTGGTCGAGACCGGCCAGATCCTGTCCCCGGCCGACGGCGAGCGCATCATCCGGCTGGTCGCGCATCATGTCGGCGTCGAGGTCCATGCCCGCAGCCCGCGCGTTTCCGCCGAATTGCCGGAAACCGGAGAACGCTTCGAGGGTCTGCTGCCGCCCGTGGTCGCGGCCCCAGCCTTCGCCATCCGCAAACCCGCTGTCGCTGTCTTCACCCTCGACGACTACGTCGGCTCGGGTATCATGACCCGGATGCAGGCCGAGGCGCTACGTCTCGCGGTCGCGACCCGCGCCAACATCCTCGTCGCCGGCGGCACCTCGACCGGCAAGACCACCCTGACCAACGCGCTGCTGGCCGAGGTGGCGAAGACGCAGGACCGGGTGGTGATCATCGAGGACACCCGCGAGTTGCAATGCGCGGCGCCCAATCTGGTGGCGATGCGGACCAAGGACGGCGTCGCCAGCCTGTCCGACCTGGTGCGCTCATCGCTGCGGCTGCGTCCCGACCGTATCCCGATCGGCGAGGTGCGCGGGTCCGAAGCGCTGGATCTGCTCAAGGCCTGGGGCACCGGACATCCCGGCGGCATCGGCACCATCCATGCCGGATCGGGAATCGGCGCCCTGCGCCGCCTCGAACAGCTGATCCAGGAGGCCGTCGTCACGGTGCCGCGCGCCATGATCGCGGAAACCATCGATCTCGTTGCCGTTCTCGCCGGGCGCGGTTCCGCGCGCGAGCTGGTCGAACTGGCCCGCATCGCTGGGCTTGGGCCGGAGGGCGACTACCGCATCGCTTCCGTCATTCCTGACGCCGACACCCCACAAGATACTGGAGAACCAGAATGATCCGCCATGCCCTGCACATCCGTCATTACGTCGCGACGGCGGCGACCGCGCTCTATGTCAGTCTGTTCATCGCTCCGGCCGCACATGCCGCCGGTTCCTCGATGCCCTGGGAAGCACCGCTGCAATCGATCCTCGATTCCATCGAGGGGCCGGTGGCGAAAATCGTGGCGGTGATCATCATCATCGTCACCGGCCTGACGCTGGCCTTCGGCGATACCGGCGGCGGTTTCCGCCGCCTGATCCAGATCGTCTTCGGCATCTCCATCGCCTTCGCCGCCTCCAGCTTCTTCCTGTCCTTCTTCAGCTTCGGCGGCGGGGCGCTGGTGTGATGTCGGCGACGTTCGAACAGCTGGATACGATACCGGGCTTCTCGGTCCCGGTGCATCGCGCCCTGACCGAGCCGATCCTGCTCGGTGGAGCACCCCGAAGTGTCGCAATCCTGAACGGCACCCTGGCCGGGGCCGTGGGCCTTGGGCTGCAGCTTTGGCTCGCGGGTCTCCTGATCTGGGCCGTCGGCCATGTCGCGGCGGTCTGGGCGGCGAAACGCGACCCGCTCTTCGTCGAGGTCGCGCGCCGCCATCTGCGCCTGCCTGGGCGGCTGGAGGTCTGAGGGAGCCCGGTCATGATGAACCTCGCCGAATACCGTCGCACCACCAGCCGTCTCGCCGATTTCCTGCCCTGGGCGGCGCTGATCGGCGAGGGCATCGTGCTGAACAAGGACGGCTCGTTCCAGCGCACGGCCCGGTTCCGCGGTCCCGATCTGGATTCTGCCGTCGCGGCCGAGCTGGTCGCAGTGGCCGGACGGCTCAACAATGCCTTTCGCCGCCTCGGCTCCGGCTGGGCGATCTTCGTCGAGGCGCAGCGGTCTGAGGCCGCGACCTATCCCGATAGCACCTTCCCCGATCCGGCCTCGGCGCTGGTCGATGCCGAGCGCAAGGCGGAATTCGAGCAGGAAGGCAGCCATTTCGTTTCCGGCTATTTCCTGACCTTCCTCTGGCTGCCGCCCGCCGAGGAAGCCGCGCGATCCGAATCCTGGCTCTATGAGGGCCGCGAGACCACAGGCGTGAACCCCTGGGAACAGGTGCGGGGTTTTGCCGACCGCACCGACCGGATGCTGGCGCTGCTGGACGGCTTCATGCCGGAATGCGCCTGGCTCGACGATGCCGGGACGCTGACCTACCTGCATTCCACGATCTCGACCAACCGGCAGCGGGTGCGGGTACCGGAGGTGCCGGTCTATCTGGATGCGCTGCTGGCCGATCAGCCGCTGACCGGCGGGCTGGAGCCGCGCCTCGGCGACCGGCATCTGCGGGTGCTGACCATCACCGGCTTTCCGGGTGCCACCACGCCCGGCATTCTCGACGACCTGAATCGCATCGCTTTCCCCTATCGTTGGTCCACCCGTGCCATCCTGATCGACAAGGTGGATGCGACCCGGCTGCTGACCGGGATCCGGCGGCAATGGTTCGCAAAGCGCAAGAGTATCGCGGCCATCCTCAAGGAAGTCATGACCAGCGAACCCGCGGCGCTGGTGGACACCGACGCGGCGAACAAGGCCGCCGATGCCGACATGGCACTGCAGGAACTTGGGGCAGACATCGCCGGCATGGGTTTTGTCACGGCGACGATCACGGTCTGGGATGAGGACGCCCGCGTCGCCGACGAGAAGCTGCGGCTGATCGAGAAGATCGTTCAGGGCCGAGATTTCACCGCCATGATCGAGACGGTCAATGCCGTCGACGCCTGGCTCGGCTCTCTGCCCGGCCACGCCTATGCCAATGTCCGCCAGCCGCCGATCTCGACGCTGAATCTGGCGCACATGATCCCACTCTCTGCCGTCTGGGCCGGCGAGGCGAGGGATATGCATTTCGACGCGCCGCCGCTACTCTACGGGCGTACCGAGGGCTCGACGCCGTTCCGGTTCTCGCTGCATGTCGGCGATGTCGGCCATACGCTGGTCGTCGGCCCGACCGGCGCGGGCAAGTCGGTGTTGCTGGCGCTGATGGCACTGCAATTCCGGCGCTACGAAGGATCGCAGGTCTTTGCCTTCGATTTCGGCGGCAGCATCCGCGCCGCCGCGCTCGCGATGGGCGGCGACTGGCACGATCTCGGCGGCGGGCTGAGCGAGGGTGACGAGGCTTCCGTCGCCCTGCAGCCGCTGGCCCGCATCCATGAGACCGCCGAGCGGGCCTGGGCGGCGGATTGGATCTCCGCCATTCTTTCGCGCGAGAGCATCGCGGTCACCCCGGAGGTGAAGGAACATCTCTGGACGGCGCTGATCTCGCTGGCCTCGGCCCCGGTCGGGGAGCGCACCATCACCGGCCTCGCCGTGCTGCTGCAATCCAACGAGTTGAAGCAGGCGCTGCGGCCCTATTGCGTTGGCGGCCCCTATGGCCGACTGCTTGACGCCGAGGGCGAGCATCTCGGCGCGGCCGATGTCCAGGCCTTCGAGATCGAGGGGCTGGTCGGCACCAGCGCGGCGCCCGCGGTTCTGTCCTATCTGTTCCACCGCATCGGCGACCGGCTCGATGGCCGCCCGACGCTGCTGATCATCGACGAGGGCTGGCTGGCGCTGGACGACGATGCCTTCGCGGAGCAACTGCGCGAATGGCTGAAGACGCTGCGGAAGAAGAACGCCTCGGTCGTCTTCGCGACGCAAAGCCTGTCCGACATCGACAATTCCGCCATCGCGCCCGCAATCATCGAAAGCTGCCCGACTCGGCTGCTGCTGCCGAACGAACGCGCCGTCGAGCCGCAGATCACCGCCATCTATCGCCGCTTTGGGCTGAACGACCGCCAGATCGAGATCCTCGCAAGGGCGGCGCCGAAGCGGAACTATTACTGCCAGTCCCGGCGCGGCAACCGTCTGTTCGAGCTGGGGCTCTCTGAGGTCGGCCTCGCGCTCTGCACTGCATCCTCGAAGTCCGATCAGGCGCTGATCTCGAGCATCCTCGCCGAGCATGGCCGCAACGGTTTTCTCGCTGCTTGGCTCAAGGCGCGCGGCGTCGACTGGGCGGCGGAACTGATCCCGGATCTCGACAATCTGGCTCCCAATGAGGTTGGCGTGCCCCTTTTTGAACCGAGTGGTTCGAAGCCCGTGCCCGCTGACGCCGACATCGACGCCACCACCGCCCGCGAACCAGACGATTCCGTTCCGGCTGAACCGGAACCCGCACCCACTGACGCCACAGAGGAGATTCTTCCATGACACGAACCCGCATGCCCCGCGTCGTCGGCACCTCGCTGCTGGCGCTCACCCTTGCCGCCCCGCTGGCGCTGGCCCCGATCCTTGCGACGCCAGCCCACGCCTTCTTCGGCGGGTTCGGGCGCATCGTCTACGATCCGACCAACCATGCCGAGAACCTGCTGACCGCGGCGCGGACGCTGGAGCAGATCAACAACCAGATCGCTTCGCTGCAGAACGAGGCGCAGATGCTGATCAACCAGGCCCGCAATCTCGAAAGCCTGCCCCACAGTTCGCTGCAGCAGTTGCAGCAGAATGTCCAACGCACGCAACAGCTGCTGGACGAAGCACAGAACATCGCCTTCGACGTGCAGGACATCGACCGGATGTTCCAGCAGGACTACGGCACCCTCTCCCCGACCGCGAGCGACGCCCAGATCATCGCCGATGCCCGGACCCGCTGGCAGAACAGCATCGGTGGCTTGCAGGACGCCATGCGCGTCCAGGCCGGCGTCACCGGCAATATCGACAGCAATCGCGAGGAGATGGCGACGCTGGTCGATGAGAGTCAGAATGCCGTCGGCGCGCTGCAGGCCACCCAGGCCGGCAACCAGCTGCTCGCGCTCCAGTCCCAGCAGATCTCGGACCTGATCGCCGTGGTCTCGGCCAATGGAAGGACCGAGGCGCTGACCGAGGCCGAGCGCGCGACGGCCGCCGAACAGGGCCGCATCCAGCGCGAACGCTTTCTGACGCCCGGCAGCGGTTACCAGCCCGGCAATGCCCGGATGTTCAACAACTGAAACCCGAGGCGGCGCAACCATGGGAGGCAAGGCGATGGCCCGGCTCATTGCCATCCTGTTCCTGGCGATCGTGATGACCGTGACGCTGATCCGGATGGAACGGAGCGGCGATCTGCCGCCGCTGCCCGGGCGGGAAGATCGGTCGCAGCCGGAAGATCCGCTACGCGCCGATCAGCGGCGCTGCCAGCGCATGGGCGAGGCCGCAGCCAAGGACGCCGAATGCCTCGCGATCTGGGCCGAGACCCGCGACCGGTTTCTAGGGCGCTATCCTGCTCCGGCATCGTTCGGCCCATCCACTTCGCCCGAAGCGGAGTGATCATCCATGGGCGGCACCGGGGTCATCGACGAGTTCCTGGCTGTCTTCACCAGCTATATCGACTCGGGCTTCGGGCTGCTGGGCGGCGAAGTCGCCTTCATCGCCACCACCCTGATCGTCATCGACGTGACCCTGGCCGCCCTGTTCTGGACCTGGGGCGCCGATGACGACATCGTCGCCCGGTTGGTCAAGAAGACCCTCTTCGTCGGCGTCTTCGCCTGGCTGATCACCAACTGGAACAGCCTCGCCCGGATCGTCTTCGAGAGCTTCGCCGGGCTTGGGCTCATGGCCTCGGGCACCGGCTTTTCCGCCGCCGATCTGATGCGTCCCGGCCGCGTCGCCCAGACCGGGCTCGATGCGGGGCGGCCGCTGCTGGAATCCATCTCCGACCTGATGGGCTGGGTCGCGGTCTTCGAGAACCTGATCCAGATCCTCTGCCTGTTCTTCGCCTGGGCGCTGGTCATCCTCGCCTTCTTCATCCTCGCCGTGCAGCTTTTCGTCACCCTGATCGAGTTCAAGCTCACCACGCTGGCCGGTTTCGTGCTCATCCCCTTCGGATTGTTCGGCAAGACGGCGTTCATGGCCGAGCGGGTGCTGGGCAATGTCGTGTCATCGGGGATCAAGGTGTTGGTGTTGGCGGTGATCATCGGCATCGGCAGCACCTTGTTCGGCCGGTTCACCACCGGCTTCGGCGGCGTTTCCCCCACCGTCGACGATGCCATGGCCATCGTCCTCGCCGCCCTGTCCCTGCTGGGTCTCGGCATCTTCGGCCCCGGCATCGCCACCGGGCTGGTTTCCGGCGGCCCGCAACTGGGCGCGGGTGCCGTCGCCGGCACCGGCCTCGCCATCGGGGGTGCGGCGCTGGCTGCGGGCGGGGCGACGGTGCTCGGCGCCAAGGGCGTCGCCGCGACCGCGCGCGGCGGGGCTGCCACGGCAGGAGCCGCCTCCACCGCATATACCCTCAACTCCGCCGGGCAATCCGGGATCGGTGGCGCACTCTCCGGTGCCGCCGGCGTCGGCAAGGGCGCGGGCATCGCCGCCATGACCCCGCTGCGCCGGGCGGCGGCCAGTCTCAATGCCAGCCGCGAAGCCGGCGTGAAGGCCGGTTTCACCAGCACCGGAGGATCGACCACGCAAGGCACGCTTGGCGGCACGAGTGCCGGTGTTGGTAGCTCGAATGCCGGTGCCGGCGGCAATGCGCCCGCCTGGGCGCAGCGCATGCGCGGCCAGTCACTTGCCCGGGGCGCAGCCGTCACCGCCCATGCCGTGCGCTCCGGCGACAGCCATGGCCCCGGCGCCTCCGTCTCCCTTTCCGAAAGCGACAAGCCATGAATCTCTTCAAACGCCCCGCCACCCATTTCGGCAAGACCCCGGAACCGGTCACGCCCTATCAGAAGGCGGCGCAGGTCTGGGACGAGCGCATCGGCTCGGCCCGGGTCCAGGCGCGGAACTGGCGGCTGATGGCCTTCGCCTGCCTGTTCCTGGCCGGGGGTTTCGCTGCGGCACTGGTCTGGCAATCGTCGCGCGGCACCGTGATGCCCTGGGTGGTGCAGGTCGACGATCTCGGTCAGGCTCAGGCTGTCGCCCCGGCCGCGGCCGACTACCGCCCCACCGATCCGCAGATCGCCTGGCATCTCGGCCGCTTCATCGAGCAGGTCCGGTCGATCCCCGCCGATCCGGTGATCCTGCGCCAGAACTGGCTCAGGGCCTATGACTGGACCACCGACCGTGGCGCTGCGGCGCTGAACGACCATGCCCGCGGCAGCGATCCCTTCTCCAACCTGGGCGAGCGGCAGGTCTCGGTCGAAGTCTCCAGCGTCATCCGCGCCTCGCCCGACAGTTTTCGGGTCGCCTGGACGGAAAAGCGCTACGAGAACGGCCAGCTGTCCGCCACCGAGCGCTGGACCGCGATCCTGACCATCGTCATCCAGACGCCCCGCACGGCCGACGCCCTGCGCGCCAATCCCCTCGGCATCTACGTCAATGCGATCTCTTGGTCGCGGGAGATGAGCCAATGAGCATCGTTCTCACCGAAGGAGCGACCGGGAATCCGGTGAAGCGTTTGCCCGGATGCATGCTGGCCGCGGTCCTGCTGTCGGCCACCGTGCTGGCGGGCTGCGCTACCAGCAAGGCCCCGCAGTTCAGTTACGACGACCATGTCCCGCCGCTGCCGTCGCCGCCCGCTGCCGTTCAGGCTGACCCTGCCCCGAAACCGCTGCATGTGCCACCGGGCTGGACGCCAGCGAAAGGCGGCAATGTGGCGGAGAACCCCACCGGCCGGGTGGCCAATGCCAATCTCGCGGCCCGGGTGGAGCCGCGCCGCGAGGGCTATTACAATGCCATCCAGGTCTATCCCTGGTCCGAGGGCGCGCTTTATCAGGTCTATGCCGCGCCGGGACAGATCACCGATATTGCGCTGGAGCCGGGCGAGCGGCTGACCGGAACCGGTCCCATCGCCGCCGGCGACACCGCGCGCTGGATCATCGGCGATACCGAGAGTGGCAGCGGCGCGTCCCGCCGCGTGCATGTGCTGGTCAAGCCGACACGGTCTGAGATCACCACCAATCTGGTCATCGCCACCGACCGGCGCAGCTACATGCTGGAACTGCGCGCCGGCGAGGAGACCTGGATGCCGGCGGTGTCGTGGCACTATCCGGAAACCTCCTCGTCCACAGCCACGCAGCGGCGGGCGATGCCCATGACACCGGCGATTCCTGCGGCTGCCGCGCGCAACCACCGCTACGGCTTGCAGATCGTGGGCACGAGCCCGCCCTGGCGGCCGGTCTCGGTCTTCGACGATGGCCGCCGGGTCTATGTCGTCTTCCCGTCCGGCATCGCGCAAGGCGAGATGCCGCCTCTCTTCGTCATCGGCACCGACGGCGCGCCGGAGATCGTCAACAGCCGCGTCCATGGCAATGTGCTGATCGTCGACCGCATCTTCGCCGCCGCCGAACTGCGACTGGGTAGCCGCAAGCGCCAGCAGGTGGTCCGGATCCATCGGTTGCCGCCAGCGCAGCAGGCTGTTGCGCCGGCGAGCGGGCACGTTGGCGCTAAAACCCAGCAGGGATCGTGATCATGAGCGAGAAGGAATCTGCCGCCGCACCGATGCGGCTGCGGGCCGAGCCGCCCCGCGTCACCCGGCTCTCGCGAAAAGTGCTGGCGGGCATGGCCGGGGGTGCCGCGCTCGGCATCGGTGCCGCGCTGATCCATGCGCTGCAGGGCAAGGATGTGGAGCGCGGCGGCGAGGAGCTGTTTTCCACCGAGAACCGCGCCACCGCCGACGGGCTGGCCGAACTGCCGCGCGACTATGCCGGTCCCGCGCTCGGACCGGCGCTGCCCGGCGATCTCGGCCGCCCGATCCTCAATGCCCGCAATCGCGGCGAGCCAGTGCCGGCGCCGGACATCGCAGCCCCGCTCGAGGCCGCGCCCGCCATGGATGCCGCGGAGCAGCAGCGGCTGGCGGAAGAAGAGGCGGCGCGGCTCAGCGGCGTGTTCTTTCAGGGTGGGCCGCGGCCTGCAGGTGGATCGGATGGTGGTGGAGCCAACGCCGTTCAACCTCCTGGTGGCTATGACCCCATGGGGCAGCCCGAGGCTGCAGGCGCGCAGGACCGGCACGCGGCGTTCCTGGGCGCTGCCGCGGATCGCATCACCGTTGCCCCGGATCGCATCGAGCCGCCGGCCTCGCCCTATGTCCTGCAGGCCGGATCGGTGCTCCCGGCGGCGCTGATCACCGGCATCCGTTCCGACCTGCCCGGCCAGATCGTGGCCCAGGTCACGCAACCCGTCTACGACAGCCCGACCGGCTCGATCCTGCTGATCCCGCAGGGCACGCGGGTCATCGGCGAATACGACAATGACGTCGCCTTCGGCCAGCGCCGCGTTCTCCTCGTCTGGAACCGGTTGATCTTTCCCGATGGCCGCTCGCTGGTGCTGGAGCGCCTGCCGGGCGCCGATGCGTCCGGCTACGCCGGGCTCGAGGACGGGGTCGATTACCATTGGTGGGATCTGATGAAGGCGGCCGGGCTCTCGACCATTCTGGCGGTGGGCACCGAACTCGCCGCCGGCGACGAGGAGGACCGGCTCATCCGCGCCATCCGCGACGGCGCCCAGGACACCGTCGACCAGGCCGGCCAGCAGATCGTCCAGCGCCAGTTGCAGGTCGCGCCGACGCTCACCATCCGGCCGGGATTCCCGGTCAGGATTCTCGTGAGCCGAGATTTGGTCTTCGGGAACGGAGGAGGATGACACCATGACGAAGCTGAAGCTGGGACCGATCGTGGATGATACCCCGGTGAAGATGGCCGTCGAATTGCCCGCCGGCCTGCACAGGGATCTGGCGCTTTATGGCGAACTGCTCGGCCGCAGCGGCATGGGCGGCGGACAGGAGACTGCAGTTCCGCCGCAGAAGCTCGTCGTGCCGATGCTGGAGCGGTTCCTCGCCTCGGATCGCGGGTTTGCGAAGGCGAAACGGAGCGTCAGTGCCGGGCGTCAATCTGGCGACTGATTTTCTACATTTTCTTGCTGTCTTGTGCCGACAAAGCCCGCGCCAGGCTGAGCAAGCGGCGCAGGGCCGGATTGTCGCATAGCGTCTTCACGCCTTGCCACTGAACTGTGGCATGGCCTGTCCCGTCGTGCTATCTTGTACACAGCACAGCACAAGGCTTTCACCATGACGGCGAGCACCACCATGACGATTCGGGTTTCCCCCGAGACCAAGCGGAAGCTGGAGCGGATCGCCGGAGAAACCCGGCGCAGCAAGTCGTTCCTCGCGGCCGAGGCCGTTTCCGCCTATGTCGAGCGCGAGCTGGAAATCATCGACGGCATCCGGCGCGGCATGGCCGATGCGGCGGCTGGCCGCGTCGTGTCCCATGACGAGGCCATGGCCGAGATCCATGCCGTGCTCGACGCGGCGGAAGCGAAGCACACAGGAAAATCGTGAAGCGGCCGGTGACCTGGGCCCGCACGGCCCTGGACGACATCAAGGAGCAGATCGCCTTCATCGCCCAGGACAACCCGGCAGCCGCGCGACGGGTTGCGGATCGGCTCCGGGACACCGACGCAGCCCTCGGAGACATGGCAACCGGGCGCCCCGGCCGGGTCACCGGCAACTATGAGAAATCCGTCAGCCGCCTGCCCTATATCATCGCTTACGAGTTGCGGGTCATTGCCGGCCGGGAAAGCGTCGTCATCCTGCGCGTCATCCATACCTCGCGGGACTGGGCCGATGAGGACTGGCCGCACTGATCCGGAACACATAGCCTACTCGCGCTCCTCCGGCACTTCCTGCCGCAGCTTAGGACCACTGGCGAGGCGGCGGCCGAGGGCTTCGAGGAAGCGGTCGTAGCGCTGGCCGCCCTGCGCCTGCGCGGCGGCCTGCGCCGCCTCGGGCAGTGGCGGGGTCGCGGTCAGCCAGGAGCGCATGAAGATCGCGAAAGCCTCGTTGGCGATACCGATATCGCGTTCCAGCCGCTGAATGCTGCGGTCGATACGATCGAGCCGCCGGGCCATCGCCGCCTCCTGTCTCTCATCAGCATCGGGAGTCAGGAAGGAGGCGATGGCCGCCTCGGCCACCAGCGAGCGGGATTTCCCGCGCCGGTCGGCATAATCGGCCAGCAACAGCATCAGGTCAGGATCGAGATAGACCGAGAGGCGCTTCTTCTTGTCGGCATGTTCCGGCATGGCTCAAAGCTCCAACCCATCGTCCTGGTTCATGGAGATCTGGCGCGCAACCCGGCGCATGTCGCGCACCAGACCCCGATTGCGGACCGCCTGCCGCTCCGAGGCATCGAAGTCCGGATCGAATTCGTTCTGGGGAGGCGCAGCCGGTTCCGGGGCGATGTCCTGATAGGGCTCCAGCCCCGGCTCGCGGCGCAAACCGGCATTGTCCGCATCCCCGGACGCGTTCGTGCCGGCCTGCCCACGACCGGTGTTCTGCGCCGCACGGGCATCTGCCCCCTGCCCCGCGGGATTCGGCTTCGGCGGCTTCAGCCCCGTCCAGTCGTCTACCCGTTGCGATGGCACGACCTCGCGCGGCTCAGGAGGCGACAACACCCGCTCGCGGAACCGCGGATCGGCATAATAGCGCGCCTTCCTGGCCCGGATCGGCGGGGTCCCGGCGACCATGACGATCTCGTCCTCGGGTGGCAGCTGCATCACCTCGCCGGGGGTGAGCAGCGGCCGGGCGGTCTCGGAGCGCGAGACCATGATATGGCCGAGCCAGGGGGCGAGGCGATGGCCGGCATAGTTCTTCATCGCCTTCATCTCGGTGGCGGTGCCGAGGGCGTCGGAGACCCGCTTCGCGGTGCGCTCGTCGTTGGTGGCGAAGCTGACCCGGACATGGCAGTTGTCGAGGATCGAATTGTTCGGGCCATAGGCCTTCTCGATCTGGTTCAGCGACTGGGCGATCAGGAAGGACTTGATGCCGTAGCCGGCCATGAAGGCCAGCGCGCTCTCGAAGAAGTCGAGCCGTCCCAGCGCCGGGAACTCGTCGAGCAGCATCAGCACCCGGTGCCTGCGGTCCTTCGCATGCAGGTCCTCGGTCAGCCGCCGGCCGATCTGGTTCAGCACCAGCCGGATCAGCGGCTTGGTGCGCGAGATGTCCGAGGGCGGCACCACCAGATAGAGCGTCGAGGGGGTCTCGCCCGCGATCAGATCGGCGATGCGCCAGTCACAATGCGACGTCACGGCCGCCACGACCGGGTCGCGATAAAGGCCGAGGAAGGACATCGCCGTGCTCAGCACGCCGGAGCGTTCGTTCTCGGATTTGTTCAGCAGTTCCCGTGCGGCGCTGGCGATGACCGGATGCGGTCCGGCCTCGCCGAGATGCGGGGTCTTCATCATCGCCGCCAGCGTCGCCTCGATCGAGCGCCGCGGATCGGAGAGGAAGGCGGCGACGCGCGCCAGGGTCTTGTCCTCCTCGGCATAGAGCACATGCAGGATGACGCCGACCAGCAGGGCATGGCTGGTCTTTTCCCAATGGTTGCGCTTTTCCAGCGAGCCCTCGGGATCGACCAGGATGTCGGCGATGTTCTGGACGTCGCGGACCTCCCATTCGCCGCGCCGCACCTCCAGCAAGGGATTGTAGGCGGCGGAACCCGCATTGGTGGGATCGAAGAGCAATACGCGGCCATGCCTGGCCCTGAATCCGGCGGTGAGCTGCCAGTTCTCGCCCTTGATGTCGTGGACAATGGCCGAGCCCGGCCAGGTCAGCAGGGTCGGCACCACCAGCCCGACACCCTTGCCGGAGCGGGTGGGCGCGAAGCAGAGCACATGTTCCGGCCCGTCGTGGCGCAGATAGTCCTGATCGTATCGGCCGAGCACCACGCCGTCGGAGCCGAGCAGCCCCGCCCGCTCGATCTCGGCCCGGCCCGCCCATTTGGCCGAGCCGTAGGTCTCGACGTCTTCGGCCTCGCGGGCCCGATAAACCGACATCAGGATGGCGATGCCGATGGCGAGGAAGCCGCCCGAGGCGGCGATGATGCCGCCCTCGACAAAAATGCGCGGGGCGTAGGGGTCATAAAAGTACCACCACCAGAACAGCGCCGGCGGGTAGTAGACCGGAATGCCCCCGATCTCGAACCAGGCCGGACCCAGTTGCGGCTGGAAGCCGAGCCGCCAGGCCGTCCATTGCGTCCCCGACCAGACGAAGATCAACACGATCAGGAAGACGATGAGAATCTGGCCCCAAAGGATCTTCGTGCCGGACAAGGCGGTTCCAGCCTCCCTGCAGGTATCCGATGCAATGAGGAAAACCCGTCCGTCGCAAGTTTCAACCGCGATGTTGGCGCTGATCGCAGCCTGTCGCAGGGAGACGTAAAAATACTTGCGGGCTTCGGCGCACGGCCGCCAGCGATGTGAAACCCGTCTATCTGACGTCAATCCTGCAGCCGCCGATAGATCCCACCATGACCGAATGATTTACGGCCACCCGATGCAGCGAATCGCCGGGTTCGCAGCAGACTTATGCTCCTAAGACGCGGGCAGCTCCTTCAGCGGATTGGCATAGGGCACGCCGAGCGGCGCGAAATGCCGCTCGTTGGCGGTCAACACCGTCAGACCGTGCGCGGCGGCCGTCGCCGCGATGGCGATGTCCTCGAAGCCCGGATCATGGGCGCGCGCCCGGTCGAGGATCGCGCCGGCCTGACGCGCTTCCCCGATGCCGAAGGGCAGTATCCGGCTGGCGTAGAAATGCTCGATGGCGGCGAGCCATCGGCGCAGCGCCGGAGCCTTGCTGCTGGCGCCGATCCTGACCGCGCGGGCGATGCCGGCCTCGATCTCGGCGATGGTGATGGCCGAGAGATAGAGCCGGTCGCTATAGGCACGCATCCAGACCGCGAGCGCCTCTGCATCGGCATCGCGCCGCGTCGGCGCGGAGGCCGAGAGAATATTGGTGTCGAGCAGATACAAGAATCAGAGACCCGTATCCCGCAGCGCCCGCGCAGGCTTGCGGGCGCGTTCGGGGATGTCCTCCGGCTCGCCGGGGAAGGCCAGCAGCAGATCGGCGAAATCCGGCACCCGGGAGATGCGCTGCCATTCCTCGAAGGAGAGCAGCACCGCCTCCTTGCGGCCGTGCCGGGTGATCACCGTCGGCTCGCCGGCCACGGCCTGATCGACCACGGCGGAAAGCGTCGCCTTCGCATCCCTGAGCTGGAGTTCCTTCATGGCCGATCCTCACTATGACTATCTGTAGTCATATGGGATGATCCCGCTGATCGTCAAGGTGGGCGTGGTCGCATTCCCATGCCTTGAAGGGCTGGCCCTCGTCGGTGATCTCACAATCCCAACCCGCGCTTGCGGCCGAAGCTCCAGTCCACGCCGCCATCGCCGCGCGCGATGCCCGAAACATGCCGGTCAAGATGACGCTCGAGCGAGGGCGTCCACGGGACCAGCTTGAAACCCAGTCCATCGTCGATCATGGCGAAGCGGCCCGAGGCCAGAGCGAAGCGCCGGCGATAGGTGCCCGCGACATGCTCGCCACCGGTCGTCCGGTCGAACGGCAGGCCGGTCTCGTGGGTAAGCCTCTCGGCCAGATCACCGACCTCGCGCTCGCGCAGCCGGTCGAGCAGCCGCCGCGCGAAGACCACGCGGCCGCCCTGCCGCTCGGCCAGCCCCTCCTCGATCAGATGTTCCGCGCGCCGCTTCATCGCCTGGCGCACCTCGATGCCGAAGCCGGCCTCCGACAGTTCCACGGGATCGCGGGCTACCGCTTGGCGGTCGAGCCAGGTGGCACCGCTCGCGGTAACCTGGGCACGGATATCCAGATCGGAGCGGACGGCGAGGGCGGCGCGGCGCTCGCCGCGCGCATCCTCGTATCGGCGCAACTCGACGATGGAGCCGGGGGCGCTGTCGCCGGCGGCGTCGAAACTCGGCAGCCGGAAGTGATGGGTACGGCCATCAACACCGTCGATCACCGCATAGGCGCTGCCCTTCAGCTCGTCGTCATGGCCGCGCTCGACCAGCCGGCCGAGGATCGGGCCATCGGCCTCGCCGGCGAAGACGTAGTCCGAAACGCCGCGCTCGATCCCCTGCCCCGACAGAGCGCGATGCATGCGCTTGATGATATCGTCGCGCTCGCCGAGGTCGCGCAGCACGGTCTCGGCCTCGCGCCGGATCACCCATTGCGCCTGCCCGACCTGATCGGCCAGGCCGAGGCGTTCCAGATGCCGCAGCCGACCGACCTTCTGCGGCAGGTAATCGTCGCGCGGACCATCGGCGGGTGGCGCCATGTCGATGATGCCGGACTTGCCGGCATCCCGGACCAACTGGCGATCGAGCGCGGTCCAGCGTTCCGCCTCGATCTGACGCACCAGGTTGCGGCGGATCTCGTGGTCATGGCGCGGCCCAAGTTCCTGCGTGATCAGATCCTGCGCCCGACCACGCAACCCTTCGCGGATATAGTCGCGCGAGATGACCAGGTCCTTGCCGTCGTCCGCCCGTCCCCGGAGGATGACATGGACATGGGGATTGTCGGTGTTCCAGTGATCGACGGCGATCCAGTCCAGCTCCGTGCCGAGGTCCTTTTCCACCTGCGCCATGAAGTCCCGAGTGAAGCGCTTCAGGTCGGCCATGTCGGCGGCATCCTCGGGCGAGACGATGAAGCGGAAATGATGGCGGTCGTCCTCGCTGCGCTCGGCGAACTCCTTGACGTCGGCATTGTCAGTGTGCGGGTCGAACATGCGGGCCTTCTCCCCGCCGCGGGTGACGCCGTCGCGGCCGAGATAGCCCAGATGCCGGGGCAGCGCGGCGACCTGCGCGGTTCTGCGCACCACCCGGACCTTGACGGTGCAGAGCCGGGTGCGGCGGGTGATCAGCCTGTTGGCGCGGACAGCGGCGCTACGGCCCCGGCCGAAGCGCGATGCCCCCGGCGAAACGATCCTGCCGCCGCGCGAGACGCGCCCGCCGGCCTTCTGGGCAGCAGCCAGCGCCTGGGCCAGGAAAGGCCGGGCACGCTGGCTGCGGCTGGAGCGGATGCGCCCGGGGCGGATGCGGAAATCGTCCTCGTTGCTCATGGCCTGATCTCCTGCGAGGTGCGGGATTCGTTCGAAGACCTGCATAATCCGCGAAGCTGCGAGGTGCGGTTTGGCGCCGCGAGGTGCGGAAATGCCTCGAAACCCCGGCAAACACCCCCGACCGTCCAGCCCGCACCTCGCGGGCTTTTATCTTGCATGTTTTTCAAGGGCGGCGTGGCCCAAAGGGCCGCGCCGCCCGTTCTTTCTCCGCTGCACCCCACAGCGCGATTTCCCCGATAAACGCTCATCACGAGCCTCCTGGACGGGATCGCCCGCGGCGGGCGCTGTCGGGCTGAGGAAAGGCGGGCAGCGGATCGTCCGGCAGGGTGAACTTTCGCTGCCATGAGTGCCACGCCGCGGTGACGGCACCGGTGCCGGGAAACAGATCTTCGAGCGTATCCTCGGGCCGCGCGGCGACCATCTCGAAGCACCAGTGGCAGACGGCTTCCGGCTTGGCGCCGGTCAAACCGCGGCGCAGGGTGATGCTTTCCTGGACCCAGTCGCGCAGCACCAGCCGCTTGCTGACCACGGGCTTGCGGGCGGGCTTGACGATCACCGGCTCCCAGGCCCAGGCGACCGGCACGTTGCGCTTGAAGGCGGCGAACCCCTTCACCCAGGCCATCCAGCGGGCGCCGGTCGGCTCGACCAGCGGGGCGAGCACGGCGAAGGAGCGCGGCGTCGCGGCGGCGTGCAGGATCCAGCCGTCGTAGTCCCGTTCCAGCCGGTCGATCAGCGCCGCATGATCGACCTCGCCGGCGTAATCGGGTCGGGCGCGGTAGAGATGTGCGCAGCCGATATAGGGTGGGTCCGCGTAGGCGATCTTCATGACTACGGGCTCCCATCTGTGCAGGTGGCGCAACGTCTGGAATGTTTTTTCATTGCACCGATCCTGCGTCGGAGCGGCGGACGAACAGCCCGTCGGATTGCGGTGCGCGGGCGTCTGAAGTGGTGTCGGACGGCTCGGGAGGCGGTCCTGGATCGGCAGCCAAGGCGCCATCGGACTGCGCTGGTTCTGCATCGGACCGACGCACGAACAGACCGCCGGGTTGCGACCGTTCCGCATCCGAACCGCCGGCCATGCTGCCGGTGAAGAGCGGTGCCTCGCGCCAGTCGGCTGGCGGTGCGGCGGAGAAACCGGCGCCGGGCAGCGGCTCGCCGCCGAGCAGCGGCGCGAGCGTGGCGACATAGGCGCGGGTCTCGGCCGGCAAAGCCCGGCCCGAGACCAGATGCTCGTCGTAGCGCCCCGGCCCGGCATTGTAGGCGGCCAGCATGCCGGCGATGCTGCCGTAGCGGTCGTGCATCTCGCGCAGATAGGCGGCGCCCGCAAAAATGTTGTCGCGCGGATCGAACGGATCGCTGCCGAGAGCATGGCGGGCGCGCAGCGCCGCCCATGTCTCCGGCATGATCTGCATCAGACCCATGGCGCCCTTCGGCGAGACGGCCTGCGGATCGCCGCGGCTCTCGACATGGCGCACGGCGCGGATCCAGCCGGGCGGGATGCCGAAGCGCAGCGAGGCTTCCGCGACATGGGCCGCGAAGGGATCGCCAGCCTGCTGCGCGACCGGTGGCACGGTCTGCGCCAGCGAGCCGGCGGCCGGGAGGGCGGTGAAGGCCAGGCCGGAAAGCAGAAGGGAGGCGATGCGACTGGCGGCGCCAGCCCGCCCGTCTGCATGGTGATCGCGGAAAACCGGCATGGCTCAATCCCGCTCGTCGCGTTTTCTGGGGCGCGACCAGTGCAGCGCCCAGGAACGACCGGATTCGTCCGATTGGAACAGCCGGGCGCGGATCGGCTGCACGAGGGCGGGATCGTCGAGGGCGACTGAGATGTAGGTCCCGGCCTTCTCGCCGCTATGCGTCCAGCCGGCGCCGATCTCCGGGCCGTCCTCGCCATCGAGATGGATCCGGTAATCCGGCGCCTTCTCGATGTCGGCATTGTGCGCCGGCACGAAGACCAGGTTCAGGTCGAGGGTGACGGTGCGGATGCGGCCCTCGTAGCCGGATTGCGTGCGGGTGAATTCTCCGATCTGTGGCATGTTATCTCTCCATGTGCTGGTGGTTGATGGTGGGATCGGGGGCCGTGTCCGCACTGGCCACGGGCCCGCGGAAGCGGCCGCCGCCCGCCGCATCGGTCCAGAGCGGAACGATGCGGGCGGTGACACTGCTGACCGGGAGCGGGCCGAAATAGCGGCCGTCGAGGCTGTCCCCACCCTCCCGGTTCATGAGAAAGATCTCATCTTCGCCGACGACCCGGCAGCCCTGCCAGGAGGGCAGCGGCCTGCCGAGGCGGTCGCGCTCGCGCGCCGCGCCGAGGATCTGGCCGTCGACGGTGATCGTGCTGCCGCTGCGGCAGACCCGCGAGCCGGGAAGCGCCGCGACGCGCTTCAGCAGCGGCACGCTGGGGCCGATATAGCCGCGCGCGGTGACAAACTGGGCCAGCGGTTCGGGCGGCGTGACCGCGACCAGATCGCCGAGGGCGAGAAGGATCGGCGGCTCGACGCGGTAGAGGCCGATGGGCAGACTGGCACTGGCGTTCCAGATCAGCCGCGGCGAGATGTCGGTGACGGAGATGCTGCCGATCACCAATACTGCGAAGCCGGTTGCGGCGAGATAGGCGGCGCGGGTTCTGCGCATCATGACGCACCCCTGGGATCCGCAGGATTGTCGGTGGATGCATCGGCGGTGCGACCGGCGGCTGCATGGTCGTCGGCACCGGCATTGCCGCCGTCTGCGCTGGTGCATGCGGTGTCTGCGGCAGGGTCAACCATTGATGCGCCGCCGAGGACCGCGTTCAGCGCGGCCTCGCTGCGCAGGATGGCGCGGCCGATGGCCTCGGGGATCTGCGGCACCACCGCGTCGCCGAAGGCCTCGACGATCAGGCTCGCCGCAGACGTCCCCTTGCGGCTGCCGAGCGCAATGCGCGTCCGAGCCAGCCAGGCGGAAATCCCATCATCCATGCGTATGTGATGGGCAATGCCGCCGTTCCAGTGAGGCCATGGCTCCGCAGCATCGCCGCCAGCGCCCGCGCCCCGGCCCATTTGTCCGGCGCGCGATCCGTCATCGCACCATCCATCGCTCTGGCCATCACCGCGTCCATGGTCGGCGATTTGCGGCGGTCGTAGGCCGGGCTCCAGCCGTCCATGCGGCTGTCCCGCTTGGTCGGCGTCGGCAGGGTCTCGGGCGCCCGTCCGTCGAAATGCAGCGCCTCGCCGATCGTCGGCCTGCGGTCGAAACGGTCCTGATCCGAGGTCATCCGGCCCTTGTGCCTGCGCAGCACGCTGCCCCGTGGCGCCGCATTCGCCGTCGGCGTGCCCATCATCCCCGCGTGGCGGCTGTTGTGGCCCTGCAACTGGCTCAGCAGATCGCCCCGGCCGCCCCGATCCGCATCCGTCTTCCGCGGCGTGGCGAGGATCATGCGCAGCGGCCAGGTCGATCCCGCCCCGCCGCCGGCGCCGTCCTTCATCCCGTCCGAGGCCATCGGCGTCGGCAAGGGACGGTTGCGGAACAGGTCGGAGAGACCCGACTCCTTCATTGCCTTCCGTGCCCCCGAGCCCCCTTCCAGCCGCATCCCGCCTTGCTGGGACTGCGACACGGGTGTGGGCAAGCTGCTGCGGATCGCAGCCGATGAGCCAGGACCGCTTGCGGACATGGTTTGCGCCGATATCCGCAGCACCCACCACGCATGGCCAGCAGGCGTAGCCGAGCGCTTCCAGCTCATCGAGCAGCCGGTCGGCGCCGCGAGTTCTGAGGTTAGAGCTATTTTCAAAAGCGAACCAGCGAGGCCGGCAGTCTCCGACCAGCCGCACGGCCTCGAGATAGAGGCCCGAGCGTTCACCCTCGATCCCCTTGCCCTTCGTGTTGGCGCTGCTGATGTCCTGGCAGGGCGGCGAGCCGACGATGATCTCGGGCAGGCATCCGAGGTCGGAAACAAGTCGAGCTGCCGTGAGGCCGCGGATATCGGCGTAGAGTCTGACATGCGGAAAATTCTCCGAATAGAGGACGCGCCGCCATTCGATGATCTCGCAGGCGGCGATGGTGGTGAGCCCGGCGCGATGCAGGCCGAGCGACCAGCCGCCCGCGGCACCGCTGAAGAGGTCGAGGGCGCGGAACGGCAGAGAAAGGTGTGCGTGATCCGCAGTCATCCGCCCACCCTCCGGCGCTTCACCCAGGCGGCGTGCTGGGCCCTGGTGTAGGTCCGGAAAGGCTCCCCCGCGGTGATACGGTTATGGACATGCCGCCAGTGCTCCGGCGAGACCTCGCTAGGATCGATGCCCAGCGCCTCGATGGCGTCGACCGCCTGCAGCACCCGCTCGACCTTGGGCCAGCCGCTGATCCGAAGCAGGATCTCGGCGCCGGGACGGACGCAGGTCAGCGTCTGGAACGGCTCGCCCGGCCCGACGGCGCGCAGGATGTCGAGGCGCGAAACCACGGTGCCGAAATCGTTGCCCGCCCAGCGCACCAGCGCGAAGATGCTGCCGGGGGCGAAGCCGAGGGTCCGGCGCTGGCTGCCGATCCGATGTTCGTGGCAGAACCGCCCGAAGCGCAGCCAGTGCTCGTCCCGGCTCTCCTGCCAGATCAGGTCCACCTCGGTGATCGGGACCGGCGCGGATTTCACGGTTTCGGAGGGGCGCGCGTTCATTCGTCACCCCTTTTCGGGGCTCTGTCAGTCTCCGATTTAAGGGGAAAAACGGCGTTATCCACCGCCTGTCGCGCCCCTACAATGTTAGGATTCCTTAAGTTAGGTAAGTTAGGAGGGGCCGAATTCCTGTTCGGATTCAGCAGGGTTACACGGCCTCCGGGTTCCCGATAGTACGAGGATCGGGTTCCCGATAGTACGGGTCGAGGGGTTCCGGATAGTACGAGAGGTTCCACAGCTTGTTCACAATCTGATCCCGCCGCCCGAGGGCCGGCGCGGATCGTTGTCTTCGGGTTGGAAACACAGCCGCGGCAGACCGTCGGAACCGACGGCAAACGACAGGCGATAGCCGGGCAGCGGCTGGCGTTGAACGATGGCCCGGACTTCGAAGGCAAAGCGCTTGAAGGGCGAGAGGCTGGCGGACTTCAGGTGCAGGTGCCGGAGGTCGAAGCTCCAGCCGCCGGGCTGGCGGCCGCCATGGCGGCGCACCAGCCGGTAGAGCCAGCGCTCCAGCCCGCCCTTCAGGTCGAAATAGGCCCGGTCGATGGTCAGGACCAGCGCGTCGTCCATCACCCCGGCATAGAACCAGTCGGGCAGGATCAGCTCGACCCCCAGCGACCGGCGCCGGTCGTCGAGCAGTTCCTTCCATTCGTTGATCCAGGAGAAGCGGTGCCGCCGCCGCTCCGCCGGCTGGCGGATCGAGGTGGCGACGGTCGTCGACTGCAGCCGGTCGAGGGCGGCCTTCAGGCGGCGATACCCGAGACCGGAATCGGTTCGACCGATGAAGGTGAGGATCTCGTAGGGCGTCGCGGCCATCAGGCGGGAGGTCCGCAAGCCGTGGTTGCGGGCCTCGACGATCTGGCTGGCGGCCCAGATCAGGATGTCGGCATCCCAGATCGTCGCCATGCCGTGTTCCGGCGTCGCCTCGACGCGGATCGAGACCGCACCCATGTGGAAATCGATCGGCACCACCCGGCGCGACTTGGCCAGCGAGAAGAACGGCCAGGACATCAGGTCGCGGGAATCGCGCGCGGCGATGTCGCGGGCGACCGGCCGGAACAGGTCCATCTGCCGGCCGTCGCAGATGCGGCGCAGGGACAGTGAAGAGGTCATCGCGCCTTTCCCCGTCCAGTACCTATGCTGCCGGCGACTCGCCCATCGGGACAGCGTGCCGCCGTCGCCATCTCCGATGTAGATTGCCGCGCCGAGCCCTCGATCCAGGCGCGCAGATCGGCGATGGTGTAGACGACACGGCCGCCGAGCTTGCGGTAGACCGGGCCGGTGCCGCCGCAACGGTGCTTTTCCAGCGTGCGCGGCGAGAGGTCCAGAAGCCGGGCGGCTTCCTCGGTGCGCACGAAGCGCGGCCAGGCGGGATCGGGTTCGTTCTGCATCGTCGGTCTCCGTCGCAAGACCCGCCGGAGAGGCGGGATTGCGGCGACGATGGCGCAAAAGCGGCACCAGGCCGGAGTGACAGAATGACGGCCCGGTTTTTGTCACCCCCTTCGCTGGGGGCCGGAGCCCGGTCGACGAAAAGCTTGGCCGGCTCACGAATCCCCATTATACTGGGTGGCACCGGATCGGGTGCCCGGCGACTCCTCCGGCATGAGACTGCGGGAGCGAGTTGCGAGGAATCTGCGCCGGCTGAGACAGGAGAAATCCCTGTCGCAGGAGGAGCTTGCCGACCGTGCGGACATCAACCGGAACTATGTCGGTATGCTGGAGCGCGAGGAGAACGCGGCGACGGTCGACATGCTGGAAAAGCTCGCCGCGGTGCTGGAGGTCGACCCGGTGGAGCTGCTGCGTCGCGACAAGACGTAAGCTGTCGGCGGCTGTTTGCCCGTTTGCGCGACAATTCGCAGGTTTGCGCCGATCGCCAGGACACGCTCCTACCCATTCCGGAATCCGTGTATTCGGAAATGCCCGATACCCGGTATCGTTGTTTCCCCTAGAAAGGGAACGCCGCGTCCCCCATCCTGGACACGGCTCGGATACAGGAGAGCCCCATGGCCGCTGACGCCTTCGAGGAGACCCCGCCGCAGTCGGAACGGCTGACCGGCTACGACGAGGCCCATCTGACCACCTATCTGCGGCTGCTCGACGCGGAGGAGGACGGCGCGGACTGGCGCGAGGTCGCCCGGATCGTCTTCGGTCTCGATGTGGACGCCGATCCGGACCGGGCGAAGCGCGTTCACGACAGCCATCTGGCCCGGGCGCGCTGGATGACCGAGGCCGGCTACCGTCAGCTTCTGAAACCCGGCTTGCGCTGACGCAGGGAACGTCGGCCCTATTTGTCTGCGCTTTTGTGTCGTTTGCGCCTGCCCCGTATTCCCGGCGGCGATCTTCGCGCAATTGCCGGTTGTCCGCATACTCCCGGTTTCCGACCCGCCTTTCCTTCCGATGGAGAACAGAGCCATGCCGTCTTCCACCGATTGGAGGTCTCCGGGATATGACGACCGGTTCCGGACGCTCGACCGCGCCCGGATGACCTTCCAGTTCCTGCGCCGCAACCGCCGCTATCGGGCGGAATATGCCCGGATCCGCAAGCATATCGGGCGCGGGGCGCCCGTTGCCGATGCCGCGAGAGAGGAGATCGCCCGGATGGCCCGCCGCTGGGGGCTGATGTTTCCCGGTCGATCCGGCCCTTCCGGCATCGGAGGCGCGGCCGCTCTGGCGTCCTGATGCGTTTCCCGCCGCCCTGATCCTCACCGCGGCACCCGAAGGCTACGACCGGCCAGCCCTGCTCGGCCCGGCCGACCTACCGTTGGCGCCGATGTTGCACGCCCGTGACGGGCTGCACGGCATCGTCGCCGATGCGGACAGCGATCACCGGCTGTGGTTTCCCCGTGGCGCGGCCCGGATCAGGCTGGCGGTCCTGGTGCCGCTCGACGAGGATCTGATGCTCCGGCTGAACGGCATCCGGCGGTTCCACCGGCTGCTGACCGGCAGGCCGGTCAGGCCGATCCCGTCCCTGCAGGCGCTTTCGGCATCGGAGCGGCAACGGGCGGTCCTGATGCTGCGCGCCTGGGACGGTGCCGCCTCCGGCGCCTCGCGCCGCGACATCGCCGGGGTGCTGTTCCGGTCGGATTTCAGCGGACTCAGCGCCGCCGAGTGGAAATCTGCCTCCGAGCGCCGACAGCTGGCCCGCATCCTCGCCGAGGCGCGGGCCATGGTCGGCGGGGAATACCTGACCTTGCTGCGGGAACACTCGCACGGGCGGCGCTGAACCGGCTTCCGCTCGCGGCGTCAGTCGCTGGCGAGGTCGGCCTCGTATTGTGCGCGGCGCAGACGGAGGAATTCCTCGATCTCCGCTGCGGTGGTCGCGCCGTATTCGACCATCTGGCCGAGCAGTTCGAGAGCTTCGTGGATGTCGTTGCGGTCGAAGCCGAACTCGCATTCGGCGTGGATCTTCGCCGCGAGGGCGGTGGTCTCGGTTTCACAGGTCATGGCTGTTCTCCTGTCGGAGCGTGGGGCTGATGGTGGTCAGATCAGGCCAGCCTTTTGCAACCAATCGGCGGCGTCTGCGGCATCGGTTGCGCGGACAATGACCGTCAGGGTCATGCTGTCGCGGCTGGCGCGGGCCCTGACCCCGGCATCGGCGTCCATGCCCATCTCGATGTCCTCGAGGTTGATACGGCGGGCCAGCGGGTTGCCGGGGATGTTGATCTCGAATGTCGCGGTATGCATAGGCTCGTCTCCGGCTTCGGGGGCCGATCCGTCCGGCCCCTTCCACCACCCCGACCCCGCGTTGCGGGGAGCATGGCGCCGGCCGGTGTCGACCACCTGCTCGACTTACGAATAGTCTAGCAAAAACAGGGCGCTAACGCAAGCGGATTGTGGCATTTTATCCATTACTTTCAGCCTGTTAGAGGGGTTATCAGCTTCTTTCCGCATCCGCCGAAACGCCCGCGGATGGCCGGCTCTTTTGCCGGCCGGCGCCGGTTCTCCTTCTGCTCCGAAGCAAAATGCGCCGGTCCCGACCAAGCGCCGAAGGTGATGCAAAGCCCATCGGTGGCGCCATGGAACTGCTTCGGCCCCCAGCCGTCTTTCCCAAGCCCCTGTTTCACCAGTCCGGGAGAAGGATGGGGTCTGGGGAAGGAAGGAGGGAACCGTCTCCTTCCCC
>NZ_JRKO01000038.1 GCF_000763885.1 Paracoccus versutus | reverse complement strand
CCCCGGCCCCAGGCCGAGCCCGCCCCCGGCACCCGCCAGCTGCTGGAGCAAAAGGGCGCCAAGGCCGTCGCCGACTGGATGCTGGACCAGAAGCGCCTGCTGATCACCGACACCTCGATGCGCGACGGGCACCAGTCGCTGCTGGCCACGCGCATGCGCTCGATCGACATGATCCGGGTGGCGCCCAGCTATGCCGCGAACCTGCCCGGCCTGTTCTCGGTCGAATGCTGGGGCGGGGCGACCTTCGACGTCGCCTATCGCTTCCTGCAGGAATGCCCCTGGCAGCGGCTGCGCGACATCCGCGCCCGCATGCCCAACCTGATGACGCAGATGCTGCTGCGGGCCAGCAACGGCGTCGGCTACACCAACTATCCCGACAACGTGGTGCAAAGCTTCGTCGCCCAGGCGGCCAGGACCGGGGTCGACGTGTTCCGGGTCTTCGACAGCCTGAACTGGACCCCGAACATGCGCGTCGCCATGGATGCGGTGATCGAAAGCGGCAAGATCTGCGAGGGCACGATCTGCTATACCGGCGACCTGCTCGATCCCGCGCGCGCGAAATACGACCTGCAATATTACCTCAGGATGGCGCGCGAGCTCAGCGATGCCGGCGCGCATATCCTTGGCCTCAAGGACATGGCCGGGCTCTTGAAGCCCGCCTCGGCCGCCATCCTGGTCCGCGCGCTGAAGCAAGAGATCGGCCTGCCGGTGCATTTCCACACCCATGACACCGGCGGGCTCAGCGGCGCCTCGATCCTGGCCGCGGCCGAGGCCGGGGTGGATGCGGTGGATTGCGCCATGGATGCGCTCTCGGGCAATACCTCGCAGCCCTGCCTGGGCTCGGTGGTCGAGGCGCTGCGCCACACCGACCGCGACACCGGGCTGGACATCGAGGCGATCCGCCGGATCTCGAACTACTGGGAGGCGGTGCGCGAGCATTACGCCGCCTTCGAGAGCGGCTTGCAGGCCCCGGCCTCGGAGGTCTGGCTGCACGAGATGCCCGGCGGCCAGTTCACCAATCTCAAGGCGCAGGCGCGCTCGCTCGGGCTCGAGGAGCGCTGGCACGAGGTCGCCCAGGCCTATGCCGAGGTGAACCGGATGTTCGGCGACATCGTCAAGGTCACGCCCAGTTCCAAGGTGGTGGGCGACATGGCGCTGGTGATGGTGGCGCAGGGGCTTTCGCGGGCGCAGGTCGAGGACCCGGCGGTCGAGGTCGCCTTCCCCGATTCGGTCGTCGACATGATGCGCGGCAACCTGGGCCAGCCCCCCGGCGGCTGGCCCGAGGCCTTGCAAGGGAAGGTGCTGAAGGGCGAGGCGCCGCTGACCGCCCGCCCCGGCGCGGCGATGCCGCCGGTCGACATCGCGGCCGCCCGCGCCGAGCTGGTCCGCCAGCTGGAAGGCAAGGCGGTCGACGACGAGGACCTGAACGGCTACCTGATGTATCCCAAGGTGTTTTTGGACTACATGGGCCGGCACCGGCAATACGGCCCGGTCCGGGTTCTGCCGACGCGGGCCTTCTTCTACGGCATGGAGCCGGGCGAGGAGATCGAGGCCGAGATCGACCCCGGCAAGACGCTGGAGATCCGGCTGCAGACCGTGGGCGAGACCGACGAGAAGGGCGAGGTCAAGGTCTTCTTCGAGCTCAACGGCCAGCCGCGGGTGATCCGGGTGCCGAACCGGCTGGTGAAGGCGCAGACCGCCGCCCGTCCCAAGGCCGATCCGGCGAACGAGGGCCATCTCGGCGCCCCCATGCCCGGCGTCGTCGCCTCGGTCGCCGTCGCCCAGGGGCAGAAGGTCAACCCCGGCGACCTGCTGCTGACCATCGAGGCGATGAAGATGGAAACCGCCATCCACGCCGACAGAGCCGGCCTGATCAAGACCCTCCACGTCAGGCCAGGTGAACAGATCGACGCAAAAGACCTCATGATAGAGATGGAGTGACGAAAGGGAACGGCCCGGCGCGCAGATGCGCAGGGGCCGTTCCGGCGAAGGAAGCGATGCAGGCGGCCCGCGGCCGGATCGCGTGCCGTCGCCCTGCCGCGCCTTCAATCGCGGCCCGGAAAAGGCGATGCCGTCCCCTGCCAAGCGCTTGCCGAACCGGGGGCGGCCTCGTTTTTCTGGTGATTGCTTGCGAAAGGGTAGCGAGGCCGACCCCTGGCACAGCCGCGGCAAGCTGGCGATCCGTGCGACGCAGACGGGGCCGGACGCCGCCAGGTTTCAGTCCACGGCGTTCTGGAAGCCGCCGATCAGGCGGCGCAGCCCGAATGCGGCACCGGCGGCGATGGCGATCAGGGTGACGGGGCCGGACCACGCCAGGGCCGCGAAGGCCGAGACCCCCTGCCCGACCGAACAGCCCATCGCCACCACGCCGCCCGCGCCCATCAGCGCCGCGCCGCCGACCTGCCGGCCCAGTTCGCGGGGATCCTCGCAGGCCTCCCATTTGAACAGGCCGCGGATCATCGAGCCGATCAGCGCCCCGGCCATGACGCCCACGACCGAGCCCACGGAAAAGGTGATCCCGCCCGCGGTCGAGGTCATCAGGTAGATCAGCGTCCGGCCCACCGGCGCGGTGAACGAGGGCCCCTCGATCTGGACCGCGCCCAGGCTGTGGTCGTAAAGCCAGCTGGTGCCGAAGAAGCACCAGCTGACCGCCAGGCCCGCAGCGGCGCCCCAGGCGATCATCTGCGGCCTTGCCCGCAGCGGCGCATATCCCAGCCCCCAGGCCAGTGCCCCGGCACCGAACAGCGCCACCGTCAGCGGCGCCGGCAGGCCGAGCAGGCCCAGGTCGTGGACGATGCCCTGCGGGCCGCTTGCCTCGGGCTGGGGGAACAGCAGCACGCGCAGCGGCGCCAGCGGCCCGGACAGGACGATGAAGCCGATGATCGCCATCACCACCACCACCACCAGCGAGCGCAGGTCGCCGCTGCCGAAGCGCACCAGCGCGCCGAAGCCGCAATTCCCGGCCATGGCCATGCCATAGCCGAACACCAGCCCGCCGACGATCGAGGCCAGCGGGTTCCAGCGGATGGTGTGGTAGAAGCTGTTCTCCAGCTCGATCCAGCCCAGCAGGGCCAGCGCCTGCGTCGTCAGGATGGCCACCCCCAGCACCACGCCCCAAAGCCGCAGCCGCCGGGCGTCCTTGCCATAGACCGCCGATTCCAGCGCGCCGAGCGTGCAGAAGTCCCCAAGCCGTGCGGCAAGTCCCAGCACGATCCCGCCTGCCAGCCCGACCAGGGCGGCGAGCAATCCATAGGGCAGCTCATCCATCGCATCTCTCCCATTCCCGCGGAAATCCGGTTCCGCGGCCTCCCGGCACCGCCCCCGCCTCCCCGCGGGATCAGCAATCCGTCCCGAACAGCTTTTTCAGAACGACAAGCAAGTCAACGACCTTGGGATCGAGGATCGAATAAAAGATCGTCTGCCCGTCGCGCCGCGCGCTGACCAGTCCTTCGTGGCGCAGCCGCGCCAGTTGCTGGCTGACCACGGCCTGGCGCGAGGACAGCAGATTCTCCAGCTCGGTCACGCTTTTCGGGCCGCTCATCAGATAGCACAGGATCATCAGGCGGCCGTCATGGCCAAGCGCTTTCAGAAAGGTCGAGGCATCGTTCGCAGCCTTGATCAGCGCGTCGAAATCGGCTTCCTGTTCCGGTTCCTGCCGGATGTTCTCGATACCGCCCAAGGGCTCATCCCCATTCCCTTCGGTCCCTAAATGCCGGGTAAGCCGGCGCGCGGCAACCCAAACCGGAGGGCTGGGCCAATTTATCGCGGATCGGTGGTGGAATCAGGCTCGGCCTGGCCGATCAGCCGGGCGAGCATGGGCCAGAAGAAGTCCTCGCCCGGATAGCCTTCCAGGCGGCCGAACTCGACCTCGCCGGCCATCAGCACGAAGGTGGGGGTGAAGGTCACGGGCCGCGCCAGCTCGACGCCCGAGGGCAGGGGGTCGCGCATCTGCAGCCGCTGCACCGGCGCGGCCCTGCCCTCGTCGGTCAGCGGATATTGCGGCGCGATCTCGGCGTCCCAGCGCGCGCAATAAAGGCAGCCGGGCTGTTCGAACATCAAGAGCCGCAGCTCTGCCGCCCATGCCGCCCCGGCCGGCCATGCCGCAGCAAGCAGCGCCAGCAGCATGGGCTTGGACAGGGGCATTCCAGAACAGGATTGACGCCATAATTTGAACATAGGAATATTCTAATATAACGCCGGCCGCCGGGCAAGCATCGGCAGCACGGCAAGTTGCGGGGGGTAACGATGCTGGATGTCACCTATGGCGGGGCCGCGCTGGCGGGGCTGCTTTCCTTTCTTTCCCCCTGCATCCTGCCGATGGTGCCGTTCTACCTGTCCTATATGGCGGGGGCGTCGGTGCGCGAATTGCGCGACGGCGGCACGGTGGCGCCGGGCGCGCGCCGGCGGATGGTGCTGCGCGCGCTGGCCTTTGCCCTGGGCGTGACGACGATCTTCCTGCTGCTGGGGCTGGGGGCCACGGCATTGGGCAAGGCCTTCGCGCAATGGAAGGAAACCCTGTCCTGGGTCGCCGCCGGGGTGCTGATCCTGTTCGGCCTGCATTTCCTGGGCGTGCTGCGGATCGGCCTGCTTTACCGCGAGGCGCGGGTGCAGACCGAGGCCAAGCCCTCGACCCTGATCGGCGCCTATGTGATGGGGCTGGCCTTCGGCTTCGGCTGGACGCCCTGCGTGGGGCCGGCGCTGGCGGCGATCCTGATGGTGGCCTCGGGCATGGGCGAGTTGTGGCGCGGCGGGCTGCTGCTGGTGGTCTACGGCCTGGCGATGACCCTGCCCTTCGTGCTGGCGGCCTTTTTCGCGGCGCCGTTCCTGTCCTGGGTCGCGCGGCACCGCGCGATGATGGGGCATGTGGAAAAGGCGATGGGGGTCATGCTGATCGTCTTCGGCATCCTGATCGCCACCAATTCCGTCAATGCCATCGCCGACTGGATGATTCGCAACTTCGACTGGACAGCCACGCTTACCTGAGAGGAGCCCGACCATGACACCGATCCGCGCCCTGGCCGCCTGCCTGCTGCTGGCGGCAGCACCCGCAGCCGCCGCCGAAATCGGCGACGACGGCCTGCACAAGCCCACCTGGCTGCGCGAGACCTTCAAGGATCTGCGCGAGGATCTGGCCGAGGCCAATGCGCAGGACAAGCGCCTGCTGATCCTGGTCGAGCAGCGCGGCTGCATCTATTGCGCCGAGATGCACGAGAAGGTCTTTCCCGACCCCGAGATCGACGCGCTGATCCGCGACGGCTATTTCGTCGTCCAGATGAACCTGTTCGGCAATGTCGAGGTCACGGATTTCGACGGCACCGCCCTTTCGGAAAAGGACATGGCCGTGCGCTGGGGCGTCATGTTCACGCCGACGATGATCTTCCTTCCCGAGGAAGTGCCGGCCGACAAGACCGCCGCCCAGGCCGCCGTGGCGATGATGCCGGGGGCGTTCGGCAAGGGCACGACCAGCGCCCTGCTGACCTGGGTCCGCGCGCATGGCTATGAAAATGGCGAGCATTTCCAGAAGTTTCTGGCCCGCGAACTGGAACGCAAGGACTGATCCGGCCCCTTCGGACCGACATACATATAAATATTCAAAAATTGCTATATTTATGTTGTAAGGACCGGCGTCCATTCGCTATCATCAACCCAGGGAGAGCACAGGGAGGACAGCATGAGCAGCCATCTATGGTATGCGTCGGTGGTGGCCATGGCCATCGCGACGCCTGCCATCTGTGAAACGGCACCTAAGGAAGTGGTCTATGTCGAAGGCGCGGTCGAGGCTTCCCTGACCGGCGCCCCAGGCAACCCCGAGGAAGGGGTTCGGGTCATGACCACCAACGCGCTTGGCAACTGCGTGGCCTGCCACCAGATCGGGGCGCTGCCGGACGTCGAGTTTCCGGGCACCATCGCCCCGCCGCTGGACGGCGCCGGCGATCGCTGGACCGAGGCCCAGCTGCGCGGCATCGTCGCCAATGCGAAGATGACCTTCGAGGGCACCTTCATGCCGGCCTTCTACAAGGTGGACGGCTTCGTCCGGCCCGGCGACGGCTTCACCGGCAAGGCCGGGGCCGAGCCGCTGGCCCCCATCCTGAACGCACAGCAGATCGAGGATGTCGTGGCCTTCCTCGTGACGCTGAAGGAATGACGCCTGATCTCTACAGGCCCGACAATCAAGGAGAAAGACATGATCCTTTCAAGACGTGAGGCGCTCTGGATCGGCTTTGGCGGGCTTGCCGCCGCCGCCCTGCCGGGCAAGGCCGTGATGGCGAGCACCGTTGACGAGTTGACCGCGGCCTTCACCGGCGGCGCGGCCGCGGGCGAAGGCGGGATCACCCTGACCGCCCCCGAGATCGCCGAGAACGGCAATACCGTGCCGATCGAGGTCAGCGCCCCCGGCGCGGTGTCGGTCATGCTGCTGGCGGCGGGCAACCCCGAGCCGGCGGTCGCCACCTTCAACTTCGGTCCCGCCGCCGCCGACCAGCGCGCCGCGACCCGCATCCGCCTGGCCCAGACCCAGGACGTGATCGCGCTGGCGAAGATGGGCGACGGTTCGATCGTGAAGGCCCAGACCACCGTCAAAGTCACCATCGGCGGCTGCGGCGGCTGAGTCCAGGAACAGGAGAATTACGATGGCAGATGATGCAAAGCCCCGCGTGAAGGTTCCGAGTTCGGCCAAGGCGGGCGAAAGCGTGACGATCAAGGCGCTGATCTCGCACAAGATGGAATCGGGCCAGCGCAAGGATGCCGAGGGCAAGCTGATCCCGCGCTCGATCATCAACCGCTTCACGTGCGACCTGAACGGGGTGAACGTGGTGGACGTGGCGATCGACCCGGCGGTCTCGACCAACCCCTATTTCGAATTCGACGCCAAGGTCGATGCGGCCGGGGAATTCAAGTTCACCTGGTATGACGACGACGGCTCTGTCTACGAAGACGTGAAGCCGATCTCGGTCGCCTGAGCGCCGCAAACATCCAGATCCAGGGAGGAGACGCGATGCTGCGCTTTACCAAGACAAAAGGCACCTTGGCCGCCACGGCCCTTGGCCTCGCCCTTGCGGGCGCGGCTTTCGCGGACCCGGTCGAGGACGAACTGGTCATCGAAGCCGAGGAGGGCCAGGTCGAGATCGTGACCAAGACCGCACCGCCCGCCTTTCTGGCCGATACGTTCGACGCGATCTATTCCGGCTGGCACTTTCGCGACGACACCACGCGGGATCTCGAGCGGGACGATTTCGACAACCCCGCCATGGTCTTCGTGGACCGCGGCCTCGACAAGTGGAACGCGGCCATGGGCACGGGCGGCGAAAGCTGCGCCAGTTGCCACCAGGGACCGGAATCCATGGCCGGGCTGCGCGCCGTCATGCCTCGGGTCGACGAAAAGACCGGCAAGCTGATGATCATGGAGGATTACGTCAACGCCTGCGTGACCGAGCGCATGGGCCTGGAGAAATGGGGCGTGACGTCGGAGAACATGAAGGACATGCTGTCGCTGATCTCGCTTCAGTCGCGCGGCATGGCGGTCAACGTCAAGATCGACGGGCCCGCTGCCCCCTATTGGGAGCATGGCAAGGAGATCTACTATACCCGCTATGGCCAGCTGGAGATGTCCTGCGCGAACTGCCACGAGGACAACAACGGCCAGATGATCCGGGCCGACCACCTGAGCCAGGGCCAGGTGAACGGCTTCCCGACCTACCGGCTCAAGGACTCGGGCATGGTCACGGCACAGCAGCGTTTCGTGGGCTGCGTCCGCGACACCCGCGCCGAGACCTTCAAGGCCGGCTCGGACGACTTCAAGGCGCTGGAGCTTTACGTCGCCTCGCGCGGCAACGGCCTTTCGGTCGAAGGCGTGTCGGTCCGGCACTGAAGCCTTGCGACCGCCGGCCCTGCCGGCGGTCCCCTTCCCTACCAATCGAAAGGGCAATGCTTCGGCGCGCCTTGGCGCGGCGGAAGAGTCTTGTCCGAAACGCACAGGAGTAACCGGGGGATGATTACCCGACGTGAGTTCATTCAGGTCGCCATGGCCACCTCGGCCCTGGTCGGGGCCTCGGGTTTCGGGACATGGTCGCGGGTGTCGGCGCAGCAGGCGCTGACCCAGGACCAGCTGCTGCAGTTCGACGATTTCGGCAATGTGACGTTGATCCATGTGACCGACATCCATGCCCAGTTGAAACCAATCTATTTCCGCGAGCCCGAGATCAACATCGGCGTGGGCGACGCCAAGGGCAAGGTGCCCCATGTCACCGGCGCCGAGTTCCAGAAGATGTTCGGCATCGCGCCCGGATCGGCCGATGCCTATGCGCTCAGCTACCCGGATTTCGAGGCCTTGGCGCGCGGCTACGGCCGGATGGGCGGCATGGACCGCGTCGCGACCGTGGTCAAGGCGATCCGCGCCGCCCGGCCCGACTCGATCCTGCTCGATGGCGGCGACACCTGGCACGGCTCGATGACCTCGTTCCTGACCAAGGGCCAGGACATGGTGAACGTGATGAACGCGCTTGGCGTCGATGCCATGACCAGCCATTGGGAATGGACCTATGGCACCGAGCGGGTCAAGGAGATCGTCGAGACCCAGCTGAAGTTCCCCTTCCTCGGCGCGAACATCTTCGACGTGGAATGGGACGAGCCGGCCTTCGAGCCCTACAAGATCTTCGAGCGCGGCGGCCAGCGCATCGGCGTCATCGGCCAGGCCTTCCCCTACATGCCCATCGCCAACCCGAAATGGATGTTCCCCGAATACAGCTTCGGCATCCGCGAGGAACGGATGCAGCAGGTCGTGGACGAGCTGCGCGCCGAAGGCGTCGACCTGGTCGTGGTCCTGTCGCACAACGGCTTCGACGTCGACAAGAAGATGGGCGGCCGGGTCAAGGGCATCGACGTGATCCTGTCGGGCCATACCCATGACGCCGTCCCCGAGCCGGTCCTGATCGGCGAGACGATCCTGATCGCCACCGGCTCGAACGGGAAATTCGTCAGCCGCGTCGACCTGGACGTGCGCGACGGCAAGATGATGGGCTTCCGCCACAAGCTGATCCCGATCTTCTCGGACGTCATCACGCCCGATGCCGACATGGCCGCCCTGATCGACGCCGAGCGCGCGCCCTTCCAGGCGCAGCTCGAGGAAAAGATCGGCACCACCGAAAGCCTGCTCTACCGCCGCGGCAACTTCAACGGCTCGTGGGACGACCTGATCTGCGACGCCATCCGCACGGAACGCGACGTGCAGATCGCGCTGTCGCCGGGCGTGCGCTGGGGCACCACGCTGCTGCCCGGCGATGCGATCACCCGCGAGGACGTCCACAACGTCACCTCGATGACCTATGGCGCGGTCTACCGCACCGAAATGACCGGCGAGACGCTCAGGACCGTCCTGGAGGACGTCGCCGACAACATCTTCAACACGGACCCCTATTACCAGCAGGGCGGGGACATGGTGCGCGTGGGCGGGCTGGCCTATGCGATCGACGTGTCCAAGCCGATGGGGCAACGGATCGGCGCCATGGCGCTGGCCGACACGGGCGAGGCCATCGAGCCCGCCAAATCCTACACAGTCGCCGGCTGGGCATCGGTCAACGAAGGCACCGAGGGCCCGCAAATCTGGGACGTGGTCGAATCGCATATCCGCAAGATCGGCACCGTCCGTCTGCAACCCAACACCTCGGTCACCGTGACCGGGGTCTGACAATCACGAAGGAGCGTTCGCCCATGAAAGACGAACTCACCAAGGACGGCAAGGACGCCGTCGGCACCTCGCGCCGCGCCTTTCTGCGCGGGGGCGCGGTGGCCGGCGCCAGCCTTGTCACCGGCACGGGCCTGGCCCGCGCGGCCGAAACCCCCGACCCGCTGATTACCGAGATCCAGCCCTGGGCCTCGGAATTCGGCGAGGCGGTCGATGCCAATCCCTACGGCCTGCCGATCCATTTCGAATCGCATGTGAAGCGGCAATATGTCGAATGGCTGACCGAAAGCCCGGTCTCTTCGATCAACTTCACGCCGATCCATGCGCTGGAAGGCACGATCACGCCCCAGGGCTGTGCCTTCGAGCGGCACCATTCCGGCTCCATCGAGCTGAGCAAGCAGGACTACCGGCTGATGATCAACGGGCTGGTGGAAAAGCCGCTGGTCTTCACCTTCGAGGATCTGCTGCGCTTTCCCCGCACCACCACCACCGCCTTCTGCGAATGCGCGGCAAACGGCGGCATGGAATGGGGCGGCGCGCAGCTGGAGGGCTGCCAGTATACCCAGGGCATGATCCACAACATGGAATATGTCGGCGTGCCGCTGTCGGTGCTGCTGGCCGAGGCCGGGGTCAAGCCCGAGGGCAAATGGCTTTACGCCGAGGGGGCGGATGCCTCGTCCAACGGTCGCTCCTTCCCGATGGAAAAGGTGATGGACGACATGATGCTGGCCTTCTTCGCCAATGGCGAGGCGCTGCGCAAGGAACACGGCTATCCCGCCCGCCTGGTCGTGCCGGGCTGGGAAGGCAACATGTGGGTGAAATGGGTCCGCCGCCTGGGGATCTATGACAAGGCGGTGGAAAGCCGCGAGGAGACCTCGAAATACACCGACCTGATGCCGGACGGCCGGGCGCGGAAATGGACCTGGGTGATGGATGCGAAATCGGTCATCACCTCGCCCAGCCCGCAGGTGCCGATCCGCCACGGCAAGGGGCCGCTGGTGATCTCCGGCCTGGCCTGGAGCGGCAACGGCCGCGTCACCCGCGTCGATGTCTCGCTGGACGGCGGCAAGAACTGGACCACGGCGCGGATCACCGGCCAGGCCCTGCCCAAGGCGCTGACCCGCTTCCACCTGGACATCGAATGGGACGGGTCGGAAATGCTGCTGCAATCGCGCGCCGTGGACGAGACCGGCTATGTCCAGCCGACCAAGGATGCCCTGCGCGCCATCCGCGGCCGCAACAACGTCTATCACAACAACGGCATCCAGACCTGGTGGGTCAAGGCCGACGGGGAGGTCGAGAATGTCGAAATCGCTTGAGCTGTTTTTGGGCTCGGTGCTGGCGGCCTCGGTGCTTGCCGGTCCGGCCATGGCGGAAAAGCTGGGACTGGGCCGCGTGGCCCTGCCCGAAGAGATCAGCGCCTGGGACACGGCGGTCCTGCCCGACGGCCAGGGGCTGCGCCCCGGCTCGGGCGATGTCGCCACGGGGGATGCGCTTTTCGCCGACAACTGCGCCTCGTGCCACGGCGACTTCGCCGAGGGGCTGGACAGCTGGCCGGTGCTGGCGGGCGGCGACGGCAGCCTGACCGATCCGCGCCCGGTCAAGACCATCGGCAGCTACTGGCCCTATCTGTCGACGGTCTACGACTATGTCCATCGCTCGATGCCCTTCGGCTCGGCGCAGACCCTGTCGGTGGACGACACCTATGCCATCACCGCCTTCCTGCTTTATTCCAACGGCCTGGTTGAGGACGATTTCGTCCTGACCCACGAGAACTTCACCAAGGTCGTGCTGCCCAATGCCGAGGGCTTCTATCCCGACGACCGCGACCAGAGCGAATATCCGCTGTTCTCGAAAGAGCCCTGCATGACGGATTGCGCGGTCGGGGTCGAGATCACCAAGCGCGCGGTCGATCTGAACGTGACGCCCGAGGATCCCGACGGCCGCCCGGCCGGCAGCATGCCCAACCTGGGCGCAGCCGCCGACCCGGCCGAACCCGCCGCACCGGCCGAGAAGAAGGCCGAGGCCGCGCCGGTCGAGGCACCGGCGCAAGCCGCGCCCGAGGTCGTGGTCAAGACCGCCGCCGCGGCGCCGGAAACCCCGGCCCCGGCGGAAGCCGCGGCCGCCGCGGACCCGGCGCTGCTGGCCCAGGGCGAAAAGGTGTTCAAGAAATGCGCCGCCTGCCACAAGGTCGGCGACGGCGCCAAGAACAGCACCGGCCCGACGCTGAACGGCATCGTCGGCAGCCCGGCGGGCAAGGTCGAGGGCTTCAAATACTCCAAGCCCCTGCTCGCCATGGCCGCGGATGGGCTGGTCTGGGACGATGCTTCCCTGCACACCTATCTGGAAAACCCCAAGGGGATGATCAAGGGCGGCAAGATGTCCTTTGCCGGGCTGAAGAAAGAGGACGAGCGCGCCGCCGTCATCGCCTATCTCGCCACCTTCGCCAAGTAACCCATGAGACAGCGCAAGCTTCTGCCCGCGCTGTTCCTGGCCGCTGCGACCGGCACCACGCCGGCCGCAGCGGCCGAAATCGGAGACGCGGTCCACGGGGCAGAGCTGTTCGGCAAGGAATGCTCGGTCTGCCACCGGATCGGCAAGGGCGCGCGCCATTCCGTCGGCCCGCGGCTGAACGGCGTCTTCGGCCGCCGCGCCGCCAGCCTGGCCGATTTCAGCTATTCCAAGGCCATGAAGCGCAAGGGCAATGACGGGCTGACCTGGACCCTGGAAACGCTCGACGCCTATATCGAGAACCCCAAGGCGCTGGTGACCGGCACGCGCATGTCCTATCGCGGGCTGGCCGATCCCCAGGCGCGGGCCGATCTGATGGCCTATATGCGCGACTACTCCGACCGGCCCCAGGACATTCCCGAGGCCGAGCCCACCGCCCGCCGCAACGCGCCGGTGCTGTCCGAAGAGGTGCTGGCCCTGCGCGGGGATCCCGAGTTCGGCGCCTATCTGTCGGCGGAATGCACCACCTGCCACCAGCGCGACGGTTCCGACCAGGGCATCCCCTCGATCGCCGGCTGGCCGCAGGAGGATTTCGTGGTCGCCATGCACGCCTACAAGCAGAAATTGCGGCCGCATCCGGTGATGCAGATGATGGCCGGCAGGCTCAGCGAGGAAGAGATCGCGGCGCTGGCCGCCTTCTTCGCCACGCTCGAATGACCGAAAAGCGGCCGGTTGCCACGCACCGGACCGTTCATCAGGGAGGAGAGAAAGATGATCCTGACGAGACGATCGCTGATCGCGGGCGCCACTGCCGCCACCGGGCTGCTTTATGCGCCCGTCGTCCTGGGACAGGGCAAGCCGAAGGTCGTCGTCATCGGCGGCGGCGCCGGCGGCGGCACGGCGGCCCATTACATGGCCAGGGATTCCCAGGGCGCGCTGGACGTGACCCTGGTCGAGGCCAATCCGGTCTATACGACCTGCTTCTTCTCGAATCTCTATATCGGCGGGTTCCGCGATTTCGAAAGCCTTCAGCACGGCTATGACAAGCTGTCCGCCGCCGGGGTCGCCGTCGTCAACGACACGGCCGTCGGGGTGGATCGCGCGGCGCGGACGGTCACGCTGGCGGGCGGGCAGGTGCTGCCCTATGACCGGCTGGTGCTGTCGCCCGGCATCGAGTTCAAGGAGGATTCGGTCCCCGGCTGGTCGCTCGAGGCGGCCGAAATCATGCCCCATGCCTACAAGGCCGGGCCGCAGACCCAGCTGCTCAGGCGCATGATCGAGTCGATGCCCCAGGGCGGCGTCTTCGCCATGGTCGCGCCCCCCAACCCCTATCGCTGCCCGCCCGGCCCCTATGAGCGGATCAGCATGGTCGCGCATCTGCTCAAGCAGGGCAATCCGACCGCCAAGATCATCATCCTGGACCCCAAGGAAAAATTCTCCAAGCAGACGCTGTTCGAGGAGGGCTGGGGGAAATATTACAACGGCATGGTCGAATGGATCAGCCCCGAATTCGGCGGCGCCAGCGTCGAGGTGCGCCCCGACAGCATGGAGGTGCTGGTCGAGGGCACGGCGCAAAAGGTCGATTGCTGCAACGTCATCCCGGCCCAGAGCGCCGGCCGGATCGCCGCCATCGCCGGGCTGACCGACGAGAGCGGCTGGGCCCCTGTGCATCCCGACAGCATGAAGTCGCGGATGGACGAGAATGTCTGGGTCCTGGGCGATTCCAGCGCCCAGGGCGACATGCCGAAATCCGCCTTCTCGGCCAACAGCCAGGCTAAGGTCGCCGCCATGGCGATCCGCGGCGAGCTGACCGGCTCGCGGGTGTTCCCGGCCAAGTATTCCAACACCTGCTGGTCGCTGCTGGCCCCCGATGACGGCATAAAGCTGGGCGCGTCCTACCAGCCGAACGGCGACCGGATCGCCAGCGTCGAGAACTTCATCAGCAACACCGGCGAGGATGCCGCGCTGCGCAAGCTGACCTATGAGGAAAGCCTCGGTTGGTATGCGGGCATCACCGCCGACATCTTCGGCTGAACCGGAAGGACGAACCCATGCAACTGAGCCGCCGCCATTTCCTTGCGGCCTCGGCCGCCGCCCTGGCCCTGCCCTACAGGCGGGCCTGGGCCGCCACCACCCTGACCATGGGTCCGGTGCGCATCGACAGCCTGTCGGACGGGCATCTGGAACTGCCGCTGGACTTCACCTTCGCCGGGCTGCCCGAGGCCGAGGTCTCGGCCCTCATGGCCCGGCACGGGCTGGCGGCGGGCGCGCTGACGCCCCCCTGCAACCTGACGCTGCTGCGCGACGGCACCAACACGGTGCTGTTCGACCTGGGATCGGGCCCGGACTTCATGCCGACCGCCGGCAAGGTGATCGAGGCGCTGGAGGCACTGGGGCTGGCGCCCGAGGACGTGACCCATGTGCTGATCACCCATGGCCATCCCGATCACCTCTGGGGCCTGCTGGACGAATTCGACGAGCCGGTCTTTACCCAGGCCGAATACATGATCGGCCAGGCCGAGTTCGACTATTGGATGGACCCCGCCACCGTCGACAGCATCGGCGAGGAACGCGCCAGCTTTGCCATCGGCGCCTCGCGCCGGCTGGAGGTGGTGGCCGACAGCATCCGCAAGCTGGCGGACGGCGAAGAGGCCCTGCCCGGCATCACCGCGCGTCTGACCCCCGGCCATACCCCCGGCCACCTGGCCTATGAGATCGCGACGCCCGAGGGCGCGCTGATGGTCGTGGGCGATGCGATCGGCAACCACCACATCGCCTTCGAGCGCCCCGACTGGCCCTCGCCCTCGGACCAGGATCCGCCTCTGGCCGCCACCACCCGCATTGCGCTGCTGGAACGGCTGGCGGCGGATGCCATGCCCTTCATCGGCTACCACCTGCCGCAAGGCGGGCTCGGCCGGGTCGAGAAGGCGGAAACCGGCTATCGCTTCACGGGAGAGATCTGATGCGCAGACTGATGCTTTGCCTGGTCGCCGCGCCCGCCTTCGCCTCCGAGGACATCCCCGACCAATACCCGCAATCGGTCCTGTATTCGAAGCCGGTCGAGGTGATCCCGAACGTCTTTTCGGCCATCGGCGCCACCGCGCCGCCGACCTATGACAATGCCGGGCACAACAACAACCTCAGCTTCATCGTGACCGACGAGGGCGTGGTGGTGGTGAACTCGGGCGCCTCGTGGCAGCTGGCCGAGGCGCTGCACGCGGAAATCCGCGCCGTCACCGACCAGCCGGTCAAGCTGGTCATCAACGAAAACGGCCAGGGCCACGCCATGCTGGGCAACGGCTACTGGGCGGCGCAGGGCGTGCCGATCCTGGCGCATGAAGAGGCCGCCGCCGAATTCGCCGACGGCGCGCCGCAGGATCTGGCCGGCCTGCAGAACTATGCCCGCGAAAGGGCCGAGGGCACGGTCATCGCCCATCCGACCGAGACCTTCACCGACCGCAAGGACATCACCATGGGCGGCGTCGCCATCGAGGTGCTGCACTTGGGGCCCGCGCATTCGCCCGGCGACACCCAGGTCTGGATCCCGCAATGGTCGATGATGATCGCCGGCGACATCGCCTTTCACGAGCGCATGCCGCCGATCTTCGAGGGCACCTGCACCTCGTGCTGGATCGAGACATGGGAGACGAAATTCGCGCCGCTGGCCCCGGCCCATGTCATTCCCGGCCATGGCCATCCGACCAACCTGGCGCAGGTGACGCGCTATACCCGCGACTACCTGGCCGATCTGCGCGAAAAGATCGGCGCGCATATCGAAGAGGGCGGCGACCTGGGCGGCGCCTATTACGTCGACCAGTCGCGCTGGTCGCGGCTCGATACGTTCGAGGAACTGGCGACCAAGAATGCCGGCGTGGTCTTTGCCGAGATGGAGTTCGAATAAGGCTGCGGCCGGGCGGGCACCTGCCCTGCCCGGCCGCTCCGGCCCGCCGGGTCACATCCCGTGCATCTTGGCCTTGTCCAGCTTGTAGCTCCAGGGCAGGCCCGCGTTCTTCCAGCCGTTGACGCTGCGGGTTCCGGCCAGCGGCCCGTCCTTGGCAAGGTCGCCCTCGAACCCGTCCGTCACCGACCAGACATTGCCGAAGCCCGCCTTGGCCAGTTCGTTGGCCGCCTTGGCGCTGCGGTCGCCCGACCGGCAAATCAGGACGATGGCCGCATCCTGGCCAAGGCCCTTGGCCCCCAGGCGGACCCGGACCTCGTCGATGAAGCCGGGATTGCTTTCCATCTTGAAGGTCGAGCGCTTGTCGTCCCAGGCGGGCGATGCGGGCTGGATCATGTGGGGCACGTTGGCATCCGCGACGGTCGCCATGCCGACAAAGGCCACCTCGCCGGGCGAGCGCACATCCAGAAACAGCACCTCCTGCGGGGACTGCACGACCTTTTCATAGGCCTCGGCCGCGGTCAGATACAGCTTCTGCACCGTCTGCTTGTTTTCGGGCAAGGCCGCCGCATCGCTCGCCCAGGCCGGAGCCAGGGGCGACAGCGCCGACAATGCCAGGCCAAAAAGAATGGCACGCATGTGAAATCCTCTCCTGCTTATATAGCAAGATACGAATATACGACCTGAGCGATATAACGAAGCGATTTCATGCGTCCGGGCCGGCATTTTCCGGCCCCTGCCTTTTCCCGCCCCCCGGCCGGTCAGGCCGTCGCCCGATGCGCGGATTGGTCCACCAGCCAGTCGGTGATGACGGCGCCGATCCACATGCACAACAGCGCAAGCCAGGCCGTCGCCACGAAGATCGAGCCGCCCGAGACGCCGGCGCCGATGGCGCAGCCCCCGGCCAGCATGGCGCCGAAGCCCATCAGCGCCGCCCCCAGCATCGATCGCCGCATCTGCCCCTCGCCCTCGAAGCCCTGGAACTTCAGCCGCCGCTTCAGCGCCGCCGACAGGAAGGCGCCGACAAAGACGCCCGGCACCAGGCCGATGTCGAAATCCAGGACCGGGCTTTCGGTCAGAAAGAACATCAGGGTGCTGGCGGAAGGCCCCGAAAAGGTGGCCGAGGTCACGCTGACCGGATCGAAGGCCTGCTGCGACAGCGAAAAGGTCAGCACCCAGCCAAGCGCCACCGCAAAGCCCACGCCCGAGGCAAAGACCAGCACCGGCAGGCCGATCCGGTTCGCCCGCGCCAGCCAAAGCGCCAGCACGGCACAGCCGATGCCGACCAGGATGGCGCCGGATTCGCGCAGCGGCAGCGCCGTCAGCAGGCTGACATTGCGCCCGCCCGGCGTGGTCCACAGCCCCGCCAGCTCCTGCCGCAAAGGGGCCAGCCAGCCATGCAGCGCCATCTGCGCCACCACCGCGAAGATCAGCCCCGACACGACCGAGCGCAGGTTCCCCGTCGCCGCCAGCACCAGAAGCCGCCCCGAACAGCCGCGCGCCAGCACCATGCCGGCGCCGAACATCAGCCCGCCGATCACCGCGCCCGACCAGCTGCCGGTGACGGCCATCATCCGCGCCTCCTCGGCGCGGAACAGGCCCAGAAGCCCCGCGCCCTGAACCCAGATCACCGCGGTCGAAAAGGTCAGCAGCCAGACCGCGACCTTGGGCCCCAGGCTGCCGCGGGCGAATTCCACCGTGGCCGCGCGCAGGCAAAAGGACGACCGTTCCGCGGAAAAGCCAAAGACGGCCCCGACCAGCAGGCCGAAGATCGCGGCCAGTTGCGGCTCGGGAACATGCTCAAGCAGAAAGTCGAGATCCATGGCCGCCATCCTTTTCGACATATGGCCCCGGCCGCCCCGACCGCGCCTTGACATGGATCATATCCGGGCCAAAGCCCAGGCATCAACGCGGCACGTGGCCGCCCCGCCCGGAATTGCCGGTCGCCTGCGATAAAAACGCCAATGATCCGGCGGATTCCAGGACAACCGGCCGGCAAGGTTTCTGGAAGCCGAGCGATGAAGATCGCATAATCGGTGCGCCCATCGGCGCAAATCGATCAGGCAAAACGCTGGAATGGACAGGCGATCTCCTGCGGCCCCAGCGACGCAAAACCCGATGATCGCCGGGATTAAGATCGCATGCCGCGCATGGCCATCGGGCGGCTTGAAATGCTGCCGGCGGCGCCAATGGAGTGATTGAAAAACCGCGGCGCTGGATCTTGATATTCCGACCGCCCGGCGGTTATTTTCGAACGATCAGCGCGGCGCCTTCGCCGGCCGCCGGTTTCCGGCGTGAATGCGGCAGCGGCGCCAATCGCCTATCGAAAGGAACTGCAAATGACCGAGATCGATCTGAACGCCATGTCCCTGGCCGAGCTGAAACAGCTGCGCAAGAATGTCGAAAGGGCCATCACCGGTTTCGAGGCCCGCCGCAAGGCCGAAGCCCGCGCCAAGGCCGAGGAAGCCGCGAAACAATTCGGCTTTTCCCTGACGCAATTGATCGAGACGGCGGCGCAGCGTCCCGCGGCCGCGCCGAAATATGTCCACCCCGAGAATCCCGATCTGACCTGGAGCGGGCGCGGCCGCAAACCCCGCTGGATCGCCGAAGGATTGGCCGCCGGCAAGGCGCTGGAAGATTTCGCCATCTGAACGGCATTGCCCCCGGCAGATCGAATGCGGGGCCTTGTCCCGGCTAGACCTTTTCGCCCGCCCGGTCGAAACGGGCCTGGGCATCATGGATCGCGTCGATATTCGCCATCGCCCATTCCGCCAGCGCGCAGACCGGCTTGCGCAGCGAACGGCCAAGCTCGGTCAATTCGTAATCCACGCGCGGCGGAATGCTGGGCGTCACCGTGCGCGACACCAGCCCGTCGCGCTCCAGCCCGCGCAGGGTCAGCGTCAGCATGCGCTGGGAAATGCTGGGGATCTCGCGGCGCAATTCGCTGAACCGCCGCGGCCCCTCGGCCAGGACCGAAACGATCAGCAGGCTCCATTTGTCGCCGATCCGCTGCAGGACGGCGGCAAAGGCCCGGCAACCGAAACTGTTGGGGTCATGCATCTGGTTTCTCCGGTTTCCTTGCCGTGACCGGGTCACAGCCATGTAACTGCGGCACAGGATTGTGCCTTCTTGCGGGGGTCTTCCCGATGGTTATCTAAGCGGCCTCAGTATAAATTCCATACCTAGGAGACAAAAGTGACCATCCTGCATATCGACAGCAGCATCACCGGCGACAACAGCGTCAGCCGCATCGTCAGCCAGGCGATCATCGACCGGCTGGCCGAGGCCCGGCCCGGCGTCCCCGTCATCCGCCGCGACCTGGCCGGCGCGCCGCTGCCGCATCTGACGCTGGATGCGCTGGCCGACAGCGCGGTTCTGGACGAGTTCCTGGCCGCCGAGACGGTGGTGATCGGCGCGCCGATGTATAACTTCACCCTGCCCAGCCAGCTCAAGGCCTGGATCGACCGCATCGTCGTCGCCGGCAAGACCTTCCGCTATACCGCCGAGGGACCGGAGGGGCTGGCCGGCGGCAAGCGCGTGATCATCGCGCTGGCGCGCGGCGGCTTTTACAGCGACGACGCGCGGGTGGCGCTGGAACATCTGGAAAGCTACCTGCGCTCGGTCTTTGCCTTCATCGGCATCGAGGCCGAATTCGTGATGGCCGACGGCGTGAGCATCGGCCCCGAACAGCGCCAGGCCGCCATCGACCAGGCGCTTGGCCAGACCCGGCAGCTTGCCGCATGAACCCCGCGCCGCCCGTCCCCCTAGGGCAGGCGGCGTATCGCCGGCCAGTAATCGGCCAGCCACAGCAGGAACGCCGCCGCCCACAGCAGGGCGGCGAGCAGGTGCAGCGGGCCGGGCGGCCATGGCATCAACCCCATCTCGGGCAGGGCGCGCAGCAGCACCGCCAGTCCGGCCAGCACGAAAGCCGCGCGGGTCGGCCGGTTCAGGCCAAGCCCCTGCCCGGTATGGAACCGCCCGGCGATCGCCAGCACCGCCAGCACGCCCAGGCCCAGGCCGCCCATCAGCGCCAGATGCAGCGGCCCGGCCTCGGCCCAGGGCGCGCCAAGCGCGGCGGCACCCAAGCCCAGCAGCCCCGCGCCGGCAAATCCCGCCGCCGCCATCAGCACCATGATCTCGGCGCGAAACGCCTCGGCACCGACAAAGCCCTCGGCCATGCGGTCCATGAAGGCGGCGCCGGCGGCGATCCACAGAAAGCCCGCGACCGCCGGCGAGAGCCCCGCGACCTGCCCCGCCAGGGCCAGCGCCACCAGCCCGGCCGACAGGTTCAGCCGCCCCGGATGCGGCCGAAAGGGCGAGGTGCTTTCGCTGGGGTCCAGCACGATATTCGTCACCGGCACGCTGATGCGCGCCAACGCCAGGGACAGCAGCCCCAGAAACACCAGCCCGGCGACGCGCAGCCATTCCGCCGCCGCCTCGGCCTGCCCGGCCAGCATCGCCATGCGCGCCATCAGCCCGGCCAGCGCCAGCGCGAAAAGCCAGCCCGCAAAGCTGAGCAGCCGCGTGGTCCGCTGCCGCAGCGAGACCTTGAGCAGATAGGCCAGCAGCAGCACCAGCCAGGCCAGGTCCGCCAGCATCGCCGGCAGGACCAGCAGGTCCGCGCCCAGAAGCCCCGCGATCCGCGCCAGGCCCCAAAGTGCGGCCAGCACCCAAAGCGGCCGTCCGCGCAGGCGGGGGGTGTCGCTCCATTCCGGCGCGGCGGTGGTCAGAAAGCCCAGCAGCGCCGCGCCCCAGGCGCCGAAGATCATCTCGTTCGCATGCCAGATGCCGGCCGGGATCTGCCGCGCAAGGGGCAGGTCGAAGGACCAGAGCCCGACCCAGACGAGCGGCCACAGCCCGGCATGCAGCGCCGCCAGCGGAAAGAACAGCCGGAAGCCTTCGTCGGACAGCACGCGGTGCAGCGGAGGCGTCATGGGCGCAGCCGTTCGTCGATGTCGTGGATATGCGCAAACAGCGGGTCGGCGGTCAGGTAGTGCTGGCGCAGGGCAAAGATCGCCGCCTCGTCGCGGGTGCCGGGGCTGCCCGGCGGCAGGCGCTCGCCGGCGATGCCGCGCCCGCCCGCGTCCAGGACCAGGATACGGTGGCTGATGCGGATCGCCTCCAGCAGGTCATGGGTGATGAAGAGCGCGGCGAAGCGCGCCGAGGCGGCGGCCTCGATCACCAGATCCTGCATCCGCCGCTTCAGCGCCACATCCAGCGCGGTGAAGGGTTCGTCGAAATAGATGAAATCCGGGTCCGTCACCAGGGCGCGGGCGATGGCGGCGCGCTGGCGCATGCCGCCCGAAAGCTCGGACGGGTATTTCCCCAGATCCTCGGGCAGCAGGCCGGCGCGCAGGGCGGCATCGGCGATCACCCGGCGCCGCATCCGGCGCGGCGCGCGCGACAGGCGCAGCGGAAAGCCGATATTGCCGGCCGCGGTGGCCCAGGGCATCAGCCGCGGCTCCTGGAAGACCATCGCGTGGCGCAGGTAGTGGCGGGCGATGCGCCCCTCGCGCGGCTCGACCAGCCCGGCGGCGATATGCGCAAGCGTGGACTTGCCCGAACCCGACGGCCCGACCAGCGCCACGATCTCTTGCCGGGCGACGCCCAGCGTGATGCCCTCGAGCACGGTGCGGCCGAAAAAGGCGTGGCCGATGCGGTTCAGTTCCAGCAGGCTCATCGCTTGACGCCCCAGGGCGCTGCGGCCTCGCGCCAGCGCTCCAGCTCGGCCCGGACCGGGCGGATCAGGATGTATTCGACCGCGATCAGCGCGGCGACGGCCAGGCTGACCCAGGCCAGCGCCTCGGCGATGTCCAGCATGGCCCGCGCCCGCGCCAGCGCGCCGCCGATGCCGCCGGCATTGGCCAGCAGCTCGGCCATGATCGCCACCTTGAAGGCCGAGCCGAGCGCCAGGATCAGCGCCGGGAACAGCTGCGCCGAAATCTGCCGGGCCGAGACGAACAGGAAGCGCCGCAGCGGCCCGGCGCCAAAGACCTGCGCCATGTCGTCCAGGCCGCGGTCGCGCGTCACCACCCCCTCGACCGCGCCGACGAAGACGACCGGCGTGGCCGAGATCAGGATCGTCACCGCCACGGTCAGGTCCGAGGGGCCGAACCAGATCATCGCCAGCACGATCCAGGCGATGGGCGGCACGCCCAGAAGCAGGGTCAGGATCGGCCGCGACAGCCGCAGCGTGGCCGGGGAATAGCCCGCCGCCACCCCGAAAAGCGTGCCGATCAGCGCGCAAAGCCCGAAGCCGGCCAGCGCGCGGGCGGTGGTCAGGGCCAGCAGTTCCTGCGCCCTGCCCTCGTGCATAAGCCGCGCCGCCGCGGCCAGCGTGTCCAGCGGCGCGGTCAGGATGAAATCGCCATAGGCCTCGTGCCCGGCCTGCCACAGCGCGCCGATCAGCGCCAGGCCCGCGAGCCCCGCCCAGGCCGACCACAGGAACCGGCCCAGCCGCGCCAGCCGGTCGAGACAGGCCGAAAGCAGGCTCACAGCAGATAGAACCCGTCGTCGGGCAGCTTGCCGCCGATGATCGCGGCATCGGTCTCGGCCATCAGCGACAGGATCGCCTCGATCGCCGGCCGCGCCTCGCCGGCGGGGCGCACGGCCAGCCGGGAATGCGGCACCGACAGCGCCAGGATCGGGGCGGGCATGTCCAGGGCGCCGGCGGCTTCGGTCGCGGCCTGCACCGGATCGGCCAGCACCTCGCCGTTCGCCTGCGCCAGCGCGGCCTGCAACGGCGCCAGCACCTCGGCGCCGCCGGCCATGAAGGCATCGGTCGCGGCCAGCCCGGCCTGCGGCAGCACCGGGCCGACATCGCCCTGCCGGCCCCATTCCTCTTGCAGGTCGATCACCCGCGCGAAAGCCTTGCCCACGGTCCGCCCGCGCATGATCGCCACGCTGGAGGCCGGCTCGCCGAGCAGCGCCGCCTCGATCTGGCCGGCCAGCAGCATCTGCGCCGCCTCGATGGGGCTGCCGACGGGCACCAGCTGCACCTTGTCGGCGATGCCCTGCCGCGCCAGCAGCGCGCGCAGCACGAAATCGGGCGTGTCGTTGACGAAGGGCACGGCCAGGCGCCTGCCCTCCAGCCCGGTGAAATCGGCGACCGCGCCGGATTCGGCCACGATGAACAGCAGCCCGTCGGTCATGGTATTGACCAGCCGCAGCCCCATGCCGCGGTTATAGAGATTCGCGGCGACCTGCACCGGCACCACCGACAGGTCGATGGTCCCCGAGGTCAGCCCGGCGCGCAACTCGTCCGGGGTGCGCCAGACGGTCAGCGACACCTCGGCCGACAGATCCTTCAGCGCGCCGCTGGCCACGGCATGGGCCAGGGTGATGCTGGGCCCGGCAGGCGGCCCGAACAGCGCAAGCCGCGCCAGGGGTGCTGCGCGCAGGATGCCGGGCGCGGCCAGGGTGGCGGCAAGCGCGCCGGCCCCGGCAAGAAGGGCGCGGCGCGAGGGATGACGAGGGGTTTGGGACATGTCTGCCCTCCTGGCAGTCGCAAGATGAACGGGGGATCGCTGGCGGAGGGCTGGCGCGGGGTTGACGATACCATAGGCGGCCGGGATCGACCGTCCTTGATTTAGGTCAGGCCGGCGCCGCGAAATCCCCCGGCCGGGCGCAGAACTCGATGAAAAACCGCACCGGACCCGCAGCTGCGACCTCGTGCAGCCGCTCCGGGTGGATCAGCGGATGGATGCCGGGCCCCAAGAGCAGCTCGGCCCCGTCGACCAGGTCGCGAAAGACCAGCCCGCCCTCAAGCACATGCAGCCGCGCCCAGGTGCCGGGCCGGGTCGCATGGGCGCGCAAGAGGCCCTTGGGCACGCTGGCCTCGGTGAACTCCGGCGTGCGCCGATAGGGCGCGGCGTCGTCGGGCCAGGCCGGCAGGCTCATGCCGCGGGCCAATCGTAGAGATGGACCAGCTTGGGATCGTCGGCCGCCGCCAGCATCCGTCGCACCCGATCCTGGAACAGCGCCGCGAAACGGGCCAGCTCGGCCGGCTCGGCCCGCCCCGCGACCGCGCGCGGCATCAGCTCGGCCATGGCGGGATCGTGGGGCACACGGCCGGTGTCGATGTCCACGACCACGCCGGCGCCATTGTCGCGCCGGCGCAGCGCCATCACCCCGTCGATCGGCGCCTCGAAGCGCAAGAGCCCGCGGCGCGCGAACAGGTGCCCCGCGCCGATGCCGTGAAAGCCGCCCTCGGCCGCCGCGCCGGTCAGCAGCGTCGCGACCGAGGCGACGACCCCGGTCGTGCCCTGCCCGACGCCGTCGCGCATGTGGACTTCGATGCCGCCGCGTTCGGGCAGGTCGTCGCCGTAAAGCCATTCCAGCCCGGCCAGCACCATCAGCCAGGCCCCGGCCACCACCGGGCAGGAATGGCCGCAAAGCCGCACCGCATCCGCGAAGCTATAGGTCATCACCCCGTCCTCGGCCGAGCCCAGGAAGCCCGCCAGGGGATCGCGGAGCCGGATCGCCGGCGCATCAGCGAAGAAGGCGGGAAAAACCATGGCTCACTCCTGTTCCTCGGCCAGCAGGTCGGCCAGCGTGCGGTGGTCCATCACTTGCAGGAAGGCGGCCAGCGCGTCGCGGATCGCCGCGTCCAGCGCGCCGGGGCGGTTCGGGTCGCGGATCTCTTCGGGGCCGAAGCATTCGGCGGCGGCCATGTCCGGCTCGGTCACGCGCAGCACCTCGCCCAGGGGCAGCACGGCGGGGTCGCGCCCCAGCTCCAACCCGCCCGAGCGGCCGCGGACCGAGTTCAGGAACCCCGCCCGCGTCAGCACGTTCGCCACCTTGGTCAGGTGGCTGCGCGAGATGTCATAGGCGGCGGCCGCCTCTTCGATCGTGACCAGCCGGTCGGGATGCCGCGCCGCATAGATCAGCAGGCGCAGGGCGTAATCCGAAAAGCTGGTCAGTCGCATGCAGGGGGCTTCCTCGATCCGCCCGCACAAAAGCACGGCCCGCGCCAGGCGGTCAATGGCGCGCGCCAGGGCCCGGCGCGGCCCGGCCTGGGGCCAGATCCGCGGGGCGGGCGGCGACGGGGCGAAAGCGGCGACCGCCATCATCAGAACCGCAGCCGCGTGCCCAGGTAGAAGGCCCGCCCCTCGCCGGGGATGAAGGCCGCCTGCCCCGCCACTGCCTGGTCCAGCACCAGGGTCGAGGCGGCATAGCGCTCATCGGTCAGGTTCGTGACCTCGACATGGACCGCGGCATTCTCGGTCAGGGCATATTCGGCGCCCAGGTCCACCAGCGCATAGGAATCGTTGAAGACCGTGTTCATGTTGTCCACCGGCGTCCTGCCCGGCACCCAATGCAGCTTGCCGCGCAGCGTCAGCCGCTCGACCGGGCGCCAGTCCAGCGCCAGCGTGACGACGTTGCGCGGCGCGCCGGCGATGCGGTTGTCGCCGCGCAAGGGATCGTCGTCGAAGCGGAAATCCTGCCAGGTCCAGGCCAGCCGCCCCGACAGCGTTTCCGTCAGCTCGCCCGACAGGCCAAGCTCGACCCCGCTGTGCCGCGTCCGCCCGGCGTTGACCGAGGCGAGCGTGGCGCCGGTCACGTCGCGCAGCGACAGCAGCTCGTTCTTCAGCCGCGCGTGATAGACGGTCGCGTCCCAGGACAGGCGCTGCCATGTCCCGCGCCAGCCCAGCTCCAGCGTGGTCGAGGTCTGCGCCTCCAGATCGGGCGTGGCGAACATGGCCGCAGGCGCGGCGGGATCGGCGGGGTTCGGCCGGCCCGGCCCGCTGTTGGGCGTGCCGCCCACCGTGCCCAGCAGGTCGTCATGGGTCGGCGGCTCGAAGCCGCGCGCCAGCGAGATCCAGGCGAACTGCCCCTCGGCCGGGGCCCAGGACAGGGCCAGCGCCGGGGTGAAGCCGCTATAGCTGCGGTCGTAGCTGGTCGAGGTCGCCGGCACCGCGCCATCGGGCAGGTGCATGCCGGGGTTCATCGGGCTGTAGGCCACGGTCGGCCGGGTCGCGGCAGTCCAGCGATCCTCGCTTTCGCGGCTGGCATGGTTGAAGGCGATCGAGGGCGACAGGGTGAAGCCGCCCCATGGCAGGTTCGCCCCGGCAAAGATGGACAGCGTATCGGCCGTCAGCCGGTTGCGGCCGAAGGCCGGACCGCGCGCGCCGCCCAGGTTGTGGTCATAGTCGCGGTCGGCCTTGCCGAAGGACCAGGTCAGCCCGGTCTCGAACAGCGGCAATTCCCCCTCGCCCAGCCGGCTGTAGCGCGCGGTCAGCGTGGCGTCGCTGCCCTCGGTGTCGCGGAACCCGGCCGAGATCGGAAAGGCGAAGCTGTCGTCGGTCCGCGACAGGCTCAGGCCGAAGTCATAGATGTTCTCGCCGCGCTCCAGCGTCGTGCGCGCGCCTGCCAGGGTCTGGCGGGTGTCGCGCCGCGGCTGGTCGCGCAGTACGTTCGGTCCCGGACCGACCGGCACGCCGCCGACGATCACCGGGCCGGCGTGGTTGCTTTCGGGATCGTTCTGGATCGCGTCCCAGGTCAGCGGCCCGGCCACGTCGAATTCCAGGTCGGTATGGCTGAAGAACAGCCGCGTCACCGCCTCGCCGGTCTGCAGGGTGACGTTGCCGCCGATGGCGCTGCGGCGCGAGCCGTTGTAGTCGCGATAGCCGTCCTTCTGCGCATGTTCGAAGCGCAGCAGCACATCGGCGCGCTCGCCGTCGATGCCATAGCTGCCCGCGACCTCGCCCCGCCCGAAGCTGCCGCCGCCGAAGCTGAGCCGCATCCCCGGCGCCGTCGCCCCCGAGGGCGAGGCGAAGTTGATCGCGCCGCCCAGCACGTTGGCGCCGATACGGTTGGCCGCGGCGCCGCGAAACACCTCGATGCTCTCGGCCTGGCCCGGCGCGGCAAGGCCCACGACATAGGAGCCGTCGGCGCGGTTCACCGGCATCCCGTCCTGAAGGATCAGCAAGCCGCGCTCGGCCGGGTTCTGCTGCAGGCCCGAGCCGCGGATCTGGATGCGCGGCTGGTCGTTGCCGCCGAAGAATTCCTGCACGACCACGCCCGGCACCTCGGAAAGCGAGTCGGCCAGCGTCGGCGCCGCCTCGCCCATGGCCTCGCTGCGGTCGATCAGCGTGACCGCGCCGGGCGTCGCCTCGAAGCGCCGCGCGGTGGTGTCGGCGCGGATCTCGATCTCGTCCAGCACGATCACCGCGCCGGGCGCGGCCGATTGCGCCAAGGCGGCCCCGGCCTGCAAGGACAGCCCGGCCGCCGCCAGCCCGGTCAGGGCGGGGATCATTCGCGCAAAGCGTTTCGTCTTGTCGTCAGCGTCCATGTCGGCACGTCCTTGATCTTCCCGCAGGGGACAGCGCCCACGGCAATGCGCGGCGCGAGGGTGGCAATGAGACGGCTGGCACAAGGCTTGCGATGCGGCATAGCGGCGGCGGGCATGGGCTGCGGACGCGCCGGAATGACCCCGCCTGCATAGGCCGATCAAACATGAATGTGAAGGTCATATTTTATCCGGGGCGCTTTTGCCGCAGCCCCGGCCCGCGCGGGGTGCGCTGGACAGCCGGGCCGCAGGCACGCTACACAGGAACCGCAAAAGCGACCCGAACCAGCGCGAAAGACGGAAAAGCCCCATCCATGTCGAACCAGGGCCGGAAACTGGAACAGGCGGCCAAGGCGGCGTGGCTTTCCTATGTCGCGGGCAAGACCCAGGACGAGATCGCGGGGATCATGGGCATCTCGCGCCAGACCGCGCAGCGCCTGGTGGCGCAGGCCATGGCCGAGGGCATCGTCAAGATCCGCATCGACCATCCCTTTGCGCATTGCATGGATATTGCCGCCGGATTGCAGCGCAAATACGCGCTGGCGTTCTGCCAGATCGCCCCTTCCGACGCCCCCGAGGCCGGGGTGGCGCTGATGCTGGCCGATGCGATCGAGCAATGGCTGCGCCGCCCCCAGCCGATGACCATGGCCATCGGCACCGGCCGCACCCTGCGCAGCGCCATCGCGCAATTGCCGCACATCGACTGCCCGCAGCACCGCATCGTCTCGCTGACCGGCAATATCGCGCCCGACGGCTCGACCGCCTATTACAACGTGCTGTTCACGCTTTCGGACCTGGTGACAGCGCGCAGCTTTCCCCTGCCCTTGCCGGTCATCGCCCCCAGCGTGCGCGAGCGGCAGGCGGTCAACGGCCAGCCCAGCATCGAGCGGCTGATCCGCATGTCGGCCGAGGCCGCGGTGGCCTTTGTCGGCATCGGCACGGTGGGCGCGCGCGCGCCGCTGATGCTGGACGGGTTCCTGTCGCAGCCCGACCTGGACGCGCTGGTCGCGGCCGGCGCGGTGGGCGAGATCACCGGCTGGGCCTATGACGCGCAGGGCGCGCTGGTGCCTGGGCTCAGCAACGACCGCGTGGCCTCGGCCCCGATCCCCCCGCGCGAGACGACGCTGGTCATCGGCGCCGCCCATGGCGTCGAAAAGGTGCCGGCGATCCGCGGCGCGCTGCGCGGCGGACTGGTCAGCGGGCTGATCACCGATGCCGAGACCGGGGCGGCGCTGCTGGCCGATTGACCCCTACATCGCCGCGATCTCGGCGCGCTGCTGCTGCATGCGCAGGAAGATGCGCCAGTCCCGCTCGCGCCGGGCGCGGGCGGCGGGCTCGGGGCGGGTGATCTCGACCGGGCGGGCGAAGCGCGCCCGCGCCGCGCGGATGCCGCCCAGAAGCGGCGCTGCGGCGGCGATGGCGGTGCCGCGCAGCACCGCATCCTCGGGCTGCCAGTGGATCTCGGCCCCGATGGCATCGGCATAAAGCTGGCGCAGCAGGGCCGAGCGCGCCTGCCCCCCGGCCATGGCCAGCGCGGCGGGCGCCAGCCCCATATGGGCGATGACCTGCCGCGTCCCCAGCGCGATGCCCACCGCCGCGCGCCAATACAGTGCGTCCAGCGCCTGCGGGCTGCGCTCCAGCGTCAGGCCGTGGATCGCGCCGCGCAGCAGCGGATCGGCAAAGGGCGTGCGGCTGCCCTTGATGTCGGGCAGGACATGCAGGTCCGGCTCGGGCTCGGGATCGGCGGCGATCCGGGCCAGGATGTCGTCATGGCCCGCCGGCTGCGGGTAAAGCCCGCGCACCCGCTCCAGCAGCGCGCCGGTGGCGGACTGGCCGCCCTCGCTGACGCTTTCGCCGGGCAGGATCGCGCCCGGATAGGGCCCCCACAGCGCCGCGCGCGGCGCGAGCCCCGTCGCCATGACGCAGTTCGAGGTGCCGGCGATCAGCGCCGGCATCTCCGGCGCCGCGCCGAGCGCGCCGGCAAAGGCGTCGATCAGCCCGGCGGCGACCAGCGTCTCAGGCTCCAGCCCCAGCTCGGCCGCGCCTTGCGGCGACAGCGGGCCGATGCGCGTGCCGGGCGGCAGGACCGGGCCGGGGCGCGGGAAATCGGCGATCCCGGCCCGGTCCAGCAAGTCCTGCTGCCAGCCGCCGCGGTCGGGCAGCCAGGGCCATTTCGCCGCCGCGGCGCAAAGCGAACGCGCCTCGATGCCGGTGGCGCGAAAGGCCAGATGGTCGCAAAGGTCGCGCACGCCCGTCAGCGCCGCCCAGACCTCGGGCCGGTGGCGGCGAAGCCACATCAGCTTCGGCGTCTGCATCTCGGGCGAGACCGAGCCGCCGGCCCGCGCGACGATCTCATGCGGGATGCGGCTCAGCTCGGCCGCCTCGGCCACGGCGCGGTGGTCGTGCCAGGCGATCACGTCGGGGGCAAAGCCCGGCGCCTCGACCACCAGCGAGCAGGTGGCGTCAAAGGCCAGCGCGCCGACCTGCGCCGGGCTGGCGCCGGCCTGCCGCCGCGCCTCGGCCAGGGCCTCGGCCACGGCCCGCCAGATCTCGGCGAAATCGTGCATGGCTTGCCGGTCGGGCCCCGGAAGGGTGGCGAAGCCGCGGCTTGCGCGGGCGACCAGCCGGCCGTCGGGGGTGAAAAGCCCCGCTCGCGCGCGGGCCGAGCCCACATCCACGGCCCCGATCAGCACGCCGATTCCCCTTCCCTAGCCCAGACCGGCCAAAGTCTTGGGCAAATCCCGCGCCTGGTCAATCAGCGCATCGGGGGCCAGCGCCGCCAGCTTTTCGGCCAGGCGCGCGGGGGCGGCATGGCTGCCGCCCAGAAAGCCGATCACCCGCATCCCCGCCGCGCGGGCCGCGCGCAGCCCGGCCGGGCTGTCCTCGATCACCACGCAATCGGCCGGGGCGATGCCCAGGTGCCGGGCGGCGAACAGGAACAGGTCGGGCTCGGGCTTGCCGCGCGCCACCTGCGTCGCGGAATAGACATGCGGCCCGAACAGCGGCGCAAGCCCGGTCAGCGACAGCGACAACCGCAGCCGCTCGGGCACGCTGGAGGATGCCACGGCGCGCGGCCCCGAGAGTTGCGCCAGCGCCTCGGCCATGCCGGGCACCGGGCGCAATTCGCGGCGAAAACGCAGCGCCAGGGCCTCGGCATAGCCGGGCAGCGCCGGGCCCAGGTCCACACCCTGGTCCCGCGCCGCCTCGACGATGGTCGAAAAGGAACGGCCCAGGAACTCGTCATAGATGCGGGCGCGGGTGATCGGCGCGCCCAGCCCTTGCAGCAGCGCCTCGATCTCGGCCGCGGCCAGGGGCTCGGAATCGACCAGCACCCCGTCGCAGTCGAAGATCAGCCCGCGCGCCAAGCCCTCAGCCCTTGAGATAGGCGTCGAGCGTCGCGCGCGTGCCCTTCTGCCACAGCATGGCGAGCCAGCGGGCAAAGGGTTCGGCCAGGCGCGGATCGCGGCCGGTCTCGCCATAGATCTCGGCCATGTCGAGCCAGGCCGAGGGGTCGGTCCGGGCCGCCCGCGCCACCTGCACCAGCCGGTCCCAGTTCGGATCGTTCGGCTCGATCACCGCACCGCTGTCGCTGGTCCCGGCGCAATAGCGGCACCAGAGCGCCGATTCCAGCGCCAGCCCATCCACGGGCAACCCGCGCTCAAGCCGATGCGCGATGGTCGGCACGATGAACTTGGGCTGCCGGTTCGAGCCGTCCAGGCACAACCGGCGCACCGTGTCGCCGATCTTGGGATTGGCGCAGCGCTCGGCCACCTTGGCGAAATAGGCTTGCAGGTCGGTGCCGGGCACCGGCGGCACGGCGGGGATGATCTCGTCCGCCTCGATCTTTTCCAGGAAGGCGCGGACCTGCGCGTCCTCCATCGCCTCATGCACGAAATGGATGTCCAGAAGCCCGGCCGGATAGGCGATCACCGCATGGCCGCCGTTCAGGATGCGGATCTTCATCAGTTCCCATGGCGTCACGTCGGCGACGAACTCGACGCCGGCTTTCTCAAGCGGCGGCCGGCCGGCGGGGAAGTTGTCCTCCAGCACCCATTGGATGAAATCCTCGCAAAAGACCGGGGCCTCGTCCTGGATGCCGAAATCCTCGCGCACCATGCGGCGTTCGCGGTCGCTGGTGGCCGGGGTGATGCGGTCCACCATGGCGTTCGGGAAGGCTACGGTCGCGGCGATCCACCCCGCCAGTTCCGGGTCCGACAGCCGCGCGGTTTCCACGACCGCCTCGCAGGTGACGTTGCCGTTATGCGGGATGTTGTCGCAGCACATGACGGTGAAGGGCGCGTGCCCCGCCGCGCGGCGCGCCCTGAGCCCCGCGACGATCAGGCCGAAGACGGTCTGCGGCGCGTCGGGATTGGCCGCATCGGCGGCGATGGCGGGATGCGCCCTGTCGAAATGCCCGGTGGCGGCGTCGATGAAATAGCCGCCCTCGGTGATGGTCAGCGCCACGATGCGGATCGCCGGATCGGCCAGCGCGGCGATCACCCGCCCATGGTCGCCGGGCGCGATATAGTCCACGATCGGCCCCAGCACCCGCGCGTCCGAGCGGGAGGCCGATTGCTCGACCAGCGTATAGAGGTAATCCTGCGCGGCCAGCGTGTCGCGCATCCGCGCATCGCCCGGCATGACGCCGGCGCCGATGATGGCGAAGTCCTGCGCCAGCCCCATGTTCATCAGCCGGTCCAGATAGGCGGCCTGGTGGGCACGGAAGAAATTGCCGACGCCGAAATGCAGGATGCCGGGGCGCAGGGCGGCGCGGTCATAGCCCGGCACCGGCTGGCCGAGGCGGTCAAGGGTCTGGTTGGAAAGCCTGTCCATCCGAATTCATCCCGGTTCTGATCTGTGAGGATGGGGCCGCGGCGGCGACCCCGACGGGGCTGCCGTCAAAGCGCCAGCCCCTGCTGATCGAAGCGATAGACCCGGCCCTCCTGCGGGGTCAGCCAGATGCGGTCGCCGTGGTCCACCGGGAACTCGCCCGCCGCCCGCGCGACGATGGGGGTGCCGCCGTCCAGCTCGACATGCAGGAAGGTGTCCGAGCCCAGATGCTCGGCCACGCCCACCGTGCCGGCAAAGGCGCCGTCGGTGGTGGACATGGCAAAATGCTCGGGGCGCACGCCGATGGCATGGGCGCCCAGGCGCGCCGCGGCCTCGCCCTCGATGAAGTTCATGTTCGGGCTGCCGATGAAGCCCGCGACGAAGCGGTTTGCGGGCTTGCGGTAAAGCTCCAGCGGGCTGCCCACCTGCTCGACCCGGCCGGCGCGCAGGACGACGATCTTGTCGGCCATGGTCATCGCCTCGACCTGGTCGTGGGTGACATAAACCATGGTCGTCGCCAGCTTCTTGTGCAGCTCGGAAATCTCGACCCGCATGTTCACCCGCAGCGCCGCGTCGAGGTTCGACAAGGGCTCGTCGAAGAGGAAGGCCGAGGGCTCGCGCACGATGGCCCGGCCGATGGCGACGCGCTGGCGCTGGCCGCCCGACAGCTGGCCGGGACGGCGGTCCAGGTAATCGGTCAGGTTCAGGATGCCGGCCGCGTGCTGGACGCGCCGCTCCTGTTCGGCCGCGGCCATGCCGGCCATCTTCAGCGGAAAGGCGATGTTCTTCCTGACCGACATATGCGGGTAAAGCGCATAGGACTGGAACACCATCGCCAGCTTGCGCTGCGAGGGCGGCGCATGGGTCACGTCCCGCCCGTCGATCATGATCTGGCCCGAGGTCACGTCCTCGAGCCCGGCGATCAGCCGCAGCAGCGTGGACTTGCCGCAGCCCGAGGGGCCGACGAAGACGACGAACTCGCCGTCGTTGATTTCCAGATCGACGCCCGGAATGACCTCGACATCGCCAAAGCTCTTGCGGACCTGTTGAAGCGTAATGCTACCCATGGTTTCCTCCTTATTTCACCGCGCCGAAGGTCAGGCCGCGCACGAGTTGCTTCTGGCTGAACCAGCCGAGGATCAGGATCGGGGCGATGGCCATGGTCGAGGCCGCCGAAAGTTTCGCGTAAAAGAGCCCCTCGGGGCTGGAATAGCTGGCGATGAAGGTCGTCAGCGGCGCCGCCCTGGAGGTGGTCAGGTTCAGGGTCCAGAACGCCTCGTTCCAGGCCAGGATGACGTTCAGCAGCAGGGTCGAGGCGATGCCGGGGACCGCCATCGGCGTCAGCACATGCAGGATTTCCTTCATCAGGCTGGCGCCGTCCATCCGCGCCGCCTCGAGGATCTCGGACGGGATCTCGCGGAAATAGGTATAGAGCATCCAGGTGATGATCGGCAGGTTGATGAGCATCAGCACGACGGTGATGCCCAGCCGCGTATCCAGAAGGCCCCAGGACCGGAACAGCAGATACATCGGGATCAGCACGCCCGCGGCCGGCATCATCTTGGTCGACAGCATCCACATCAGCAGATCCTTGGTCCGCTTGGCCGGCTGGAAGGCCATCGACCAGGCGGCCGGAATGGCGATCAGCAGGCCCAAGAGCGTCGAGCCGACCGAGATGATGACCGAGTTCATGAAATGTCGGAAATAGGGCGAGCGGGACTGCACCTCGGCATAGTTCTCGGTCGTCCAGTCGAAGAACAGGAACTTGGGCGGGCTGGCGATGGCATCGGCCTCGGACTTGAAGCTGGTCAGGATCGTCCACAGGATCGGGAAGAAGATCAGCAGCGCCACGCCCCAGGCCAGGATGGTGAAGGTCCAGCGGCGGCTATTCGTGACTTTGCGGGCCATGGTTCTTACTCCAGCGTCTTGCCGATCATCCGCATCAGGAAGATCGCGACGATATTGGCAAGGATGACGGCAATGATGCCCCCGGCGGATGCGCCGCCCACGTCGAATTGCAGCAGCGCCTGGCTATAGACCAGATAGGTCAGGTTGGTGGACTGGTAGCCGGGGCCGCCGTTGGTCGTGACCAGGATCTCGGCAAAGACCGAAAGCAGGAAGATGGTCTCGATCAGGATCACCACGGTGATGGCGCGCGACAGGTGCGGCAGGATCAGGTGGGTGAACTTGGCCCAGGTGCCGGCGCCGTCCATCTCGGCCGCCTCCATCTGCTCGCTATCCAAGGATTGCAGCGCGGTCAGCAGGATCAGCGTGGCAAAGGGCAGCCATTGCCAGGCGACGATCAGGATGATCGACAGCAGCGGATATTGCGCCAGAAAGTCGATGGGCTGCGCCCCCACCGCCTTGGCGAGCCAGGCGAAAAGCCCGTTGACCGGGTTCATGAACATGTTCTTCCACACCAGTGCCGAGACGGTCGGCATGATGAAGAAGGGCGCGATCACCAGGATGCGCACCACGCCCTGCCCGAACATGGGCTGGTCCAGCAGCAAGGCCAGCAGGATGCCGCCGCCGACGGTGATGACCAGCACGCCCCCGACCAGCAGCAGCGTGTTCTGCATCGCCGTCCAGAAGGCGGGATCGGACAGGAAATACTTGTAGTTGGTCCAGCCGATGAACTGTTCCATGCCGGGCGAGAGCAGGTTGTAGCTCTGGAAGCTGAACCACAGCGTCATGGCCAGCGGCACGATCATCCAGCCCAGCAGCAGCAGGACCGAGGGCGCGACCATCAGGCGCGCGAGTGTTTTCTGATGTCGGGTAGCCATCGGCGCGCCTCCCACGCGAGCGATGAGGGTTCGGATTGCGGCAGGGGCCGGGCTTGCCGCCCCCTGCGCCGTTTCGCGGCCGTCAGGCCGGGCCGGGCGTCACTTGGGATAGCCGGCCTTGGCCATCTCGCGCTCGGCGATCTGCTGGGCCATCTGCAACGCCTGGTCGACGCTGGCCTGCCCGGCCAGGGCGGCCGAGAATTGCTGGCCGACCGCGGTGCCAAGCGCCTGGAACTCGGGGATGCCCACCCATTGCGTGCCGATATAGGGCACCTCGACGGTGGTCGGGTTCTTCAGGTCGGCCGACATGATGCTGTCCAGCGTCGGCTTGGCAAAGGGCGCGGCCTCAAGATAGGCGGGGTTCTCGTAAAGCGAGGTCCGGGTGCCGGGCGGGACGTTCGCCCAGCCCTCTTCCGCCGCGACCTGCTCGGTGTAAGCCTTGGAGGTTGCCCAGGCGACGAATTTCTTCGCGGCATCCGGCGCGTCGGTCGAGGACGGAACCGCCAGCGTCCAGGCCCAGAGCCACATCTGCGGCTTCTCGCCCTCGGGGGCCAGCGCATAGCCCACCTTGTCGGCAACGGTCGAGTCCTTGGGGTTCGACACGAAGCTGGCGGCCACGGTGGCGTCGATCCACATGCCGCATTTGCCGGTCTGGAACAGCGCCAGGTTCTCGTTGAAGCCGTTCGACGAGGCGCCGGGCGGGCCGGCCTCGTTCATGACGGCGACGTAATCGGTCAGCGCCTTCTTCCAGGCCTCGCCCGAGAATTGCGGCTTCCATTCCATGTCGAACCAGGGCGCGCCGTAGCTGGCGCCCATCGAGGTCAGGAAGGCCATGTTCTCGCCCCAGCCGGCCTTGCCGCGCAGGCAGATGCCATAGACCTCGGCCGATTTGTCGGTCATCTTGCGCGCCGCGTCGAAGACGAAGTCCCAAGTCGGGCGCTCGGGCATTTCCAGCCCGGCCTTTTCCATCAGGTCGGTGCGATACATGATCATCGCGGATTCGCCATAGAAGGGCGCGGCGTAAAGCTTGCCGTCCAGCGACAGCCCCTCGGCGATGGGGGGCAGGATGTCGGCGGCGTCGTAATCCTCGCCCATGTCCTCGAGCGCGAGCAGCCAGCCCTGCTTGGCCCAGATCGGCACCTCGTAATTGCCGACGGTCACGATGTCGTATTGCCCGCCCTTGGTGGCGATGTCGGTGGTGACGCGCTGGCGCAGCACGTTCTCTTCCAGCGTCACCCATTCCAGCTGGATGTCCGGGTTCGCGTCGGTGAACGGCTTGGTCATCTTCTGCATGCGGATCATGTCGCCATTGTTCACGGTGGCGATGGTCAGCGTCTCGGCCACTGCAGGCACCGCCAGCGCCGTCATGGCGCAGGCCCCCATCAGGCCGCGCAGCATCATGCTCATTCGATTGTCCTCCCCTGCGGATCAGCATTTGCTAATGCGATGGGCAAATGCTCACATACTCGCCGCCAAGCTGTCAAGCGAAATCGGCGCGGCCCGATACTCCGGGACCGCGCCGACCGATAGTTTCTTGCAGGGATGGGTGGGGTTCAGCCGCGGCCGCGATAGGGCGGCACGCCCTGGTCGGGGATCCAGACCGCCTCGGGCATGGGGCCGGTCTGCCAGAACACGTCGATGGGCATGCCGCCGCGCGGATACCAGTAGCCGCCGATGCGCAGCCAGCGCGGCTTGAGGAACCCGGCCAGCCGCCGGCCGATCGAGACGGTGCAATCCTCGTGGAAAGCGCCGTGATTACGGAAGCTTCCAAGGTAAAGCTTCAGCGATTTCGATTCGACCAGCCAGTCGCCCGGCATATAGTCGATGACCAGATGCGCGAAATCGGGTTGCCCCGTCATCGGGCAGAGCGAGGTGAACTCGGGCACGGTGAAGCGCACGTTATAGGCCACGTCGGCCTGCGGGTTCTGCACCCGCTCCAGTTCGGCCTGGTCGGGGCTTTCGGGCAGCCGGGTGGCGCCGCCCAATTGCTTGAGGCCGCTGTAGATCGTCTCGGTCATGGTTTCCCTCCGGGATGTCAGACGCCGCGCCGGTTGCCCCAGATCAGGACATGCAGCTGCGGCAGGATGCGCGGTTTCAGCCAGCCGCGGCCGACCGTGTTCTCGACCAGCCACAGCAGCCGGTCGGCCAGGGCCTGCGGATCGACCGGCAGGGCGGGGTCGGTCTCGGGGTTGCCGGGTTGCAGGTAAAGCGGCAGGTCGGGATGGCGGGCCGCGACCTCGTGCGCCCAGTCCAGGTCGGCCTGGTCGAAGATCACGATCTTCAGCACCCGCTGCGCCGCGCCCACGCCCGCCTGCACACAGCGGTCGAACGCGTCCCAATCGACCACCTGCCCGCTCGACGGCGGTTTCGGCGACAGCACCAGCATGGCGAGATCCGCGAACCAGGGCTGCGCGACCGATCCCTGCGTCTCGCAGGCAAAGCGATAGCCGGCCGCACGCCCCAGCGCGATCAGCGGGGCGAAGTCCTGGATCGCCGGATTGCCGCCGGACAGCGAGACGGTCAGCGGCTGGCCGCCGGACAGGCGCCGCACCTCGGCCCAGACCGCCTCGGCGCTCATCGGCCGCCATTCGTGGCGGTGGCGGCTCTCCACCGCGTGCGGGCTGTCGCACCAGACGCAACGGTAATCGCAGCCCCCCGCACGCACGAAGACCGTGGGTTCGCCGATCAGCGCGCCCTCGCCCTGGATGGTCGGGCCAAAGATTTCCGCGATGCGCAGCGTCATGGCCGATACTCGGCCCAGGTCTTGGGCGTTTCCGAGACCCGGACCGCCACCGTCTCGGGCCAGCGCACCTTGCACCAGTCATGGAAATGCCGCGCCATGTTCTCGGCGGTCGAGGGGCCGTCCAGCACGTCGTTCAGGTGGCGATGGTCGAAATGCGTGTCGATGTAATGCTTCAGCAGCGCAAGCTCGTGATAGTCGCGCACGAAGCCGTCGGCGTTCAGTTCCGCGGCGGCCAGTTCGACCACCACGACATAATTGTGCCCGTGCAGCCGGGCACATTGGTGGTCCGGCGGCAGATGCGCAAGCTGGTGCGAGGCCGAGAAATGGAACTCCTTCGCAATGCGGAACATCAGGCCCGCCCCCGTTCCGCGATGGCCTGCCGCCAGAAATCCGCATCCTCATAGGCGGTCGGGTCGGGGATGCCGGCCAGGTGGAAGGCCTCGCGCCGCTCGACGCAGGTGCCGCAGCGCCCGCAATGGACGGCCCCGCCCTTGTAGCAGGACCAGGTCTCGGCAAAGGGCGTGCCGTGGCGCGCGCCCTCGGCCACGATGTCGGCCTTGGTCCGATGCACGAAGGGGGTCAGCAGCCGCAGCTGCGCATAGCCGTCGAGCGCGGCGTCCTGCATGTGCTGGAACGCCTCGCTGAAGGCGGGGCGGCAGTCGGGATAGATGAAATGATCGCCGCCATGCACGGCGGTCGCCACCGCCTCGTCGCCCATCGCCGCCGCCATGCCGAAGGCGATGGTCAGCATGATGGCGTTGCGGTTCAGGACCACGGTGATGCGCATGGTTTCCTCGGCATAATGCCCGTCCGGCACCTCGGCCCCGCCGGTCAGGGCCGAGCCGGTCAGCACCGCCCCCACCCCGCGCATGTCGATGACGTGATGCGGCACGCCCAGCCGCCGGGCGGCGGCGGCGGCAAAATCCAGCTCCTTGCGGTGGCGCTGGCCGTAGTCGAAGGAGATCAGGCGCGTCAGGCTCCCTTGCGCCGCGACCATATGCGCCAGCGACACGGAATCGAGTCCGCCCGAGCAGACAACTGTCGTCTTCATGATGTGACCCTTGTTTTGATGACCGGGTAGGCTGCGACCGGTATGGGCGCCCGACATAGCGGGCTTTGGCGGGCGGCGCAACCGCCCGCCGGCGTCAGTCGGACAGATCCAGCGCCGGGGTCTCGCCGCTGTCCTCCAGGTGCCAGACCGCCTGCCAGCGCCCGTCCTGGCGGGCCAGGGTCAGGTAGTTCCGTTCCGCCACATAGCGGTGGCGCTGGCCGGGGAGCGGGTGGATGCGGATCGGATGGCGGGGCAAGGGCGCCTCGCCCAGCCCCGCGAACAGCCCCAGCGCGCGGGCATAGGCCTGCGGCGGCGCGCGATGCGAGATGCCCGAGGCGACCAGCTGATGCACCCGCTGCGCCTCCGGCCCCATGACGGCGCGGGTCGCCAGATGGATCTCGCCCGACAGCGCGGTGACATGGGCACGGGTGCGCCATTTCAGCACCTCGCCCAGCATCCGCCGCCATTCGGCGCGATGCGCGCGGCTTTGCCACTGGTCGCGCAGGTCGTCCTCGTAATGCTGCATGCGCGGCATGGCCATCATCACCCGCTCCAGCAGCGACAGGCGGGGACCCAGCAGCGGCACGCTGGAGACCAGGAACACCTGCTCGCCCTGCGGCGCCAGCGCCTCGACCGCCTGCCAGCCGGCGGGCCCCATGATGCGATGGCGGTGGCGTTCCGAGCGCAGGTCGGGCGCGGCGATGGTCAGGCCGGGCAGCTCGCGCTTCCAGCTGAGGCTCGCGCCCGAGGCATCCAGGAACAGCTCGGGAATGTCGCTTTCGACCGCGCCGTGCTGGAACAGCAGATAGGTTTCGCGCGCGACGGCGAACAGGGTCTGGCCCACGGCCGAGCGGCTGCGCTTCTCGGGCAGCGAGCCCCAGCCGTCGCAGATGTCATGGTCGTCCCAGACCGACAACGCCGGCACCTGCGCCGCCATCGCGGCATAGCCCGGCGCCTGCAGCACATGCAGATAGCGGGCGACGAAGCGGCGGCGCAGATGCGCGGCCAGATCGGCAAGCTGGGCGGGATCCTCCACCTGCGGCACCTTGTCGGGCCAGTCCTGGCTCAGCGGATGGCCCTGCGTCGCCTCGTCGGCATAGATCTGGTCGCCGCCCTGCAACAGCAACGCAAAGGGCGCCTGGGCATGGTCGCGCGCCAGCCGCGTCCACATCAGGTTGCGCTCGGCGCCGTCGCGGTCCAGGTCGCCGTTCTCCTCGCCGTTGCAAGAAACGAAGGCCAGGCGCAGGTCGCCCGACAGATCGGTCGCGACCGCGTGAAAACGGCCCTCGAACTCATAGCCGCGATCCGCCGGGGTCAGGGTGAAATCGTGGCGCCAGGCGGCGATGCCGGCGATCTCGGCGATGCGGCGCGCCGGGATTTCGCTGCCGGACAGGCGGATCGGCGGCGGCGCGGGCTCGTCCTTCGGCCGGATGACGATGGCCGCCAGCCGGATGCCCTGCCCCGCCATGCCGCGGAAATGCAGGATCGGCCCCGCCCGGCCGGGTTGCTGCGCCTCGTCCATCATTCAACCTGTCCCTTTCGCATTGCAGCGAGGGATATAGGTGCGGCGCGGCCAAGCGCAAACCGGACCGGCGGCGAACCGCGGCCCCGGTGCCGGCGTTGGTCCCGAAAGGCAGCGCAGGAGCCGGCGATGACCGAGCGGATCGAAGGCGTGACCATCTCGCATCCCGAGCGGGTGATCTTTGACGATGCCGGGCCGGGCAAGGCCGGGCTGACCAAGGCGGGGCTGGCGCGCTATTACCAGCGGATCGCGCCGCTGATGCTGGAAGAGGCCGCGGACCGCCCGCTGTCGCTTCTGCGCCTGCCCGACGGGATGGCGGGCGAGCGGTTCTTCCAGAAGCACCCCGGCAAGGGCTTTCCCAAGGCGATCCGGCAGATGCAGATCACCGAAAGCGACGGCGAGGATGCGGCCTATGCCTATGTCGCCGACGCGGCCGGGCTGGTCGCCGCGGTGCAGATGGGCACGGTCGAGTTCCACATCTGGCCCGCCCGCCGCGACCGGCTGGAGCGGCCCGACCGGCTGGTCTTCGACCTCGACCCCGACGAGGGGCTGGGCTTCGACGCCGTGCGCAGCGCCGCGCTGTCGCTGCGCGGCCGGCTGCTGGACCTGGGCCTTGACCCTTGGGCGATGCTGACCGGCGGCAAGGGGGTGCATCTGGTGGTGCCCCTGCGCCGCAGCATCGGCTGGGGCGATCTGAAGCGCTTCGCCCGCGGCTTCGCCGCGCTTTGCGCGCAGGACGAACCGGACCGCTATACGGTGGAACTGGCCAAGGCCGGCCGCAAGGGCCGCATCTTCATCGACTGGCTGCGCAACGAGCGCGGCTCGACGGCGGTGGCGCCGTTTTCGGTGCGGGCGCGGCCGGGCGCCCCGGTGGCGGCGCCGGTCGGCTGGGACGAGCTGGCCGGGATCACCACCGCCCGCGCCTTCGACACCCAGGCGGCGCAGGAACGCGGCTGGGCCGGCGTGACGCGCAAGCCGCAAGGCCTGACCCGGCCGATCTTCGCCGCGCTGGACAAGGCGCTGGCCGGGGCCGGCTGAGCCCGGTTCAGCCCCGTTCAGCCCTCGATGCGCCGGCCGTCTTGCGCATCGAAGAAATGCAGGTGCCCCGGATCGGGCGCCACCTCGACCCGGTCGCCGCGCGCCAGCCCGCTGGTGCCGGGCAGGCGCAGCACCAGGGGCACGTCCGAGCCCTCGATCATGCCATAGCCGAAGGCATCGGCGCCCAGTCGTTCGACCGAGCGCAGCACGACCGGGATCGCCGCCTCGCCCGGCGCGGCGGGCCGCAGATGCTCGGGACGCAGGCCAAGCCGCAGATCGCCGCCGCGCGGCAGGCCCGGCAGCGGCAGCACCGCCCCGCCGGGCAGCGTGGCCCGCCCCTCGGCCGCCGAAACGGTGAAGATGTTCATCGCCGGCGAGCCGATGAAGCCGGCCACGAATTCGCTGGCCGGGCGCTGGTAGACCTCGAGCGGCGTCGCGATCTGTTCGGCCACGCCCTTGTTCATCACGATCAGCCGGTCGGCCAGCGTCATCGCCTCGACCTGGTCATGGGTGACGTAAAGCGTGGTCTGGCCGGTGCGCAGGTGCATCTCCTTGATCTGCAGGCGCATCTGCACCCGCAGCTTGGCGTCGAGATTCGACAGCGGCTCGTCCAGAAGCAGCGCCGCGGGCTCGCGCACCAGCGCCCGGCCCATGGCGACGCGCTGGCGCTGGCCGCCCGACAGCGCGCGCGGCTTGCGGTCCAGATAGGGCTCCAGCTCCAGCATGGTCGCGGCCTTGGCGACGCGGGCCTCGATCTCGGCTTTCGGGAGCTTCGCGATCTTGAGCCCGTAGGCCATGTTCTCGCGCACCGACATATGCGGATAAAGCGCGTAGTTCTGGAACACCATGGCGATGTCTCGCTGGCGCGGCTCAAGCTCGTTGACCACCTTGCCGCCGATCTCGACCGTGCCGGCGCTGATCGCCTCGAGCCCCGCCACCATGCGCAGGAGCGTGGACTTGCCGCAGCCGGACGGCCCGACGATCACCACGAATTCGCCGTCGGCGATCTCCATGGTGATGCCGTGGATGACCTGGTTTCCCGCATAGCTCTTGCGGACGTCGTTGAGCAGGATGCGGGCCATCTATTTCTCCGTCTCGACCAGGCCCTTGACGAACCAGCGCTGCATCAGCACCACCACCAGGATCGGCGGCAGGATGGCCAGCACGCTTGTGACCATCACGAGGTTCCAGGGCGTATCGGCATCGGCAAAGGAGATCATCTTCTTCAGCGCGATGACGATGGTGTTCATTTCGTTGGAATTGGTGACCAGCAGCGGCCACAGGTATTGCGTCCAGCCATAGATGAACTGGATCACGAAGATCGCCGCCACATTGGTCAGCGACAGCGGCCACAGGATGTCCTTGAAGAACCGCCAGGGCCCGGCGCCGTCGACCCGCGCCGCCTCCAGCAGCTCGTCCGGGATGGTCATGAAGAACTGCCGGAACAGAAGCGTCGCGGTGGCCGAGGCGATCAGCGGCAGGATCAGCCCCGGATAGGTGTCGATCAGGCCCAGGTCGACCATGACCTTGTAGGTCGGCTGGATGCGCACCTCGACCGGCAGCATCAGGGTGATGAAGATCAGCCAGAAGCAGGCCATGCGCAGCGGAAAGCGGAAAAAGACGATGGCATAGGCCGAGGCCATCGAGATCGCGATCTTTCCCAGCGCGATGCCCATGGCGACGATGGTGGTATTGGCCAGAAGCCGCCACAGGCTGACCCCGCCGATGCGGCTGATCCCGCCCGAGAAGGCGTCGGAATAGTTCCGCGCCGCCTCGGGTCCGGGCAGCAGGGGCAGCGGCGGGCGCAGGATGGTCTGCACCGAATGGGTCGAGGCGACGAAGACGTAATAGACCGGGAAGGCCACCACGATCACGCCCAGCACCATCCACAGATGCGCCAGCAGCCGCCCGGCGCCGCGCGCGGCCAGGGGGGAGGGCTCAGCCATAATGCACCCTCCTTTCGATGAAGCGGAACTGGAAGGCGGTCAGCGCGATCACGATGATCATCAGGATCACCGATTGCGCGGCGCTGTCGCCCATGATCAGGTTCACGAAACCGTCGTTATAGACCTTGTAGACCAGCGTCTCGGTCGCCTTGCCGGGGCCGCCGCCGGTCACGGCATGGATGATGCCGAAGGTGTCGAACAGCGCATAGACCGTGTTCACCACCAGCAGGAAGAAGGTCGTCGGCGCCAGCAGCGGGAAGGTGATGGTCCAGAAGGCATGGCGGCGCGAGGCGCCGTCGATGGCCGCCGCCTCCAGCAGCGAGCGGGGGATCGCCTGCAGGCCGGCGACGAAGAACAGGAAGTTGTAGCTGATCTGCTTCCACGTCGCGGCCGCGACCACCAGCGCCATCGCCTGCTCGCCGTCCAGCAGCGGGTTCCAGTAGATGCCCATCTGCCGCAGCGGCCAGGCCAGCGTGCCGAAGCTGGGGTTGAACATGAACAGCCACAGCATGCCGGCGATGGCGGGCGCCACCGCATAGGGCCAGATCATCAGCGTGCGATAGAACCCCTTGCCGCGGACGATCTTTTCCGCCTGCACCGCCAGGAACAGCGCGATCGCCATGGCGCAAAAGGCGACCAGCACCGAAAACACCACCGTCACCCGGACCGAGTTCAGGTAGTTCGGATCGCCCAGCACCTTGCGGAAATTCGCCAGCCCGACGAAGGTCGTCTTCAGGCCAAAGGCATCCTCGCGCAGCACCGACTGGCGAAAGGCCTGCGCCGCCGGCCAATAGAAGAAGATCAGCGTGATCGCCAGCTGCGGCGCCAGCAGCAGCCAGGGCAGCAGCTTGTGCGGAAAGACCGTGCGTCTCATCCGTCCCCCTTGTCGCATCGGGCGGGCGCCGGAACGCCCGCCCCTTGGCCTCAGCCGCCGGCGGCCTCGCGGATGGCGGCATTGCCGCGCTCGGCGGCGTTCTTCAGCGCCGTGGCCGCATCCTGCTGGCCGGCCAGCATCTTTTCATACTCCTCGTTCTGGATGTCGCGCAGCTGCGGCAGGTTCGGCGCGCGCACGCCCTTGGAGTTCTCAGTCGGCTGCTTGCCCATCATCTGCAGGATCGGCGTCTCGCGGCCGGGGTTCTGCTGGTAGAAATCCGAGCCCTTGGTCGCCTCGTAGGCCGCCATCGTCACCGGCAGATAGCCCGATTGCTCGTGCAGGTATTGCTGCACCTCGGTCTGGGACAGATAGTTGAAGAAGGCGGCGACGCCCTTGTAGGTCTCGTCCGACTTGCCGCCCATCACCCAGAGCGAGGCGCCGCCCGGCGTGGTGTTCTGCGGCGCGCCCTCGGCGGTCTCGTCATAGGGCAGCTGGCCGATGCCGTAGTTCATGCCCGACTTGACGATGTCGCCAAGCCCGCCCGAGCTTTCGGTCAGGATGCCGCATTCGCCCGAGGTGAAGTTCTGCTTGGCCTCGCTGGTGCGGCCGCCATAGACGAAGACGCCCTCCTTCGCCAGGTCCGCAAGTTCCTGGAAATGCTTGACGAACAGGGGCCCGTCGATCTTCAGCTCGGGCGTGCCGGCCAGGCCGTTCTCGTTCGTGCCCCAGCTGACGTTGTTCCAGGCGGCGAAGTTCTCGGTATGGATCCAGGTCAGCCAGGTCGAGGTATAGCCGCAGGTCGCCGCCCCCGATTCCTTGATCTTGCGCGCGGCGGCCCAGACCTCGGCCCAGGTCTTGGGCGGGTTCTCGACGTCCAGCCCCGCCTTTTCGAAGATGTCCTTGTTGTAATACAGGATCGGCGAGGAGGAGTTGTAGGGGAAGGACAGCATGTCCCCCTCGGGCGTCGAGTAATAGCCGACGATGCCGGGCAGATACTGGCTCTTGTCGAATTCGTAGCCGCCTTCCTGCAGCACCTCGGCCACCGGCTTGATGGCGCCCTGCGCGCCCATCATGACGCCGGTGCCGACGTCGAAGACCTGGATGATGTCGGGGGCCTGGCCCGCGCGGAAGGCGGCGATGCCGGCGTTCAGGGTTTCGGGATAGGTGCCCTTGAAGACGGGCTTGAGTTCGTAATCGGCCTGGCTTGCGTTGAAATCGCCGGCGATCTTGGTCACCACCTCGGCATTGGCGCCGGTCATGGCGTGCCACCACGAGATTTCGGTCTTGGCCTCGGCCGCGACGGGCAGCGCCATCAGCCCTGCAAGCCAGAATGGGGTTTTCTGCATGGTATCCTCCGAGTCGTGCCTTGCGGCGTCATCGTTCCCGGACGGCAGCAGCTGGGCCAGGGCCCGCCATGCGCCATCCGCCTCCCTGTGCGGATTTGTCACCTGCCGGGGGCCGGGGTGTCAATTCGCAACTGGTCGGTTTGGTATGGCAGGCGGCAGGCAAGCACCGCGCCGGAAACTCCGGCTCTGTGGCATGGATTTGTGAAAATCCAATGACAGCAATGGGTAAAATCAATCTTTTGAGGCAATTTCCGACTGCCCGCCCCCTGTCGGCAGCAAGGGGCAGGCACCGGTTCCGTAGCGTAAACCGCCGGGGGTTGGCAGGGTCGCATGGACGGCCGCAGCCGGTGCGGGGCATGAAATCGGCCGGCCACCAGGGCCGGCCGTTCCGGTGACTGCCCGAAAGCCCCGTCAGAAGCTGCGCGAGACCGACAGCTTGAAGTTCCGCCCCGGCGCCGGGCCGCTGAGCCAGGAGGCGGGCGTATAGTCGCGGTCGGTAAGGTTGTCGACGCCGAGATGGACCTCGATCCCCGCCGCCGCCCCGGCTTGCGGCGCCCAGGTGGCAAAAACGTCATGCACGCCGTAGCCGGCGCGATGTTCGCCATCCGCCTTGTCGCGGCCCTTGGCCAGGGTGCTGCGCAGGCCCAGCCGCCAGGCGTCGCTGGCCTGCCAGATCGCCTGCAAGGTCACGCGGTCGTTGGGCAGCGTGTCCAGCACCGTGCCGTCCTGGTCCTTGCCATCGACGACCGAGACCGCGGCGCCCAGTTCGAAGGCGTCGATGCTGTAGGTCGCCTCCAGCTCGCCGCCGCGCAGATAGGCGCGGTCGATATTGACATAGGCGGGCGTGGGCGCCGCCGCCCCGGTGCGCACGATCATGTCGTCGATATGGTTGCGGAACAGCGTCAGCTTCATCACCGCCTCGTCGCCCTCGGCAAAGATGCCCGAGCCGCGATAGGAGACGCCGGCCTCCAGGTTCTTGCCCTTTTCGTCCTTCAGGTCGGGCGAGGGCGCGCCGCCCATATAGGTATCGAACAGCTCGTCCGCCGTGGGCATCCGGTTCACGAAGGCGGCCGAGCCGAAGACCGACCAGTTGTCGTCCAGCCGCCAGATCGCGGCCAGCTGCGGCTCGAAGGAATCCGAGCTGTAGCGGTCGTCGGTGGCCGTCACCGATGCCTTGGGCTCGATGCGCTGGCGGTCATAGCGCAGGCCGGTGTTCACGGTCAGGTCGCCCCACGTCACCTCGGACAGCGCAAAGGCGGACCAGAACCGGGTGATCCCCTCGGGATGCGAGGACGAGGGCACGCGCGAGGAACGGTCCTGCCGGGACAGTTCCATCCCCGCGGTCAGGTGGTGGTCATAGCCGGCGCCGGACAGGTCGGCGGCGTTCTGCAGCCGGAACTTCCACAGCCGGTAGTCGCGCCGGCCCAGCAAGGACGCCATGATCGGCTCGGCGGGGTCGTCGCCCTGCTGCACCTCCTTCATGGTGTTGGTATAGGACAGCGTCGCCGTCAGATCGACATAGCGGTTGTCCTGCGGGTTCCAGCCCCAGGTCAGCCTGGCCGTCTGGTCGCGCGTGGTGATGTCGCCCACGCCCCAGGAAAAGCCGGGATAGAACAGATCCTTCTGCGCCCCGTTCAGCTGGTCGAAATCCTGGTCCTCGCCCTTGGCCTCCAGGTGCTGATAGGAGAGGGCGACATAGTGGTCGCCGAAGCTCTTTCTTGCCTTCAGCAGCAGGTTCGGCGTCTTGGAGTTCGAGCGGATCGTGGTGTTGCCGTCCGCATCCTTGGTATCGCCCAGCTTGCGCCAGGCCAGCGCCGCCAGCGCCTCGAAGTCATGGCTCGGCCGCCAGCCAAGCGCGATGCTGCCCAGCACCGTGTCGGGATTGCTGGCATAGCCCAGCTTGGCCCGGCCGCCGAAGGTCTGGCCCTCGGCGATCAGGTCGCCCGGCTCGATGGTCTCCATGGCGATCACGCCGCCAAGCGCGCCGGCGCCGTAAAGCGTGGACGAGCCGGGACCGCGCAGCACCTCGACCTGGCGCAGGAAGTCCGGTTCCACGAACAGCGCGCCCTGGCGATAGGATTCGTAGAACTTCTTTTCGCCGTCGAGCAGCTGCACGATGCCCGCCTCGGACGCCGCCTGCTCGCTGGCGCCGAAGCCGCGGATGTTGAACCCCTGCCCGAAGAAGCTGCCCGAGCCGACGCCGGCGACGCCGGGCACGGTCGCCAGCACCTCGCCGATATGGCCAGGGTCGATGTCCTGAAGCTGCTGGCCGTCGACCACGGAAACCGATTGCGGCACCTCGGAAGCCACCTTGGGCTTGCCGGCGCGCAGCACGATCTGGTCCAGCACATAGGCGGTCTGCGCGGACTGGGCCTCGGCGCGTTCCTGCGCCAGCAGCGGAGCGGAAAAGAGAAGGGTGCAGGCACTTCCGGCCAGAAGCGCGCCGCGAATCGGATGGCGTGGCATGTGATCCCCGTCGTCATGTCGTGAAGTTTACGGCTGGCCACGGGGCTGGCATCTTGCGCCGGTTAAAATATTCTTAGTAAAACTGTCAATGATTCCTTGCATCTTCCCGGTCCGAACCGGGCATGCAACAGCAGCGAAAGGCACCGCGATGACCGACCATTCCCCCGCAGAGCTGCGCCGCATCCTGGCCGAGGACGGCGGCCGTCCCTTTGACCTGGCCGAGCGGCTGGGCGTCCCCGAGGCGGCGCTGGTCGCGGCGCGGGTCGGCCATGGCGCGACCTGCATCGACGCCCTGCCCGGCCGGCTGATCCCGCAGGTGCAGGCCCTGGGCGAGGTCATGGCGCTGACCCGCAACCGCTCTTGCGTGATCGAGAAGGTCGGCACCTACAACGATTTCCACGACGGCGAGCATGCCGCCATGACCGTGGACCCCGAGATCGACCTGCGCATCTTTCCCCGCCATTGGGTCCATGCCTTCGCCGTCGAGCAGCAGGCCGAGAGCGGCACTCGCCGCTCGGTCCAGGTCTTCGACGCGGCGGGCGACGCGGTCCACAAGATCCACCTGCGCGAGGGCTCGGACCTGGCAGCCTGGGAGGCGCTGCGTCGCGACCTGGCGCTGGCGGACCAGTCCGACACCGCCCGCTTCGAGCCGCGCGCGCCGGTCGAGCCGCCCAGGGCCGGCGCCGAGCGCGCCGATGCGCTGCGCCGGGAATGGGCCGACATGACCGATACGCATCAGTTCAACATCCTGATCCGCCGGCTCAAGATGAACCGGCTGGGCGCCTATCGCATCGCCGGCGCGCCGCTGGTGCGGCCGCTGGCGGTCGAGGCGGTGCCGGCGCTGCTGGAGCGCGTCCATGCCGATGGCGTGGGGGTGATGTTCTTCGTCGGCAACATGGGCTGCATCGAGATCCATTCCGGCAAGATCCATTCGCTGAGGCCCATGGGGCCGTGGCTGAACGTCATGGACCCGCGCTTCAACCTGCACCTGCGCGGCGACCACGTCGCCGAGGTCTGGGCGGTGGACAAGCCCACCAAGCGCGGCCCGGCGATCTCGGTCGAGGCCTTCGATGCCGAGGGGGCGCTGATCTTCCAATGCTTCGGGTTGCGCCCGGAAAAGGGCGGTAATGCCGAACAATGGGCGGCGCTGGTCGCCGGCCTGCCGGCGCTGGCCGAGGCGGCAGAATGAAACGGCTGGCGCTTGCCCTGGTCCTGCTGGCCGGCCCGGCCGGCGCGGAGGGCCACCCCGAGGCCCGGCGCGTGCTGTCGCTGGGCGGCTCTGTGACGGAAATCGTCTATGCGCTGGGGGAAGAGGCGCGGCTGATCGGCCGCGACACCACCTCGAACTGGCCGCCCCAGGCCAATGCCCTGCCCGATGTCGGCTATGTCCGCGCGCTGTCGCCCGAAGGGGTGCTGTCGGTCTCGCCCGACCTGATCATCGCCGAAGAGGGCGCAGGCCCACCCGAGGCGGTCTCGGTGCTGCAATCGGCCGGCGTGGCCTTCGTCAGCGTGGACGAGCGCTATGACGCCGAGGGCGTGCTGGACAAGGTCGATGCGGTGGCCGAGGCGCTTGGCGTGCCGGAGAAGGGTCGCGCGCTGCACGACAAGCTGGCGGCCGACCTGCAAGCGGCGCTCGGCCGGGCGCAGGCGGTGGCGGGCGAGCCGAAAAAGGTGCTGTTCGTGCTGTCGCTGCAAGGCGAGCGGGTCATGGCCGCTGGCGCGGACACCGCGGCGGACGGCATCATCCGCCTGGCCGGGGCGCAGAACGCCCTGCAGGGTGTCGAGGGCTACAAGCCCGTCACCGACGAGGCGGTGATCGAGGCCGCGCCCGACGTCATCCTGATGATGCGCCGCGGCGACGAACAGGCGGATGCGCAGGCCAATGGCGGCAGCAGCCACACCGCGGCGAAAGAGGCGGTGCTGGCCATGCCGGCGCTGGCCCAGACCCCGGCGGGCCGCGCGGGGGCGGTGGTGATGATGGACGGGCTGAAGCTCCTGGGGTTCGGTCCCCGCACCGGCGAGGCGGCGGTCGAGCTGCACGACCTGATATACGCGGGGTCGTGATGGTGGCCGCGACGCCCGACCTTCGCCCCGGACGGCTGGAAGGCGACCGCAGCCATCGCGCGCGGCGCCTGGGGCTGTTCCTGGCGCTGCTGCTGGCGGTGGTCGCGGTGATCTCGCTGGGCTGGGGCGCCTCGGGGACGTCGCTGGCCCGCGCGCTCTCGGACCTGCTGGCGGGGCGCGAACTCGCGGTGCAGGACCGGGTGGTGCTGCTGGACATCCGGCTGCCGCGGGTGCTGATGGGCATCTTCGTCGGCGCCTCGCTGGCGGTCTCGGGCGCGGTGATGCAGGGGCTGTTCCGCAACCCGCTGGCCGATCCGGGCATCGTCGGCGTCAGTTCCGGCGCCTCGCTTGGGGCGATCCTGGCCATCGTGCTGGGCGGCGCGCTGCCCGGCTGGGTGGCGGCGTTCTTCGGCTGGTATCTGGTCCCGGTCGCCGCCTTTGCCGGCGGCTGGCTGACCACCATGGCGCTTTACCGCATCGCCACCCGGCGCGGGCGCACCTCGGTCGCGACCATGCTGCTGGCCGGCATCGCGCTGGCCGCGATCATGGGGGCGCTGGCCGGGCTGGCGATCCTGCGCGCCAACGACCGCGAGCTGCGCGACCTGACCTTCTGGGGCCTCGGCTCGCTGGCCGGGGCGAACTGGCCCAAGCTGCTGGCCGGGGCGCCGATCATGGCGCTGGCCCTGCTCTACGCCCCCTGGCTCGCGCGCGGACTCAATGCGCTGGCGCTGGGAGAGGCGGCGGCCGGCCATGTCGGCATCCGCGTGCAGAAGGTCAAGAACCGCGCCATCCTGACCGTCGCCGCCGCCACCGGCGCCGCGGTCGCGGTCTCGGGCGGGATCGGCTTCGTCGGCATCGTCGTGCCGCATCTGTTGCGGCTGGCGAGCGGGCCGGACCACCGCTGGCTGCTGGTCAACTCGGCGCTTCTGGGCGCGGTGACGCTGCTGCTGGCCGACATGGTCAGCCGCACGGTGATCGCCCCGGCCGAGCTGCCCATCGGCATCGTCACCGCCGTCATGGGCGGGCCGTTCTTCCTGTGGATCCTTCTGCGCAACCGCGGGGTGCTGGACCTGTGAGCCTGATCGCCAGCGACATCCAGGTCAGCCTTGGCCGCAAGCAGATCCTGCACGGCGTCTCGGTCGAGGCGCGGGCGGGCGAGATCACCGCCATCGTCGGGCCGAACGGCTCGGGCAAGACCACGCTGATGCGCAGCCTGACCGGGGAACTCGCCTGCCGCGGGGCCGTCACCCTGAACGGGCACGACATCGCCGCCCTGTCGCCCGAGGAACTGGCCCGGCGCCGTGCCGTGCTGCCGCAGGCCGCCGCCCTGTCATTCCCCTTTACCGTGGCCGAGGTGGTGCGCATCGGCGTCGAGGCCCGCGGCGAGCGCGCCGATGCGCTGGTGCCGGCGGCGCTGGGGGCGGTCGATCTGCCGGGCTTTTCCGGCCGGCTCTACCAGGAGCTTTCGGGGGGCGAGCAGCAGCGGGTGCAACTGGCCCGCGTCCTGGCGCAGGTCTGGCAGCCGCTGGACGCGGACGGCCCGCGCTGGCTGATGCTGGACGAGCCGGTCAGCAGCCTCGACATCGCCCATCAGCTGACGGTGATGCGGCTGGCCGCCGATTACGCCAGGGCCGGCGGCGGCGTGGTGGCGGTCATGCACGACCTGAACCTGACCGCGCTTTTCGCGCAAAAGCTGGTGCTGATGAGCGGCGGCCGCGTCCTGTGCCAGGGCCGCCCCGACGAGGTCTTGACCGACGAGGCGCTGTCCAGCGCCTATGGCTGCCGGCTGCGCGTCAATGCCGTGCCCGACAGCGGCATCTGGGTGCTGCCGCACGCGGCGGCGTGACCGGCCGGGCCGAAAGACCCGCGACCAAAGGCCGCGCCCATTTACAAGCCCGCCCCGGCATCCGCATATTGGACATGACCCCGCTGTTGAGAGATGCCCGATGCATGCCATGCTGCTGCACAGGATCGGCGCGCCGCTGGTCTGGACCGAACTGCCCGACCGTGACCCCGGTCCGGGCGAGATCCGGGTCCGCGTCCTGGCCTGCGGGGTCTGCCGCACCGACCTGCACGTGGTCGACGGCGAATTGCCCGACCCGGTGCTGCCGATCATCCCCGGACACGAGATCGTCGGCCGGGTCGATGCGCTCGGCCCCGGCGTTACCGGCCTTGCCCTGGGCCAGCGGGTCGGCATCCCCTGGCTGGGCCACGCCTGCGGCGCCTGCCCCTATTGCCGCGACGGGCGCGAGAACCTGTGCGACGCGCCGGGCTTTACCGGCTACACGCGGGACGGCGGCTATGCGACCGCGGCGATCGCCGACGCGCGTTTCGCCTTTCCCCTGGGCGAGGCCGGCGAGGACGTGGCGCTGGCGCCCCTGCTTTGCGCCGGGCTGATCGGCTGGCGCGCGCTGGTGATCGCGGGCAAGGCGCCGCGGCTGGGGCTTTACGGCTTTGGCGCGGCCGCCCATATCATCGCGCAGGTGGCGGCGTGGCAGGGCCGCGCGGTCCATGCCTTCACCCGCCCCGGCGACCTGCGCTCGCAGGATTTCGCGCGCCGGCTGGGCGCGGTCTGGGCCGGCGGCTCGGACCAGCCCCCGCCCGAGCCGCTGGATGCAGCGATCATCTTCGCCCCGGTGGGCGAGTTGGTTCCGGCGGCGCTGAAGGCGGTGCGCAAGGGCGGCCGCGTGGTCTGCGCCGGCATCCACATGAGCGACATCCCCGCCTTTCCCTATGCGCTGCTCTGGCACGAACGCCAGATCGCCTCGGTCGCCAACCTGACGCGGCAGGACGGGCTGGACTTCCTGTCGCTGGCGCCCCGCATCGGCATCGCCACCGAAACCACGACCTATCCGCTGCGCGAGGCCAATCGCGCGCTGGACGACCTGCGCGCCGGCCGCTTCGACGGCGCGGCCGTGCTGGTGCCCTGAGCCGCCCGCCGGGCGCGGCCGCGCCCGGCCAGCCCCTCTCTTTCCGACCGGGATCTGCTGCCATGAAGGAAACGGCGAATACCCTTGCAACCGGCCCCGTCCCGACCGATGCCGGCCCCTTTCGCGCCATCGACCGGCTGCGCGAGGCGATGGCCGCCGGCTTCGGCACCGGCGTCTCGCCCCTGGCGCTCGGCATGGCGCTGATGGACTGGTCGGCGCACCTGGCCGCCGCGCCGGGCAAGCGGCTGGAGCTGGCCGACAAGGCCGCGCGCGAGACGGCGGCGCTGCTGGCCCATGCCGCGGCGCTCGCCGCCGATCCGGCGGCCGAGCCGGTGATCCGGCCGCCCCCGCAGGACCGCCGCTTCGCCGCCGCGGCCTGGCAGAACCCGCCCTTCAGCCTCTGGGCCCAGGGCTTCCTGCTGGCGCGGCAATGGTGGCAGGAGGCGACGCGCGACGTGCCCGGCGTCGATCCGCATCGCCAGAACCTGCTGTCGGCGATGGTGCAGCAATGGCTCGACATGGCCTCGCCGGCGAACCTGCCCTTCACCAATCCCGAGGTGATCGCCCGCACCCTGCAGACCGGCGGGCTGAACCAATGGATGGGCATGCGCAACTGGGCCGAGGACATGGCCCGGCTGGCCGCCGGCAAGCCCCCGGTCGGGGCCGAGCAATTCCGCGTCGGCCACGAAGTCGCGGCAAGCCCCGGCAAGGTGGTCTATCGCAACCACCTGATCGAGCTGATCCAATACGCCCCCGCGACCGACACCGTGCTGGCCGAGCCGGTGCTGCTGGTCCCGGCCTGGATCATGAAATACTATATCCTCGACCTTTCGCCGGAAAACTCGCTGGTCCGGCACCTGGTCGGCGCCGGGCACACGGTCTTCTGCATCTCATGGCGCAATCCCACGGCCGAGGACCGCGACCTGACGCTGGAGGATTACCGCAGCCTGGGGGTGATGGCGGCGGTGGATGCGATCTCGGCCATCCTGCCGGGGCGGGGCATCCATGCGGCGGGCTATTGCCTGGGCGGCACGCTGCTGGCCATCGCGGCGGCAGCGATGGGCGGGGCGCGGGACGACCGGCTGGCCAGCGTCTCGCTGCTGGCGGCGCAGACGGATTTCGCCGAGCCGGGCGAGCTGGGGCTGTTCATCGACCACGACCAGCTCAACAGCCTGGAAAGCGCGATGCGGCAACGCGGCTACCTGACGGCCGAACAGATGCTGGGCGCCTTCCGCTTCCTGCGCTCGAACGACCTGATCTGGTCGCGCATGGTGCGCGCCTATCTGATGGGCGAGCGCGAGCCGATGACCGACATGCTGGCCTGGAGCAGCGATTCGACCCGGATGCCCTATCGCATGCAGGGCGAATACCTGCGCCGCTTCTACCTGGAAAACGCGCTGGCCGGCGACCGGCTGCTGGCCGACGGCCGGCCCGTGGCGTTGCGCAACATCCGCGCGCCGGTCTTTGCCGTCGGCACCGAAGAGGATTACGTCGCCCCCTGGCGCTCGGTCTATCGGCTGCACTGCCTCAGCGATGCCGAGCTGACCTTCGTGCTGGGGGATCGGGACCACCTGGCGGGGATCATCCTGGACCCGGCCGGACCCGGCCATCACCGCATCGCCACCCGCGGGCGGGACGGCACCTGCCTGCCGCCCGACGACTGGCTGCACGCCGCCGCGCTGCGCGAGGGCTGCTGGTGGCCGGCCTGGATCGACTGGCTGGCGCGGCATTCCGCGGCCGAGCGGGTGGCGCCGCCGGGCATGGGCGCGGCCGCCGCGGGCTATCCGGCGCTGGAGGACGCGCCGGGCAGCTATGTCCGCCAGCGCTAGGCCAGCAGGGCGGCGGCCTCCATCGCCATCATCCGCTCTTCGTTGGCGGGGATGATCAGCGTCGCGAAATCGCCCAAGGGCGCCATGCGGCGCAGGATCGCCTCGCGCACCGGGGCGGCGTTCTCGCCGATGCCGCCGGTGAAGACCATGGCGTCGATGCCGCCCAGCGAGACCGCCATGGCCGCCGCCGCCTGCGCGCATCTGAGCGCGAAATAGTCCAGCGCGAAACGCGACTGCGCCGAGCCATCCGCCAGCAGCGCCGCCACATCGTTCGACTTGCCCGACATGCCCAAAAGGCCCGAACGGTTATAGATCAGATCCTCGATCTCTTCGGGCGTCATGCCGAAGCTGCGCTGCATCAGCAGGATCGCGCCGGGATCGACGGCGCCCGAGCGCGTGCCCATGGGAATGCCGTCCACCGCGGTCATGCCCATGGTGGTATCGACGCTGCGCCCCTGATGCATGGCGCAAAGGCTGGCGCCATTGCCCAGATGCGCGGCGACCACCCGGCCCCGGTGCAGGTCGGGATGGTCGCGCGCCAGCACCTGCGCCAGCCATTGATAGGACAGGCCGTGAAAGCCATAGCGGCGCACGCCCTGTTCGAACAGCGGCTCGGGCAGGGCGAAATGGGTGAAAAGGGCATCCCGCCCGGCATGGAAGGCGGTGTCGAAACAGGCAAGGTTCGGCACCTCGTCGCCCACCAGCCGGCGGGCGGCGGCGATGGCGGCCAGCCCGTGCGGTTGGTGCAGCGGCGCCAGCGGGATCAGCGCCGCCAGATCCTCCAGCACCTGCGGCGTGACCGGGGTCGAGCGGACATAGCGCGTGCCGCCATGGACGATGCGATGCGCCACCGCCTCGATCCGCCAGCCCTCGTCATGGGCGTCGATGAAATCCAGCACGGCCTGCATGGCGGCGGCATGATCGCCGCCCGCGACCGGGCCGCGGAACTCGGGCTCGCCGGCCAGCCGGGCCGCCAGCTCGGCATCCGCGCCGATCCGGCTGACCGCGCCGCGCGCCAGAAGCGCCAGCCCCTCGCGCGCGAAGACCCGGAACTTGAGGCTCGACGAGCCGGCATTCAGCGTCAGGATCGCCGGGGTCATTTCACCTGCCCCAGCCGGCGCGCCTCGGCCATCAGCACGGCCAGCGCGGTGGACAGCATCCGGGCGCGCACGGAATCGGCGCGGCTGGTCAGGACGACCGGCACCCGCGCACCCAGCACGATCCCCGCCGCATCGGCGCCGCCCATGAAAACCAGCTGCTTGGCCAGCATGTTGCCCGATTCGATGTCGGGCACCAGCAGGATGTCGGCCTGCCCCGCCACGGGCGAGACGATGCCCTTTTCCCGCGCCGCCGCCGGGCTGATCGCATTGTCGAAGGCCAGCGGCCCGTCCAGATCGGCGTCCTCGATCTGGCCGCGATCGGCCATCTTGCACAGCGCCGCCGCGTCCAGCGTGGCCTGCATCTTGGGATTGACCGTCTCGACCGCGGCAAGGATCGCGGCCTTGGGCCGGGCCGGCCCCCACAGCACGCGCCAGAGCACGATGGCATTGTGCAGGATGTCCGCCTTGACCATCAGGTCGGGGGCGATGTTGACCGCCGCATCGGTGATGATGAAGGGGCGCGGATAATCCTCGGTCAGCATCAGGAAGGCGTGGCTGATCCGCCGCTCGGTGCGCAGCCCGCATTGCGGGTGGATCACCGCGCCCAGCAGCTCGTCGGAATGCAGCGAGCCCTTCATGATCGCGCCGACCTGGCCCGTCGCGGCCATCTGCGCGGCGCGGGCGGCGGCGGCGTGGCTGTGTTCGGTATCCACGATCTCATAGGTGTCGGGGGCCTGCCCCGCCTCGGTCAGCGCGGCGGCGATGCGGGCGGCGGGGCCGACCAGCACCGGCTCGATCAGCCCGGCCGCGCGCGCCTCTTCCACCGCGTCGAAGACGGTATGGCTGACCGGGTGGACCACGGCGGTGCGCAGTGGCGGCAAACCGGCGCAGCGGTCGATGATGGCTTGATAGGCGTCGGTCATCGCTATCCTCCGTGCTGGCGCGGATCCCGCGCCCCCGAGGATCCCGATATGCCGGCGGGAGGCAAGGGAAAAGCGGCGTCCCGCCGCAAGCGCCGCGGGAAAGGCCGGCCCGCTGCGACGATCCGGCGCGGGGGCCGGCGTCGGCGGTCAGCCGGTGCGGTCCAGAAGCCGGGCGATCTCGGCCCGCAGTTCCGACAGCTCGAAGGGTTTGGCGATGAAGCCGTCGGCGCCAAGCGCCAGCCCCTTGCGGCGTTCCACCACCGAGCCACGGGCGGTCATCAGCAGCACCCGCACGTCGCGCAGGCCGGGGTCGGCGCGCAGCGCCTCGACGATCTGGTAGCCCGAGATGTCGGGCAGCATGATGTCCAGCAGCACCAGGTCGGGGCGGTTGGCGCGGATCTCGTCCAGCGCGGCGGTGCCGCCGGCGATCCGCCTGTAGCTGTGGCCGGCCCGCGCCAGCAGGAACTCCAGCGCGGCGGCGATATTGTCCTCGTCCTCGACGATCAGGATATGGGCCATCACCCCCTCCGAAGGATCGGACACCGAAGCCGGGCCAGGCGGGTCGGTTCCGGGACGACGATGGCCCGCCCCCAAGGGGGCGGGCCTGCGTTTTCAGTGCGACGAGGCTTCCGCCGCGCCGATCCCGGTTTCCGAGCGCACCTGCTGGGCCAGGAAGCCGGCCCGGTCGATGCGCGCCCGCGTGCCGTTGTCCATCTTGGACACCAGCCAGATGCCCAGGAAGGCCAGGGTCATCGAGAACAGCGCCGGCGAGGTATAGGGGAAGGGCGCCGAGCCGGCGGGGTTGCCCAGCGTGGCTTCCCAGACCGAGGGCGACAGCACCGTCAGCACCACCGAGGAGATCAGCCCCAGGAAGCCGCCGACCACGGCGCCCTTGGTCGTGCAATCCTTCCACAGCACCGACATGAACAGCACCGGGAAGTTGGCCGAGGCAGCCACCGCGAAGGCCAGCGACACCATGAAGGCGATGTTCTGGTTCTTGAAGGCGATGCCGAGCACGACCGCCACCAGGCCCAGGGCCACCGTGGTGATGCGCGAGACGCGCAGCTCGCTGCCCGGCGCGGGGTTGCCGTTCTTGATCACGGTCGCATAGAGGTCGTGGCTGACCGCCGAGGCGCCCGAGAGCGTCAGGCCGGCGACCACCGCCAGGATGGTGGCAAAGGCCACGGCCGAGATGAAGCCCAGGAAGACGTTGCCGCCCACCGCCTTGGCCAGATGCACCGCCGCCATGTTGCTGCCGCCGACCAGAGCGCCGGAGCCGTCCAGGAATTCCGGGTTGGTCAGCACGAAGGTGATGGCGCCGAAGCCGATGATGAAGGTCAGGAGGTAGAAATAGCCGATCCAGCCGGTCGCCCACATCACCGACTTGCGCGCTTCCTTGGCGCTCGGCACGGTGAAGAAGCGCATCAGGATATGCGGCAGGCCGGCGGTGCCGAACATCAGCGCCATGCCGAAGCTGATGGCCGAGATCGGATCCTTGATGAAGGTGCCCGGACCCATGATCGACTGGCCGGCGACGGCGGCTTCCTCGGCGGTCTTGCCGCCGGCGGTGGCCAGATCGGCCTTGACGCGGACCGCATCGGCGAACATCGCCTCGGGGCTGAAGCCATAGTGCCACATGACCATGAAGGACATGAAGGTCGCGCCGCCCAGAAGCAGGCAGGCCTTGATGATCTGCACCCAGGTCGTCGCGGTCATGCCGCCGAACAGCACGTAGATCATCATCAGCGCGCCGACGATCACCACCGCGATCCAGTAGTCCAGGCCGAACAGCAGCTGGATCAGCGAGCCCGCGCCCACCATCTGCGCGATCAGGTAGAAGGCCACCACGACCAGCGTGCCCGAGGCGGCAAAGATGCGCACCGGGGTCTGGGCAAAGCGGAAGGCCGCCACGTCGGCAAAGGTGAAGCGGCCGAGGTTGCGCAGCCGCTCTGCCATCAGGAAGGTCAGGATCGGCCAGCCGACCAGGAAGCCGATCGAATAGATCAGCCCGTCATAGCCCGAGATCATGACCGCGGCCGAGATCCCCAGGAACGAGGCGGCCGACATGTAGTCCCCGGCGATGGCAAGCCCGTTCTGGAAGCCGGTGATGCCGCCGCCCGCGGTATAGAAATCCGCCGCCGACTTGGTCCGCGACGCCGCCCATTTGGTGATGTAGAGCGTCGCCAGCACGAAGGCGGCGAACATGGTGATCGCGGTCCAGTTCGTCGCCTGTTTCTCGGCGCCCTGGATCACGTCGGCGGCCATGGCGGCGCCCGGCATGGCCAGGGCCGCGGCCATCAGGCCGTTGCGCAGGATCTTGTGGGTCATTTCAGCGCCTCCCGGCGAACCTTCTCGCTCAGCTCGTCGAACTCGCTGTTCGCGCGGCGCACGTAGACGCCGGTGATGATGATGGTAAAGACGATCACGCCGAAGCCCAGGGGGATGCCCCAGGTCATGACGCCGTCGCCGATCCGCGAGGCGAGCAGTTCCTTGTCGAAGGCGATCAGCAGGATATAGCCGTAATAGACCACGAGCATCGCAATCGTCAGGATCCAGCCATAGCGGGATCGTTTCGCTTTCAGTAATTGATAGTTCGGATCTGCGGCGATCCGTTCGGCCAGGTTGTCTTGCATCGGGGTCGTGCTCCTCCACTGCCACGATATGCTGTCTTTTCAGCCGCGCCGGCGCCATGCCGGCGAGACGATCTTCTTCTGGAAGGCTTTTCGGCGGGCGGCAGGCTCCTCCGGCCATGCCGCGACCGGTCCATGGGCGCGCATCGCCCATGGCGGTCCGTCTTGCACCATGCCGGGCCGGCGATCCGCCGACGGCCCGCTGCGGCTGTCAGTGCCGGTTCATCCGGTTCTCGATCAGTTCGTCGACGACGCCGGGGTCGGCCAGCGTCGAGATGTCGCCGAGCGCGCCGAAATCGTCCTCGGCGATCTTGCGCAGGATGCGGCGCATGATCTTGCCCGAGC
>NZ_JRKO01000037.1 GCF_000763885.1 Paracoccus versutus | reverse complement strand
ATTGAAGCCGATATAGAGGCTGGCCTCCAAATCCCGGATCCGCTCGGGCGTCCATTCGTCAACGAGCAGCCCGGCCATCCGGGTCGCCGCGGTGCTGCGCCCTTCGATCGCCGTGATCGCGGCATGGATCAGCACGCCGAAGGTCTGGCCCATATGGGTGTTGATCCCCCATTCCAGCCATTTCCCCAGCGGACCGTAATCGGCATAGCCCATGTCCAGCAGCGGCTGCCCGCTATATTGGTCCAGGTGCACCACACGCTGCTGAGTGAGGTCGTCGGGATAGACCGAACCGCTGAACATGTCTTCGGGCTTCTGCGGCAGGTTGACGGCATAGCCGCGATGCAGACCCAGCCGGTCGAAGGACGCGACCGCATCGTCCAGCGTGATCGGGGTGCCGCCGGGCACCGGGCTTTCAGGGATCTGCGCCTGTTCCAGCGACCACGAGGTCTTGGCAATCTGATCCAGCTTCTGCTGCGACATTGGCACGTTCACCCGCACCCCGTCGGGATAGCCGAAGTTGTTGCCGTTGGCCCATTCGTTCACCTTGCTGCCCCAGACGCCCGACCAGGGCATGCCGGTGACGGCCAAGAAGACGATGAAGAAGCCCACGAGCAGCCCCGTCACCGCATGCAGGTCGCGCCAGAACACCCGGCGCTGCGGCTTGCCCCGAACGGAGACGATGCCGCCCTTTTGCCCGCGCGGCCACCACCGCCAGGTGCCGGTGCCGACCAGCAGGATCGACCAGCCCGCCGCGATCTCGATGACATAGCGCGTCCAGGTGCCGAAATACTTGAAGCTGTGCAGCGTGCGGATCGTCCACATGATCGTCGAACGATCCGGCATCGCGCCCAGCACCAAGCCGTTATAGGGGTTCACATAGACCGCCATCTTGCCGCGCTCCGTGCTGACGGTGATCTCGGTCGAGGCGCCGGGGTCGGCCGGATCGGTGTATTTGACCGCCGTGCCCGGAACCGCATCCAGGGCCGAGGCGACCTGCGCGGTCGGTGCCAGCCTTTGGCTGTCCTGCACCTGCACGCGCTTGAGGTCGGCGTGATACCAGTTGTCGATCTCGTTGCGGAAGACATACATCGCGCCGTTGATCGACAGCGTGATCATGAAGGGCAGCACCAGCAGGCCCGCGTAAAATGCCAACGCCAGACGGCGCGATAAAGGTCGCCCACACCCTGGCGAGCGGTATTGGGAATTGCAGACATGGAGTCCTCGCATGCGTTGGCCCGCCGAGGCAGGACCGATGTTGGCTGGGAACGGGCGCTCAATGGCCCGAATGATCAGAGGTATGGCCCTGGTCGGCGGCGGGTGTGGCATTCATGGCGCGCACCTCGAACGGCAGGGCGATTTCGCCCGCTTTCTCGAAGACCAGTGTCGTCTCGACGGTATCGCCCTCGGCAAAGGGGGTCGGCACCTGCATGAACATCAGGTGATAGCCGCCGGGCTTCAGCTCGACCGAGCCACCGGCCGGGACTGGCAGGCCATCGGGCAGTTCGCGCATCTTCATCACGTCGCCCTTCCTGGTCATCTCGTGGATCTGCAGCTCGCCCGCCCGCGTCGAGCGGGCCGCGACCAGCCGGTCCTCCTGGCTGCCCTTGTTGGCGATGGTGACATAACCGCCGGCCACCGGGGCATTGGGCGGCATGGCGCGGACATAGCCGTCCGAAAGCAGCAGATCTCCATGCGCTACGGGATCGGCCGAGGCCGAGGCGGCAAGGAGGCCAAGGAAAAGCGCGCCCAGCATCGGGGCGGCCAGAATTCTGGATTTCATGGTTCTATCTCGTGTCTGAACTGCATTCACCGCCCCGATGGACGATGGCGAGGTTCAGACTGCGGGCGGTCCCCGAGCCGAGGGGGCAAGCACCTGCGCGCAGGGCGCGATCTCGATAAGGATGTATGATCCGGGTTACTACACCACCTATCGGCTGTCCTCTCCTCTGCGGATCGCCGGCCGGCAAGGATGCGAGATCCGGGTAAGGCGGGCAGACGGCGAGGCGGCACGCCGTCGCCATGCCGACGAACTGGCGCTGCTGGATGCGCTTGTCGCGATGGGACAGAAGATTACGTCGAATGTCGGGGCTGCCTTCGCCGACGAATGGATGCTTTCATGTCGTGCGGCGCGCTGAGACCGCTGCGCGGGGATTTAACGGCTCTTCGTGTTGCGTTGTCAGGCCTATGGGTCCGGAAAAAGCAGGATCGCATGTAATAACATCACTGCCGCTCTTGACATGTAATAGCATTACATTGTCTTCCTGAACGCCGGACAGCTATCGACGCGGATGCAGGTGCGGATATGGACAGAACGGCAATGCTGGAGGTCGCGGGGCTGCGGATCTCCTTCGGCCCGCGCGAGATCGTCGGTCCGCTCAACTTCACCGTCGCGCGCGGCGAGCGGATCTGCCTGCTGGGAGCATCAGGCTCCGGCAAATCGATGACGGCGGCGGCGATCCTTGGGCTGATTTCGCCGCGCGCGCAATGCAGCGGCAGCGTGCGCGTGAACGGCCATGAGGTGCTGAACATCCGCGTGCCGCAGCGTCCCGCCGATGCGCGAGTGGCGATGGTGTTCCAGGATACGCAATCGGCGCTGAACCCACTGGTCTCCATCGGATCGCAGCTTGAGGAACCGCTGCGGCGGCATGGCGGGCTGGATGCTGGGGCGGCGCGGGAGGAGGTCCGTGCCCTGCTGGCCTCCATCGGCCTGCCCGGCACCGACGCCTTCCTGCGGACCAGCCCGGCCGAGATTTCGGGCGGCCAGCGGCAGCGGGTTTGCATCGCGCTGGCGCTGGCCTGCCGCACCGGGCTGATTGTCGCGGATGAGCCGACGACGGCGCTGGACGTGGTGACGCAGGCGCAGGTGCTGGAGGTGCTGAAGCAAAAGACCAGCGCGCCCGGCAGCCCCGGCTTGTTGCTGGTCACGCATGATCTGTCGGCGGCGATGCGGGTCTGCGACCGGGCGCTGATCCTGGCCGAGGGGCGGATCGTCGAGGATGGTCCCATCGACCAGATCCTGAATCGCCCGCGTCATTCCTTCACCTGCGAACTGGTCGATTGCGCCTGCGAGGGGCTGCATATCGTCCGCGAGGTTGCTTGATGAACGCCCTTCTCATGAACGAGGATGGCTCTTTCCTGTCGGTGAGCGGGCTTGAGCGCAGCTTTCCGGTCCCGGCGGGCCTGTGGCGCAAGCCCGAACGCCGCATGGTGCTGCGCGGGGTCGATTTCGCGCTGTGGCCGGGTGAGCGGGTGGCGCTGGTGGGCGCCTCGGGTTCAGGCAAGACGACGCTGCTGCGCTCGTTGCTCGCCATCGACGCGCCCGATTGCGGGCATATCCTGTGCCAGTGCAAGCCGGTCCGACCGGCGGGCATGGCGAAACTGCGCTGGTATCGGCAATCGGTGCAATACATCCCGCAGGATCCGGCGGCCTCGCTGGACCCGCGTATGACGGTGCGCCAGCAGATCGCCGAGCCGCTGCGCCGCCTTGGTGTGGATTGCGACCACGATGTCCGCATCCGTGAATCGCTGGAACGGGTCGGGCTCGGGCCGGAGCTCCTACTGCGCCGCCGCAATGAACTCTCCGGCGGCCAGGCACAGCGGGTGGCCATCGCCCGCGCCATCGCCACGCGCCCCGCTTTCCTGCTGGCCGACGAGCCGATGAGCGGCCTCGACCTGCCGATCCGCCGACAGGTTGCCGCGGTGCTGCGGGATCTGTCGGAGAACCAGGGCACCGGGCTGCTGATTGTGTCGCATGACATCGTGGATGTGTCGCGGCTCTGCACCCGCACGGTGGTGATGTATGACGGCGCCATCGTCGAGGATCGCCCCAGTGCCGAGTTGCTGGCCGATCCGCACCACCCCGCCGCCCGCGAACTGGTCGCGGCGGCATTGCCCGATACCGCAAGGCTGCCCGCGCCGCAGGCGTAGGCCCCCCGCCTGAAAACCAACCGCTGTCCGGCGGCGCCTGCGTCCGCCATGAATGGAGTGCAACCGATGCTCGCAACCCGAAAACCCCTCGTCCTGTCGCTGCTGGGCGTGCTGATGCTGTCCGCCGGCCCTGGCTTTGCACAGGACGCCGCCCCGCATGACGACAACGCCCGCATCCGGCTGGCGATGTTGCAGCCGCCGCGTTCGGGGCTGACGCCGCTGTCGGACGATGCCTTCAAGCTGTCGCGCTGGAGCGCGGCGGAAACCCTGATCCGGCTGGACCCGGACGGGCTGCCGCAGCCCTTCCTTGCCACCGCATGGGCGCAGGTGGACGACCACACCTGGCGTTTCGTCATCCGCAAGGACGTCAAGTTCCATGATGGCACCGATCTGACGCCGGAACGGGTCGTCGCCTCGCTGGTTGCCGCCACGCAGGCCGCGCCGAAGCCGCGCATCCTCGACGGGGTGGAACTGGAAATCACCGCCGATGGCGACGACGCCGTGCTGGTGCGGTCGCGCGATGTCGATCCGCTGATCCCGAACCGGCTGTCCAGTCCGCAACTGGCGATCCTGGCCGAGCGTGCCTATGGGGCGGACGGTCGCGTGAACCCGATCGAGGCGGGCACCGGGCCCTTTGTGCTGAAGGAGATCAACGGCACCACCAGCGCGAAGCTGGACCGTTTCGACGGCTACTGGGGCGAACGCGCGCAGGTCGCCGGGATCGACGCCGATTACGTCCCCGACGGTACGGCCCGCGCGGCGGCGCTGCGCACCGGCACCGCCCATGTCGTCGAGGCGATCCCGGTCTCGCAGGCGGCGCTGCTGGACCAGAACCTCATCCACGAGGTGCCGATGCCGCGCACCAACACACTGTATCTGAACACGAAAAACGGCGCCTTCGCCAACCCGGAAATGCGCCGGATCGCCGCCGCCGCCATCGACCGCGAGACCATCGTGCGCATGGTCTATGAGGGCCGCGCCGACGTGGCGCGCGGGCTGCTTGGCCCGGCGCTGCCTTGGGCGGACGGGCTGCGGGCGGCGGTGGGCGCCCCCGAACCGGGTGACGCGAGCGGGGCCAAGATCGTGCTGGCGACCTTCACCGACCGGGCCGAACTGCCCGAAGTCGCGGTCTTCCTGGAACAGCAACTGACGCAGGCCGGGTTCGACGTCACTATGGAAGTGCGCCAATACGCGCATATCGAGGCCGACGCGCTGGCGGGGCGGTTCGACGCCTTCATCCTGTCGCGGGCGACCGTCCTCGATTCCGGTGATCCGGTGGCCTATATGTTCAGCGATTTCGCCTGCGAAGGCTCGTTCAACATCTCGCAGCTTTGCGATCAGGACGTGGATGCCGCACTGCGCCGCGCTGCCGAGGCCGCCGCGGGCGAAGAGCGCCAGCGAGCCATCATTGAGGCCGAGGCTGCGATCCTCGCCACCCATGCTGCCGTGCCGATGCTGCATGAACGGGTGATCCAGGGCGAGGCCGCTGACGTCGTCGAGGCCGTCCGCGACCCCCGTGAACGGGAACTGGTCAATACCCGCACCCATATCCGGGCCGAATGATGGCCGGGGTGGTCGCTCCGGTGCGGCACGGCGTGGGCTGGCGGATTGCGCCTTTCGTGCCGGCCCTGTCGCGGGCAGTCACGCTGTTGGCGGTGCTGGTGCTGGTCGGGCTACTGCCCTGGCTGACGGATCGCGACCCGGCGCTGTCGATCCTGCGCGCCCGCTCCGGCGATCAGGAAGCCACGCCCGAGGCGCTGGCCGCGATCCGCGCGCAACTGGGCCTCGATCAGGGGCCGGTCAGCTATCTGCTGCACTGGTTCGGCGGGCTGCTGCAGGGCGACGCGGGCACTTCGTGGATTTCCGGCGCGCCGATCCTGCCGGGGATGCTGAAGGCCACGGGCGTCTCGCTGACGCTGATGGGTTGCGCGATCCTTGTGGTCGTGCCCATCGTCGCGGCGTTCTGCGCGCCGGTGGTCCGTTCGGGCCTGAGGGGAGAGCCGCGACGATCCTCGGGCGCCATCGCCGCCGCCTTCACTGCGCTACCGGAATTCCTGCTGGCGACGCTGCTCTTGGTAGTCTTTGCAGTCTGGCTGGGCTGGTTCGCGCCCTATGGCTGGACGCGCTGGCAGGATGCCGTGCTGCCCGCCATCGCCATGGGCATTCCGGCGGGTGGGCTGCTGGGGCGGCTGTTCTCAGACGCGCTGGCCGTCACCTTCTCGGAACGCTGGGTCGCGACGTGGAGCGTGGCGGGCTTCTCGCAGCCCAAGATCGTGCGGGCGATCATTCGCCGGGCCATGCCGGGGCTGTTGCCGCAGGTCGGCATGGTGATGATCGGGCTGACAGGCGGTGCGGTCGCGGTAGAACAGGTGTTTTCCATCCCGGGCCTTGGCCGCGCGACCCTTGGCGCGGCCTCGGCGCAGGACTTGCCTGCGCTGCAAACCGGGATCCTGATCCTGCTGCTGATCGCCGTGACGCTTGGCAGCCTTGCGAACCTGTCCAGCGCGGCCCTGCTTGGCCCGGCGCTGCGGACGGGGGCCTTGCCGGTGGCGATGCCCGATACCGCGCCTTCGCGCCGCGCGCTGATCGTGCCGGTGCTGGCCTTCGCGCTGCTGGTTGCGCTGGTCCTTGCGGGCCTGCCGCGCGACCCCTTTACCTCGGCCCATCTGCGGCTCGAGGCGCCCAGCCTTGCCCTGCCGCTGGGCGCGGACGGGATGGGCCGCGACGTGCTGGCGCGGGTGGCGCATGGGGCGGTCTCGACCATCTCAATGGCGGTGATCACGACCTTTCTTGCGCTGTGCATCGGGCTGGTGGCGGGCACCGCGCCGCGGCTGATGGCCGGTCCCATCGAGATCACCAAGGCCACGCCCCCGGTGATCGCGGGGCTTGTCGTGGCGGCGCTGATGGGGCCAAGCTCGGGCGGGGCGATGATCGCGGTGCTGGCGGTAGGCTGGGCGCCGCTGGCCGCCCATGTCGCGGCGCTGGTCACGCAGGCGCGCGCGCAGCCGCATGTGCAGATGGCGCCGCTGCTGGGGGTCGGGCCTCTGCGGTTGGCGCTGCGCTATATCCTGCCCGCGGTCTTCGGCCCGGTGCTGCGCCATGCCACCCTGCGTCTGCCCGGCATCGCCCTGGCGCTGGCGGCGCTCGGCTTCCTGGGCCTTGGCGCGCGTCCGCCCACGCCGGAATGGGGCCTCGTTCTGGCCGAGGGGATGCCTTACCTTGAACGCGCACCCTGGGCGGTGTTCATCCCGGCGCTGGCGCTGGTTTTGCTGGCGGTTCTGGCCGTCTCGCTGGCCAATCTGGAACGCAGGCGGTGAAGCGGGCTCGACTGGTTGTTTGAATCACTCTATCAATCTAAAAAATCATAGATTGATAGAGTGAAACTCGCCATGGTGGACCGGCATCAGCTTGAAGAGACCGCCGCCATGTTCAAGGCGCTGGCCGATCCGGCCCGGCTGCGCACGCTTATCCTTCTGGCTGAACAGGAGCGCAATGTGGGCGAGTTGGCCGAGATCGAGGGCGTTCAGATCGGCACCGTCTCGGCCCGGCTGAAGCTGTTGCTGCAAGCGCGGCTGGTCGCCCGGCGGCGCGAGGGCAAGGCCGCGATCTATTCGATCGCCGATGCCCATGTGCTGCAGCTGGTCGAGAACGCCATCGCCCATATCTGCGAAGAACATTGAACGAAAAGGAAAAACCATGTCGAACTGCACCCATCCCCATCACGAAAACCACGACCACCAGCATGGCGCGGGTTGTGGCCATACCGCCGTCCGCCACGGCGATCATGTCGATTACCTGCATGACGGCCACCTGCACCATCCCCACGCCGACCATGTCGACGAGCATGTGATCGAGGTCAGCGCGGCGAACCCCGATACCTGCACCCCTGATCACCGATGCGCCAGCCATGAGCCGGACCACGTTCACGGGCCGGGCTGCAGGCATGAGGCCGTGCCCCATGGCGGTCACGTCGATTACCTGGTCGACGGCCACCTGCATCATCCGCACGGCGATCATTGCGACAACCACGGTCCCCTGGAAGTCGTCATTCGTTGACCGGGCGTGACGCCTGACGATACGCTCTCGGTTGCCATCGCAACCTGCGCGGCCTGGCCCGATCCCGGGCCGGGCCTTCTGCCGTTGATCGAGGCCCTGACCGCAAGGGGTTTCGACGTGACCTGCCTGCCCTGGCAGAGCGTCGATGAGCAGGCCTTCCTGACCGCGCGGGTCATCCTGCCGCTTTGTGCCTGGGACTATGCCGCCGCCCCGCGGGCGTTCCGCGACTGGATCGCCCGGATCGCGGCAGGGGGTGGCCGCTTTGCCAACGCGCTGGACCTGATGTTGTGGAACATGGACAAGTCCTACCTGCTGGACCTTGCCGCGCGCGGCGTTCCTGTGCCCCGGACCCATGTGATCGCCGATCCCTCTGCCGGGACGGTCGCGGCGCGGATGCGGGAAGAGGGCTGGGGCAGGGCGGTCCTGAAACCCGCCATCGGGCAGAGCGGGAACGGCGTCACGCTGCTTGAACTGGCCCGGATCGGGAACTGGCCGCAGATGCCGCCGGGCGCGCATGTCCTTCAGGAGTTTCAGGCCGATATCGGCGAGACGGGCGAGACCACGCTAACCTTTTTCGGCGGCGCATTCTCCCATGCCGTTCTGCGCCGTCCCGCTGCAGGAGAGTGGCGGGCGAACTCGCAATATGGCGTTGCGCTGGAACGGATCCGGCCCGACAAGGCCGTCATCGAGGTGGCCCGCCGCGCGCTTGCGGCGCTGCCCACGCCCCCGGCCTATGTGCGGGTGGATGGCATCGCCCGGCCAGGGCGTGAATTTCTGGTGACCGAGATCGAGCTGATCGAACCCGCGCTGTTCCTGCATCTCTGCCCCGGAAAGGCGGAAAGGATTGTGGATCTCCTCTGCTGCGCCGCCTGACGTCGCGGATCGCGCTGATCCTGGTCGCTACTTGCCGCCATTCTTGTCGTCTCTCGGCCTGACGTAGATCTCCAGCCGGTGGCCAACGATTTCGAAACCGTGTTCGCGGGCGATCCTGTCCTGCAACTGCTCGATCTCGTCGCAGCGGAATTCGATCACCTCGTCCGTCTCGACATTGATGAAATGGTCGTGGTGTTCCGAGCCGCTGGTTTCGTAGCGCGCGCGCCCGTCGGCGAAGCTGTGGCGTTCGATCAGCCCGCAGCTTTCGAGCGTGCTGACCGTGCGATAGACCGTGGCGATCGAGATCCCCGGCGCGATCTTGCTTACCCGCCGATGAAGTTCCTCGGCGTCGGGATGGTCGGCTGAATCGCTCAGAACCTGCAGGATCACCCGGCGCTGGCCGGTCAGGCGCATGCCCTTTTCCTTGCAGAGTTCGGCCAGCTTCTTTTCGAGATTCACGGTCATTCGCTCTATTTCGCCCTGTTGGTCCCCCGGCGGGTGAGCAGGCACGATAGCAGTTCGGCCTGCGGGGGTCATCACCCTATCCCGCCCGGCATCCGGGACCGTTCCGGCCGGCCTGGGTCGGGGTGTCCGCACCCTGCCGCCGCTGGGCCGGATGACGAAGCACGACGCGGCATAGGGCGACTGCCGCTGCGAATCCGTCGCTGGGGGTAAAGGTTAGCCCGGCGCCTGCCTTCAGCCCTTGGAGGCGCCGATTCCATCTCGGCCGCGATCAGGCCGTCAGGTCATCCATCCGCCTGCCCGCGTCGGGTGAGCAAATCGTCTCTATGGACCAGAACGGCGCATTTCGGCGCCCGTTCTTTCTGGCGAATGCCACAGCATTGTCGAAGGGGGCGTCCGCGCCGACGATCTGGAGCGTGCCGAGAAAGCGATAGTCGTCCAGCTTTTCGTGGTCGATCACCGCCACGGCGATCTTCGATCCGCTTTGCGTCGTCTTCGGCGTCTGGCCGCCGGTTTTTCGTCGAAGATCGGCGTGTCGTCATGGACCCACAGGCTGCGCTTGGGTCGATGGTCGGGATGCCGGTTTTCGTCACCGTCGCCTGGATCGGCGTCTGTTTCGCCAGCATGTCCTTCATCGCATCGGTCAGGGCCTTCATGCCCCTCGACCCTTCTGGCTTGGGTCAATGGTTCCCGGCCTGCATCCTGCGGGAGGTGCCGTCCTGGTCCGGCAATCCCGATGCCGACCGGGCGGATCAGTTGAGCAGGCGGCAATGCCCGCAGGCCGATTGCGCGATGCGGCGCAGATGCTCGACGGCATGATGGACCGAAAGCGCGGCGGCTTTCGCGCGGGCGACATGGCCGTCGATTTCCGCCCCGGTCGCGCCTTGCTTGCCGATATGCGCCGCCAGTTCGGCCAGGGCATATTTCAGATGCTGCGCACAGCTGATCCGCAACGCTATCGGGGCGGAGCGCCGGCTCGCGGTCCCGGTCAGCAGGTCGAAGGCGCGGGCAAGGGGTTCCGTCGCCTCGGCGTCCTTGCCCTCATGGACCAGAAGCGCCGCCAGGTTGTGGCACGAGACATTGACGATCACCGGCAGGGGAACGGTCAGCGCCTCGGGTCGTTGCAGCGCGAAAAGCCGCTCCGCCTCGGTCAGGGCCCGCATGTAGAGCGTCCTGGCCGCAGCATGTTCTCCGGCTGAAAACGCCTTGTTGGCGATGGCTGTCAGTTCGAGCCAGAGGTGGTCGCGGCCGGCCGGCGTCGCGGCGGCGGCGTTCATGGCATCGAGGTCTGTAAAGGCATTCATCGTCTTCTCCTTGGGAATGACCATGCCGGCGGCGCGACATCGCTCGGGCGGCGGGCGCCCTTCGGATCGGAAGGGGCGTCACCGTGTCTGTGCGCCGCGGCTTGCGCCCGGTCCGGCTTCCGACGCGGTGCGGCGGATGCGGCACAGCACGTCGATGCCCGCAAGCTCATAGCCCGGCGGGGCAGGGGGAAGCTCGGCGAGGTGGATCATCCCGGCCGGGATGTCGAGCAAGCGATCCTCTTCCTCGATGTAGAAATGATGGTGATCTTCGCCCTTCATCTCATACCAGACCGTGTTGCCATAGGCCGGCACGCGCCGCACCAACCCGGTTTCGCAAAAGCGTTTCAGGCTGCCATAGACCCTGCTCAGGGATCCCGGTGCGCCGCGGCTCTGCAATGCGTCGAAAAGATCTTCCGCCGAGACATGGCGCGGTGGCTGCCCGGACAGAATGTCCACGATGGCGAGCCGCTGGCGCGTCGCCTGCAGGCCCGCTTCGGCCAGGATGCTGCGGGCGCGGTGGGAACCGAATGGGCTGTCATCGCTGGCGGTCATTGGCGGCTCCGACTTTGTTGCGAGCAAGTCGCAACAATGGATGGCGAAAGCGCCGTCATTCGTCAAGCACAGATGTAAGTGAATTGCACTTGCAATATTGCTTCGAATCGATATTCCTTGCTGCGACTCGCTCGCAACTATGCTGCGGCTGGCCTTGCAGGCGGGCTTTCGACCATGGAAACAGGAAAGGAATTCCCATGTCTTCGACACTGGCGCGCCTGCTTGGTGCGGTGACGGCAACGGCGCTGATGGCGGGCGCCGCGACGGCCGAGGACAAGATGAAGGTGGTGACGACCTTCACCGTGATCGCCGACATGGCAAGACAGGTGGCGGGGGATGCCGCCGAGGTGGTGTCGATCACCAAGCCGGGGGCCGAGATCCACGGCTATGAGCCGACGCCGCAGGACATCATTGCCGCGCAGGATGCCGACCTGATCCTCTGGAACGGCATGAACCTGGAACTCTGGTTCGAGAAGTTCCTGGTCAACCTGGGCGATGTCCCCTCGGCCACGCTGACCGAGGGCATCGACCCGATCCCGATCGCCGCCGGCGCCTATGAAGGCAAACCCAATCCCCATGCCTGGATGGGTCTCGACAACGCGCTGATCTACATCGACAACATCACCGAGGCTTTCAGCGAACACGACCCGCAGAACGCGGCAAGCTATGTCAGGAACGCCAACGCCTACAAGAAGCAGCTTCGCGCCACGCTCGAGCCGCTGAAGGCCGAGATCGCCCGCATCCCCGAGGACCGGCGCTGGCTGGTGACCTGCGAAGGCGCCTTCAGCTATCTGGCCCGCGATTTCGGGATGCAGGAACTGTATCTCTGGCCGATGAACTCGGACCAGATGGGCACGCCGCAGCAGGTGCGTGCGGTGATCGACGGGGTGAAGGAGCATCAGATCCCCACCGTCTTCTGCGAAAGCACGGTGAATACCGCGCCCGCCGAACAGGTCGCGCGCGAAACGAGGGCGCATTACGGCGGCGTTCTTTACGTGGACAGCCTGTCCGAGTCGGACGGGCCGGTGCCGACCTACCTCGACCTGTTGAAGGTCACGTCCGAGACCGTGGCGAAAGGGCTCGCGGCCGGCGTGAGCTAAGGCCTGGCTTGCAAAAGGACTGCCCTGCCGCGGCGCCTTCCGCGCGGCGGGTTTCCCGTTCAAAGGGCGGCCGTCCCGTTCCGGCAGAAAGCGATGACCATGATGCGCGACGACAGAATGACCATGAGGGACAGCGATCCTGGGACGGACCCCGGCGGTGGCATCGTGGCGCGCGACGTGTCGGTAACCTACCGCAACGGCCTGACCGCGCTACGCAATGCCAGTTTCGCGATTCCCACGGGGACCGTCACCGCGCTGGTCGGCGTGAACGGTTCCGGGAAATCGACGCTTTTCAAGGCGATCATGGGTTTCGTGCCGGTGGCCAGGGGCGAGATCAGGCTGCTGGGCATGACGGTCCGCGAGGCGCTGCGTCGCAACCTGATCGCCTATGTGCCCCAGGCCGAGGAGGTGGACTGGTCCTTTCCGGTTCTGGTCGAGGACGTGGTGATGATGGGCCGCTACGGCCACATGGGTTTCCTGCGCCGCCCGTCGCAGACGGATCGCGACGCGGTGGATCGGGCTCTGGCCCGCGTCAGCATGCAGGACTACCGCCATCGCCAGATCGGAGAGCTGTCCGGCGGCCAGAAGAAGCGCGTCTTCCTGGCCCGCGCGCTGGCGCAGGACGGCCGCGTCATCCTGCTGGACGAGCCCTTCACCGGCGTCGACGTCAAGACCGAAGAGCAGATCGTGGCGCTGCTGCGCGAATTGAGGGACGAGGGGCGGGTGATGCTGGTCTCGACCCACAACCTGGGCTCGGTGCCGGAATTCTGCGACCGGGTGGTGCTGGTCAAGGGCACCGTGCTGGCCCATGGCCCGACCGAGACCACCTTCACCCGCGAAAACCTCGAGGCGGCCTTCGGCGGCGTGCTGCGCCATTTCACCCTGGGCGGGCAGGCGCTGCATGACGACGAGGACAGCCGCCACGTCACCATCCTGACCGACGACGAACGCCCGCTGGTGCAATATGGCGACCGCACCCACAGGCGCGAGGGCGTCCGATGAACCTGCTGCTTGAACCCTTCGGCTATCACTACATGACGAACGCCATGTGGGTCTCGGCGCTGGTCGGCGGGGTCTGCGCGTTCCTGTCGGCCTACCTCATGCTCAAGGGCTGGTCGCTGATCGGCGACGCGCTGTCCCATTCGGTCGTGCCGGGCGTGGCCGGCGCCTATATGCTGGGCCTGCCCTTCGCGCTTGGCGCCTTCATCTCGGGCGGGCTGGCGGCGGCGGTGATGCTGTTCCTGTCCGACCGCTCGGGGCTCAAGGTCGATGTGGTGATCGGCCTGATCTTCACCGCGTTCTTCGGGTTGGGGCTGTTCATGGTCTCGATCAACCCGATGGCGGTTTCCGTGCAGACCATCACCATGGGCAACATCCTGGCCATCACGCCCGAGGATACCTTGCAACTCGCCCTCATCGGCCTTGTTTCGCTGGCGGTGCTGGCGCTGAAATGGAAGGATCTGATGGTGGTCTTCTTCGACGAGGCCCATGCGCGTTCCATCGGATTGCGGCCGGGGCTGTTGAAGGGCGTGTTCTTCGTCCTGCTGTCGGCCTGCGTGGTGGCGGCGATGCAGACCGTGGGCGCGTTCCTGGTCATCGCCATGGTGGTGACGCCCGGCGCCACGGCCTATCTGCTCTGCGACCGCTTCCCGCGGCTGATCGCGCTTTCGGTCGCCATCGGCGCGGCCACCAGCTTCCTCGGCGCCTATCTCAGCTATTTCCTGGATGGCGCCACGGGCGGGATCATCGTCTTGCTGCAGACGCTGGTCTTTCTTGGCGCCTTCGTCTGGGCGCCCAAGCACGGGCTGCTGGCCGCCCGCGCCAAGGCCCGCGCGGCGCTTCTGGCAGAGGGAGGCGCGCAATGATCGACACGCTTCTGATGCCGTTCCAGTTCGGCTTCATGCAGAATGCCTTCCTGATCGCCGCCATCGTCTCGGTGCCGACGGCGCTGCTCTCGTGCTTCCTGGTGCTGAAGGGCTGGGCCCTGATGGGCGACGCCGTCAGCCATGCGGTGCTGCCCGGCGTGGTGCTGGCCTATATCTTCGGCTTTCCGCTGATCCTCGGGGCCTTCGGCGCCGGGATGGTGACGGCGCTGGCGACGGGCTATCTGTCGGCCAACAGCCGGGTCAAGCAGGACACGGTCATGGGCGTCGTCTTCTCGGGCATGTTCGGGCTGGGGATCGTCCTTTACACCTCGATCACCTCGGACGTGCATCTGGACCATATCCTGTTCGGCAACATGCTGGGGATCGTGCCGGCGGACCTGCGCACCGCGCTGTGGATCGCCGTGCCGGTTTCCGTCGTGCTGGCCCTGAAGTGGAAGGATCTGATGCTGCACGCTTTCGATCCGGTGCAGGCGCGGGCCTCTGGCCTGCCGGTCGGGCTGCTGCATTACGGGCTGCTGACCATCCTGTCGCTGGCCAGCGTCGCCACGATGACCGCCACGGGACTGATCCTGGCGGTGGGCCTCTTGATCGCGCCGGGGGCCATCGCCTTCCTGCTGGTGCGCAGCTTCGGACGGATGCTGATCGTGGCTGTCGCGGTCTGCATGGGGGCGATGCTGGCCGGGGTCCACGCCAGCTTCTTCCTGGACAGCGCACCGGCGCCGACCATCGTCCTGATCCTGACCGCGGCCTTCGTCGCGGCCCTCGTCCGGCGGACCTGGCAGATCAGGCGCGCCACGGCATCATTTGAGCTCACTTGAGTGTATATAGGGAAACGGCGGCGCACGAGGCACCGCCGTCACGGGGCTTTCGGTGCGAGGGGCGGGACCGCCCCGCCGCGTCAGAAGGTCGAGGTCAGCCCGATATAGAAGGCGCGCCCCGGTTCGTTGAAGGTGTTCGTTCCGTCGCTGGTATTGGTGCGCAGGATCCGCTTGTCGAAGAGGTTCGTCACCCCGGCCGACAGCCGCGCCGACTCGCTTACCGCCCAGTTAGCACCCAGGTTGACCAGCGTATAGCTGCCGCGGGTTTCGGGATCCTCGATCTCGTTGCCCATGCTGTTGCCGATCGTCGCCGGCTCGATCTTGCCGTAGTGGGTCGCACCCAGCGTCAGGGTCAGGTCAGGCGTGGCATACCAGTCGAGCGAGGCGTTGATCGTATAGTCCGGCACCAGGCTCAGCGGCTGGCCGTTCTCGTCCTCGGACTTGATCATCTTGGTGAAGTTCGTGTTGAAGGCGAAGCTTTCGCCCAGCGGGGTCGAGAAATTGCCCTCGATCCCCGAGATCACCGCGTTCTTCTGGTTTTCCCAGCGGAACAGACGGTTTGTCGTCGCATCCGGGTTGTGCTGGATCCGGCCCGAGGCGATGCGGTTGTCATAGTCGTTGTGGAACCAGGTCAGGCTGGCACTGATGTCGTTGTGACCGGCATAAGCGACGCCGATCTCCTTGTTCAGGCTGCGCTCGGCCTCCAGATCCGGGTTGCCCAGAACGTAGCAGGGACCGCTGAGGCGCACGCCGTCGACATAGGGGCAGCCATTGCCTCGGGTGACATAGACGTAGTTCGGGTTCAGCTGATACAGGTTCGGCGCCTTGAAGGCCCGCGCCACGCCCAGCTTCATCGTCCATTCGTCGTTGAAGGCATAGGTCGCGTTCAGGCTGGGCGACCATGCGCTGCCGAAATTGTCGTTATAATCGAAGCGCAGGCCGGGGGTCAGGGTCAGCTTGTCGTTCCATTGGATGTTCGCCTCGGCGTAAAGGCCGATGGTCTGCTGGTCGGTCTTGGGGTCGCGGTTCTCGCCGTCGGGATCGACGCCGGTATCGGGCACCAGCGACGGGTCGAGCCCGCCGCGGATCGACACGCCGTCCTCCATGAACTCGCCGCGATATTCGGCGCCGAAGGTCACGCGGCTGTCCCGGCCGGCAAGCTTCATCGGCAGGATCCATTCGCTCTTGGCGGTGATGTTGTCCAGCGTGATGGTGCTGAACGCCATCGCGTCGTTTTCCCCGTCGCCATCGGTATCGACGCAATTGGTGATCGCGCCTTCGCCTCCGCCGGCCGTGCCTTCGCAAAGCCGGGCATTGCGGGTGTTTTCCCATTGCAGATAGCTGAACGACTCGCCGAAATCGTACTCGCCGCGATGGGTCAGGGACAGGGCGCGGCGATACATGCGGTTGGTCTCGGTGCCGATCAGGTTGACGCCGTCCTGATCCTCTTTCACGCTGCCGAACATCGTGTCGCCGGCATAGATGTTGCCCTGGCGCGAGAAATTCGCCTCGAAGTCGATGACATGACCGGGCGCGACCTGCCAGCTCAGCAAGCCGCCCATATCCTTGTTCACCACGCCTTCGCGGCCCGCGAGGTTGAGATATTCCGGGTTGCCGTCGTCGTCCAGAACCGGACTTCCATCATCATCCAGCAAAGGAACGCGGTTGATGTCGGGGGCGTCGCCGTCGGTCTTGTTGTAGTTGCCGAACAGACGGAAGGTCAGGTTTTCACCCACGGGCCCAGCCAGCATGAAATTGTTGCGCACTGTGTCGCCTTCCTTGCGGCTTTCGGGCGAATTGTAATGCATCCCGACCTGGCCCGAGAAGGTCTCGGGGCGCTTGGTGATGATATTGACCACCCCGCCCGACGAGCCCGAGCCATAGCGCGCCGCCGCCGGACCGCGCAGCACCTCGATGCGCTCGATCATTTCGGCGGGCACCCAGTTCGAATCGCCGCGCGAATCCCGTTCGCCATTGCGGCTCATGCGGACCGAGTTGCGCGACATGACCGGCTTGCCGTCGATCAGGATCAGGGTGTTTTCCGGCCCCATGCCGCGAATGTCGATCTGGCGCTGGTTGCCGCGCTGGCCGCTGGCGGTGGCGCCGGTCAGGTTCACGCCGGGCATCTTGCGCACGACTTCGGAAATATCGTTGACCGGAGGGGCTTTCTCGATGTCCTCGGCTGTCACGGTCGAGGTGCCGAGCGCCTGCTTGGCCTGTTCCTCGGCGGTGATCACGATCGTTTCAAGGACGACCGTGTCTTCGGTGGTGGCCTCCTGTGCCAGGACGGAACCGGCGAAGACCGGCAGTGACATCAGCAGACAGAGTGCGGTGCCCGTGGTCGGGCGCGGGAAAAGCGTCGCCATCGCATGCTCCTGTTGGAAAGGGTCAGGGATGGCTGGCGTCTCGCGCGCTTGCCGGCTTCAACCATTTGTGAATTAAGTCTTCAACGCAAAGAATGCCGAGGCTGCGGCAATCGCGCCGCATCTGTGGCTGTTCTGCCACGGCCGAGCCTGCAAGAGCAGAGCTTTCGAAGTCTGGCCTCTGATTTTCGCAGCGTGGTGTCCGGCAGGAAATCGGTTTACAGGATTGGCGGCGAGGCAGGCAGCCTTGGACCGTTCGACCAAGGACAAGCCCTCCACCAGACGCAGCCCGGGCGTGCGGGCACTGCGGGTATTCTGGAAGCCTCGCCGTAACTGCGCGAATTGCGGCTTGAGGGCGATGAGGTCGCGTGGCGGAAATATGCAGGCGGCCACGACTATCTGGTCTGGCGTGGGGTGCCGGCGGATGGGCTGATCGCCCTCTTCGGCGCGGAGGGGGAGGTGGAGTTGCCCCGGCTGCCATCTGAGCAAGGCGGCCTGCGTTGTGCGAACTGCAGAGGTCAAGACCGACCGGATCGACCCGCCGTCGGCACGGATCTTCCGGCCGGCAATGCAGCCCCGCAGGGTTGCCAGGCGGGCCGCCCGCCGCCATCACGCGATTGACACAAGCGCCGAACAGTTGCAGTGCCATCGTAAGCGGGAGCGGCAGCGACAGGGGAGCACCCGTGCCGCCGATCCGGGTGCCGATGGTGGCCGTCGCCCCCGCAAGGACGCGCAATTCGCCGCCGCCCGCTTCTGTCTCCAGCATCCCGCCGCCGGCCAGGGCATAGCTGTCGGCGACGAATTGCAGGCCCTTGAAGGACAAATCGCCCTGGACTTCGACCAGCCCTCCGGTCTCGTTGAAGGCGCCGTGGCTGCCGGCCCAAGGCCATGGGGATGTCGCCGCCACGGTCCCGCCAGGCCAGGTTCGCCGCGCTCCAGACGCCGCTGCCGCCGCGCCAGATCTTCACCGCCGCATCGCCGCCGTGCCGACCACCAGGTCGACATGGCCGCCGCCGGTCACGATTTCATAGGTGCTTGTTCCCATTGCCGGCGTCGTCGCGATCCCAAGGCCATGGTCGGTCAGCCCGCCATAGCTCAGCAGCCGGTAATAGCCCAGGCCCGCGCCGCCCGCATTGGAAAGCCTGAGCACGCCGTCCAGGGTCAGCTGCCCGCCGACGGTGACGTGATCGCTTGTGCCGCCGCCGCTGGCCGGGCCGGAGGCGCCCAGGTCAAAGCCGAGGACGGAGCCGGTGCCGAGTTCCAGGTCGTCCGCGATCATCAGGGTGCCGATGCTGCCGCTTCCCAGTTGAAGCACGCCGCCGGCCACCAGGATGTCGCCGCTGTGGGTGTTGGTGCCGCTGAGGATCAAGGTGCCGCCGCCCTCTTTCACCAGCCCGCCCGTGCCCGAGATCGTGCCGCCGAAGCCCGTGTCGCTGCCGTCCCCGCCCGTGGTCAGCGTGCCCTGGCCAAGCGTGACGTCCCCGGCCCCGGAAAGCGAGCCGATGGTCTGGTCGAACCCGTCCAGGTCGAGCGAGGCCCCGGCATCGACGGCATGCGCGCCGAGGGTCGCAAAGCTGCCGGCAGCCCCCGCCTGCAGGCTGCCCCGAGAGGCATAGGCGCGGCCATGGCCGTTCGATCCGTTGCCCATGACGTTGACTCAGCCGGACTTGCCGGCCTCGCTGCCGATGACGCCGGGCTCTGTGTCCAGCCGGCCGCCCGCTTGGATCGCCAGCGTTCCGCCGCCGCCGTCGATGTCGATTGCATCCTGGGCGTTCACGCCCACGCAAGGCTCCAGGCCGCAAGCGGGGCGGCGGGATGCCGGGAAGCACGTCGCCGCAGGCGGGCCACGGTCTGCGCCAAGGCGACGGGGCTCTGCCCATGACCCTGCCGAGGACAAGGGCCAGCGCGGTCGAATACAGCGGATCGTAGACGGCCGATGCCCTACGCAGGCGGGCATTCGGGGCAACCCTCGCCAGCAGGGCCGTCGGAAGGGCATGTCGCGATGCCATCTGGCGGGCTTTCCCCCATCGTGTCGCCATTCATTGCGACCCTTCTGGCAAGGGAGCGTTAAGAGAAGGTTAAGCGGCATGCCGAAGCCCCGAGGCATTTCCGAAGGATTTGATCGATTCCGCACCCGCAGGGGCTTGCCGGGCGGGCCTCAGCCCGGTCCGGCATGGCTGAGGGGGCGGGACAGTTCGTGGCCGCGTTCGGCCAGCCTTGCCGACAGAAAGCCGATCACCGCGCGCACCCATTGCATCACCCGCAGGTCGCGGTGGCAGGTCAGCCAATAGGTCCGGGTCAGGCGGACCCGTTCGGGCAGTACGATCTGCAATTCGGGATATTTCGCGGCGATATACCAGGGCAGCACGCCGATCCCCAGCCCGCCCCGCACCGCCGCAAGCTGGTTGAAGATGCTGGAGCTTTTCACCCCGGCCCGGATCGCGGGATGGATCTCGCCCAGGTAGTCCAGGCCGGGGGCGAAGATCATCTCCTCGATATAGCCGACGAAGCGCAGCCGGGGCAGATCCTCGGGGCTGGCGATCGGCGGCAGGCCGCGCAGATGCTCGCGCGTGGCGTAGAGGTGCAGCGTATAATCCACCAGGCGCTCGGAGCGATAGGGGCCGCTCGTCACCGGGTCCAGCGTGATCGAGATGTCCGCCTCGCGCCGCGACAGCGACAGCACCTGCGGCATGGTGATGAGTTCCAGCGAGATCAGCGGAAATTCCGCGGCAAAGGCCGGCAGCAGATGGGTCGAGAACAGGCTGCCGAAGCCCTCGGGCATGGCCAGCCGCAGCGGCCGCGCCTGGCCGGTGGCGGCGGATTGCTCCAGCGGGATCAGCCCGGCGGCCTGCTCCATCCGCTCGGCCGCCTCGATCAGCCGCTGGCCGGCGGGGGTCGGCTCGTAGCCGCGGGGATTGCGCTCGAACAGGCGGGTGTTCAGCGCCTGCTCCAGCCGGTCGATGCGGCGCGAGACGGTGACATGCGAGGTGCCCAGCTGTCGCGCCGCGCGCGAAAGCTGCCCTTCGCGCACAACCGCCAGAAAGAATTGCAGATCGTCCCAGCTGAGATTGGCCATCTGTTCGAAAATGCACACGCCCTGTAAGAAATTAAACCTCTCTGAACACTTGTGTCAAAGCCGAATTGCCTGCATCGTTCCATGCGGGAGGGGCAAGGCGAGAGTCGCCCCCTCGCGGGTAACAGGACAGTATTCCCACCCGGCAGGCAGAAGCGGCCGGTGGAAGGGATGCGCCTTTGGGAGGACATAATGCGAAAGATTCTGCTGTCGACCGCCGCGGTCGGCCTTATTGCCACGCCTGCCCTGGCCGAGGTTTCGGACGGGGTGGTCAAGATCGGCATCCTGAACGACCAGTCCGGGGTCTATGCCGATTTCGGCGGCAAGTATTCCTATGAGGCCGCGCGGATGGCGGTCGAGGATTTCGGCGGCAAGGTGCTGGATGCGCCGGTCGAGGTCGTCACCGCCGATCACCAGAACAAGCCCGACATCGCCTCGAACATCGCACGGCAATGGTATGACACCGAGCAGGTCGATGCGATCATGGAACTGACCACCTCGTCGGTCGGCCTGGCGGTGCAGGCGCTGAGCCAGGAAAAGAAGAAGATCACCGTCAACACCGGCGCGGCCACGACCGAGCTGACCGGGCCGCAATGCACCCCCTATGGCTTCCACTGGGCCTATGACACCCATGCGCTGGCCGTGGGCACCGGCGGCGCGCTGGTGAAGGAGGGCGGCGACAGCTGGTTCTTCCTGACCGCCGACTATGCCTTCGGCTATTCGCTGGAAGAGCAGACCGGCAATTTCGTCAAGTCGCAGGGCGGCACGGTCGCGGGGGCGGTGCGCCACCCGCTGGCGACGACGGATTATTCCTCGTTCCTGCTGCAGGCCCAGGCTTCGGGGGCCAAGGTCATCGGCCTGGCCAATGCCGGCATGGACACGCAGAACGCCATCAAGCAGGCGGCCGAATTCGGCATCACCGCCGGCGGCCAGCGCCTGGCGGCGCTGCTCTTCACCCTGGCCGAGGTGCATGGCATCGGGCTGGATGCCGCGCAGGGGCTGACGCTGACCGAAAGCTTCTACTGGAACCGCACGCCGGAATCGCGCGCGTTCGGCGAACGCTTCAAGGAACGCACCGGCGTCATGCCGAACATGGTCCATGCCGGCACCTATTCCGCCGTCACCCAATACCTCAAGGCGATCCAGGAGGCAGGAACCGACGAGACCGAGGCCGTCGCCGCCAAGATGCACGAGATGCCGGTGGACGACATCTTTGCCCAGGGCGGCAAGGTCGGGCCCAACGGCCGGCTGATCAAGGACGTCTACCTGATGGAGGTCAAGGCGCCCGGCGACGTGACCGAGGACTGGGATTATTACAACGTCCTGGCCACGATTCCGGGCGATCAGGCCTTCCTGAACCCGGCCGAAAGCGGCTGCCCGCTGGTCCAGTGATGGCGGCGACGCTTGCAACGCAGTCCCAGCCGCGGGTGGTCTTGTCCGCCCGCGGCCTCGGCCGGGACTTCGCGGGTTTCACCGCCGTCAACAACGTGGATCTGGACGTGGAGCATGCGCGCATCCACGCGCTGATCGGGCCCAATGGCGCCGGCAAGACCACGGTCTTCAACCTCTTGACCAAGTTCCTGCAGCCGACGCGGGGCCAGATCACGCTCCTGGGCCAGGACATCACCAACACCCGGCCCGACAAGGTGGCGCGGATGGGGCTGGTGCGGTCCTTCCAGATCTCGGCGGTGTTCCCGCACCTGACCGTGCGCGAGAACGTCAAGGTCGCGCTGCAACGCCCCAACGGGCTTTCGACGCAGTTCTGGCTGCCGCTGTCCGCGCTCGACCGGCTGGATGCGCGCGCCGACCAGCTGATCGAGCAGCTGGGCCTGGCGCAATACCGCGACCACCGCGCCGCCGACCTGTCCTATGGCCGCAAGCGCGTGCTGGAGATCGCGACCACCCTCGCGCTCGACCCCGAGGTGCTGCTTCTGGACGAGCCGATGGCCGGCATGGGGCAGGAGGACGTGGCCATGGTCGCGGGCATCATCCGCGACGTCGCCGCCGAACGCGCCGTGCTGATGGTCGAGCACAACCTCAGCGTCGTCGCCGACATCTGCCACCACGTCACCGTGCTGCAGCGCGGCGAGATCATCGCGCGGGGCGACTATGCCACCGTCTCGGCCGATCCGCGCGTGCGCACCGCCTATATGGGGTCCGAGGCATGAGCGCGCCGCTTCTGAACGTCCGCGACCTGCAGGCCTGGTATGGCGAAAGCCACGTCCTGCACGGCGTGAACCTGCATGTGAACGAAGGCGAGACCATCTGCATCCTCGGCCGCAACGGCATGGGCAAGACCACGACGCTGCGCAGCATCATGGGCATCCTGCGCAAGCGCACCGGCCGCATCCAGTTCGCCGGGCGCGACATGATGGCGCTGCCCCTGCACCAGACCGCCCGCGCCGGGCTGGGCTTCGTCCCCGAGGAGCGCGGCATCTTCGCCAGCCTCTCGGTCGAGGAGAACCTGATGCTGCCGCCGAAGGTCGCCGAGGGCGGCATGTCGGTCGAGGAGATCTACGCGCTGTTCCCGAACCTCGAGGAGCGCCGCAATTCGCAGGGCACCAAGCTGTCGGGCGGCGAGCAGCAGATGCTGGCCATGGCGCGCATCCTGCGCACCGGCGCGCGCTGCCTCTTGCTCGACGAGCCGACCGAGGGGCTGGCCCCGGTCATCATCCAGGCCATCGGCGAGGTGCTGCAGAAGCTGAAGGGCCGCGGCATGACCGTGGTGCTGGTCGAGCAGAACTTCCGCTTTGCCGCCAAGGTCGCCGACCGCTTCTACCTGATGGACCACGGCCGCATGACGGCAGAGTTCCCGGTCGCCGAACTGCCGGCGCAGATGGACATGCTGCATCGGGAACTGGGGGTGTGAGATGACGATGATTTTCGGCGTGCCCCTCCAGGCCCTGATGGGGCAATTGCTGGTCGGGCTGATCAACGGCAGCTTCTACGCGCTGCTGAGCCTGGGCCTGGCGGTGATCTTCGGGCTGTTGCGCGTGATCAACTTCGCCCATGGCGCGCAATACATGCTGGGCGCCTTCGCGGCGCTGCTGCTCCTGACCGTAGGCGGCATCAACTACTGGCTGGCGCTGATCCTGGCGCCGCTGTTCGTGGGCCTGTTCGCGGCGCTGGTCGAAAGGACCATGCTGTCGCGGCTCTACAAGCTCGACCCCCTTTACGGGCTCCTGTTCACCTTCGGCTTGGCGCTGGCGATCGAGGGCACCTTCCGCTATTTCTTCGGCGCCTCGGGCAAGCCCTATGCGCCGCCCCCGCAGCTGACAGGGGCGGTGAACCTGGGCTTCATGTTCCTGCCGATCTATCGCGGCTGGGTGGTCATCGCCTCGCTGGCGGTCTGCATCGGGGTCTGGCTGCTGATCGAGAAGACCAAGCTCGGCGCCTACCTGCGCGCGGCGACGGAAAACCCGGTGCTGGTGCAGGCCTTCGGCGTCAACGTGCCCTTGCTGCTGACGCTGACCTATGCGCTCGGCGCCGGGCTTGCGGGCTTTGCCGGCGTGCTGGCGGCGCCGGTCTACCAGGTCTCGCCCCTGATGGGCTCGAACCTGATCATCATCGTCTTCGCGGTGGTGGTCGTGGGCGGCATGGGCTCGATCCTGGGCGCCATCGTCACCGGCTACATGCTGGGCGTGGTCGAGGGGCTGACCAAGGTCTTCTACCCCGAGGCCTCGAACATCGTGATCTTCGTCATCATGGCGATCGTCTTGATCCTGCGGCCCGCGGGCCTTTTCGGAAAGGATGCCTGACATGGCCGCAAAATCCGAAACCGTCGCCTCGGAGCATGTCGCGGCCCATCCGCGCGCGGGGCAGGTGCAGCTGGCGCTGGTCGCCATCGCCCTGGCCGGGCTGCTGGTGGCGCCGATGTTCCTCTACCCGATCTTCCTGATGAAGCTTCTGGCCTTCGCGCTGTTTGCCTCGGCCTTCAACCTGCTGCTGGGCTACACGGGGCTTCTGTCCTTCGGCCATGCCACCTTCTTCGGGGGGGCGGCCTATTTCACCGCCCATGCGGTGAAGGTCTGGGGCTGGTCGCCCGAGGCGGGCATCCTGCTGGGCGTCGCCGGCGCGGCCCTGCTGGGGCTGGTGATGGGCGCCATCGCCATCCGCCGCCAGGGCATCTATTTCGCCATGATCACGCTGGCGCTGTCGCAGATGTTCTTCTTCTTCTGCCTGCAGGCGCCCTTCACCCATGGCGAGGACGGCATCCAGTCGGTGCCGCGCGGGCACCTGTTCGGGCTGATCGACCTGAACCGGCCGATGAACATGTATTACTTCGTGCTGGCGGTGTTCGTGATCGGGCTCCTGATCATCCGGCGTTTCGTGAACTCGCCCTTCGGCATGATCCTGAAGTCGATCCGCGAGAATGAGCAACGCGCGATCTCGCTGGGTTATTCGGTGCAGCGCTACAAGCTGGGCGCCTTCGTGATGTCGGCGGCGCTGGCGGGGCTGGCGGGCGGGGTCAAGGCGCTGATCTTCCAGTTCGCGACGCTGACCGACGTGACCTGGCAGATGTCGGGCGAGGTGATCCTGATGACGCTGCTGGGCGGCATCGGCACGCTCCTGGGGCCCATCGTCGGCGCAGGGCTGGTGGTCACGTTGCAGAACTACCTGGCCACCTCGGACTTCCCGGTGACGATCATCACCGGCCTCGTCTTCATGGTCTGCGTCCTGCTGTTCCGCCGCGGCCTCGTCGGAGAGTTCTTCGCAACGAAAATCGGCCGGAAAATGGGGTTCCGTTCCGAATCGTGATGGTGCGGCCCCCGCGCCGGCGGGGGCCATCATGGAGTGTCTGATGGAAAGCTACGACTATATCGTGATCGGCGCGGGCAGCGCCGGCTGCGTGCTGGCCAACCGCCTCAGCGCCGATCCCGGCAACCGGGTGCTGCTGCTCGAGGCCGGGGGGCGCGACAATTACCACTGGATCCATATCCCGGTCGGCTATCTCTATTGCATCGGCAACCCGCGCACCGACTGGGGTTTTCGCACCCAACCCGAGCCGGGGCTGAACGGCCGCGCGCTGCTTTACCCGCGCGGCCGGGTGCTGGGCGGCTGTTCCTCGATCAACGGCATGATCTACATGCGCGGGCAGGCGGCGGATTACGACCATTGGCGCCAGCTCGGCTGCACCGGCTGGGGCTGGGACGACGTGCTGCCGCTGTTCAAGGCGCAAGAGGACCATTATCGCGGGGCCGACGACATGCATGGCGCCGGTGGCGAATTGCGGGTCGAGACGGCGCGGGTTCGCTGGGCCGTGCTCGACGCCTTCATGGAGGCGGCCGAGCAGGCCGGCATCCCACGGACCGAGGACTTCAACCGCGGCGACAACGAGGGCGGCGGCTATTTCGACGTGACCCAGCGCCGCGGCTGGCGCTGGAGCGCGGCGAAGGCCTTTCTGCGCCCGGTGCGCCACCGCCCGAACCTGCGCATCCTGACCGGGGCCGAGGTCGAGCGGCTGGTGATCGAGGCGGGCGAGGTCGCGGGCGTGGTCGTTCACCACCAGGGCCAGCGGCGCGAGGTCCGCGCCGCGCGCGAGACGGTGCTGGCCGCGGGCGCCATCGGCTCGGTGCAGATCCTCGAACATTCCGGCGTCGGCCGCGGCGAGGTGCTGCAGGCCGCCGGCATCGCGCCCCAGGTCGAGGTGCCCTCGCTGGGCGAGAACCTGCAGGACCACCTGCAATTGCGGCTGGTCTACAAGGTCCGCGGCGTGCCGACGCTGAACGAAAAGGCCTCGCGCCTGATGGGCAAGGCGTCGATCGGGCTGGAATACCTGCTGAAACGCTCGGGCCCGATGTCGATGGCGCCCAGCCAGCTTGGCATCTTCACCCGCTCGGGGCCGGACAAGGCGACGCCGGACCTGGAGTTCCACGTCCAGCCGGTCAGCCTCGACAAGTTCGGCGACCCGGTGCATCCCTTTCCGGCGATGACCGCCTCGGTCTGCAACCTGCGGCCGGAAAGCCGCGGCTCGGTCCATGTCGCCGGGCCGGATTTCCGCGCCCATCCCGCGATCCGGCCGAATTACCTGTCGACCCAGGCCGACCGCGACGTGGCCGCGCGCGCCATCCGCCTGACCCGCAGGATCGCCGCGCAGCCCGCCTTCAACCGCTTCGACCCCGAGGAGCATATCCCCGGCATCGCCTTCCAGAGCGACGAGGATCTGGTCCGCGCCGCCGGCGCCATCGGCACCACGATCTTCCACCCGGTCGGCACCTGCCGCATGGGCGCCGACGACGCGGCGGTGGTCGACCCGCGGCTGCGGATGCGCGCGCTTGGCCGGCTGCGCATCGCCGACGCCTCGGTCATGCCGACCATCACCAGCGGCAACACCAACGCCCCGGTGATGATGATCGCCGAAAAGGCCGCGCGGATGATGCTCGAGGACGCCAGGGCCTGAGCCCGGCTTTGACTTTTCGCGTCCCATGCCCATATCTTGGCACAGGGCTGGAAGCGCGGAGGCAAGCCATGCTCAGGACCATCTGCCTGTCCCTTTCCCTGGCGCTCGCCGCGCCTGCCGCCATGGCCGGGCCGGCCGCATCGGCCGGGGGAAACGTCACCGTCACCTATGTCGCGCCCGAGAGCTTCCGCGACCGCGAGTTCCGCCGCGAACGCAGCCGGACCTCGGCCCTGGCCGAGTTCGACCGCTGGTTTGCCGAGCTTGGCGCGCGCTACCTGCCCGCCGGGCAAAGCCTTGCCATCGAGGTGCTGGACATCGACCTTGCCGGCGAGTTCGAACCCTGGCGCAGCGGCTTCAACGACGTGCGCTTCCTGCGCGACACCACGCCGCCGCGCATCCACCTGCGCTATCGGCTGATGCAGGGCGACACCGTCATCCGCGCGGGCGAAGAACGGCTGACCGACATGAACTATCTCTCGGACCCGCGCGGGCATGGCGACAGCCGGCGCTTCGTCTATGACAAGCTGATGGTGCAGGACTGGTTCCGCAAGACCTTCGCCACGCCGCGGCAACCCGCCCGTCCGGATCTTTCCGGCTGACCGGCAAGCCCCGGCAGGCCGCAAGCGGCCCGCCCTCAATCCTCGATCATGCGGCGGCTGCCGTCGATGTCCAGCCCGCCGGAAAACACCCGGCTCGCGCGAATATCGCTTTCGGTGATGGTGGACAGCGCCCGCGCATCGACCGGCACCTCGCCGGAAAACAGCCGGTTCGCCTGCCGCAGCCGCGCCCGGTCCAGCGCATTGCGGATCGAGCGGGCATTGGCGAAATGCGGCTGCTCGCGGCGCAGGCGGATATATTCCTCCATCGCCGCCCGCCCGGCCTCGTCGAAGACATAGCCCTGGTTCTCCAGCATCGAGGCCGAGATCCGCCCCAGCTCCTCGTCGGTATAGTCGGGAAACTCAATGTGATGGGCGATGCGCGAGCGAAAGCCGGGATTGGCCGAGAAGAAGCGGTCCATCCGGTCGGCATAGCCGGCCATGATGACCACCAGGTCGTCGCGGTTGTTCTCCATCACCTGCAGCAGGATCTCGATCGCCTCCTGGCCATAGTCGCGCTCGTTGTCGGGCTTGTAGAGGTAATAGGCCTCGTCGATGAACAGGACGCCCCCCATGGCCTTCTTCAGCACTTCCTTGGTCTTGGGCGCGGTATGGCCGATATATTGCCCGACCAGGTCGTCGCGGGTCACGCTGACCAGGTGGCCCTTGCGCACATAGCCCAGCCGATGCAGCAGCCCGGCCATCTTCAGCGCCACCGTGGTCTTGCCGGTGCCGGGATTGCCGGTAAAGCTCATGTGCAGCGTCGGCACCTCATGGGCCAGCCCCAGGTCGCGCCGCGCCCGGTCTACCAGCAGCAGCGCCGCCGTCTCGCGGATCCTCTGCTTCACCGGCGCCAGCCCGATCAACTCGCGGTCCAGCTCGTCCAGGATCTCGCGCACACCCGAGGATTCATACTCGGCCTTCAGATCCACGGTCGCCAGCGTCTCGCCCATATCGCCGTCCATCAGCCTTTCTCCGTTTCACAAATACTCTCGGGGGGTCCGGGGGGCAGACAGCCCCCCGGTCCGGCAGTGCCGTCAGCCGATCATCTCGTGGGTATAGCGGATATGGCGGCCATCGGCCTCCATGCGCCAGGTCTTGAAGCTCGGCTCGTTTTCCGGGCGGTTGACGATGAAGGACATCATCACCGTCTCCCATCCGCGCGTGCTGTCGAAGGCGTTGATGCGGATATACTTGTCGCCATGCGCCTTGCGGCAGTCGTCCAGCTCCATCATCACGCCCTTGGCGTCCTTGAGGTCGAACATCGGGTTGCCCCACATCTCCCAATAGGTGTTGCGGGGATGGGGCTCGGAGGTCCATTCGATCCCGACCGCCCAGTCGCGCGACAGGATGTATTCCACCTGGTCGCGGATCTGTTCGTCGGTCAGGTCGGGCAGGAAGGAAAAGCAGCCCTGAGTGATACGCATCTGATCTCTCCCTTAGCTGACGGACGCGGTCGGAACGAAGTCCGAGGTGTCGGTCGAGGTATAGTTGAAGGTGATGTTGCCCCAGGTATCCAGCGCCGCCTCCAGCGGCTTGCACCACTTGGCGGCCTTGCGCAGCACCTCGGGACCCTCATTGGCGATATCGACGCCCTCGTTGCGCGCCAGAACCATGGCCTCCAGCGCCACGCGGTTCGCGGTCGCGCCCGCCTGGATGCCCATCGGGTGGCCGATGGTGCCGCCGCCGAATTGCAGCACCACGTCGTCGCCGAACAGGTCCAGCAGCTGGTGCATCTGCCCGGCATGGATGCCGCCCGAGGCGACCGGCATCACCTTTTTCAGGTTGGCCCAGTCCTGCTCGAAGAAGATGCCGCGCGGCAGGTCGACCGCGTTCACCGTCTCGCGGCAGACGTTGTAATAGCCCTGCACGGTCATCGGGTCGCCTTCCAGCTTGCCGACGGCGGTGCCGGTATGCAGGTGATCGACCCCGGCCATGCGCAGCCACTTGGCGATGACGCGGAAGCTGATGCCGTGGTTCTTCTGCCGGGTATAGGTGCCGTGGCCGGCGCGGTGCATGTGCAGGATCATGTCGTTCTGCCGGCACCAGTTGCTGATCGACTGGATCGCGGTCCAGCCGACGATCAGGTCCACCATGACGATGACAGAGCCCAGCTCCTTGGCCAGTTCCGCGCGGCGATACATCTCTTCCATCGTGCCGGCGGTGATGTTGAGGTAATGGCCCTTGGTCTCGCCGGTGGCGGCGGTGGCCTTGTTCACCGCCTCCATGCAGTAGAGGAAGCGGTCGCGCCAATGCATGAAGGGCTGCGAGTTGATGTTCTCGTCGTCCTTCATGAAGTCGAGCCCGCCCTTGAGCCCCTCGTAGACCACGCGGCCGTAGTTCTTGCCCGAAAGGCCCAGCTTGGGCTTGGTGGTGGCGCCCAGGAGCGGGCGGCCGAACTTGTCCAGGCGCTCGCGCTCGACCACGATGCCGGTGGGCGGGCCGGCGAAGGTCTTCATGTAGGCGACCGGGAAACGCATGTCCTCGAGCCGCGCGGCCTTCAGCGGCTTGAAGCTGAAGACGTTGCCGATGATCGAGGCGGTGACGTTGGCGATCGAGCCTTCCTCGAACAGGATCAGGTCATAGGCGACATAGCAGAAATACTGCCCCGGCGTGCCCGGCACCGGCTCGACCTTATAGGCTTTCGCGCGATACTGGTCGCAGGCGGTCAGCCGGTCGGTCCAGACCACGGTCCAGGTCGCGGTCGAGCTTTCGCCGGCCACGGCCGCCGCCGCCTCGATCGGGTCCACGCCTTCTTGCGGGGTGATGCGGAACAGCGCCAGCACATCGGTGTCCTTGGGCTGGTAGTCGCCGTCCCAGTAACCCATCTGGGCGTATTTCAGCACGCCGGCGGCGTAGCGCTTTTTCTTGTCCGTGATTTCGGACTTGCTCATCTCGTTCATCGGGCTTCCTCCTCCTCAGGCGGCTTTCGCGCCAGTGATTGCCGGGTCCAGCGCCCCCGACGCATAGCGTTTGGCCATCTCGTCCATCGGGATGACCCTGATCTTGCTGGCATGGCCCGCGGTGCCGAAACGCTCGAAGCGGTCGCGGCACAGCGCCGTCAGCTCCTTCATGGCCGGGATCATGAACTTGCGCGGATCGAACTCTTCGGGCTTGTCGCGGGCGATCTTGCGGAACTGCCCGGTCATCGCCATGCGGCAGTCGGTGTCGATGTTCACCTTGCGCACGCCGTGGCGGATGCCGCGCTCGATCTCCTCGACCGGGACGCCATAGGTCTGCGGCATCGCGCCGCCGGCATCGTTGATCAGATCCTGCAGGTATTGCGGCACCGAGCTGGAGCCGTGCATGACCAGATGCGTGCCGGGCAGGCGCTCGTGGATCGCCTCGATCACATGCATGGCCAGGATGTCGCCATCGGGCTTGCGGCTGAACTTGTAGGCGCCATGGCTGGTGCCGCAGGCGATGGCCAGCGCGTCGCAGCGGGTGCGCGAGACGAAATCCACCGCCTGGTCGGGGTCGGTCAGCAGCTGGCTGTGATCCAGCTTGCCCTCGGCGCCCGAGCCGTCCTCGGCCGCGGCCTCGCCGGTCTCCAGGCTGCCCAGCACGCCCAGCTCGCCCTCGACCGAGGCGCCGACGGCATGGGCGGCCTCGGCCACCTTGGCCGTCACCGCGACGTTATAGTCGTAATCCGCGGGCGTCTTCATGTCCTCGTGCAGCGAGCCGTCCATCATCACGCTGGTGAATCCGTGGCGGATCGCCGACATGCAGGTGGCCAGGTTGTTGCCATGGTCCTGGTGCAGGCAGATCGGGATGGTCGGGTTCATCTCGGCCAGGGCCTCGACCATGCGGCGCAGCATGATGTCGCCGGCATAGGAGCGGGCGCCGCGGCTGGCTTGCAGGATCACCGGGGCATCGACCTCGGCCGCGGCCTTCACGATGGCCAGGCCCTGTTCCATGTTGTTGATGTTGAAGGCGGGCACGCCGTAGCCATGTTCGGCGGCGTGGTCCAGAAGCTGTCGCAGCGTGATGAGGGCCATCACTTTCCTCCCTGGATAAGCTGGTTGGCAAGGTCGGCGGCACGTTCGGCGGTGATGCCGAAATGCCGGTAAAGCGCGGGGGCAGGGGCCGAGGCGCCAAAGCCCGCCATGCCGATGAAGCCGTCGCCGGGGCGCAGGAACAGCCCGTCCCAGCCCTGGCGGATCAGCGCCTCGATGGCGATGCGCGGGGCGCGGCCCAGCACCGCCTCGCGCTCGGCCTCGGGACGCCGGGCGAACAGCTCGAAGCAGGGGGCCGAGACGACGGCGGCGCGCACGCCCTGCGCCGCCAGCAGGTCGGCGGCCTCCAGCGCGATCTCGATCTCGGAGCCGGTGGCGATCAGGGTCACGTCGCGCGCGCCCTCGGTCTCGCGCAGGACATAGGCGCCCTGGCGGCTCAGGTTCTCGTCATCGGCCTCCAGCCGCACGGCGGGCAGGTTCTGGCGCGACAGGCACAGGACCGAGGGCGTGGCGGGCGCGGTCAGCGCGATCTCCCAGGCCTCGGCGGTCTCGACGGCATCGGCGGGGCGAAAGACCATCAGGTTCGGGATCGCCCGCAACGCCGCGACATGCTCGACCGGCTGGTGGGTCGGGCCGTCCTCGCCCAGGCCGATGCTGTCATGGGTCATGACATGGATCACCGGCACCCCCATCAGCGCGCCCAGCCGGATGGCCGGGCGGGAATAGTCGGAAAAGGCCAGGAAGGTGCCGCCATAGGGGATCAGCCCGCCATGCAGCGCGATGCCGTTCATGATCGCGGCCATGCCGTGTTCGCGGATGCCGTAATGGACATAGCGGCCCAGGCGCTCGGCCGGCGTCACCGAGACCATGCCCTTGCTGCGGGTGTTGTTCGAGCCGGTCAGGTCGGCCGAGCCGCCCACCGTGTTCGGCAGCGTGGCGTTCACTACCTCCAGCGCCATCTCGGACGCCTTGCGGGTCGCCACCTTGGGCCGGTCGGCGGCCAGTCTGGCGGTATAGTCGCGGATGGCGCTGCGCAGCGCCGCCGCATCGGGCGCGGCCAGCATGGCGTTGAAACGGCCCTGATCTGGGGACGTTTCCAGCCGCTTCTGCCATGCTGACCGCGCCTCGGCCCCTCGCGCGGAGACATTGCGCCAGGAGTCCAGGATGTCTTGGGGAATTTCGAAGGGCGGATGGCTCCAGCCCAGATGCGCGCGCGCCGCGGCGATCTCGTCGGCGCCCAGCGGCGCGCCATGCACGTCGTGGCTGCCCTGCTTGTTCGGCGCGCCATAGCCGATCACCGTCTTGCAGGCGATGAGCGAGGGGCGCTCGTCCGCGCGCGCGGCCTCGATGGCGGCGGCCACAGCCTCGCGGTCATGGCCGTCCACCGCCTGCACATGCCAGCCCGCGGCGGCAAAGCGCGCCAGCTGGTCGGTCGAGGTGGACAGGTCGGTGTGCCCGTCGATGGTGATGCCGTTGTCGTCCCACAGCAGGATCAGCCGGCCCAGCCGCTGGTGGCCGGCAAAGTCGATGGCCTCGTGGCTGATGCCCTCCATCAGGCAGCCGTCGCCCGAGATGACATAGGTCCAGTGATCGACCAGCCCGTCGCCGAAGCGGGCGTTCATCATCCGCTCGGCCAGCGCCATGCCGACGGCGGTGGCGATGCCCTGGCCCAGCGGGCCGGTGGTGGTCTCGATCCCCTTGGCATGGCCGTATTCGGGATGGCCGGCGGTGCGTGCGCCCAGCTGGCGGAAATTCCGCAGCTGGTCCATGTCCATGTCGTCATAGCCCAGCATGTGGTTGATCGCATAGACCAGCATCGAGCCATGGCCGGCCGACATCACGAAACGGTCGCGGTCGGGCCATGCGGCATCCGCCGGGTCGATCTTCATGAAGCGGTTGAACAGCACCGCGGCCACGTCGGCCATGCCCATGGGCGCGCCGGGGTGGCCGGATTTCGCCGCCTCGACCGCATCCATCGCCAGCGCACGGATGGCATTGGCCATCTGCGCCTCCATGCCGGTGTCGATCCTTGCCATCTGGTTCATGTTCTTCCCTCCCTTCAGGCGCGCTTCGATTCGTTGACCAGACGCAGGATCATCGGCGTCAGGATCAGCTGCATGGCGAGGTCCAGCTTCGGCCCCGGAATGACGATGGAATTGGCGCGGCTCATCCACGAGCCCTGGATCATCGAGGTCAGATAGGGGAAATCGATGCCGCGCGGGTTCTTGAAGCGGATCACCACCAGGCTTTCGTCCGCGGTGGGGATCCAGCGCGCGATGAACGGGTCCGAGGTGTCCACCACCGGCACGCGCTGGAAGTTGATGTCGGTTTCGGTGAACTGCGGGCAGATCACATGCACATAGGCGTGCATCCGGCGCAGGATCACGTCGGTCACGGCCTCGGTCGAATAGCCGCGGCTGGCCTTGTCGCGGTGGATCTTCTGGATCCACTCCAGGTTGATGACCGGCACCACGCCGATCTTCAGGTCGGCCTGGCCGGCGATGTCGATGCCGTCCGACCTGACCGCGCCATGCAGCCCCTCGTAGAACAGCAGGTCCGAGTCGGGGGCGAAATCCTCCCATGCGGTGAACTGGCCGGGGGGCGTGCCGTATTTCTCGGCCTCGCGGTCGTCGTGGACGTAATGCCGGGTCTGGCCGGTGCCGGTCTCGCCGTAGTGGCGGAACACCTGCTCAAGGCGCTCCAGCTCGTTGGCCTCGATGCTGAAATGGCTGAAGGTGTGGTCGCCCGTCTCGGTCCGGCGCGTCAGTTCCGCCTTCATCGCCGCGCGGTCGAAGCGGTGGAAGGCGTCGCCCTCGATGCTGACGGCGGTGATGCTTTCGCGGCGGAAGATCTGGTCGAAGGTGTTCTTGATCGTGGTGGTGCCTGCGCCCGACGAGCCGGTGACAGAGATGATCGGGTGTTTCTTGCTCATGGTGTCCCTTCTTTTTCCAGATCAGGCCCGGAACAGGCCGCGATGGCCGAACAGTGCCGAAACCTCGGTCTCGGGCAGTTCGTGATAGGCGGCGATGCGGGCGACCTTCTCGGCCGAGCCGAAGACGAAGGGCGTGCGCTGGTGCAGGCTCGCCGCGCCCTGGTCGAGGATCGGGACCAGCCCGTTGGTGGCGCGGCCGCCGGCCTGTTCGACCAGAAAGGCGATGGGCGCGCATTCGTAGAGCATGCGCAGCCGGCCCGAGCCGTAGCCCTTGCGCGCGTCGCCCGGATACAGGAACACGCCGCCCCGGATCAGGATGCGATGGGTTTCCGCCACCAGCGAGGCGATCCAGCGCATGTTGAAGTTCTGTTCCCGCGGGCCGTCGCTGCCGGCCAGGCAATCGTCGATATAGGCCCGGATCGGCTGCGGCCAGTGCCGGTAGTTCGAGGCGTTGATGGCGAATTCCAGGGCGCTTTCGGGCATCTCCTGCCGGGCCGTGACCAGCCGGAAGCCGTCGCTGTCGGGGTCCAGCGCGTAATGCTGCACGCCGTCGCCGAACGTCACCATCATGGCGCAGCGCGGGCCGTAGATGATATAGCCGCCGGCGATCTGCTGGCGGGCCGGGCGCAGGAAGCTGGCCTCGGCCGTCGCCTCGGCGGGGTAGATCGAAAAGATCGTGCCGATCGAGACATTGGTGTCGATGTTCGAGGAACCGTCCAGCGGGTCGATGGCGACGGCCAGGCGCCCTGCGGGGTCCAGCGCCACGGCCTCGTCCTGTTCCTCGGAGGCGAGCCAGCGCACCCCCGCGCCGGCCAGCGCCTGGCGGAACAGGTCGTCCGCCATCACGTCCAGCGCCTTCTGCCCGTCGCCATCCGCATTGGTCCCGACCGGCGAGGCAAGGTCGCCGCCCCGGCGGATGATCGCGGCAAGCCGGGCGCCGGCCTCGGCCATCGCCTGCATCACGGGCCGAAGCTCCTCGGGAATGCGGTCGGTCTGGATTGTCTCGGCGGTCATCTGCCCCTCCTCTGGCGCGTCCCGTCTTCTTGTTGACATGTCCAGATTTTAAGGAACATTTAATAATGCAAAAAAGTATTTCGGAAATTCTGAATGAAGCGGATCAGTGCCATAACCCTGCGCCAGCTGCGCGTGCTGCGCGCGGTGATCGACAGCGGCTCTCTGACGGGCGCCGCGGGGCAGCTTAGCCTCAGCCCGCCCGCGATCCACAGCCAGCTGCGCGCGCTGGAAGACCTGATGGGCGCGCCCATGGTGATCCGGGGCGAGCATGGCGCCTTCCTTGCCACCGAGGAGGGGCGGACGGTGCTGGAGGCCGAGGCGCAGATCGCCATCGCCCTGGAAACCTGCGCGCGGCGGGTGGCGGCGCTGCAAAGCGGCCATACCGGCAACGTCTCGCTGGGGGTGGTCTCGACCGGCAAGTATTTCGCGCCGCGCCTTGTCGCCGACCTGCGCCGCGCGCTGCCCGAGGTCGAGGTGACGCTGCGCATCGGCAACCGCGACGCGGTGATCCAGTGGCTGACCTCGCGCGCGCTGGACCTGGCGATCATGGGCCGGCCGCCGCGCAACCCGGCGGTGGTGGCCGAGCCCATCGGCCCGCATCCCCATATCATCGTCGCGCCCCCCGATCACCGGCTGGCCGCGGCCGATCCGGCGACGCCGCGGGATCTGCTGGCCGAAACCTATCTGGCGCGCGAGCCGGGCTCGGGCACGCGCATCCTGATGACGCGCTTCCTGGACCGGATCGGCGACGGCACGCCCTGGCGCATGGTCGAGATGGGCACGAACGAGACCATCAAGCAGGCGGTGATCGCCGGGCTGGGGATCGCGCTGATCTCGCAGCATACCGTGACCGAGGAATTGCGCGCCGGCCGGCTGGTGGCGCTGAAGGCCGAGGGGCTGCCGATCCAGCGCAACTGGTTCCTGATCCGGCGCGAGGACATGGCGCTGTCGCCGGCGGGGCGGCGGGTGCATGACCATATCCTGGGGCTGAAGGGCACCTTCCTGCCCGCGGTCGAAGCGTAGGGGCCGGCCGCGGCGGATCGCCGGCGGCCGGCCCCCTGGGCCTTGCCTTTGACCTTGCGCGATCAGTCCTCCAGCGGCTTGCCGGCGGTCTCGCGCGCCATCAGCATGGCGACCAGCGCCAGCGCGGCGGCGCCGACCAGATACCAGGCCGGCGCCAGCTTGCTGCCGGTCACGCTGATCAGCCAGGTCGCGACGAAGGGCGCGGTGCCGCCGAACAGCGCATTCGCCGCGTTGAAGCTGAAGGCGAAGCCGGAATAGCGCACGCGGGTCGGAAAGATCTCGGACAGGAAGCAGGGCAGGGTGCCGTCGTTGATGGTCAGCAGCGCGCCGAAGGCGATCTGGATCAGCACGATGGTGAGGAAGCTCGCGCCGTCGAGCATGCTGAACAGCGGCACGGTCAGCGCCATGAACAGCACCGAGGCGGTGATCAGCGCCGTCTTGCGCCCCAGCCGGTCCGACAGCATGCCCATCAGGAAGATCAGGAAGATGTAGCTGGCCAGCGAGATGCTGGTGGCCAGGAAGGCCTGCGCCTTGCCCATGCCCATCTCGGTCGAGAGATAGGTGGGCATGTAGCTGAGGATCAGGTAGAAGCCCACGGCGTTGAGGCAGGTGACGCCGAAGGCGATGGCGATCTGCCGGCGATGGTTGCGAAACAGCTCGCGCACCGGGGTGGCCTCGACGTGATGGGTCTTTTCCAGCTCGCGGAATTTCGGCGTATCCTCCAGCCGCAGCCGGATATAGAGGCCGATGAAGCCCAGCGGCAGCGCCAGCAGGAAGGGGATGCGCCAGCCGAAGCTTTGCATCTGCGCCTCGTCCAGGAAGGCGAAGAGCCCCGCCGACATCAGCGAGCCGGCCAGCAGCCCCGCGGCGGTCGAGGCCGGCACGATGCTGGTGTAAAGGCCGCGGCGGTGGGTCGGCGAATATTCGGCGATGAACGAGGTGGCGCCGGCATATTCGCCCGCGGCGGAAAAGCCCTGCACCATGCGCACCAGCAGCAGAAGCACCGGCGCCAGCAGGCCGATCTGGTGATAGGACGGCAGCAGCGCGATGACGGTGGTGGCGCCCGACATGATCAGGATCGACCAGGACAGCGCCGTGCGCCGCCCGACCCGGTCGCCGATCGCGCCCCAGATGATGCCGCCGACCGGGCGGATGATGAACGAGATGGCGAAGACCGCGAAGGTCGCCAGGAGCGCGCTGGTCGGCGCGATCTCGGGGAAGAAGGCATGGGCGATGACGGTGGCGAAATAGCCGTATGAGGCATAGTCGAACCATTCGACGAAATTGCCGACGAAGCTGGCGCCCAGCACCTTCCTGACGACATCGCGCGAGACCTCGGCGTCCGGCGCCGCATCCTGCGGCATGCCGGCCGCCGCGGCGAGCGTTGGATTGGACATTGATTACCCTCCCTTGGGTGTTCCTGCCGGCCTCCTCTGCCGGCAATGGCCTTTCCGCCCGGCCCGCGGGGGATGCGGGCCGGTGGCGGCGGTCGGAACCGCCGTTACGCGATCCGCCCGCCGGGTGGACCGGCGGGCGGCGGGGGGTCAGGCGGCCTTGGCCTTGCCCTTGACGATCAGATGCTCGGGTCCATAGGGGAAGCCGGTGATGTTGCGGTTCCCGCCTTCCTCGATCACCAGGATGTCATGCTCGCGATAGCCGCCGGCGCCGGGCATGTTCTCGGGGATGGTGATCATCGGCTCCATCGAGACGACCATGCCGGGCTCCAGCACCGTCTCGCAATCCTCGCGCAGTTCCAGCCCCGCCTCGCGGCCGTAATAGTGGCAGAGCACGCCGAAGCTGTGGCCATAGCCGAAGCTGCGGTATTGCAGCAGGTTCTCGGCCGCATACATCTCGTTCAGCTCGGCCGCGATCTCCGAGCATTTCTTGCCCGGCACCAGCAATTCCTTGCCGCGGTCGTGGACCTTGCAGTTGAACTCCCACAGGCGGATGTGTTCGTCGCTGGCCTCCTCGGCGAAGAGCGTGCGCTCCAGCGCGACGTAATAGCCCGCGACCATGGGGAAGCAGTTCAGCGACAGGATGTCGCCGCGCTGGATCTTGCGGCTCGTCACCGGGTTGTGGGCGCCGTCGGTGTTCACGCCGGACTGGAACCAGGTCCAGGTGTCCAGCAGCTCGGCATGCGGCCAGGTCCTGGCGATCTCGCGCACCATGGCGGCGGTGGAATGCAGCGCCACCTCGTGCTCGGGCACGCCGACGGCGGTCGCTTCGACGCAGGCCGCGCCGCCGACATCGGCGATGCGGGCCATCTCGGTGATATGGGCGATCTCCTCGGCCGACTTGATCATGCGCAGCCGCATGGCGGGGGCGGCGATGTCGACGAACGCGACGCCGGGAAATTCCGCCTTCAGCAGGTCGAGCAGGTCGATGTTCACATGGTCGAATTCGATGCCGATGCGCTTGGCGTTGCCGGCAAGCTGGCGCAGGGCATGAAAATAATTGTCCTTCTGCCAGTCGGTATAGGTGACGTTGCCGCCGAAGCTGCGCCGCCAGGGCTGGCCGCCGTCGATGCCGGCGCTGATCGTCGTCGCCTTGTCATGGTCGATCACCAGCCCATAGCGGCGGCCGAACTGGCAATAGAGGAAATCCGCGTAATAATTGATGTTGTGATACGAGGTGAACAGCGCCGCATCGACGCCCGTCTGCGCCATATGCGCGCGGATTGCGTCCTGGCGGCGCTGCATTTCCGTGGCCGAGAAGGTCGGGGCCGCCTTCTCGCCATTGCCGACGAAACTTTGAAGCCTGTCGCGTTGCATGGGATGTCCTCTTTGTTCTTTGGGGGTTCGGATGGCGTCAGGATCGGGCGTGCAAGGGGTCTTGTCAAAAGACCGTTTCTCATGCTTCGCTTGAGAAAATCTCAATCGTTGCGGGTCGCTTCCCATGTCGCTTCTGCCGCTCAATGCCCTGCGTGCCTTCGAGGCCGTCGCCCGGCTGAAAAGCTTCAAGGAGGCAGCGAAGGCGTTGTTCGTTACCCAGTCGGCGGTCAGCCACCAGGTCCGCCATCTCGAGGAATTCCTGGGGGTTGCGCTGTTCGACCGCTCGGGGCCGCGGCCGCGCCTCCTGCCGCGCGGGCAGGAGCTGGCGCGCACGCTGAGCCTGTCGCTGGCCGAGATCGAGGCGGCCTGCAAGCGGGTGCGCATGGCCGGCGGCGCGCAGCCGCTGGTGATCGCCGCCATCCCCTCGGTCGCGATCTGCTGGCTGATCCCGCGGCTTTCGCGCTTTCGGCAGGCGCATCCCGACCTGGCGCTGCGCGTGGTCTATGCCATGCACGGGCAAGAGATCGACTTTCGCAGCACGCATTTCGCCTTCGTCTTCTCGGATGGCCCGCCGGTCATGCCGGGGGTGCGGGTGCTGGCCTTCCTGCCCGGCGAAAGCGCGCCGGTCTGCAACCCCTCGCTGCTGTCCGGCTTGGGCGAGGCGCCGCCCTCGGCTGCCGGGATCAGGGCCGCGGGGCTGCTGCACGACACCGACACATCCGCCTGGCGCGCCTGGCTGTCGCGGATGGGCGAGGGCATCGGCCCGGACGAGGCCGGGCCGGTGTTCGAGGATTTCAACTTGCTACGCGCCGCCGCCCTGGCCGGGCAGGGGGTGGCGCTATGCCCGCTGGCGATGATCCGCGACGACCTGGACAGCGGCCGGCTGGTGCAGCTGTCCCCGGTCACGGTGCTGGAAAACTATGGCTATTACCTGCTGGCCAACGATCCACAGCCCGCCGACCTGGCCGAGAACGCCCAGGCGTTCCAGGACTGGGCGTTCCGCGAAAGGGATGCCGGGCCGGACGGCTGATCCGGGTCAGGACCGTGCCGGTTCGCGCGCCGCGACCGGGTGCAGCAGATGCGAGAAATCCGGCCGCCGCGCCAGCACGTCGGCCAGGCTGTAGCCGTCCAGCACCGCCATGAACCCCGCCATCGCCTCGTCCAGCACCGAGGTCAGCCCGCAGGCCGGCGCGATGATGCAGGTGCCGCAGCCGACCAGGTCGAAATCGTCCTCGGTATGGCGGACCAGCGCGCCGATGTTGATCTCGGCCGGCGGACGGGCCAGGCGGATGCCGCCGTTGCGCCCGCGCAGGCTGGCCAGGAAGCCGGCATGGACCAGGTCGTTGATGACCTTCATCAGGTGGTTTTGCGAAATGCCATAGGCCTGCGCGATCTCGCCGATCGAGCAGAGCCGTTCGGGCTCGCGGCCCAGATACAGCAGCACGCGCATGGCATAATCGGTATAGCGCGTCAGGCGCATTGCAGGCTCCGATAAAACATGTATCCTGATTGCATGTTTCTGGCGGCAAAGATACATGTATCCACAATACATGTTTTGAGTCGCGGCCGATCCCCTGCCGCGCCCCCTTGCAGGAGAAGCCGAATGCCGCAGCCGCTGAGCGCGCAGACCATCGCCCTGGTCAAAGCCACCGTCCCCGCGCTTGAGGCGCATGGCCTTGACATCATTCGCGAAATGTATGCGCGCATGTTCCAGAACCCGGACATCCGCGACCTGTTCAACCAGACGCACCAGGGCGGTTCGGAATCGCAGCCACGCGCGCTGACCGGGGCGATCCTGGCCTATGCCAACAATATCGACAACGTGACGGCGCTGGTTCCCGCGGTCGAGCGCATCGCCCAGAAACATGTCGGCCTGCAGATCCTGCCCGAACATTACCCCCATGTCGCCGAGGCGCTTCTGGGCGCCATCCAGGCGGTGCTGGGCGATGCCGCCACCGACGAGGTGCTGGATGCCTGGGGCGAGGCCTATTGGTTCCTTGCCAATATCCTGATCGCGCGCGAACGGCGGATCTATGACGAGCAGCTGGCGGTCGAGGGCGGCTGGAACGGCTGGCGCGACTTTCGCATCGACGAGGTGATCCGCGAAAGCAGCACCATCGCCTCGTTCATCCTGCGCCCGGTCGATGGCGGGCCGGTGATGGCGCACAAGCCGGGCCAATACCTGACCTTCTGGCTGGAGATCCCCGGCCATGCCCCGGCCAAGCGCAACTATTCGATCTCGGCCGCGGCGAACGGCCAGACCTATCGCATCTCGGTCAAGCGCGAGCCGCAGGGGCTGGTCTCGGGCTGGCTGCACCAGCAAAGGCCGGGCACGGTGCTGAAGGTCGCGGCCCCCGCGGGCGAGTTCTTCCTGCCCGAACGGCCCGAGCGGCCGGTGGTGCTGCTGTCGGGGGGCGTGGGGCTGACGCCCATGGTCGCCATGCTGGAGGCGCTGGTGCAATCGGATGCGCCGGTGCCGGTGCATTACATCCACGGCACCCACGACCGCGACACCCATGCGATGCGCGCCCATGTCCGCGCGCTGGCCAAGCGGCGGCCGCAGATCACCGTCACCGATTTCCACCAGACGCCGCTGGCGGACGAGGTCGCGGGCCGCGACTACGACCATGCCGGGCTGATCACCGAGGAATGGCTGCTGGCCAATACCCCCTCGGAGGCGGCGGATTACTATATCTGCGGCCCGCGGCCCTTCCTGCGCGCGGCGGTGGCGGCCTTGTCGCTGGCGGGCGTGCCCGCGGACCGCATCCATTACGAGTTCTTCGGCCCGGCCGACGAATTGCTGGCCGCCTGAGGCGGCCTTGGGCCGACGCTACCCGGCCCCTTGCCAAGGGGCTTGGCAGCGCGCCGCGGCTTGTGGCAATGCGGAACGGACGCCCGGTCCCCCGGCCGGGTGCAGCATCCGGGAAACCATCGTGCCGCAATCTGTTGCTGACGACAGCGAACGCTATATCGCGCGGGGCATCGCCCATGTGAAGCTTGCGACGCCGGTCCGGGCGCCGATCACCGTATCCTTCGTGCTGATGCCGCGCTTTACCATGCTGGCCTTCACCTCGGCGATCGAGCCCTTGCGGGTGGCCAACCAGCTGACCGAGCAGGTGCTGTTCAAATGGCGCATCCACAGCGAAAGCGGCGCGCCGATCACCTGCTCGAACGGGGTGCCGCTGCTGCCCGACGCGCCGCTGTCCGAGGCGCCGGCCTCGGATTACGTGCTGGTCTGCGGCGGGGTCGAGCCGGATGCGGGTTGCAGCGCCGAGCTGACCGACTGGCTGCGCAAGCAATGGCGCCATGGCGGCACCGTGGGCGGGCTTTGCACCGGCGCCTATGCGCTGGCCCGCGCCGGCATCCTCAACGGCCGCTGCTTTACCCTGCATTGGGAAAACATCCCGAACTTCACCGAGAAATATCCCGACCTGGTGCCCGAGCGGCGCATCTTCTGCATCGACGAGCGCATCGTCACCTGCGCCGGCGGCGTCGCCTCGGCCGAGCTGGCGCTGAAGCTGATCGAGGATTACTACGGCGCCGAGCTGGGCCAGGCGGTGATGAACATGTGCCTGCTGGGCCAGATCCGCCGCGGCGAGGACGAACAGCTGAGTTCGCTTTCCGTCCGACTGGGCACGCGCAACGACCACCTGATCCGCGCCGTGGCCTATATCGAGGCCCATGTCGAGGACGAGATCGACCTGGCCGAATGCGCCCGCCACCTGGGCATCTCGCGCCGCCAGCTCGAGCGGCTGTTCCAGCGCTACCTGGACACGACGCCGCTGCAATACCTCAACAGGGTGCGGCTGCAGCATGCTCGCTGCTGACCGAGACCAATCTCAGCGTCATGCAGGTGGCGGTGGCCTGCGGCTTCGGCTCGTCCTCGTATTTCTCCAAGGTGTTCCGGGGGCAATACGGCATGTCGCCCTACAAGTTCTCGCTGACGCGCAAGCGGCCGGGTTAGGGCCTGGCCCGCGCCCTGCGCTATGATCGGCCGAATCGCCAGCGCAGGAGGACGGGGGATGGACAAGGGCAGGGCGGCGGCGGGACGCATCCGCATCGGCATCGGCGGCTGGACCTATGAGCCCTGGCGTGGCAGCTTCTATCCCGAGGGGCTGGCGCAGCGGCGCGAGCTGGAACATGCCAGCCGCCGGCTGACCTCGATCGAGGTCAACGGCACCTATTACGGCGCGCAAAAGCCCGAGAGCTTTCGCAAATGGCATGACGAGACGCCCGAGGATTTCGTCTTTTCGCTGAAGGCGCCGCGCTATGCCACCAACCGCAAGGTGCTGGCCGATGCGGGCGAAACCATCGCGCGCTTCCTGTCCGGCGGGGTGATGCTCTTGGGCGACAAGCTGGGGCCGATCAACTGGCAGTTCATGGCGACGAAGAAATTCGAGCCGGCGGATTTCGAGGCTTTCCTGAAGCTGCTGCCCGCCTCGGCCGAGGGCAGGGCGCTGCGCCATGTGGTCGAGGTCCGCCACGAGAGCTTCCGCACGCCCGCCTTTACCGAGATGCTGCGCGAGCATGGGGTGGCGGCCGTGGTCGCCGCGGACGGCAAGTATCCCCAGATCGCCGATCCGACCGCGCCCTTCGTCTATGCGCGCATCATGGGCACCAGCGCGGACGAGGCGCTGGGCTATTCGCCGGCCGCGCTGGATCTTTGGGCGGAAAGGGCGCGGATCTGGGCCGCGGGCGGGCTGCCCGAGGGGCTGGATCATGTCGGGCCGAACGCGGTCCCGGGGCCGCGCGACGTCTATCTTTACGTCATCGGCGGCCACAAGGCGCATAACCCGCAAGCCGCGATGGCGCTGATCGAGCGGCTGGGCTGAAGGCCGCGGAGGGTCCGGCCGCGGACCGGGGGTCTTGCCGGCAAGGTCCGGCCCTGCCAAGCTGCAAGGCAGGGAGAACGCGCATATGGACGGACAGCAGAACAGCCGCAAGTCGCTGGACACGGCGGAAATCGGCGCGCTTGCGCATCTTTACCGGGCCGAAATCTATCGCTCGACCATCTGGCGCACGCGGCTCGACACCACGACGAACTGGTCGGTGGTGACGCTGGGGGTGGCGCTGTCGATCACCTTTTCCTCGCCCCAGGCATCGCCGTTGCCGCTGGTTCTGGTCGGCATCCTCATCATCTTCTTCCTGATGCTGGAGGCCCGGCGCTATCGCTATTTCAACGTCTGGCGCGCGCGCTGCCGCTGGATGGAGCTGAACTTCATGGCGCCGATGCTGCGCGACGGCGATTTGCGGCTGGAAACCGGCTGGCAGGACCGGCTGGCCGAGGATTACCGCCGCCCCGCCTATCACGTCAGCCTGCGCACCGCCATCGGCCGGCGCATCCGGCGCAATTACTTCTGGATCCTGCTGATCCAGACCGCGGCCTATCTGGGCAAGCTGGGGGTGCATCCGACCCCGCTGCAATCGGCGGGCGAATTGCTGGAGCGCGCCGCCATCGGCCCGATTCCGGGTTGGCTGGTGCTGGCCTTGGGGCTGGCCTATTGCCTGTCCTGGGGCGCCATCGCCCTGTGGAGCCTGCGCGAGGACCGCAAGCGCGCCCGCTGGCGCCAGGATCCGCTGGGCATGGGGTGAGGGCCCGTCGGGCCGATGCAAGCGCGCGCTTTTCCTGACGCATTCCCCCGGCTGAATGCAGGATGCATGGCGGGGCGATCCAGGATCGAGGGTGTGGCCGGGGCGGCCGGTGTTTGTGTCCCGGCGGTGCGGCCGGGTGCCGGACGGCCGCGCCGGGATCGGCTGCGCCGCTGGCGTCGGGGGGCGTTGCCCCCCGCGTTTCCTCCACCCCTCGATGGGGTGGAGGAAACGTCCCCCCAGGATATTTGGGCACGAAAGAAGGGCAGGCGCCGCCGCCGGTGGTCGAGGCGGCCAGGCCTCCGCAGGCTGGAGCCGGCGCAATGCCAGCCCATCGGCCCAAGGCGCCGAGGGATATGGCGCCGGCAGCCGCGCTGCACTAGGCTGGCGGGATGCTGGTCGATCCCAAACACCCGTTCTTCCGCCCGCTCTGGGTCCGCGTCCTCTGCGTCCTGCTGCCCCTGCTTTGGGCGGCGTTCGAGGCGGCGGGCGGCGCCTTCTTCTGGGCCATCCTGTTCGGTGCGGCGGGGATCTATCTTTTCGCGGCGCTTTTCCTGGGTCGCGGCGACGGCGGATGATGTCCCGCCGCCGGCGCGGACCTGCCCGCTGCGCCGATCCGCGGATGTCGGGCCGAGAATCATCCCGCCCAGGGCCGGAACCGGCGGCGCGGCAGCGTCTGAACGGTCCGGTTCTGTCTGTTTTTGCGGCGGGGGCCCTCCCATGGCTGCCCGGTGGAACGCCAAGATTCGCCCGATGATTCCGGCGTTTCGCAGCGTCATCGCGGCAAATCGACGATCAGACCCGGCAAAGCACTTGACCTGTCAGGCAGATTCGTTTGCATCGGGACAGGGAATATCTCTAGACATGGGAGGCATTATGTCACTCTTCTCCACCCGGATGCTTGCGGCATCGGCTTTCGCCTTGATGGCTGCGGCGCCGCTGCATGCCAAGACCTTCGTCTATTGCTCGGAGGGCTCGCCGGAAGGGTTCGACGCCGCGCCCTATACCGCGGGCACCACCTTCGATGCCTCGGGCCATGCGGTCTACAACCGCCTGGTGCAGTTCAAGCCGGGCACCACCGAGATCGAGCCGGCCCTGGCCGAAAGCTGGGACGTGTCGGAGGACGGGCTGGAATACACCTTCCATCTGCGCCAGGGCGTGAGGTTCCATTCCAACGACAAGTTCACGCCCTCGCGCGACTTCAACGCCGACGACGTGATCTTCACGTTCGAGCGCCAGGCCAGCGCCGACCATCCCTGGCACGAATACATCCCCGGCATCACCTATGAGTATTATTCCTCGATGGAGATGGACAAGCTGATCAAGTCCATCGAAAAGGTCGACGACCATACGGTGAAGTTCACCCTCAACCAGCCCGAGGCGCCGTTCCTGGCCAATGTGGCCATGCCCTTCGTCTCGATCGTGTCCAAGGAATATGCCGATGCGCTGGACGCCGCCGGCACCCGCGAAGACCTGAACAACGCCCCCATCGGCACCGGCCCCTTCAAGTTCGTCGCCTACCAGAAGGACGCGGTGATCCGCTATCAGAAGAACGCCGACTACTGGGGCGAGGCGCCCAAGATCGACGACCTGGTCTTTGCCATCACCCCCGACGCCTCGGTGCGGCTGCAAAAGCTCAAGGCCGGCGAATGCCACCTGATGCCCTATCCCGCGCCCGCCGACCTGGACGAGATCCGCGCCGACCCGAACCTCAAGCTGGACGAGCAGCCCGGCCTGAACGTGGGCTACCTGGCCTATAACACCACCGTCGCGCCCTTCGACAACCCGCAGGTCCGCAAGGCGCTGAACATGGCCATGGACAAGCCGGCGCTGATCGATGCCGTCTACCAGGGCAATGCCGAGGTCGCCAAGAACCCGATCCCGCCGACCATGTGGTCCTATAACGACGCCATCGAGGACGACAAATACGATCCCGAGGCGGCCAAGGCGATGCTGGAGGAAGCCGGCGTCAAGGACCTGACCATGGAAGTCTGGGCCATGCCAGTGCAGCGCCCCTACATGCCCAACGCCCGCCGCACCGCCGAGATGATCCAGAGCGACTTCGCCAAGGTCGGCGTCAAGGTCGAGATCGTCAGCTACGAATGGGGCGAATACCTGAAGAAATCGATGGAAGAGGGTCGCAAGGGCGCCGTCATCCTGGGCTGGACCGGCGACAACGGCGATCCCGACAACTTCCTGTCAGTGCTTCTGTCCTGCGCCGCGGCCACGCCGGGCGGGGCGAACCGTGCCTTCTGGTGCAACCAGGAATTCTCGGACCTGCTGGCCAAGGCCAAGGCGACCTCGGACCATGACGAGCGGGTCAAGCTTTACGAAGAGGCGCAGGTCATCTTCAAGCGCGAGGCACCCTGGGCCACGCTGGCGCATTCGACCCAATACGTGCCGATGGCCAAGAACGTCACCGGCTTCGTGCAGTCGCCGTTGGGCGATTATGTCTTCGACACCGTGGACCTGACCGAATAAGGTCGCGCCCGGATTGAAACTCTCGCGGCCGTGCAGGGAAATTTCCTTGCACGGCCCTTAGGTTAGGGTTCGATGCTCAGATTCATCCTCAAGAAACTGCTTTACCTGGTCCCGACGATGATCGGGATCACGCTGGTGGCCTTCGGCTTCATCCGCCTGCTGCCGGGCGATCCGGTGCTGCTGATGGCCGGCGAGCGCGGCGTCTCGCCCGAGCGCTATGCCCAGATCGCGGCGCAGCTTGGCTATGACAAGCCGGTCTGGCAGCAATACCTGCATTATCTCGGCAACCTGCTGCAGGGCGACCTGGGCAATTCGCTGGTGACGAAGAAGCCGGTGCTGACCGAGTTCCTGGCGCTGTTCCCGGCCACGGTCGAGCTGGCGCTGGTGGCCATCATCATCGCCACGGTGATCGGCGTGCCGGTGGGCGTGATCGCGGCGATCAAGCGCGGCAGCTGGTTCGACCAGGTCTCGATGACCGCGGCGCTGGTCGGGTTTTCCATGCCGATCTTCTGGTGGGGGCTTCTGCTCATCATCCTGTTTTCCGGCGTGCTGGGCTGGACCCCGGTCTCGGGCCGCATCTCGCTGATGTATTTCTTTCCGCAGGTCACGGGCTTCATGCTGATCGACAGCCTGATTTCCGGGCAGAAGGGCGCCTTCGCCTCGGCGCTGAGCCACCTGATCCTGCCCTCGATCGTGCTGGCGACCATTCCGCTGGCGGTGATCGCGCGGCAGACCCGATCCGCCATGCTGGAGGTGATGGGCGAGGATTACGTCCGCACCGCCAGGGCCAAGGGCCTGTCGACCCGCCGGGTGATCGGGGTCCATGCGCTGCGCAATGCCATGATCCCGGTCATCACCACCATCGGCCTGCAGGTCGGCGTGCTGATGGCGGGCGCCATCCTGACCGAGACGATCTTTTCCTGGCCCGGCATCGGCAAGTGGATGATCGATTCGATCTCGCGCCGCGACTATCCGGTGGTGCAGTCTGGCCTGCTGCTGATCGCCGCCATCGTGATGATCGTGAACCTGATCGTCGACCTGACCTATGGTCTCATCAACCCGAGGATCCGGCACAAATGACCGATACCACCGTCAAGATTTCGGACGCGGCCATCCGCCGCCGGATGCTGCGCGAGTTCTGGTTCTATTTCAGCCAGAACCGTGGCGCGGTGATCGGCCTCGTCGTCTTCGTCCTGCTGGTGCTGACCGCGATCTTCGCGTCGCTGATCGCGCCGCATGACCCGACGCAGCAATATCGCGACGCGCTGCTGGTGCCGCCGATCTGGCAAGAGGGCGGGCGCGCGGGCTTTCTGCTGGGCACCGATGCCGTGGGCCGGGACATGCTGTCGCGGCTGATCCATGGCGCGCAATATTCGCTGTTCATCGGCATCGTCGTCGTCGCCATCGCCCTGACCGGCGGCATCATCATCGGGCTGGTCGCCGGTTTCTTCGGCGGCTGGGTCGATACCGTCATCATGCGCGTCATGGACGTGGTGCTGGCCTTTCCCTCGCTCTTGCTGGCGCTGGTGCTGGTCGCCGTGCTGGGGCCGGGGCTGACCAATGCGATGATCGCCATCGCCATCGTCTACCAGCCGCATTTCGCCCGCCTGACCCGCGCCGCGGTGATGGGCGAGAAGGCGCGCGAATATGTCACCGCCGCCAAGGTGGCGGGCGCCGGCAACCTGCGGCTGATGTTCAAGACCATCCTGCCCAATTGCCTGGCGCCCTTGATCGTGCAGGCGACGCTTTCCTTCAGTTCGGCGGTCCTCGACAGCGCCGCGCTGGGTTTCCTCGGCATGGGCGCGCAGCCGCCGGCGTCCGAATGGGGCACCATGCTGGCCGAGGCGCGCGAGTTCATCCTGCGCGCCTGGTGGGTCGTGACCTTCCCCGGCCTCGCCATCCTGGTCTCGGTGCTGGCGATCAACCTGATGGGCGACGGGCTGCGCGACGCGCTCGACCCGAAACTGAAGCGGAGCTGACCGATGGCGCTTCTGACAATCCGCAACCTGACCGTGCGCTTCGCCACCTCGACCGGCAGCTTCACCGCCGTGGACGGCATCGACGTGACCGTGGACAAGGGCGAGGTGCTGGCCATCGTGGGCGAGTCGGGCTCGGGCAAGTCGGTGTCGATGCTGGCGGCGATGGGGCTTTTGCCCGACACCGCCACCGTCACCGCCGACGAGATGACCTTCGACGGGCAGGATCTGCTGCGCATGACCCCGCGCCAGCGCCGCCGCATCATCGGGCGCGAGATCACCATGATCTTCCAGGAACCCATCGCGTCCCTGAACCCCAGCTTTACCACCGGCTACCAGATCGAGGAGGTGCTGCGCTTCAACGCGGGCCTGTCGAAACGCGCCGCCCGCGCCCGCGCGCTGGAGCTGTTTCGCCAGGTCGGCATTCCCGACCCCGAGGAAAAGCTGAAAAGCTATCCGCACCAGATGTCCGGCGGGCAATGCCAGCGGGTGATGATCGCCATGGCCATCGCCACCGGCCCGCGCCTCTTGATCGCGGACGAGCCGACGACGGCGCTGGACGTGACGATCCAGAAGCAGATCCTCGACCTGCTGATGAAACTGCAGGAACAGACCGGCATGGCGCTGATCCTGATCACCCACGACATGGGCGTGGTGGCCGAGACGGCGGATCGCGTGCAGGTGCAATACAAGGGCCGCAAGATGGAAGAGGCCGACGTGCTGACGCTGTTCGAGGCGCCTTCGCATCCCTATACCCGCGCGCTGCTTTCGGCCCTGCCCGAGAACGCGACGGGCGACCGGCTGCCCACCGTCGGCAGCTTCCTTGAACCGGAGGTGCAGCCATGAGTGTCGTCGAAGGGCGCAACCTGATCCGCGACTATTACGTCCCCGGCTCGCTGACCCGCGCCGCCAAGATGGTGCGCGCGGTCAAGGGCATCAGCTTCTCGGTCGACCGCGGCAAGACGCTGGCCATCGTCGGCGAATCCGGCTCGGGCAAGTCGACGCTGGCGCGGATCATCGCGCTGATCGACCCGGCTTCGGGCGGCGAGCTGCTGATCGACGGCAAGCCCGTGGACATCGGCAAGGCGCGGCTGACGCGCGAGATGCGCTCCAAGGTGCAGATGGTGTTCCAGAACCCCTATGGCAGCCTGAACCCGCGCCAGAAGATCGGCGACGTGCTGATGGAGCCCCTGCTTCTGAACACCGACACCCCCGCCGCCGAGCGCCGCCGCCGCGCCGAGGAGATGCTGGCCAAGGTCGGCCTGCCGCCCGAGGTGTTCAACCGCTATCCGCACATGTTCTCGGGCGGGCAGCGCCAGCGCATCGCCATCGCCCGCGCGCTGATGCTGAACCCGACGCTGCTGGTGCTGGACGAGCCGGTCTCGGCGCTGGACCTTTCGGTCCAGGCGCAGGTGCTGAACCTGCTGGCCGACCTGCAGGACGAGTTCAACCTGGCCTATGTCTTCATCAGCCACGACCTGTCGGTGGTGCGCTATATCGCCGACGACGTGCTGGTGATGAACAAGGGCGAGGCGGTCGAGCAGGGCAGTCGCGAAGAGGTCTTCGCAGACCCCCGCCACCCCTATACGCGCGAGTTGTTCGCCGCGACCCCGGTGACGGACATCGAGGCGATCCGCGAGCGCGTGGCGCGCCGCAAGGCGCTGCGCGCGGCGATGGCCTGACGCGACGAGGATGCCGGGGCGCGCAGGTCACAGGCGTCCCGGCAATGCCTTGGCCCCTGGCAGGCTGCTGGAAAAGGATCCTGGGCCTTTTCTGTAAAGGAATTGGTCCCCGATCTGGCGCAACTGGTCCAGGAATTTGAGGTTTCCGGGTCATTTTGCGGCGAATTTCCCGGCTTCCAGAGCCGGATCGAGACACCTAGGCAGTTTTTCCGCAGCCCGCCTAGGTCGACAGGCTGGGGCCGGCGCAGCGCTTGGGGTGCATGTTGCGGAAGGTCTCCCATGCCTCGTTCAGCGCGCGGGTGCGCGCCTCGGCCAGGCGGATCGCCTCGGGCGGCAGGCCGCGGGCCAGGGCGCGGTCGGGATGGCTTTCGCGCACCAGTTCGCGCCAGCGCCGCCGCGCCTCGGGCAGCGGCGTGTCGGGCGTCACGCCCAGCACCTCGCAAGAGGGGCAGCCCTGCCGGCGGTCGTGGCGGGCGCGGATGGCCGCCACCTGCGCGGCGGGCAGGCCGAAGATGCGCGCCACCTCGTCGATGAAAATGATCTCGGCCTCGTGCAGGTCGCCATCGGCGACGGCGATGATGAACAGCCCCTCGACCACATCGGCCAGCACCGGGTCGCCCGCCGGGAACATGGCCGCGATGCGCCGCGCCCAGGCGTCGAAGCCCGCCACGTCCTGCCGCGCCAGGTCGAAGACGCGGGCGGCGTTCTTTTCCTCGGACCGCGGGATGATGAAGACGCGGCGAAAGGCCGCCACCTCGGACCGCGCCACGGCACCGTCGGCCTTGGCGAGCTTGGCCCCCAGCGCGATCACGGCGATGGTGAAGGCCACCGATTTCTCGGGCGGGGTGGCGGGGCGGCGCGCGCCGACGATCGCCGCCAGCCGGTCGGCAATGCGCTGCCAGAAGCTGCGGGGCTTCGGCAGTTCGGGGCAGGGCTGTTTCTGGTCCTTGATCGCGGCGTCCATGGCCTGCAGCCTAGGCGGGGTGGCGGGTCAAGTCCACTGACATTCCCGCCAGTTACGAGCCGTCATCTGCGGCTTTCCAACGCGGCCTTGACGACCAGCACCACCAGCGCGATCACGGTCAGCGTCGAGGCGGCGGCAAAGGCGCCGGTGGTGTTGAGGTCGTTGAACATCAGCTCGATTTGCAGGGGCAGGGTGTTGGTCTGGCCGCGGATCGAGCCCGAGACGACCGAGACGCCGCCGAACTCGCCCACCGCCCGCGCCGTGCAAAGCACCGCGCCGTAAAGCAGCGCCCAGCGGATATTGGGCAGGGTGACGCGGGAAAACACCTGCCAGCCGCGCGCGCCCAGCGTGACCGCCGCCTGTTCCTGTTCCGAGCCCTGCGCCTGCATCAGCGGCAGCACCTCGCGCACGACGAAGGGGGCGGTGACGAACATGGTCACAAGCACGATGCCGGGCAGGGCGAACATGACCTTCAGGTCATGCGCGGCCAGCCACGGGCCCAGCAGGCCCTGCCGGCCGTAAAGCAGCAGGTAGCAGATGCCGGCGATGATCGGCGAGATCGAGAAGGGGATCTCGATCAGCACCATCAAGAGCTTGCGCCCCGGAAAGCGAAAGCGGGCGATGGCCCAGGCGACGGCGATGCCGAAGGCGATGTTGACCGGCACCACGATCACCGCGACCAGCGTCGTCAGCCAGATCGCATGCAGGACCAGCGGATCGGCGATGTTCTTCAGATAGACCGCCCAGCCCTCGGCAAAGGCGCGCCAGAAGATGAAGGCCAGGGGCGCCACCACGAAGATCGCGGTCAGCGCGAAGGCCAGCCCGATCAGCAGCCGCGGCACCGCGCGGCTTTGGCCGGGGGCGTGGGTCAGCGCGACGGTGCTCATCAGCGGGCCTCCAGGTGGCGGGCGGCGCGGAACTGGATCAGGTTCGAGACCACCAGCAGGATCAGCGCGAACAGCAGCAGCACCAGCGCGATGGCGGCGGCGCCCTGGTAGTCGTATTCCTCCAGCCGGATGAAGGCCAGCAGCGCCGCGATCTCGGTCTTGAAGGGCAGGTTGCCGGCGATGAACACCACCGCGCCGAACTCGCCCAGCGAGCGGGCGAAGGCCACGGTCGAACCCGCCAGCCAGGCCGGCAGGATCGCCGGCAGCACCACGCGGCGGAAGATGGCAAAGGGCCGGGCGCCCAGCGTCATCGCCGCCTGCTCCAGCGCCGGGTCCAGATCCTCCAGCACCGGCTGGATGGCGCGCACCACGAAGGGGATCGAGGTGAAGGTCATCGCCAGGATCACGCCGCCCAGCGTATAGACCAGCTCGATCCCGGCGCCGGCCAGCGGCGCGCCGAACCAGCCGTTCGCCGAATAAAGCGCGGTCAGCGAGATGCCGGCGACGGCGGTCGGCAGGGCGAAGGGAATGTCCATCAGCGCGTCCAGGATGCGCTTGCCGGGAAAGTCGTAGCGCGTCAGCACCCAGGCCATCAGCAGGCCGTAGAAGGCGTTGAAGACGGTGGCCGCGGCGGCGGCGGTCAGCGTCACCCGCAGCGCCGCCAGCGTGCGCGGCGCGGTGACGATGGCCCAGAACCGCGCCGGCCCGATCTCGGCCCCCTTCAGCACCAGCGCCACCACCGGGATCAGGATCACCAGCCCGACGTAAAGCAACGTCGTGCCGAGGCTCAGCGAGAACCCCGGCAATACGCGTTTCGCGCGGATGGGCGCGGCGGCGGCGCTCATTGGTTGACGAAGACCTTGTCGAGGATGCCGCCCTCGGCCAGGTGCTCATCCTGCACCTTCTGCCAGCCGCCGAAGACCTCGTCCACGGTCAGGAGCTTCACCTCGGGGAACTCGGCGGCGTATTTCGCCGTCACCGCCTCGTCGGTGGTGCGATAGTGGTTCTCGGCCAGGGTGTCCTGTGCCTCGGGCGAGTAGAGCCAGTTGAGATATTCCGTCGAAACCTCGGTCGAGCCGTTCTTTTCGGCGTTCTCGGCCACCACGGCGACCGGGAAGGCGGCGAAAAGGCTGGTCGCGGGGGTCACGGCCTCGAAGCCCTGGACCTCGTATTGCTTGGCGATGCCCTTGGTCTCGGCCTCGAAGGTGATCAGCACGTCGCCGATATTGCGCTCGGCGAAGGTCTGGGTGGCGGCGCGGCCGCCGGTGTCGAAGACCGGGACGTTGGCAAAGATCTTGCCGACGAATTCCTGCGCCGTCTCGGGCGTGCCGCCCTCTTGCGTCAGGGCATAGGCATAGGCGGCCAGATAGGTATAGCGGCCGTTGCCGCTGGTCTTGGGGTTGGGGAACACCGCCTGCACGTCGTCGCGCGCCAGGTCCGACCAGTCCTTGATGCCCTTGGGATTGCCCTTGCGCACCAGGAAGGCGGGCAGCGAGTAATAGGGCGAGGCGCCGTTCGGCAGGGCCTCGCGCCAGTTCTCGGCCACCAGGCCGTTCTGGGCCAGCACGTCCACGTCGGTTTCCTGGTTGAAGGTGACGATATCGGCCGGCAGCCCTTCGAGGATGGCGCGCGCCTGTTTCGACGAGCCGCCGTGGCTTTGGTCGATGGTCACGTCGCGGCCGGTCTTTTCCTTCCAATGCGCCTGGAACTCGGGGTTCAGCGCCTCGAACAGCTCACGGGCGATGTCATAGCTGACGTTCAGGATCTTGTCCTGGGCCAGCGCCGGGCTGCTGCCCAGCATCAGCGCCAGCGCGGCGACGTGAAGCTTGCGGATCGTCATAGGCTTTTCTCCTTGCGGGGGAATGCGGCGGTGGCGGCCTGCGAAGCCAGGGCGCGCGGGCCGGGAAAGATCGTGCCCGCCTCGGGGCGCAGGTTGACGCGGGCGCCGGGGACCAGCCCCTGCGCCTCGGGCGCGCGGCGGGGCAGGTCGATGCCGAACTGGCCGGTGCCGTCGGTCAGCTCCAGCCGCAGCAGGGCGCCGTTGCTGGTGCGATGGGCGACCTGCCAGCGCCCGGCGGGATCGGCCAGGGGCGTCACGTCGGCGGGGCGCAGGAACAGCGTGGCCGGCCCGTCGGGCAGGGCGCGGCGCGGCAGGCGGCTGGGGTCCAGCCCCTGCGCCTCGGCCCGGCCGGCCTGCAGCATCACCGGCAATTCGATGGTCGCGCCCATGAAGCGGGCGACGAAGGGGCTGGCGGGATGATCGTGGATCTGGTCGGCATTGCCGATCTGCTCGATCCGGCCCTCGCCCATCACCACGACGCGGTCGGCCAGTTCGAAGGCTTCCTCCTGGTCGTGGGTGACGAAGATCGTGGTCGAGCCGGTCTCGTCATGCACCTGGCGCAGCCAGGCGCGCAGGTCGCGGCGCACGGCGGCGTCGAGCGCGCCGAAGGGCTCGTCCAGCAACAGCACCGTGGGCTCGATGGCCAGCGCGCGCCCCAGCGCCACCCGCTGGCGCTGGCCGCCCGAAAGCTGCGCCGGGTAGCGGTCGCCCAGATGCGCGATCTGCAGGAACTCCAGCAGCTGGTCCACCTTGGCGGCGATGACCGCCTTGCCCGGCCGCTGGGCGCGCGGGCGCACGCTCAGGCCGAAGGCGATGTTGTCGCGCACGCTCATATGCGGGAACAGTGCGTAATGCTGAAAGACGAAGCCGATGCGGCGGTCCTGCGCCGCCAGGTGCAGCCAGTCGGCGCCATGCACCGCCAGCCTGCCGGAATTCGGCCATTCCAGCCCGGCGATGATCTTGAGAAGCGTGGTCTTGCCCGAGCCCGAGGGTCCGAGCAGTGCCACCAGCTCGCCCGATTCGATGGTCAGGTCGATGCCGCGCAGGACAGCGGTGCCGTCGAAGCTTTTGGTCATGTGCTCGATGACGATGGACATGGGCGCCTCCGTTTCCGCGCCAGAGGTAGCGGGCGGGCCGGGGCCGGGCAAGCCGGGCGGGCCCCGGCCGCCTTGGCGGGCGGCGAATGTTTTCCCAAGGCTGGCCGGGCGGCGGACCGCTGTTCCCCTGCCGCCGGCCCGGCGCGGAAAGCGTCCGGGCCGCAAGGGGCTGGCGCGCGCATTCTTCCTTATTTTTCATGCCGCCGGGCCGCGCGGGGCTTCGCAATCGCGCCGGCCGCTGCTAGGGTCCGGCGCGCAGCAGCAAAGGGATGGCGCGATGGGTGGCGGGGATCTGGTAATCGGGCGGGAAAGCCCCCTGGGCGAGGATCTGGCGCTGCTGTTCCGGCGCCATACCGCCGACATGCATGCCGACACGCCGCCGGAATCGATCCACATGCTGCCGCGCGCCGCGCTGGAGGGCCCCGAGATCGCCTTTTTCGTGCTGCGCGAGGGCGGCGTGCCGGTCGGCATGGGCGCGGTCAAGCGCATCGCCCCCGATCATGGCGAGATCAAGTCCATGCATGTGCTGGCCGAGGCCCGCGGGCGCGGCCATTCCCGCCGTATGCTCGAGGCGCTGGTCGCCCATGCGCGGGCCGAGGGCATGGCGCGGCTGAGCCTGGAAACCGGGGTGCAGCCGACCTTCATCGCCGCGCGCGGGCTTTATGCGCGGGCGGGTTTCGTCGAATGCCCGCCCTTTGGCGACTACCACCCCGATCCGAACAGCGTCTTCATGACGATTGCGCTGCGCGGTTCGGATTGAACGGTTGATTCAGCCGCCGTCCTGCGCCATGACTGCCGCCATGCGGCCCCGTAGCTCAACTGGATAGAGCAAGCGCCTTCTAAGCGCTAGGTTCCGGGTTCAAGTCCTGGCGGGGTCGCCATCCTATCAAGAAATGCTTTGAATATCAGGCGCTAGACGCCCGGCTTCCATTCTGCCTCTGATCGGTTCCCCGTTTCCATGCCTGATCCGCCGCGCAGGGGATGCGCTTGCGGCCCGCGCCTTGCTTTGCGTCGCCGGGCTTCGGGCGGGCCCGCCTGGCCGGCCGGGCCGCGATCCGATGCGCCTCAGCGCGGCGCAGCCTGCCAAGGCGGCAACGGCGACTTGCGGATCATGTCCGCGGCCTTCTCGGCGATCATGATGGTCGGGGCGCTGGTGTTGCCGCGGGTGATGCGCGGCATGACCGAGGCGTCCACCACGCGCAGCCGGCCGATGCCGTGAACGCGCAGCTGCGGATCGACCACCGCCATCTCGTCCCTGCCCATCTTGCAGGTGCTGGTCTGGTGCCAGCCCGTGCTGCCGGCCTGTTTCAGATGGTCCAGCAGCTGGTCGTCGGTGACGGCATCGGGTCCGGGCGCCAGTTCGCTGACGATCCGCCGCGACAGTGGCTCGGTGGCGAGGATCCTGCGAAACAGCCTCATGCCGATCAGGGTGCGGCGGATGTCGTCCTCGTCGCCCAGATAGTTCGGGTGAAAGGCCGGGGCCGCCAGCGGGTCCGCGGATTTCAGCGCCATATGGCCGGTCGATTTCGGGCCGACCAGCACCGTCGCCCCGCTCATCCCCGGTTCGGGGTCGACGACGACCTGGCCGCTGGGCAGGAAGTTCGAGGTCATCGGCCGGATCGCCAGTTGCAGGTCGGGCTGCGGCTGGTCGGGCGTGGACCGGACATAGGCGCTGACCGCCGAGGATCCCATCGCCAGGTAGCCGCGACGGGTCAGCAGGTAGCGCATCCCCTCGACATATTTGCGCCATCCGACGAGGTGGCCGTTATAGGAGCTGTCGGGCGTCACCCGCATCAGGAAGGGGGCGAACCAATGGTCCTGCAGGTTCTGCCCGACGCCGGGCAGGTGCCTTGCCGCCTGGATGCCGAACTTGCGAAGCTGCCCGGCATCGCCGATCCCCGAATGCATCAGCAGATGCGGCGAGGCCAGCGCGCCGGCGGACAGGATGACCTCGCGCGCGGCGTGGATGATCCGCCTGGCGCCGTCCTGGATCACCTCGACGCCGGTCGCCTCGCCGTTTCGGAGGACGATGCGCAGAACCTGGACCCCGGTCAGCACGGTCAGGTTGCGGCGATGCAGGACCGGCTTGACGAAGGCGGTATAGGCGGATTCCCGGCGGCCGCCGCGAATGGTGAATTGCTGATACGAGACGCCTTCGTAGGGCGGCGCGTTCAGGCCGCGGATCTCGGGGATGCCGTTCCTGACGGCGGCGGCGACGAAATCCTGGGTCGAGGGGTGGCGGATCACCGGGTCGCTGACCGCCAGCGGGCCGTCGCCGCCGAAAAACGCGTCTGCGCCCCGCTCGTTGCACTCGGATTTCCTGAAATAGGGCAGGACATCGCGGTAGCTCCAGCCCTCGTTGCCGAGGCTGGCCCAATGGTCGTAATCCATCGGATGGCCGCGCGAATAGACCATGCCGTTGACGGAACTCGATCCGCCCAGCGTCTTGCCGCGGGGCCAATAGACCGTGCGCCCGCCGAGGGTCGGAACGGTTTCGGTGGTAAAGGCCCAGTTGTAGCGCTTGTTGAGGAAAAGCGGGCCCATGCCGGCGGGGGTGTTGATCCAGAAATAATCCGCCGACGGTCCCGCCTCGATCAGCAGGACGCTTTTCCTGGAATCCTCGGACAGGCGGCTCGCCATCACGCAACCGGCGGAACCGGCGCCGACAACGAGATAATCGCATGGTTCCATATCAATCCCCTCCCGGAATGGCGGACGCATGGGGATGCGTCCGGGCTGTCCTGTTTCGTCCCGTCAGTTGGTTTGGCCGGCGGCGATATGGGTCTCGAGCCTCTGGCTGCCGGAGGCGGCCCCGTCGGGCTCGATCGACGCGATGCGCGCGTTCCGGCGCCCCTTCACGCCCGGCGGTGCGGTCGCGAACAGCGCATGCATGCCCAGCAGGCCGCCTTCCTGCGCCGGCGACCGCGGCCGGCCGAGCCTGTCGCAGGTGTCCCTGGTGATCCGCGGCCGGTCGAGGCCGCCGCTCGGCAGCATCCTGTCCGGGCTGGAGGGCGCGGGAGCCAGGGCGACGTCGGCCATGCCCGACGACAGCACCGAAAGCTGGCCCTTGCCCAGCTGCCTGGTATGGAACCCGGCCCGGCCGCCGGTCGCTTCGGCCACGGCATCGACAAGAACCTGGCCACCCTCCTGCCGCATGGAGTTGCTTGCCGGCCACGGATCGGAGACCTTAAGCGCTTGCGCCGCCGCATTTCCGGCGGTCATGAGCGGCAAGAGGCCCAGGGCGGCAAGCTTCGCCGGTCTTTTCATCGCCTTTTCCTCCCGCTGGTTACGAATTCGCCGGGCCAGGACAAGCCGGCCCGCCAAGGGGTTGTCGCAGCGGCCGGATCGCCGGGTTCAGCCGGCCGGGCCCTGGGGCGCCCTGGGGTCGAGATAATCCGCCAGGCCCAGGCGGCGCCGGGCGAAATACTGCATCTCGATCATCAGGCAGCCCGACGCCGAGACCAGCGGCCCGTGCGGCGTTCCCGGCGGGCGGATGACATAGGCCGGGGCGCGCAAGGTGATGCCGCTTTCCTTCTGCGTCAGCGCGCCCTCGATCAGCAGGGCCTCTTCCCAATGCGGATGGGTGAAGGCCGCGAAGGTCTCGCCGCCCGGTTCGAAGCGGACATAGCGGGTGCGAAACCCCTCGGCTTCCGCCTCGTCCCAGGCGCCGCTGAGCGGCTTGAGGAATATGCCGGCGGTGCCGGCGACCGGCTCCCAACCCGTGGCCAGATCGACTTCGAACATGCCGCGCCTTCCTTTTTCCCGGCGGTTCCGGGACGGGATGCCCGTCCCGGAGCGCATTCATTCAGCCTGCCGGAATGCCTCGAGGATCTCGGTGCCCGGCTTGCGGTTGTCGTTCATGCGCGCCGCCCAACCCTCGGCCACCGTCGCGGTCTTTTCGTTCCACAACGCGATCTCCTCGTCGCTCAGGATCGTCGGCTGATAGCCGTATTTGTCGATCATGTCCTGGCGGACCCTGGCTTCTTCGCCCTCGGTCCATCGGCACAGGTTCTCCTGCGCCTCGGCGGCGGCGGCGGTGATCTCTTGCCGGATGTTTTCGGGCAGGGATTGCCATTTGCTTTCCGCCATGGCGAAGACGATGGTCGCGGAACCCAGGTTCGGCCCCTCGGCGCCGTATTTGAACAGCGATTCAAGCTCATAGGGCGGCGCGGCGTGATAGGGCCAGATCGCGCCGTCGATGGTGCCGCGGCGCAGGGAATCGTTGATCTCGCTGGCCGTCAGCTGGATCGGAACCGCACCCAGGGCACGGACCGTCTGCTCCATGGCGGCACCCGAGGCCCGGATCTTCAGGCCCTGAAGGTCGGCCAGCGACCGGACCGGCTTGGTGGTGGTGGGAACCTTGTAGCCGGGAAGGATGGTCACGAACAGCGCGCGCATGCCCTGGGGCTTGTATTCCGCTTCGGAAAGCACGCCGCCGGGCCTGGCGATTTCCCAAAGCTTGCGCGTCGCATCGCAGGCGTCCTCGTATTTCACCGGCAGTTCCGCCACGGTCGTCAGCGGCATCTTGTCGGATGCATAGGACGGGATCAGGACCACGATATCCGCCAGCTTGCTGTTGAGGACCGAGACATAGTCCTTGCCAAGCTGACCGGCGGGATAGACCTCATAGGACACCGTGCCGTCGCTGGCCTCGACCACGGCATTCGCCATGCGCCCCAACCCCTCGACCCAGGCGTAATGGGTCGAGGAAAGCGGATGCGCAAAGCGCAGCTTCACCTCTTCCTGCGCCTGCAGCGGTTGCCCCAGCGCCAGGACGCCCGCCATCGCGACAGCGGCCATTTTCGTCGTCTTGTGCAGCATTTCTCCTCCAATCTGCTGGGATGAAGCCGTTTTCGCTCAACGGTCTGTCTGTTGCCCGCCGTTCCCAGGGGGCGGCGTCGCGGTCATTCCCGGCTGCGATACGAGGAAACGGCAGGCATTTCGCATCACGCCATGCGATGCCGTCTCACAAGGATGGCGCAGGCCGGTCCTGGTGCCGATCAGGCGCTTTTCCGAAGCTCCGCTTCGGTGGCGTCGCGGCGCGTGTTCAGGGCAGGGCGGCTGGACGCCGCCCGCATTCGCCAGGGCGCGCTTAGAACGAGGCGGCGCCGGCGGTGATCCCGCCATCGACGGGAACGACGGCCCCGGTCATGAAGCTGGCATCCTCCGACAGCAGGAAGGCGATGACCGAGGCGACTTCCTCGGGGCGCCCCTCGCGCCCGATCGGATGGGCGGCGCGCATCTTGCGGGCGCGTTCGGGGTCGGCGAACATCGCCTCGGTAAAGGGCGAGTTGATGATGCCGGGCGCGACGCAGTTCACCCGGATGCCGCGCGGCGCCAGGTCCATCGCCGCGGCCCGCGTCAGGCCGATGACCCCATGTTTCGAGGTCACATAGGGCAGGCGGGCGGGCAGCCCCTCGAGCCCGGCCTGGGACGAGATATTGACCACCGCGCCGCTGTCGCGTCCCTCGCTGGCCTGGGCATAGGCGCGGCAGGTATGGAAGGAGCCGTCCAGGTTCGCCCCCATGTTGCTCCGCCACAACTCGTCCGTGGTGTCCGAGGCGCTGCCCCAGCCCTTGATGCCGGCGGCATTGACCAGATAGTCCACCGCGCCGAAGCGCTGCCTTGCCGCCTCGAAGGCCGCGACCACCTGGCCGTCGTCCGAGACATCCACCGCCACCGCCAGCAGCCGGTCGCCGCCGCCCAGTTCCGCCACCACCCGGTTCGCGTTTTCCTGTTGCAGGTCGGCGACGACGACATTGGCGCCCTCGTCGAACAGCCTGCGGACCGTGGCCGCGCCGATCCCGCTGCCGCCGCCGGTGATGAATGCCGTCTTTCCTTCAAACCGTGCCATTCTCGTCCTCCTCTCCGAGAGTTCTGGTCTTTCGCGATGCGTCGGGGGAAGCGGCCGGACCGAGTGCGCCGTCACCCCGCCGGCCGGAAGTCCCGCAGCGGAACCTCCAGCTTTCCGGCCAGCCCGGCGGGGATGCCCACCGACTTGACCTCGACATAGGAATCGAAGGCCTCCAGCCCCGCCTCGCGCCCGATGCCGGATTTCTTGAAGCCGCCCACCGGGCAGTAATATCCCGGCCCCACGCCGTTGATGTCCGTGGCCCCGGTCCTGATGCGGCGGGCGATGCGCAGGGCATGTTCGTCCTCGGCGGCGAAGATCGCGCCATGCAGCCCGTATTGGGTGCCGTTGGCAATCTCGACCGCCTCGTCCTCGCCGTCGAAGGGGATCACGGCGATGACGGGGCCGAAGATCTCTTCCTGCGCGATGGCCGCCCCCGGCGCCACGTCCGAAAAGATCGTCGGCTCGACGAACCAGCCGTGGTTCAGATGGCCCGGCCGGCCGCCGCCCAGGACCAGGCGTGCGCCCTCGGCCTTGCCCTTGGCGATATAGCCCTCGACCCGGTCGCGCTGGCGGGCGCTGACCATGGGGCCGATCTCGGTCGCCGGGTCCATCGGATCGCCCACCGGCATCGAGGCGACCATGGCGGAAAAGGCGTCCAGGAATTCGGCCTTGCGGTTGGCCGCGACCAGCACGCGGGTCTTGTTGCTGCAGATCTGGCCCGAGTTGCGCAGCGAGGCGACGCGCAGCGATTCCACCGCCTTGGGAATGTCGGCGCCGTCCAGGATGATCGCCGCCGACTTGCCGCCCAGCTCCAGCGTGATGCGGCGGATCTCGGCGCCGCAAAGCCCGCCCAGGCGCTGCCCGGCCGCGGTCGAGCCGGTGAAGCTGACCTTGTCCACGCCCGGATGCAGGCACAGGTATTCGCTGGTCTCGCGGTCGGCGGGGACGACGTTCACCACCCCCTTGGGCAGGCCCGCCCGCTCGAACAGCTCGGCCAGCAGATAGGCGTCGACCGGGGTTTCCGGCGCCGGCTTGAAGACGGCGGTGTTCCCCGCCAGCAGCGCCGGCGCCAGCTTGAGCATCGCCACCACCAGCGGGCCGTTCCACGGCGCCACCGCCGCGACCACGCCCAGCGGCTCGCGCAGGACCAGCCCGTAGCCCGAGGGCGACTGGCGCAGTTCCTCGAACGGATAGCGGTCCACGACATCCAGCGCGATGTCCAGCATCGCCCGCGCCCCCGCCGACTGCATCCATCTCGACAGCGTGATCGGGCTGCCCATCTCTTCGGTCACGAGCTGGGCGATCAGGTCTTCCTGCGCCTTGAGCCCGTCGCTCAGGCGGCGCAGGGTCTCGCGCCGCTCGGCCAGCGACATGCGCGGCCAGGGGCCCTGGTCAAAGGCGTTGCGCGCCGCCGCCACCGCCCTGTCGATATCGGCGCGATCGGCCGTGACGACGCTGGTCAGCCTTTCCTCGGTGAAGGGCGAGATCACATCGACGAATGCCGTCGAATGCGGCCGCACCCATTCCCCGCCGATGAAAAGCCGGTCGTGCCTTCCTTCCCAGATCATGATTTCCTCCTCCCATTCCTGCGGCGCCCCCTGTGGTGTGGTGTGCCTTGTTCATTCTGCGCATCGGAAGACGGGCAGGGTTTGTCTGCCGCGCTTGATGAAGGCGACCTCGACGGGGCGGCCGATGCGCATGTCCTCGGGCTTGCCCTCGAT
>NZ_JRKO01000036.1 GCF_000763885.1 Paracoccus versutus | reverse complement strand
GGTGTTTTCCGTCACCGTGGCGCTTGGCGCGCTGGCCGGCGCCACCGCCATGGGCGCCGCCTTCGGCCTGGTCCCCGCCATCCGCGCCGCCAGGCTAAGCCCCGTCGAGGCGCTGGCAAGCCAATGAGGAATTGAACCACCAACCGATTTTGCCTTTGCACGCCTGCCATCCGGATCTCCGCGTTCTCGTCCGGTCAGCCAGCCAGAACCATGGGCGGCAAACACGACGAGGGACAGGGCAGTAAGAGGAGGAACAGCATGGTCCGGGATTTTTTGCAGCCTCTGCAGGCATGTGGGTGTGAGGAGAATGGCCCATGAGCCGTGATGAATCCCCAACACATCGGATGACCGCCCGCAGCAGCATCGCCCGGGTCGGGCGGCGGATATCGCTGCTGTCGCTGACGCAGGTTCTCGCGGTGGCCGAACACCTGAACTTCCGTCATGCGGCCGAGGCGCTCGGCATGAGCCAGTCCAGCCTCAGCACGCGGATCCGCAACCTGGAAGAAGAGATCGGCATCATCGTCTTCGAGCGCCGCCACAGGGGCGTGCGTCTGACCGAGGCCGGGCGGGCCTTCGTGGCCGAGATCGCCGCCGGTCTCGGCCAGATCGACCACGCCGTCACCGAAGGGCCGGTCGAGGAAGCGGTTCCCGCCGTCATCGGGGATCATGTCGATATCGCCCTGGTGGTCGGCGATCCGCGTGCCCCGCAATGCCACAGCCGGTTGCTCTGGTCGGAGCCGCTGGTGTTGATGCTCGGCGAGAGCCATCGGCTTGCCGGGAGGGATGAGATCTTCTGGCGCGATCTGGACGGCGAGACCTTTCTGATCAGGCACGGTGGGGCAGGGCCGCTGGTGCGGGACCATGCCGTGCGGCGGATGGCGGAACATGGAATAACCCTGCATTTTCGCCGCGTCGACGTGGAACGGGACACGCTCATGCAGATGGTCGCCCATGGCGAGGGCGTCACTTTTTCCGGCACCAGTCTGAAGGCCTCGGTATCGGAAGGTCTGATCTGGCGCCGGATCGCGGATGACGACGAGCCGGTGCGGCTCTACGCGCTCTGGTCGCCGCAGAACCGCAGCAAGACCCTGCGCGATCTGCTCGCCCTCGCCGGAAAGACGCGGGCACGTTATCGCCCCGAAGATCGGTGCGAGCCATAGAGGCAGGATGAATCAGCAACGACACCAGCAGTATTTTCGGACTGGACAGCGCCGGCCGTCGAATATCGGCAGTCTCGTCAACCGGATCTTTGAGAGTTCCGGCCCGGCAGGGAAGCTCCGCGGCAGGGCGCAGGATCTGGTCACCACATATCTGTATCACGCACGGGAGGCGGCAGCGCGTAACGACAGCGTCGCGATGGAAGCCTGTCTGCAATATGCCGAGCATTACCGGCGGATCATGAACGGGATCAGGGAGGAGAGTGAGGAACGCCACCGGCAAGCGGCCCGGGACATCTGATCGCCCGTCCGAGCCGGTTCTTTCAGGCGAAGCGACCGCTGGCCTGGATGTCCGCCTTCCCATCCCAGGCCGGAGCTGCGACGAATGGCCCGGATTCGGACAGCGATCTGCGTCATGGCGGAGGTGGTCATTACAGAGGCGGGGCGGTAAAACGAGGCATCCGATCCATCCAGCCGGCGGTTTGCGACGGGATCGCCGCTACCGCCAAGCCAGAGACCATATCGGCAGAGATTCTTGGCTGGTGGTTTTCGATGACTGAAACATGGCAGGATTGCGTGATCGCGGGCGGCGGGCCCGCGGGGATGATGGCGGGGCTTTTGCTGGCCCGCGCCGGGCTGCGCGTCACCGTGCTTGAACGGCACCCGGATTTCCTGCGCGACTTCCGCGGCGACACGATTCACCCCTCGACCCTGCAACTGATGGTGCAATTGGGTTGGCTGGACGAGTTTCTGGCCCTGCCGCATCAGAAGGCCGCCGACCTGCATGCCGAGATCGCCGGGCGGCAGGTCACCATCGCCGATTTCAGCCGCTTGCCGCTGGAGTGCCGCTATATCGCCTTCATGCCGCAATGGGATTTCCTGAATTTTCTGGCCGCGAAGGCCGCCGGTCTGCCCGGTTTCACCCTGATGATGGGCCATCGCGTCACCGCTCTGCTGCCGGGCGGCGGTGTCGCGTGGGAAAGCGATAGTGGCACGGGCGAAATCCGGGCGCCGCTGGTGATCGGCGCCGACGGGCGGCATTCCGTGGTCCGGGCGCAGGCGGGGCTTGAGGTGATCGACTTCGGCTCACCCGTCGATGTGGTCTGGCTGCGGCTGTCGCGCCTGCCCGACGATCCGGCCCCGGCGATGAGCCATGCCGGGCCGCAGCAGGGGCTGGTGCTGATCGACCGGGGCGATTTCTGGCAATGCGGCTATGTCATCCGCAAGGGCAGCTTCGACGACGTGAAGGCCGCTGGCCTGCCGGCCTTTCGTCAGGCGCTGGCTGCGCTGGCGCCTCTGCCCGCGGATCGGTTCGAGGAGATCGCCGATTGGGATCAGGTGCATCTGCTGTCGATCCGCATGGACCGCTTGCGGCGCTGGTGGGCGCCCGGCGTGCTGTGCATCGGTGATGCCGCCCATGCGATGTCGCCGGTCGGCGGCTTCGGCGTCAACCTTGCCATTCAGGATGCGGTGGCGGCGGCGAATATCCTCGCCCGCCCGCTGCGCGAGGGGCGGCTGCGCGATGCCGATCTGGCAAAGGTGCAGGCGCGGCGGATGTTCCCGACCCGCGCCACCCAAGGCTTGCAGCGGATGATGCGCCGCAAGCGCAACGCGAAGGGCGAGGCCGCGCCGCGCCCGCCGGGCTTCGTGCGCCTGATCGCCTGCTGGCCGGTGCTGTCGCGGCTGATGGGGCGGCTGATCGGTATGGGCTTCCGCCCCGAACGCATAAGGAAGGACCCGAGCCATGAGCCAGGCTGACGCCCGCCCCGTTTCTAACCGGCTCTTCGACCTCTTCCGGCTGGTCGCCGTAGTCGAGGGCGTGACGACGATCCTGCTGTTCCTAGTCGCGATGCCGGTGAAATACGCGCTGGACAATCCCGCGTGGGTGCAGGTGATGGGGCCGGTCCACGGCTATGCCTTCCTCGCCTATGTCGCGCTGATGATCGCCGCGCTGTGGGGGCGGGGGTGGAGCGTGACCGACTGGCTGCGCACCTTCGCCGCCTCGCTGTTCCCCTTCGGTACCTTCCTGAACGAGCCTTTCCTGAAGCGCCGACGGACCCGCGCATGACCCGTCCCGCGCGGCAATCGACTGCCCTGCGCTGGCTGTTCCTGGCGCTGGGGCTGTTCTTCACCGGGCTCGGCTTCGTGGGGGCCTTCCTGCCGGTGCTGCCGACGGTGCCCTTCCTGATCTTGGCAGCGGCCTGTTTCGCGCGATCCTCGCAGCGGCTGGAGAACTGGCTTCTGGCCCATCCGCGCTTTGGCCCGCTACTGCGCGACTGGCGCGAGCGCGGGGCGATCCCGATGCGGGCGAAATGGATGTCGCTGGGCGGCACCATGCTCGGATTCGGGCTCTTTCTTTGGGGCGGTCGTCCGGGCTGGCTGCTGATCGCACTCGTCGGCGGGCTGATGGGATTCGGGCTGGTCTATGTGTTCACAAGGCCGACGGCATGAAGGGCGAGCATTGCAGCCGGATGCCCGCCGCAACCCGTCCTTTTTGCCGCCGATAGTATCCGGCAGCCCTCCCGGGTGCGATTTCCGGTTGATATCCGTGGGGGCACCCATCCTCTGATCGGCTTCGTATCATTTGATGATCGGAGTCCCGATGCGCGGAGGACGAATCCTTTGGGGCCAAATCGCTGTCGTCTTCACCATCGTTCTGGTGGTGGTTCTCCTTCGACGCCTATGCGCCCGCGATCTTCGTCGAAGGTGCGATCATCGCAACGTCCGGCGGCTTCCTCGCCATCGCTGCCGCCATCTTCATGTCGATCATCCGGGCGCGGGAAGCGCGCAACGTCGCCACATACGGATCGGCGCGATGGGCCGAGGAAAAGGAAATCCGCAGCCTCGGCTTGCTCGGCCTCGATGGCGTGGTGCTCGGCCGTTACGACAGGGACTATCTGAGCCATGACGGTCCCGAGCATGTCCTATGCTTCGCCCCGACCCGCAGCGGCAAAGGCGTCGGGCTGGTGGTGCCGACGCTGCTGACATGGCCGGGAAGCTGCATCGTCCATGACATCAAGGGCGAGAACTGGACGCTGACAGCGGGCTTTCGCGCGAAGCATGGCCGCGTCCTGCTGTTCGATCCGACCAACGCCAGATCGTCCGCCTACAACCCGTTGCTGGAGGTGAGACGGGGCGAGTGGGAGGTTCGGGACGTTCAGAATATCGCGGATATTCTGGTCGATCCCGAAGGTAGTCTCGATAAGCGCAACCATTGGGAAAAGACCAGCCATAGCCTGCTGGTCGGCGCGATCCTGCATGTTCTCTATGCGGAGAAGGACAAGACCTTGGCGGGCGTCGCCAATTTCCTGTCCGATCCGCGCCGCCCGGTCGAGGCGACCTTGCGCGCTATGATGGATACGCCGCATCTCGGCGAGGCCGGCGTTCATCCCGTCATCGCGTCGTCGGCCCGCGAGCTGCTGAACAAGAGCGAGAACGAGCGCAGCGGCGTCCTTTCCACGGCCATGTCATTTCTCGGCCTCTACCGCGATCCGGTGGTCGCGCGGGTGAGGGCGCGCTGCGACTGGCGGATTGCCGATCTGGTCGGCAGCCGCCAGCCGGTCACGTTCTATCTGGTCGTGCCGCCGTCCGACATAAACCGCACCAAGCCGCTCATCCGCCTGATCCTCAACCAGATCGGCAGGCGGTTGACCGAGGAATTGACCACCTCCGGCACGCGCCATCGCTTGCTGTTGATGCTGGACGAGTTTCCGGCGCTCGGCCGGCTCGATTTCTTTGAATCGGCGCTCGCCTTCATGGCAGGCTACGGCATCAAAGGCTTCCTGATCGCGCAGAGCCTCAACCAGATCGAGCGCGCCTATGGGCCGAACAATGCCATTCTCGACAACTGCCATGTGCGCGTCAGCTTCGCCACGAACGACGAACGCACCACCAAGCGGGTGAGCGACGCGCTCGGCACCGCGACCGAGCTGCGCGATTCCACCAACTATGCCGGGCACAGATTGGCCCCGTGGCTCGGGCATCTCATGGTGTCGCGGCAGGAGACGGCCCGGCCGCTGCTCACGCCGGGCGAGATCATGCAGCTTCCGCCAACGGACGAAATCGTTATGGTCGCGGGCACGCCGCCGATCCGCGCGACCAAGGCCCGCTATTTCGAGGATGCGCGGTTTCAGGAACGCATCCTGACCCCGCCCGATCTGGTCGCCGCTCCGCTGGCGCCCAGCCCATCCGCCGATGATTGGTCCGGCCGCGTGGTCGCGGTGGAAAACCATTCTGCGACCGACGCGGCAGACGGGACCGAGGGCGATCCGGCCAATGCCGGCATCCGCCGCGAGCCGGAATTGCCCGAGCATGAGGAAATCGTCGCCCTGCCGCCATCGCCCGAACAGGAGTTCGAGTTTCTGGACGACGAGCCGGACGTTGACGCGGCCAAGGCCCGCACTATCCGACAGCGCATGAGGATGGTCGCACGGCAGGTGGCGATGAACCCGGATGACGGCATCGAGCTTTGAAGGACCGCCCATGACCACGCGCACCCGCATGAACGTCTATTTCGATCCTGAATTGTTGAAGCAGGTCGAAATGCTGGCGCTGCGCCGCAACGTGTCGAAATCCGCCATCGTCGAAGCCGCCGTCGCCTCCTTCCTTTCCGGTGACGCGGCGGATCGGCTGGAAGCGGCCATGTCGCGCCGCCTGGACAGGATCGGCCGTCAGATGGACATGCTCGACGAAGATCTCGCGGTGCTTGGCGAAACCGTCTCGCTGTTCGTCTATTTCTGGCTTGCCGCCACGCCTCCGCAGCCCGAAAGCGCCCAAGCCTCGGCCCGAGCCAAGGGGGCCGAGCGGTTCGAGGGATTCATGCAGACCCTCGGCAAGCGCCTGGCAACCGGCGACAGGTTCCTCAAGGAGCTGTCGCGCGATATGCCTGCATTCTCCACACAGGATGAGCCGTCGCGCGGAGCGAGCATCGACGACATCTTGAAAAACCCATCACGATAGGTTATCTGATCCCATGGTCACCATCCACCGCGCGCATGGGCTGCGCATCGTCATCTATACCGACGACCACGAGCCGGCGCATGTGCATGTGTTCGGCGACGGTCACGCCAAGATCAACCTGGCCGGACCCGAGGGCGGGCCGGAACTGGTCTGGGCGGAGGACATGAAGCGGAACGAGCTGCGGCGCGATGGCTGTCGTGACCGAACACAGGGACGCATTTCTGGCACGATGGAGAGAGATACATGGCTGACCTGACCGATGCCGCAATCGACGCCGCGCTGGAGCGGGGCCGCATGGCGCGCGCCAATGAGCCACGCGCCGCCGCCGCACGCTACGACCGGGCTTCAGGCCGGGTGATCGTCGATCTTGAGAACGGCTGCACCTTCGCCTTTCCGCCGCGTCTGGCGCAGGGGCTTGAGGGGGCGACGGACGACCAGCTTGCCGCTGTCGAAATCCTCGGTCGGGGCTATGGGCTGCATTGGGAGGAACTGGACGCCGATCTGTCCCTGCCGGGACTTATGGCGGGCATTTTCGGCACGAAGGCATGGATGGCCCGGCGTGCCGGACAGACCACCTCCGCCGCCAAGGCCGCCGCGGCCCGTGCGAACGGAGCCAAGGGCGGCCGTCCACGCAAGGCGATGCAGTAATAAGGATAATCCACATGCGGCTGTTCGTGCTCGGCGCGTCGGGAGGGGTCGGCTCCAGCCTGCTGGAACAGGCGGCGGCGCGCGGCCATCGCATCACGGCGCAGACCCGGACGGCGGGAAGGATCACCGAGACGGCGGCGGTGCGGGTGGCCATCGGCTCGCCGGTGAATCGGGCCTTTCTGGAGCGGCATATCGGCGGACAGGATGCCGTGGTTCAATGCCTCGGCATCGACGGCATCGGCCGGACCAGCCTGTTCTCCGACGCGACCGGGGCGCTGCTTCCGGTGATGAAGGCGGCCGGGGTGAACCGACTCGTCGCCGTCACGGGCGTTGGTGCTGGCGAGACGCGCGGCCACGGTGGCTGGCTCTATAATCGCATCATCTTTCCGCTGTTTACCCGGAACCGCTATGCCGACAAGGACCGGCAGGAGGCCCTGATCGAGCAAAGCGATCTGGACTGGACGATCATCCGGCCAGCCCCGTTTGCGACGAAGGCCGTCCCGGGGTCATTGCAGGTTTACACGGAAATCCCGCCGGGATTACAGCTTAGTTCGATTACCCGCGCCGAAGTCGCCTCGTTCATTCTGGACAGTCTGGAGAAGGGCAGCTTCATTCGGCAAAAGCCGTTCGTCGGTCACGCCTGATCCGGGTCCGGGGGTGAACAAAGAGCCGGCGGGTCATTTGCGACCCGTCCCATTCACCGCCGATTACCGCCGATGCCCGCACGGGCACAGATACTTGTTGAAGCTGCTCATTTCCGGGCTTTCTTAATCGACCCCATCGCCGGGGTCGTCTGTCGCGTCCCCGCCGGAAGCCGGGGCCGACATGACCATCAACCACCACAGACAGGAAGCGATTCAGCGCGGCGCGCGCATGTTGCGCACCGCGCTCGGCCCCGCCATTGCCCGGCTGCTTGCAGACCCGGCCGTGGTCGAGGTGATGTTGAACCCGGACGGCCGCCTTTGGGTGGACCGGCTGTCCGAAGGGCTTTCCGACACGGGCGAACGGCTGTCCGCCACTGACGGCGAGCGCATCGTCCGGGACGTGCTGGCCACCCATATCCTCAAGCAGACCGGCTCGTACGAGCAGGCAAGCTATGCGATCCAGGACATCCCCGAGATGGTCGCTCAGCACTACGGCCGCTTCCTGCCCCAACACAAGGCGGAGATCGCTGCGAGAATCCTCAATCAGGTCTGGGCGGCTGCATAGAGTGATGAAGGAACTAACTGATAGTTGGGTAACGAGAATGGCGGAGAGCGAGGACGATAAGGGTTACGAAGGAGGAGTGGGGGCTTCGAGCGCCCGGATCGCAGATATGAAGCCCGATGAGGGCGCCATCTCGCAGAATCCGGCAGTTGCCGGAACTCGGCCTGGAGAGGTCTTTGGAATGCTTGGGTTTGGGGGAAAGGCTCGAACTCTGGAAGAGATGGAGCTTGGGATTCTGACTGAAGCTAGACATCATAGGCGGTGAATGCCACAGGACAACCTTTGAGTTTGGGCCTCATGCCTTTAAATGGGTTGCGAAGATGAGGGCCTTGGATCCTATTTTAATAAACAGAGGCTTCAAGCGAGTGTTGGTCTCGGTGATCGCCTGCTTCCGCGACCACTGAAACCAACACACCCATAGCGTCCGCTGTGGGTGTGTTAATTTTGCGTTGCAGCGGGCCGAAACAGGTTACCTGCAGCAGCTTCATTACGATTTATACGGTCTTGTGCTGCTTTTGTGTCATAGTGGTCCTCCTTCATGGTTAAAACTGTACTTCCAGGTGAGCTCCTTCAATGAGGATGGACCAGAGAGGCGCCCTTTAGGCCGGATCGTAGCGTGGATTGTCGAGGAAATAGTCCTGACGCCGTTCCACCAGTGCAGCGACGGCAGCAAGCAATGCGCTGTTTGATTTTGCGCCAGACTGTGCCGCGCGGCATAGCGGAAACCAGGTTCCGTGCGCGACATCGAAGAGATTTTCATCATTGGGGCCGAGATATGCAGCCACAAGGCCGATGGGCTCCGGTGCGGTCGCCTGCATGCGGCCAAACGAGCGCTCCATGAGATCGGCGGGCAGCCAATCCGTCTCGATATCGGGAAGTTGCTCCGCCAGGCCGTCAGGCCCGATTATCCGCACAAGACCAGCCGGTCTCCAGGCTTCGCGTGGGCTTTGGTCGGAAACGATGAGGTGCGCGATTGCGACATAAGGAAACCCGAGCTTCTGAAGGGCGGTTGCCTGGGTAACCCCAAAATCATTCGGCGACTTGCCTTGTTTGGCGAAGCTTGCCCTGACGATCTTGATTTCGATGGCTATCGTTCTATCCAGAACAAGCTCGTTCCCCTCGTAGGGAACGATGAGGAGATCAATGTCGCCTGGGAATGTTGCGCCAGGAACTAATTCGGCAATCGGCACAGCTGGGCGAACGAGTACACCGCTGTCCTGCGGAATTCGATCAAAATAGCCGGGCTGTAGGCCCCAATATGATAGTCCAAATAGCTTACGCCGCGTAATAAATGAAATTGTCGCCGCCAGCTCATGGCGATGGCGAAGCATCTTCACTGGAATGGCGAACGCCGGCTCGCCGTCTTGCAGGGGCCGTGCCCGATTCGTTAAACGGTATCGCATCGGCGGTATGCTCAGGAAAGCCAACATTCTTGGCAGGTTTGCCGTACATTCGGAGGGTAGCACCAAAATGTGGAACCTTCCCGACCTTTTCTTCGTACCCTTTGATACAGGCGCCATCTTGCGCCGCGCGTCGCTGCCGGTTGGCGCCCAGCCTGAGCTCGAGGCGATCACGCTGGAAGAGGCCGAGACGGTGCGGAGGCCAACCCGGCGGGTGGGGCGGTTCCGCAGCATTCCTGCATCTCCTGTTGGCTTACCGGTTGATCGCCTGTTGGAGTGCCGCAATCCTGACAAGAATTTCACCGAACGATGGCGGAGTCTGATTGAACATCATCGGCGCCATCGCCCGATAGTCCGCGCGCAAGTCCTTGATCCGGGCGTCGTCCGGCATAAGCCGCAGCGTCCCCGGCCGAGCCGTGTCGTAGCTGGATCAGCCTGACCGAAAGAAGGTCGCCTTGTGCTTCGCCACCTGCGCCAACAGATCGAAGTCGCTGACAGCGGCCTGACCCTCTCCTGTGTCGAGGAGCATGGCCAGGTCGTAATAGTGCCGCGAGAAATACTGCGGCGTTGGCAACTGGGCCGGACGATGCGCTTCCGTGTGGAGGGCAGTGGCCTTCTATTATCATTTCCGCAGCAAGGACGATCTGATCGCCGCCTGGCTGGAGATGCGGGACCAGCCCAATCTGGCGGCTTTCCCGCATTGGTTCGCGAGGGCCAAGGGCGATCTGGCCGACAAGGTCCAGGTCATCTTCGACAATCTGGCCCGTTCCGCCCGCCGCCGCGCATGGAAGGGCTGCGGTTTCGGCCACATGCTCGGCCACGGCCTGCCACAGCGTTTCCTTGGTCGGAAAATGTCGAAACAGCGCAGCCTGCGTCTCACCCCAATTGCCGATGCGACCGCTCCTGTCGTCACCCGGTCCGGGCCGATCCCGTCGGCTAAATCCAGGACGGCAGCAACAATCTCGGCCTTGCGAAGCTCCGCTGACTTGCGCACGCGGCACCTCTTTAGTTAGCGATCAATCACAAACATACTCAGGCGGACTCATGCGATGCGTCAATCATCGGGCGTCTTCTTCTGCAAGAAAGAGGCCGGCCCGCCTCGGCCCTCGACGTGGCGAGTATTCAGCTTTGTTCGATCAATGCCCTCGGGTCTGACAGAATGAGCACGCCATCGCCTTACGTCGTCAGGCCAAGGGCAGCTCCACCCACGGCCGCCAGCAAAACCACAACCCACGGCGGAGCTTCCCAGGCCATCAGCGCCACGAAGCAGATCATGGCCAGCGCGAAGTCCGGCATGCCGCCGATCGCGCTTGTGAAGACAGGTGAATAAAGCGCAGCGCCGAGGATTCCGACGACGGCGGCATTGGCGCCCTGCATGGCCGACTGCGCCCATGTCGTACGGCGCAACTGATCCCAGAAGGGAAGTGCCCCGATCAGGATGAGGAAGCCCGGAAGGAAGAGTGCGGCAAGAGCGATTGCCGCGCCAGTGACGCCGTTCGGGGCCGGTCCCATGACCGCCCCGAGCCAGGCGGCAAAGGTGAAGAGCGGCCCCGGCACCGCCTGCGCGGCGCCATAGCCCGCGAGGAAGGCGTCATCCGACACCCATCCCGGCGTGACGGTTTCGGCCTGCAACAACGGCAGCACGACATGCCCACCGCCAAACACCAGCGAGCCGGCGCGATAGAAGCTGTCGGCCAGCGCCCATCCCTGCGCCTGCCCGGCCAGGAGCGGGAGACCAAGCAGCAAGATGGCGAAGAGTAGAAAGGCCATGAGGCCGGCTGTCCGTGAAACCGGCACAGGCAGATGCCCGCCGGTCGCAACCTGCCCCTTGCTCAAGGCGAGCCCGGCGATCGCGCCAAGGAGAATGGCGGCCATCATACCCATGGCGCCCGGCGCCCAGGCGAGCAGAAGCACGGCTGCGACCGCGATCGTGGCGCGCTCTTTGTCGGGGCAGAGGTTTTTGGCCATGCCCCACACGGCCTGCGCGACGATGGCGACGGCGACGATCTTGAGGCCATGCAGGACGCCGAGCGCAAGCGGGCCTTCGAGGCGTGTTGCGGTCATGGCGAGGCCGAGAAGGATCAGGGCAGATGGCAAGGTGAAGGCGAGGAAAGCCGCAAAGGCGCCGCCCCAACCCGCCCGGGTCAGGCCAAGTGCAAAGCCAACCTGGCTGGAGGCGGGACCCGGCAGGAACTGGCATAGTGCCACCAGATCGGCATAGGCGCTCTCGCTCAGCCATTTTCGCCGTGTCACCAGTTCGTCGCGAAAATAGCCCAGATGCGCGATCGGGCCGCCGAAGGAGGTGAGCCCCAGCTTCAGGAAGACGCGGAACACTTCGGAGACGCTTGCCTGCGATTGCCGGGGGCTGTGGTTCATTCGGGAGGCCTCGTTGGTTGACCATTTTTGCGAGCGATGATGCATGATCGGCACGGTGGGCGTATTCAGGTGATCGTTATCCGGTTGCGCTGCCGATAGCGACGCCTGTCGTAGCGGATCGTCTTGCCGCGCGACTTCCGGCCGGGAATGCAGGGCTTTATCCCTTTGTCTTGCAATGCATCCCTGAACCGGCCGGCGTCATGGCCGCGGTCGGCGATCAGCCATTCGGCGGCGGGCAAGCTGCCCAGGAGCGCCGCCGCACCGGTGTAGTTGTCGACCTGGCCAGCCGTCATGAAGAAGCCGAGGGGGCGACCTTTCGCGTCCGCGACGGCGTGCAGCGTCGTGTTCAGCCCGCCTTTCCTTCGCCCGACCAGACGCTCGCGTTGATCGTCGAGCCCCCTTTTTCCGACCGCAGGCTCGAAGCCGTGCGATGCGCCTTCAGGCAGGTCGCGTCCATCATCACGACCTTCTCCTCGCCCCCCTCGGAGGCTGATCCCTCCATCATCCGGCCGAACACCCCCTGTCGCCCCACCGTTTCCAGCGGTTGTAGAGCGTCTTGGGCGGGCCATGCTCCCGTGGAGCATCACGCCACCGCAACCCATTGCGGTTGATGAAGATGATCCCGCTCAGCACCCGCGGGTCATCAACCCGCGGCTTGCCATGGCTCTTCGGAAAAAACGGCCGGGCCGCTCCATCTGCTCGTCGGTCAGCCGGAAAAGGTTGCTCATCAGCACCCCCGTCAGCTCGGGTGCTTGAATCATCCAGGCCCGGCGGCATCAAGAAGATCAATGGGGCCTGACCCTATGAGCGGGCGATGGTCCTATCTGGCCCTAGGCCCGCAATTCGCGAGCGGCCTGCAGCCGATCGCAATCGTGGTGGCGATGCCATTGTTGCTGATCGGCGTCATCCTGGCACTGATGATCGCGGGCAGCATACTTGATGATCGGATGCATCATGCTGATGGGGCTGGTGACCAAGAAAGGCATCCTGCTGGGCCATTTCGCCAATCAGGAGCTAGCACGGGCTGGAACGGATCGCTGCGCTGGTCAGCGCCGGCGTGGCGCGGTTCCGGCTGATCATCATGACGACGCTCGCAATGATCTTCGAGATGGTTCCCCCTGGGCATCGCCATTACGGGCGGCGGCGCACAGCGTGTGCCAATGGCCTATGCGATGATCGGCGGGCTCATCAGTTTCACCATCCTGACGCTGGTCGTGATGCCGGTGATCTTATCCTATATCGACAGCGTCCCGGTTCATCCGGCCGTGCCCGTCGAAAGCGCTTGATGATCACGAGCATGAGCAGGGTGGGATGTTCACCCGCGCCGCAAACCGTCCCGCTCTTGCGCATCGGGACAGCCCAGAACCCGACGCGCCCATGTCCATGCCCAGGGCCGACCTCGACCCGGCCTTGCCGCCCTCGCCACTCCAGATCGCCATCCGCAGGGCCTGCGGGCTGGCGTGCCGAAGCCGGCAGGGTTCGGTTTCGTGCCGCGGCAGGACAGCGATGCACGGTCGTTCGTCGCCGTCCCTTGCCCTGCTATTCCGTCCCGGCAGACGCGGCCGCCTCGATCCGGGCGATGTCGATTCTCCGCATCGTCATCATCGCCTCCATCGCGCGCTTGGCCTTGGCGCGGTCGGGATCGGTCGTCAGCTCCATCAGCCGCTTCGGGGTGATCTGCCAGGAGTGGCCCCAGCGGTCCTTGCACCAGCCGCAATCGCTCTCTTGGCCGCCGTTTCCGACGATCGCGTTCCAGTAGCGATCGGTCTGTTCCTGGTCTTCGGTCAGAACCATGAAGCTGACCGCCTCGTTCGGCGTGAAGGCAGGACCGCCGTTGAGGCCGATGAACCTTCGGTTAAGGACGGTGAATTCGACGGTCAGCTCGTTGCCCGCCTGGCCGCCGGGATAGTCGGAGGGAGAGGCGTTCACCCGGTCGACATGGCTGTCGGGAAAGGTGGCGGCATAGAATGCGGCCGCCTTTCCGGCTTCGCCATGGTCGAACCACAGGCATGTCACGAGATCGGTCATCTCTGGTCTCCTTTGGTCTGGGGGTTTCGTACGGGATCGAGTGGAGTTTTCGTTTCCGGGGCCGCACGGTTTGCGCATGACGCTTTGCCGACGGCGATCCGTCGTCGCTATTGGTCGATTTCGGGCTGAACCAGGCTCGCAAGCTTGCGCAGGCTCTGCTGCCAGCCAAGGTAACAGGCCTCGGCCGGGATCAGGTCCGGCACCCCGGCCTGCTCGACGGTCATCTCGGTGCCCACCGACACGGGCTTCAGCGTGACGGTGACCCGCATCTCGCCCGGCAGGTTCGCATCGTCGAACCTGTCCGTGTAGACCAGCCGCTCGCCGGGAACGAGTTCGACATATTCGCCGCCGAAGGAATGGCTGTCCCCGGTGGTGAAGTTCCGAAAGGACATCCTGTGCTTGCCGCCGACCCTGGCATCCAGCTCATGGACGGTGCAGAGGAAGCCGAAGGGCGGAAGCCAGCTGGCAATGGCATCCGGTTCGATGAAGGCCCGATAAACCTTTTCGGGCTTCGCCGCGATGACGCGGTGCAGATTAATGGTGCTGGGCATGTCAGTCTCCTTTCGGGTTCGGGGTGTCGCCGCCCGCGCAGAACAGCAGCGTCAGGTAGCGGGTCAGATGGTCCATGCTGTCGGCGGCGACCTGTGGCCCGCCCTTTGCCTTGGCGAGGATGAAGGCGCCCTGCAGGACCGCCTGGATGTGGAGGGCGAGCGATTCGGGCGTCCAATCGGGCGACATGGCCCGGTCGCGCATCGCCGCCTCGATATCGGCCTCGAGTGTCCTGGCATGGGTGCTGATGCTGCGGTCGCAGGCGTCGCGAATGGCCGGAGCCGTCTCATAGGTCTCCTGCACCATGGTGCCGACGAGGCAGGTGAAATCGGGCACGCCGCCTTGCAGCAAGGCCTTGCGGAAGGCGAGATAGCCGAGCACGCGGTCGAGCGGATCGGCATGGTCGTGGTAGGGCGCAGCGGCGAACAGGGCGCCTGTCACCTCGGACCAATGCTCGGCGGCTGCGACGCCCAATTCGTCCTTGTTCCTGAAATGATGGAAGAAGGCGCCCTTGGTCACACCGGCGGCGGCGCAGAGCTCGTCGACCGTCGTGGCGGAATAGCCCTTGGCGCGGATCATCGACAGGGCGGCATCGAGCAGCTTGGAACGGGCATTGGGTTTCGCGGTCGGGGCGGGCATGTCACTCTCCTTGAGGATTAAAGATACCGACTGGTTGGTATGTAATCAAGGGTGAAGTGACGACGTGATGATGGAGAGACACCATGATGCGTTCACGAGCCGACTGATCAGGCGCATCACCTTCTCTCGGCCAGCATTCCAGAAAGGGGTTGCTTGGACTCGCTGCGGCGAGATCCGTGCCGAAACAGTGGCAATGCGGACTGGGGTTATCGCCGCAAGGACAGGGTGCCGCCGCCCACAATCAGCAACATCCCGAGGATCGAAATCGCGTCCGCACCTCCGAAAAGAGCAGTGAACCCTGCATAGGCGAAGTCGAAGGCTCCGATCATCGCTGATGCGGCGATGGCGATGACCATGAGCGGGCCCAGCTTCGGATTTCCATCACCCGCGCATGAAAAAACCCCGCCGCCACCGCCGCGGGATCGGTTCATCGATGGGGATGGCTTCAGAGACCGCGGGCGACGCGCTCGATATCGCCGCGGGTCAGGCCGATGTCGGTCAATTCGCGATCCGTCAGCCGGTTCAGTTCGCTGCGGGTGATGCGGGCGTCGTTCCATGCCGCGACCATCGCGGTCACGCGGGCAAAGACCTGGCCCAGGCCACGGGCAGCATGGCTATGGCTCATTTCGACAGCGGACATCTCGGCACCTTTTTTCATCTTGCCCATTCGGCGGGCATGTTTCGGACAAGGCGGATATAGGCCGGGCACCGGATGGGAAGTAGCCGTGATCCCGGCAAACCGGCCATGCATTCCGCGCTGCAGCATGGGCGGCCAGTCGGACGGATAGCAGCGCATCCCGACCCATTCCGGCCACTCGCGAGCCGCCGCCGCAGTGCGGCTTCCCTACCGCGGCCATTCGTGTTCGCCGCCGCGGGCATGGGGATATGCCGGACGCAAGCGGCCTGCCCTGATCAGCCGGCAGCGTCCGCGACCCCGAACGCCTGCCGGAAACCGATCCTGCCAGCCGGGGTGATCTCCAGTGCCCGCGTTCCGATGCGGCGCCGCACCCAGCCCTGATCCAGGGCATGGGTGCAGATGGCGGCGCCGAGAGCTCCGGCCAGATGCGGGCGGCGCTCGCTCCAGTCCAGGCAGGGACGGCAGAGCGGGCGGCGGCCGTGCATGTCGCGATCCGCCGCCAGGATGCCGAGGGCCTGCATCCTGGCTCGGCCCGAGCCCTGGCAGCTGTTCGCGGCGGCGCTGGCCAGCGGCGCTGGCTGGGTCGCGATGGGGGTGGCCGCCGTGAACGCGCTGATCGCGCCCTGGTTCATCCTGCGCCGTCCCGCCGCGCTCGGCATGGCCCATAACGGCGCGAGCCTGGGCGGGGTGATTTTCTCGCCGCCGTGGATCGCGCTGATCGCGGGCATCGGCTTTCTGCCGGCGGCCCTGGCCGTCGGCGGCGTCATGGTGGCCGTGGTCGCGACCCTGTCGGTGCTGGTGTTCCGGCACACGCCCGAAAGCATGGGGCAAAGCCCGGACGGCGTGCAGGGGGCCGATCCCCGGCCACGAGCGCCGCGAGGCGGTTCGCCCGCGCGCCGCTGGTTCTTTGCCGACGGCAAGTTCGTGACGCTGGCCGCCGGCATGATGCTGGGGCTCTTTGCCCAGATCGGGTTGCTGGCGCATCTGTTCTCGCTGCTGGTGCCGGTGCTGGGCGAGCGCATGGCGGGGCTGGCGATGGGCGGCGCGACGCTCGCCGCGATCCTCGGGCGTTCGGTGGTGGGCTGGATGATGCCGGTCTCGGCCGACCGCCGCCTGGTCGCCTGTGCCAGCTACGGCGTGCAGGTGGCTGGATCGCTGCTGTTCCTGCTGGCGGCGGGCGAGGGCGGGGCTCGGCATTGCGCTCTTCGGGTTGGGGATCGGCAATGCCACCTCGCTGCCGCCGCTGATCGCGCAGCAGGAGTTCACCCGGGCCGAGGTGGCCCGCGTCGTGCCGCTGATCGTCGCCATCGGCCAGGCCAGCCATGCCTTCGCGCCGGCGGCGTTCGGCCTGCTGCGCGGGGATGGCATGGTCGACGGATCCGGTTCGGTGCCGCTGCTCGCCTGCGCTGCGGCGATACAACTGGCCGCGATCGGCTGCTTTCTGGCGGGGCGGGTTGGAAGGCCGGGCCGCCGGGAGCAGGGGTGACGAGGATCGAGGCCGGCTCCGATGCTTCGGGCAGGGCAAACGCGCGCAGTCATCGCACGCAGCCCAGAACCGCCGGTCTGGCTCATCCCATGCTGCGTGGCTGCATTCTCCGAAGCTGCCGCTGACTGGCGCCGCGGCGAAATCCTGACCAGAATCGCCGCTCTATGGGACGGAACGGGCCTTCAATGGCAGGTCTTGTGCAACCCCTTATCCGCGTCCGGCACCTGCCTGCTGTCATTTCGCGCGATGGTGTCGTAGTGATGGCAAAACGATTCAGGTCAGATCATGCGCACTCATTTTGCCGCTCTTCTCGCTCTCGCTATCGCTACCGGCTGCGCGGTCGGTTCTGGTGCGGTGGTCAAGGGCGTCGGGTCAGACGATCTCCTGAAACTTCGCGCAGGCCCAGGCCTCAATCACAAGATCATCATCGGCCTGCCCGACGGAACGCGCCTTACCCGCCAGAACTGCGTCACGAATAACGGCAAGGTCTGGTGCAGAGTCTCGCTCACCGACAGGCCCGGTATCTGGGGTTACGTTTCAGCTGACTATCTGGCGCATCGCTGACAGCAACATTTCGCCCCGACGCTGCCGGGCGGCCTCGATGAATGCTGCACGCAAGGTTCCCGAAACCGCCACCCAGACGAGAGTACGGCGTTGTCCGCACATTAGGGTAAAGATGCGGGATAACCTGTCACCGACGGCATGTCGGATGGTTGTGCAAAGCTGAGACCTCCACTAGGCGACGTCCTGCCATGCAATGCCGGCGGACTGGTATAGCAGGATAGGGTCAAACATATAGGCAGACCTGCTGCGGATGATCGAGAATGGCAGCAGACGGCACGCGATTTCCCCAAGGTCTAGGGAGATACCTTAGCCAATTCACCCTGCGTTGGTGGTCCTCGTGGTGTGGTTCGGATTCGTTGCCACGTAAACGACGTCGCGAAGGCCATCGTCCGCATAGGCGTTCGCATTGGTGACATGGCCGTCATAGCCACCGACCTTGGTCAGCGTCCGGCCGTCGCGCCAGACCAGCAACAGGCCATGCTCTTCTTCCCAGGCGCAATTCGCTTCGACCATGACATACCAGCTGCTGTCGTCGCCGCGGCCTTTTCGCAGATCGAGAGTAGTCGGCGTGACATGTTTCCAGATGTCGGCAGGCGTTTCGGGAACACCCATCTGCTCGTCCAGCCAGTCTTGGCCGCCGACGGCTTCGCGGAAATCCCTATAATAGGCGAAGACATGGCGGGAATCCACGATCCGATCGGCGGGCGTGAGCATCAGGAACGTCTCCAGTGCCATTTCAGCGCCAGGATCCTCGGGATCGTCGATCAGCTCAACTTCGGCATTGTCGAAATACGGTATCCTGATCATGGCGCTATCTCCCTGGAATCATGCGTCGTGGGATCTTGGGGCAAGAAACATGATCCGCTTGGGCGGGGCAAGACGTCGGGTGCATTAGAGTTGCACAAAAATCCAGCATGCAGGGAAAGTTCTAACGAATCGCGTCAATCCGGCCCCCGGAAATTCGAGGGCGCATTATATCAGCGGTTCGAGAAGAACTGTTCGCGATTCCATGCTCATTTTGTATGGAAAAGTGGCGGCCTCCTTGATCGAAGCCTGGCGCCTGGCATCATTTGCGAACAATAAACTGCCCTTATCTAAACCGGTATAGCTGTAGAGTGCTTGACCCGACGCAGCACGAAGATTGACGACGAACTCGCAATGGAATCATGATCCAGTATTCCACGCATGAGTATCTTCTCGTAATCGGATACATCCTTTGCGACGAAGTGCAATAGGTAGTCCCTCTCGCCGCTGATAGAATAGAATTCTACAACATCTTCTTGCAGATCGATGAACTGCTCAAACGCAGCGCGCATGGCGCGAGCCTGGGCGTTCAATCGGATTTGGCAAAATACATCCAGGCCTCTCCCGAGTTTTTGGTCGCACGGCGGCCCCTAACACTCCGGCTTTCTCAAGGGCTTTGACGCGGCGCCAGCAGGATGCCGCAGACGAACCGACAGTTTCCGCCAGTTCCTGGCTGGAGAGATTGCCGCGCTTCTGAAGCGTCCGGATGATTCTCTGGTTTATCGGGTCGATCTGGTCCAGATGTTTCCGATTCTTCCAATTTTGTGAAATGAACATTTCAATAATGTAACCATACCCGGATGGGCTGAAAGAACTTTTCAGCTCGCAGATGCAAAACATGTCAGGAAAAGGCGTGCGAGAGGGAGGTCCGATGGCCAGAAGTTCGCTTAGCATTGCGCGACGCAACGCTCCTGACGTTTCCGTCGATTGGGTCGAGGTTCTGCGCCACATGGCCCTGAGCCGCGCGCTGGACGAGTTGGAGGAAACCCGTCTGGTTCCAGAAAAGAAGGTGCTCTACCAATTCTCTGCGCGTGGACATGACATGGCGCAGATCCTCCTGCGCATGCGCCTGGACGCACCTCATGACGCAGTTTGCGGCTACTATCGGTCGCGACCGATGCTGTTGTCGCTGGAGGTGGACCCTGAAGAAAGCGCTGGCTTCGGCTATGGGTCGCGCCGGCGGCTATTCGGGCGGCAGCGACATCGGTGTCGTCTTCAACTCTCCCAATCCTCGTGGTGCGACGGCGCTTCCCATGTGCGGTGGTGTCGGTGCGCAGTACAGCCCCATCGCAGGCTGGGCTCAGGCGATGGAATATCACGCCGAGGTGCTGGGCTCCGAGGGTCATGGGCGTTCAATCGGCGTGGTGCTGGGCGGGGACGGTTCCGTCGCCTCGAACGGGTTCTGGTCGGCTCTGACGATTGCGACGACGCAGAAGCTGCCGATGTTGTTCTATATCGAGGACAATGGCTTCGGTATTTCGGTGGCTTCGACGTTCCAGACCCCAGGCGGCAATATCGCGGCGAACCTGGCTGCCTGGAGAGGGCTCAAGATATTCACCGGCGACGGCACCGATCCTGAGGAGGCGGCGCTGCTGACCGCCCAAGCCCTTGCTTTCGTCCGCGAGGAACGTCTGCCTGCCATGCTGCGCCCGACCGTGCCGCGGCTTCAGGGGCATAGCTTTCAGGACACCCAGACATACAAGACTCCTGAGGTCGTTGAGGCGGAATGGGCACGCGATCCCTGGGCCAAGCTCAAGAATTACCTCGTGCCGGCGCTGATGAGCGAGGATGGCTGGAGGAAGGAGCTGGAAGCAGCCGCAGACCGCGCCGATGCTGTGCGTGAAGCGGCCGAGGCTCGGCCTGTCGCCAAACCTGAAACCGTGCTGCGCAACGTCTTCTTCGAAGGCGAGATGCAGGCGACGGGCGGTCTGATGCCTCAGGGCTGGGCCGCTCCCGCCAGCACCGATCTGGCGCGGCCCGAGGGGCAGCGCTCAGTATGGTCACGGCGATCCGTCGCGTTCTCGATCAGTAACTGGGGCTGAATCCCCGCATGCCGGTCTTTGGCGAGGATATCGGTCCCAAGGGTGGCGTCCACGCCGTAACGCTGGGGCTTCAGGAGAAATTCGGAACCGATCGCGTCTTTGACACATCGCTGTCCGAGGAGGGTATCATCGGCCGTGCCGTCGGCATGGCCCTTGCCGGCCTGTTGCCTGTCCCGGAAATCCAGTTCCGCAAAATATGCAGAACCGGCGACCGAACAGCTCAACGACTGCGGCTCGATGCGCTGGCGGACGAACAACCGGTTCGCGGCGCATATGGTCGTGCGTATGCCAGTCGGATTCTTCAAGTGCGGCGATCCCTGGCACAGCCAGACCAACGAGGTTGCCTTCATCCACAGCCCTGGCTGGAAGGTCGCTTCGCCCTCCAACGCCGAGGGCCTTCTGCGGACCAGTCTGCGCGGCAACGACCCGGTGATCTTCCTGGAACATCGCGCGATGCTGGACCACGCCTGGGCACGACGCCCCTGGCCGGGTGAAGATTACGCGATTCCCTTCGGCAAAGCGAAATTCGTGGCCGAAGGTAACGACGCGACCATCGTCACCTGGGGCGGGATGGTTGATCGTTGTCAGGAAGCGGCCGAAGGGTTCTCGGTGGATGTGATCGATCTGCGCACGCTGGTTCCCTGGGACCGGGAGGCGGTGCTGAACTCGGTCACCAGGACGCATCGTTGCCTGATCGTTCATGAAGACCTGCAAACCGCTGGTTTTGGGGGCGAGATTGTTCCGCATGACCAGATGCGGCTGGCTATTGCGTGAAACATGCTGAAATCCGTATCTGAAGCGCCTCAGGTGACGGCGGTCTTCGAGGCCGATTTCAGCGCCGTCATCGCACACCGCACTCATCGTAAAACGAAGTTCGAGGCCGATGGCATCTCACTGTCCTATGCTGCCTATATCGTCAGGGCGGCCGCAAAAGCCATGCTGGCCATGCCGCAGGTCAACAGCCGTTGGCATGCCGATAGGCTTGAAATTTTTAATGATGTGAACATCGGGATCGGCACTGCCCTGGGCGAGAAAGCCCTTGTGGTTCCGGTTAACGGCGTCGCGAACCGCGCCGAGGGATGGCAAGGACAGGACCACCGTTTCGCAGCGCTCCACGATTTCACGCGCCGACCCCGCCTGTTTCGCGCCCTACGCTGCCAGCGCCTCGACGGCGCTTTTGCGGATGTCGAAGGCAACCAGGTCGTAACCGCCCCGGATCAGGCGCATTGCCATCGGACGGCCCATGGCTCCAATCCCGATAAACCCAACTTCGGTCATCATATCCGCCTTGGTCGAGAGGTTATTCCTTCAGGGTCGATCCGGGGCCAGCCTTGGCCCCGGACCAGCGCGTCCGCACTACGCCTTATTCAGGTTCTTGTGTTCCAGATAGATCTGGATCGGAATCACCAGCGCCGACAGCGCAAGAACCAGCATCATGCACAGCGCGGCGGTTCCCGGCAGGTCGGGATAATTCCAGCGCTGATAGATCGCTGTCGCGACAACCACGTTGCTCGAGGTCAGCAGGAACAGCGGAAAGGTCAAGTCGCGCGCGCTATGCGCCACGATCCACAGCCAGGTATTGAGGATATGTGGCCAGATGATCGGGAACAGCACCTTGCGCAGGCTGGTTCCCCAACTCGCGCCGCTTACCGTGGCGGCATCTTCGAGCTCTCGGTGGATCTGGATCAATGCCCCGTTCATCGCCCGCGTGCCGAAGGACAGATACATGGCGATATGCCCGATCACGATCACCCAGATGGTTCCATTGAGCGGTGTCCTGAGGAACATCATCAGCAGCGCGATGGCCATGACGATTGGCGGGATCGCGGTGGGGGCGAAGGATAGCAGGTCCATGGCCCGGCCGCTCTTGCCGCCCAGCCGCACGGCGAACCAGCTGACCAGACAGGACAGCACGACGGCGAGGGTGGAACTCGTCAGGAACAGCAGTACGGTGTTGACGATGACGCGGAAGGTCTGCGGCTCGCTGAACACCCGGAAGTAGGCCGCAAAGCTGGCATCCGCGAGGGCGGCGAAGGACGGGAGCCTGTAGTAGGGGAACAGGCTGGCCCAGGCCAGCGTCAGCAGCGGCATTAGCATTAGGGCGAAGTAACCGCCCACCAGCAGGATCGCGAACACCTTCTGAAGCCCACGCAGGTGCAACAACTTGGGGCGGAAGCTCTTGCCGGTGACGGTGCGATAACGCTCGCTTGCATGAACCACGCGGAAATACATGAACATCAGCGCTCCGGCCAGGATCGCCAGGAACACGCCGAAGGCCGCCGCTAGCCCATAGTTCGGCAGGCCGAAATCCGGTGCCGCGGCCATGTAGATGCTGGTGGACAGGACCGGGGTCTGCGCGGTCAGGCCGATGATCATCGGCAGATCGAAATGCTGCACCATCGTCATGATCAGGTAGATCGAGATCGACAGCGTGCCGGGCGTCAGCAATGGCGCGGTGATCTTGCGCAGGATCACGAACCGGCTCGCCCCCGAAACGAACGCTGCGTCCTCAAGCGAGGGATCCATGTTGCGCAGCAGCCCGCTGACCATGATATAGGCCGTCGGAACTGCGCCAAGGCCGGCAATGACGGTGAGGGCCTGCATTGAATAGGGCGTGAATGGCGCCTGCTCGAGGTTGAAGATCGCCTTCACCATCACGTTGATGATGCCGTTGCCAGGGTTGAGCAGCAGGATCCAGCCATAGCCGAAGACCAGCGCCGGAACCGCCATCCAGGAAAACATCAGAATACGGACGGCGGTCCGTCCCGGCAGGTCGGTCCGCTCGGTCAGATAGGCGAAAGAGATGCCCAGAACGATGCCGATGGCAGAACTGCCCACGGCAAAGATGATCGTCCGCACGAACAGCGCGACGGTGCCCGAGCCGGTGAGGATCGAACGATAATTATCCAGCGTCAGTTCAGAGCCCGACAGGGGAACCGCGCCGGGGGGGAGAAAGCTGGTATAGATCAGCACCAGAAGCGGAAGCGCGATCAGCACGACCAGCAGGATCAGAAGCCCGTTGCGGACAACGAGCCGCGCGGTGCTTGAGGTATCGGGTTCCCACACCGCCTCCGTGGTAGCGCTGCTTGTGCGTGATATGCTCATGTCTACCCCCTCCTGCTGGCGGATTCGGCTGGAACCGCAATGCAGCATTCGGCTGGAAGCTGGACTTCAACCTCCTGGCCATTCGCAAGCGGCGCATAAGGATCTAGCGCGACGCGCATGACTTGCCCGCCAAGGATCACATCGGCCTCGATGAGGTCACCCAGGAAGGTTTGGCTTTCGATCCGCCCCACGAAGGTATTCTGGCCGCGCGTCGCATTTCTGGCGGCCACGGTGCGGACGACGTTCGGACGCACCACCAGCGCCACATCGGCACCGGGCGTCAGGCCGGAGGCGACGTTGCAGGCGACTTCACCGAATGAGGTCGTCACATGGCTGCCCGAGGCCGAAAGCTTGCCGGGGATCAAGTTGCTGCGCCCCATGAAATCGGCGGTGAATTCGGTGTTCGGGCGCAGAAAGACCTCCTGCGGGCTGCCCTTCTGGACGATATGACCGCCGCGCAGGAGCATGACCGTGTCGGACATCGACAGCGCCTCGAGCTGGTCATGGGTCACGAAGATCGTGGTGATCCCCATGGACTTCACCAGGTTGCGGATCTCGATGCGCATCACGTCGCGCAGCTTGGCGTCGAGGTTGGAAAGCGGCTCGTCCAGCAGGAGCAGTTCGGGCTGGTGGACAAGGGCGCGGGCCAGCGCAACACGCTGCTGCTGACCGCCGCTGAGGAAGGGGGCGGGACGTTGCGCGTAATCCTGAAGCTTCACCATCTCCAGTGCGTGCATGACGCGCTTGTCGACGTCCTGCACGCGCTGCCGCGCTCCATGGACCAGCGGAAAGGCGACATTCTCGAAAACGGTCATATGCGGCCAGATCGCATAGGACTGGAACACCATCCCCAGGTTGCGGTGGCTCGCCGGTACGAACAACTTCTGGGCAGAACTGTAGACGACCTTTCCGGCCATCTCGATCGAGCCCGCCGTCGGGGTTTGCAACCCTGCGATGCATTGCAGGATCGTCGTCTTGCCGCAGCCGCTGGGGCCGAGCATCGTAAAGAAGTCGCCCGCTTCCACCTCGAACGACACATGGTCGATCACGGTATGATCGCCGAACGACTTTAAGAGACTATCGACTTTCAGCATGTAATTCTCCTCTCCCCGAAGGAGGGCGCACTTTATCCTGGCACGGGCGCGAGCCGGCATGGCCAGGACGCGCCCGTGTGGTGGATCACGCGGTTTTCCCGGGTGACCCGGCTATTTCCCGGCGACGATATCCGCGAGGGTCTTGTTGACGCGCTCCGAGGTTTCCAGGTCTTCAGGGCCGCTCACCTGCGAGACCTTCGCGCCTGTGGCCGCGACACGCTCCTCGATCATGCGCACCAGATCCGCGCTCTTGTCGCCCGGACGAACCATCGGCTCATAAGCGTCGCCGACCGTTGCGCCCTCGACCGCCATCCAGGCGGTGAACAGCCGCGCGGTGTTCGGGTGTGGTGCGCCTTCAGGCACATAGATATGGAGGTTGGACAGGGCGATGATGTCGGACGGCAGCTTGAACTTCAGCGGTTCGCCGGTCCGTTCGCTGGTAAACGCGCCGATAGAGTTGATGACGCCGAAGGGAACAGCACCGGAAATGACCGCGTTCTGCACGGCGAGGGTGCCTTTCTCGAACACGGGCTGGTTGGCGAACAGCGCCTTCGCATACTCTACCGCGCCGTCATAGCCGATGACATAGCTGTTGATGTTGATCGGCGCGAAGAACGAATTGAACCCTATCTTGCCCTTCCATTTCGGGTCGAGCAGATCGTCGTAGGTCTCGGGAACGTCCGCGTCGTCTATGAAGTTGGGATTCCAGCCAAAGCCGTACGCGATGACATAATAGGGAAGCGCCACGTCGCGATATTCGTCGAACATCTGCTCTTCGAGATCTTTGATTGCGGGCAGTTGTTCGCCGAACACTTCCGTCCACGGGAATTTCGTGATCAAGCCCTGGTCGGCCATCAACACGGTGTCCTCCATGGAGGAACCGGCGATGATGTCCATGCTGACCGAGCCGCCGCCCGCCTTTTCCGTCAGTGCGCGCGAGTTCGAGGTTATCGGCGGGTTCGGAACCCATTCCAGTTGGGTTTCCAGACCGAAGCGTTCGTTGAATGCCTTGATCAGCGCCGCGTGGGTTTCGGTCTTTTGCGGGAACGAACCCCAGACTGTCAGCTTCCCTTCGGTCTTCGCGCCGGCGAGGATTTCATCGAAATTCGTTCCCGCTGCGGTTTCAGCGCTGGCCATGCCCGCGGGCGCCAGCATCGCGATGGGAAGGGAAAAGATAATCTGCCTGGTTCTGTGAACCCAACCCTTATGATTGCTCATGCTTTCCTCCTCTGTGCATTTCGCATTTGCGTTGCTTGTTCTTCCCCGGCGGCGTCGGACCCCCTGGACATCCAGGCCGACGTGGCATGTTCAGCGTTCCACCTGGTCAGTCGCGGGTTGCGGTCCCGAACATGGTCGCGGGCACTTTCGGGGCCGCCAGGGCCTTGCTTCGCAAGGCCGATCTTCGGCGATCACGCCTCTTGCGCGACCACCGGGTTCCGCAGCGTGCCGATCCGTTCCACGCTGACCTCGCAGACATCGCCCGGCTTCATGAAAACCTTGGGAGAGCGCGCCATCCCCACACCCGAGGGCGTACCCGTCACGATGATGTCGCCGGCCTCCAGCGTCATGCCGATGCTCAACAGTGAAACCAGCTTGCGGATGTCGAAGATCAGATCGTCGGTATTGGCGCGCTGCAAGACCTGATCGTTCAGACGCGTTTCGATCCGCAACCCCGCCGCGCCTGGCGGCAATTCGTCTGCCGTGACGAAGATGGGGCCAAAAGCACCCGTCCCGTCGAAGTTCTTGCCCACCGTCCACTGCGGCGTCTGCAACTGGAAATCGCGGATCGAGCCATCGTTGAAGATCGAGTAGCCGCATACATGATCTAGCGCCTCGGCCTCGGGGATTTCGCGCCCGGACTTGCCGATCACCGCGACCACCTCGCCCTCGTAGTCGAACATTTCCGAGACGCGGGGCCGGACAAGCGGCGCGCCATGCGCAACGAAGCCGCTGGGAAAGCGCGCGAAAACCGTAGGGAACGGCGGCACTTCCATGGCGCTTTCGGCGGCATGGTCGGAGTAGTTGAGGCCCACGCAAAGAACCTTGCCGGGATTGGCCAGCGGCGTGCGAAAGGTCACGGCATCGAGATCGAGCGGTGCGCCCGACCGAAGCGCCTGGGCGGCTGCCGCGAAATCATTGCGCCGCACGATCTCGTCCAGCGTGCCCGGAAAACCGCTGTCGGAGGCAAGGAGGCCGCGATATCCGTCGCCCTCCGTGGCAACGGCCAAGCCGCGTATCCCGGCGTTCTCGTAGCTCACAAACCGCATGCATTCCTCCCCGAACGCCGACATGCTTTCTGACAGCACAATCCCCAAAATAAAAGATTCTGTCAACTTAAATATATATTTTTTGCGAAAGATGGTGATATGGGTCGCTTACGAACAGAAGAGCGAATCCGACTGGCTTCCTGCCCGCCAGGGCATGACGGCCCGCCCCTGCGAGCAGCCGCGCAACCGCCCCCGGCACTCAATCCTGCTTGGTCGGATCTCTGAAATCACATGCAGAAACTGCGAGGTATCGCCAATGAACGTCGAGGTGCAGAATGATGGTCAAGCTGACGGGCAGGGGGCCGATGTAATCGTGATTGGCGGGGGCCCCGCCGGCCTGATGGCTGCGATAGAGGCCAGCGACCTCGGAGCCGAGGTGGTTCTTCTCGAATCGGAAAACCAGCTCGGCGGCGGCATGCTGCCTGCGACGGGTCATGTCACCCTGTGCGAAACGAAATTCGCGCCCGAGCCGCGTGCCCTTCTGTTGCAGGATCTTGCCCACGCCCATCCCGACGCCGATCCGGCCCTGTTGCAGGTCTATGTCGACAGGTCCGGCCGCAGTTTCGCCCGGCTTGAGGAACTTGGCGTCCGGTTCGCGAAATCGGTGCAGCTCGCGCATATGAGCGCGCCCTGGGCGCACGAGATGCCGTTGCAGAACCGGGGCGGCGGGGCGCAGATCGTCGATGCCCTGGTGGCAGCGGCCCAGTCCCGGCCCATCAGGATCCTGCGCAGGGTCCGGGCCAGGCGCCTTGTCCGCGATCAACAGCGCGTCACCCATGTCGAGGTCGAGACGGAGGGCCGGTGCCGCCGATTCGAGGCGCGGCGGGCGGTGGTGTTGGCTACGGGCGGGTTCAGCCGGAATCCCGATCTCATCAAGCATTTCGGAGGCCCCGGAACACAGCGCATCATGCCGGTCACTGCGCCGGGCTCGCGCGGCGACGGCCTGTTGATGGCGATGGCGCTTGGCGCCGGCACCCGCTTTCTGACCGCCGGAATTGCCGCATCTGGCCCGGTCGATCGCCACACCGGCGTGACGTCCATCATCAACTATTGCGGCGCCATCCTGCTCAACAAGGCGGGCAGGCGCTTCTGCGACGAATCGGAACCCTATACGGACATCACGCTGAAAGGACTGTCCCAGCCGGAGTCGCTGATGATCCAGATCTTCGACGCGAAGGTGAAGGACAATTTCAGCAAGACCATGTGGTCGAAAGTCTATGCCGGGGCGCGGGAGTTCACGGCCGACACGCTGGAGGACCTTGTCACGCGTCTCCGCCACGAATGCGGGCTCGACCCCGAAAAGGCCCTTGGGACGATCCATGCCTATAACGCCGCCATCGGATCGGGGCAGGACGCTTTCGGACGACGGTGTCTCGTCGGCTCGGTCGGCGCGCCCCAGCCGATCACGGCGGCGCCCTTCCATGCGATCATCGCGGTGCCGGGGACGACCCATTTCAACGGCGGCCTGGCCCTCGATGCGCAGATGCGGGTGCTGGATGTGTTCAACGAGCCTGTCCCTGGCCTGTTCTCGGCCGGAGAGGTGACGGGCGGTTTTCACGGCACCGGCTACATGTCGGGATCCCATATCGGGATGGCGCTTGTCTTTGGCCGGGAAGCGGGGATCAACGCCGCCGCACATTCCGTCAGGCAGGGCTGACAGACCGCCCGCAAATGCCACGGCGATCAGAAAGTCGGGCCGGATGAACGGAAACGCAACCGTTCATCCGCGCATCCCTCAGGGTCGGCAGCGCCTTCCGCCATCGACGATCAATTCGGACCCGGTGACGTTGCGCGCCTCGTCCGACGCGAAATAGACCGCGGGCCAGGCGATGTCGTCCGGCTCGATCATCCGGCCCAACGGGACTTCCGCGGTCATTACCTTCAGCGCCTCTTCCTCGCTGCCATAGCGGGCAGAGGCCGAAGCCCGGACGAAATCCGTCCAGACATAGCCCGGATGGATGATGTTGACGCGGATGTCGTAGCCGTGGATGGCAAAGCTATAGGCGGCCTGCTTGGTCAGCGTCCGCAGCGCCCCCTTGCTGGTCCCGTAGGCCGCGCCGCCATTCGTTCCCGACAATCCTGCCGTTGATCCGATATTCACGATCGAGCCTCCGCCCGTCCGGTGCATCGCGCGCGCCGCGGCGGACATGCCAAGGAAAACACCGTCCAAGTTGACCGACATGACCCGCCGCCAGTCCTCGAATTCGATGGCGTCATAGGGTTGCCCCGTTCGTGCCGCCACGCCCGCGTTGTTGACAAGGACGTCGAGACGCCCGAACCGCTCGCAGGTCCGGCGGACCACCTCTTCCCAGCTTGCCGCATCGGCAACATCGTGCTGGAGCAGCAGGGCTTGATCGTCGGGCAGGGCCAGCCTGTCGCAAAGCCGCTCGACCGCCTCGAGGTTGTAATCGGTGAGGCAGAGCTTTGCACCGCTTTCGGCAAAGCGTCGCACGAGCCCCGAGCCGATGCCACCGCCCGCGCCGGTGATGATCGTGACCTTGTCGGCAAGACGCATGGTGTTTGTCCTTCAGTTGGCCCGGCAATGGGCATGATGCTGGAAATCGTTGCCGTATCGCAACGGGACCGCAAGGCGGCCCTTCATCGGGATGTGGCGACCTGGTTGATATTCGAGTCGTCGCCCATGGCCGCCGACCGGCCCGCGATGCGCCCGAAGATCAGGGCCTTTCCGACCTGTGTCGCCGACATGTAGTTCGGGCCGTGGAAGCCGCCGATGATCTCTCCCGCCGCATAGAGGCCGGGGATCACGTTGCCAAACACATCCTTGACCTCCATCCGCGTAGTGACCTGCACTCCGCCGTTGTAGTGGCTGGTGCCGGGCCGGGTGATGGCCGCATAGTAGGGTGCGCTGTCGACGGGCGTTGCCTGACCGCTGTCCCCGACCAGATGGCGGCGGCCGAGCCTGTCGCCATCGGGCAGGCTCCGGTTGTAGTCCGCGATGGTCTCGGCGGCGGCGGCGGCGTCAAGCCCGCATTCCTCTGCGAGCTTGTTCAGCAGCGACGGCAGATCCGGTGCTGCATGCTCGACAAAGCCCGTCAGGGCGCGCGCCCACATGGTCGTGGCGAAGTAGTCCTTTGCCCGCTGGTCATAGACCTGGATCATCAGGGTATCCGGCTGCGACATCCCGGCTTTGCTGATGTCGCTATAAAGATCGGATTCGCGATGAAAGCGCTGCCCGTCCCTGTTGATCATCACCGCGCCGGCATAGATCATCAGGACACCCTTGCCGGTCACCGGATCGGCCGGTCCGGTCGGGGAAATGCCGGGTGCCATGTAGGCGGTGCCACAGCCAAGCGCGAGCGCCATCGTCAGCCCGTCGCCGCGCGACCCCGCACCGGTGAAAGGCACGATCTTGTCCGCTCCCTTCGGTCCCCAGTTGCGGATCATTTCGGCATTGCGCGTGAAGCCGCCAGAAGCCAGCACGATCCCGCGCGCGGCGCGGATGCGGAACGCGCCCTCCGGACCGTCGCCGTCGAGCATGGTCACGCGATCCCCCTCCAGGTGCAGGCGCCGCGCGCGATGTCCCGGCAGGATCTGTGCTCCGGCCTTCCTTGCCGCCTGTTCCAGCCCTTCTGTGATCTGTGCCCCGCCCCCCTTGCCGGACAGGGGCATCTCATGCGCCCAGGGGCGGCTCATCTTGGCCAATTGCACGCTTCGGGCGAAGTGGATCCCTCGCTCGGCAAGCCATTCGCAGGTGGCGCCGGCCTCATCGACATAGAGCCGCGACAGCCCATGATCGCCTTCGCCGTCATGGGCCGCGATGAGGTCGGCATAAAGCGCTTCTCGGCCACCCGGCACGATGGTCGTGTCGCAAAAGGCAGTATGGCCCGCCGAAAGTGCGGTGCTGCCCCCAGTCGCACCCTCGGATTCAAGCAGAACGGTCCTTGCGCCCCCTTCGGCGGCCTCGACCGCGGCGGCGAGCCCGGCCCCGCCCCCGCCGACGACCACGACATCTGCCAACATGACTTCCATATCGTCCACGACCTCCTTCGAACCGCAAAGCGCAGCGATCCCGTCCAGATAAGGACCAACCGCATCGCAGGTCAAACAAAAAGAATATTATCTTGTAAATCGTATATGATTAATCCTACACCTTCCTCCAGGTAGGGAGGGCAATCATGGAATCACAACGCATTGTCGTCGTGGGCGCTGGCGCCATGGGGTCGATGTTTGGAGGACGCCTCGCCGAGGGCGGCGCCGACGTCACCCTTGTCGACGTGAACCGCGACCACATCGGGGCCATCCAGCAGAACGGCGGCCTGATCCTGACGGGACATGGTGGCGACCGACACATCCCGATCAGGGCCACCACCGATGCCTCGACCATCACGGGGCCCATCGGCATCGCCCTGTTTCAGTGCAAGGCCATCTACAATCCCCAGGCAGCAGCCTCGGTTCGCCATCTTTTCGACGGGTCCGGCGCGGTCGCCGTCAGCTTTCAGAACGGACTCGGCAACGAGGAGGTCATCGAGGGGATCCTTGGAAAAGGCCGTGTCGTTGCAGGGCTGACGTCGCAATCCGCGATGATGGAAGCTCCGGGCCGCGTCCGCCATGTCGTCGACCTGCCGACGGATATGGGCGAGATCGGCGGCGGGCTGTCCGACCGTGTGACGCGCTGGGCCGATTTCCTGTCGCGCCACGGCCTGTCCGTCACGGCAAGCGCCGATGTGACGAGGGACAAGTGGCGCAAGCTGCTGGGCAATATCGGCCTTTCGGCGATCAGCGGGGCCACGAACCTGACGGCGGGGCAGATCGTCGATGACCCCCAACTGCGCGCCGTGGCGCTGCGGGCCATCGATGAAGCCGCTGCGGTCGCCAGTGCCTCGGGCATCCCGATCAACCAAGCCGAGGCTTATGACATTTTCTACCAGATCGCGCTGCCGCCCGAAAACCGCCAGATGAAATCGAGCATGCGCCGCGATCTCGAGGCGGGCCAGCACAGCGAGGTGCAGCAGATCTATGAGTCGGTCGTGGGTCTCGGAGAACGTCACGGCGTGCCGACGCCGACGCTCCACACATTGGCCGCCCTCATCCGGGGTCTTGAAAAGCACTTCATCGCCTGAAGATCAGCCAACCGATGTCCGGCTCTCGGATACCGGAACATCCGTGCCGAAATCCTGCGATTCCGACTTGGACCGGCATCTGCGGCGTCGCGTTTTCGCGACGCTCTGCAGGCGGGCTGGCAGCGGCATGGCCATCTGCCGCCATAATAATTTGCATATCGCAGACAAATCTATACATTCTGCTAACAACCGACATGTTTCATCTATGTCGCACAAACGAAGAATGTAGATTCAACGGGCGCATCACGATTATTATTCGATGCGGATTGCTGAGAGAGGATACCTATGCCCAAGACAACCGGTCAGAGTATGGCCTCTGTCGCGTATGACCAGATCAGAGCCGACATTCTGGGCGGTAGGTTTCTGTCCGAAGAAAAGGTCAAGATCTCTGATCTGGTCAAGGAACTCGGCTTCAGCCTCGGCGCGGTCCGCGAGGCGTTGTCCCGGCTGAGTTCCGAAGGGCTGGTGGTCGCGGAAACCAACAAGGGATACAGGATCGCCAAGATCACCGAGAGTGAGCTTGCCGATCTGACGCAGACAAGGGTGATGATCGAAAGCGAATGCTTGGCGAATGCCATCCGCAACGGCGATCTGAAATGGGAGACGAATATCGTGGCCGCCGAGTTCGAGCTGTCGCGCCTGCCGCTTCATGACCCGGCCAATCCCGAGCGGTCCAATCCGGCCTGGAACGCTGCGCACAAGCGGTTCCACGAGGCGCTCGTCGCAGCCTGCGACAGCCCCTGGTTGCTGCGCCTGCGGGAAATGCTGTTCGTCCAGGCCGAACGCTACCGCGCTGCGACACTTCCTTATGAGCGGCAAAGCCGTGATCTGGAGGGGGAGCATCGTGCGTTGGCGCAAGCGACGATCGCCCGCGATGCCCCGGCGGCCACCCAGCTTTTGCGCGACCATCTGAACAAAACGCGGCAGATTCTGATGGACACCGTGGTTGGAAGGTAAGGGCGTCTCCTACGGCATAATGAATCTATTTACCTAAAAAAGATATATTTTATCTTGCAATGTCTACTAATATCGGCTCAACTCCAGCCACGGAGAGGAGCCTGCGCGACTCTCGCGGATCCGGCAACTTCAGGAGATGCTGGTTTGCCTGCCTGAAATGCGCGCAGACATGGCCGGGCTGACTTCGTTGCAGGCGATCTGGCGGGGGTGGCCCACGCCCGGCAAGAGAGGAGAGATTAATGCCTTCGCAGTTGTTCGATGCCGATGTGCTGATCATCGGCGCCGGGCCTTCGGGTCTTGCGCTGGCGACCGAGCTGGATTTGCGCGGTCATAGCTGTATTCTGGTTGAGCGGAACGAGCGGACAGGCGTGCAGCCCCGCGCCAAGACCACCAACGTGCGCAGCATGACCCAGATGCGCCGCTGGGGCCTGGCCCCCGAGGTGCGCCGCCTGTCGCCGCTGACCGACGGCTTCCCGCGCGATGTCACTTTCACCACCGGCCTGTTCGAGCCGCCGATCTTCACGTTCCACGACGCCTTCTGCGCCGAACCCGACCGACGGGATGCCTTTCCCGAAAACGCCGAGTTCATTCCGCAATATGTGGTCGAGGGCATCCTGGCCGAGCATGTCCGCAGCCGGCCGCTCTGCGACCTGCGCTTCCGCACCCGGATGACCAGCTTCACCCAGGACGAAACCGGGGTGACTGCCACCGTGACGCAGCCCGACGGGACCGAGCGTGAGCTGCGCGCCCGCTATATGGCCGCTGCCGACGGCGGGCGCAGCAAGGTGCGCGAGGCCCTGGGCTACAGCATGCAGGGTCAGCGCGACCTGATGACCTTTGCCACGCTGATCCTGCGGATCCGTGGCCTGAACGACGCGCCCGGCCTGACCCGGGCATTGTTCCACTGGATCGTCAATCCGGAAGCGACCTGCAATATGGGACCTATGGACAAGGACGACCTTTGGTTCTGGATCAAGCCCGCCGCGCCCGATACCCCCGTGGAAAGCCTGCTGGCCGAGGTGCGCCTGGCCATCGGCCGCGATTTCCCTATCGAGGTGATGACCCGCGACAACTGGGTGGTCAATTCGCTGATGGCGGACCAGTATCGCAAGGGCCGGGTGTTCCTGCTGGGCGATGCATGTCATCTGCATTCGCCCTTCGGCGGGCATGGGATGAATCTCGGGATCGGCGATGCCGTCGATCTGGGTTGGAAGCTTTCGGCCAGTCTGGAGGGCTGGGGCAGCGAAACGCTGCTGGACAGCTACAACACCGAACGCAGGCAGGTCCATGCGGCGGTAATCGAGAGCTCCACCCGCAACTTCGCCTCGCTCAGTGACCAGTTCGCCGATCCGCGCCTGATGCAGAAAGGCCCCGAGGCCGATGCCGTCCGCGCGGCCACCGCCGAGGCGGTGGAGCGGCTGAAAAGCCCCGAGTTCCGCTCGCTGGGGCTGGTGCTGGGCTATCGCTATACGGACTCTTCCGCCATCGTGGCCGAGCCCGGCGACGAGCCGGAGCTTCTGGTCAGCGACTATCGCCCCAGTGCCCGGCCGGGGCATCTTTTGCCCCATGCCTGGCTGGCCGATGGCCGTTCGCTCTATGATCGGCTGGGACGGGGCTACACGCTGTTGTGCCTGACCGGCGGCGCCGAGACTGGCGCGCTGGTCGATCAGGCTGCCGCACGGGCAATCCCGCTGGAGGTGCTGGTCCTGGACGATCCGACACTGCCGGCCTTGATGGGTGCCGGCATGGTCCTGGTGCGGCCCGACCAGCACGTCGCCTGGCGCGGCGACAGCCTGCCGTCGGACAGCCGGTTGCTCGACGCGATGCAGGGAAAACCCGTCGCCGCGTAATGGTCTGCCGATTTCGGCCAGTGGTGCGCCGTTGGCCGACATCCCTCTCGGCAGATCGCGCAGGTGGTGACGGAACATATCGAATACCCAGGACGAACGGCCCGGCCAACAAGTTGGCCGGGCCGCAAATGTTCCGGTAAACGCCCATCCGTATCGGCGGCCGACGATCAGAAGTTGACGGCCCCGGCGCCTTTCGTGCCCAGCATCTGCCGCGCCTCGTCCGCCGTGGCGATTTCCAGCCCCAGTTCCTCGACGATACGGCGGATCTTGGCGACCTGCGCGGCATTCGACGGCGCAAGCTCGCCCCGGCCCAGATAGAGGTTGTCCTCCAGCCCAACCCGCACGTTGCCGCCAAGGATCGCGCCCATGGTGACCAGCGGGAATTGGTGCCGTCCGGCCCCCAGAACCGACAGCAGGTAATCCTTGCCGATCAGGCGGTCGGCGGTGGTCTTCATATGCATCAGGTTTTCTGGGTCGGGCCCGATGGCGCCGGTGATGCCGAAGATGCACTGGACGAAGAACGGCGGTTTCACCAGGCCAAGGTCGACGAAATGGGCCAAGTTGTAGAGATGGCCGACGTCGTAACATTCGAACTCGAACTTGGTGCCAAGATCGCCGAGTTCGCGCATTCCGCGTTCGATCTGGGTGAAGGTGTTCGACAGGATCATGTCGCGCGTCCCTTCCAGATAGGGCCTTTCCCAATCCCGCGGTTCGCCCTTCAGGGCACGCACGGCACCCGAGATGTTGAAGTTGAACGAGCCCATGTTCATCGACGCCAGCTCCGGTGCCGCGTGAAGCGCCGGTGCCAGCCGCTCCTCCAGCGTCATGCCAAGGCCGCCGCCGGTGGTGATGTTCAGGATCGCGCCGGTCTGCTGCTTGATGCGCGGAAGAAACTCCATGAAGCGCGCGGGCGACTGGTCGGGCCTGCCGGTTTCCGGGTCGCGGGCATGCAGGTGGATGACCGCCGCCCCTGCTTCGGCCGCCTCGACCGAAGAGCGGGTGATCTCGTCGGGGGTGACGGGAAGATGCGGTGACATCGAGGGGGTATGAATCCCCCCGGTAATCGCGCAGGTGATGATGATCTTGCGTGCCATTGCGGTCCCCCCTGCCTCAGGCCTCGGCCACGACGATGTTTTCGATGGCACCGATTTCCTCGATCTCGCAGCGGACCACGTCGCCAGGCTTGAGGAAGCGCGGCGGATTGAACCCGGCGCCGACGCCCCCCGGCGTGCCGGTGAAGATCAGGTCGCCCGGTTCCAGCGTCATGGCCTGCGACAGTTCGGCGATCTGGTCCCAGACGTCGAACACCAGATGCTTCAGGTTCGAGTCCTGGCGCAGTTCGCCGTTCACCCAGCTGCGGATCGCCAGCCGATGGGGATCGCCAATCTCGTCCGAGGTGACGATGACTGGTCCGATGGGACCATGGGTGTCGAAGGATTTGCCCAGCATCCACTGCGCAGTCTTGCGCTGCCAGTCGCGCACGCTGACGTCGTTGCCGACGGTGAAGCCGAAGACATGCTTCGGCGCATCCTCGCGGCTGATGTGGCGGCCGCGCTTGCCGATCACCGCGACCAGTTCGACCTCGTAATCGAGTTGATCCGAGACGCGGGGCAGTTCGATCCCGTCGAACGGCCCTGCGAGCGAGTTGGGCTGCTTGCAGAACCAGACCTGCTCCGTCGGGATGGTCACGCCCAGATGCTTCGCCTCTTCGATATGGTCGGCGTAATTCAGGCCGATGGCCGGCATTTTCTGCGGCGCCTCGACCGGGGCCAGCAGGCGAACCTCGGACAGGGACAGGCCGGGGGCATCGGCGATCCCATCCAGGTGGGGGGCGATGGTCTCCCACTCGGCGATCACCGCCAGCGCCGTGGCCGGGGCATCAGGCAGGACGCTGGCCAGCGGGACAATCTTGTCTCCGAACAGCAGGCCGGTTTCCGCGCCGCCACCGGCGCGGGTAAAGCGGATGAGCCGCATGGGGTTTCCTTTCGTTTGGGTCGCGGGAACGGGGCGGTCAGGCCTGGGCGAGGTTGAATTCGAAATCGGTGCCCCAGGCGGACAGTTCGCTCAATTTCCAGTTGCGCGGGCGCATTGGGAGATGTTCGTGCCAAGGCCGCGCCTCGCACATGTCGAGTTCAGGGATGTAGACGTCCATGTCGGTGTAAAGCTCGATCAGCACGCGGTCGGGGTCGAAGTGATAGCCGGCCAGGTTATGGCCTGCGGTGTGGCGGGCCGGCCCCCATTCCACCTTGACCCCGCGTTCGCGCAGCACGTCGCTGGCCATGGCGTGCGAGGCATTGCCCTTGAGCTGGAAAGCGATGTGGTGGATGCGGTCCTCGGGGGCATCGACGATGTTCAACACATGATGATCGCGGTTGCAGGTGTAGAAGTTCGCGATGCCCTCGATCGTGTCGGTAAAGCGAAAGCCCAGGAAATCCTCGATGAAGACCATCAGCCGCTTGGCATCGGAACTGATGATGGCCACGTGGCCCAGCCGCAGGGGCGCGATGCCGGTGCGCTTGAAGCCCGGCGCCGGGGTATCGATGTCGGTGTAAAGCTGCACGGCGATCTTGCCCGGCGCCTCGATCTCCAGCATCTCGCGGATGCCGGGCTGGCTGTCGGTCTTGATCTCGGCCTTCAGGCCCAGGTTCTGCGCCTCCTTGCGCAGGGCGGCCAGATCGCTGTCGGGCTTCAGTTGCAGGCCGATGTTGCCCAGTCCCTTGGCCGCCGTCTGGCGCAGGATGATGTTGTGATGTTCGTAGCCGACCGACAGGTAGCTTGCGCCGTCCCCGCGGTCGGTTTCGGTCATGCCGACGGTTTCGCCGTAATAGTCGAGGGCGCGGGCGAGGTCCGGCGTATCCACGCCGACATAGCCCAGTTGAAACACCTTGGGGGCATAAGGCTTGAGCATGATTTCCTCCCTTCATGCAGATCGTTCGGTCTCGGTCGCCGACAGTGGGCCGCGGTTTGCATTCGGCCGGTCGTCGAGGGGAGTCGGCTTTCCAACAGCCATAGAGCCGAAGGCAAGTCATGTCCATAAAATATATTATTATAGAAAAAATAATTTATGAATTGGTGCCCCCGAGCCAGTGAGGTCGCCCGCGCTGGGAAAGCGCCCAACAAGCAGGATGGACCCGTCATTGGGAGCAGGCCAAGGCGAGCTATCCCCCGATCGTTGGACAGATTTCCGGCCGATTTAAGCAGCTGCCTGCGCCCGTTGATCGGTTTCGATGCCGTTCCACCACGGCGGGCGGCTGGATGACGACGCGCGGCACGCGCTGCGCTTGCTCATTGACCGGCAGGCAGGTGCCGGGCGGACGCAAAGTATGGAAAAACCGTTGGCACCGGGATGAGCGCGGATTAAGCCCGCGTCGATCCCCGGGGACGATATCAGCTCGTCTCGATCCGCGCACCACGCGCGGATCTCCTTGCTGTCTTGGGCTGGGCAAGGGGCGGGAACAGATGCCACGTTCGGAATCCCGCCTTTCCGCATACCATCGGCGATCAGGCACCCGCCGGCGATACGGCAGAACAGGAAGTCACTTTGGCCGCCGAATGCGTCAGGGAGCATCGCCCGGATCGGCTCGGGTCCGGCTGAAGACCGGACTGAAGACCTAGAACGGGCTGCTGGATCCATCCAGCTGGTGGTTCGCCTACCTGGTGGAACCGCCATGCCAGAGCCTGCATCGGAAGAAATCTTCGGCAGGTGACATGCGATGCCGCACTCGCCTCCGGCGCCACGATCAGCGTTGCCGACCAGACCATCGGTTCGGTCTCCACGCCGCCGTCCGACTGGCGGGAGGCGCCACTCTTTGCCGGCAGTATGACCGGCGGTCCGGATGCGGAACTACCCCAGCCCAGCGGTCTGTTCGTGCGCTGGCCCGATGCAGAACCTGCGCAGTCCGATGGCGCATTGGCTGCCGATCCGGAACCGCATGCCGAACGGGCCGACACCGCTTCAGACGCCCTCGCACCGCAATCCGGGGGCCTGTTCGTGCGCCGTTCCGATGCAGGAGCCGTGCAATGAAAAAACATTCCAAATGCTACTTCGCCCGCACAGACAGGAGGCCGCAGCCATGAGGATCGCCTATGCAGACCCGCCCTATATCGGCTGCGCGCATCTCTACCGCGACCGTCCCGATTATGCTGGCGAGGTCGATCATGCGGCGCTGATCGCACGTTTGCAGCGGGACTACGACGGCTGGATCCTGCATGCCGCCGCGACGCCGCGCTCCCTCGCCGTGCTCGCCCCGCTGGTCGAACCGACGGGCGCGCGCTGGATGGCCTGGGTGAAGGGGTTCGCCGCCTTCAAGCGCAACGTCCCCGTCGCCTGGGCCTGGGAGCCGGTGATCGTCAAACCCGCCCGCAAGCCCGTGGTCAGCAAGCGGCTGGTGCTGCGCGACTGGATCCAGGAAAGCATCACCCTGCGCCGCGGGCTGACCGGCACCAAGCCGGAAGCCGTCTGCCACTGGGCCTTCGAAATGGTCGCCGCGCGGCCCGAGGATGCAATCGACGACCTGTTTCCCGGCACCGGCGCGGTCACCGCAGCCTGGCATAGCTGGCAGCGGAAATTCACCCTGCCGGACGATCCGATGCCCGATTGGGCGCTATTGGACAGCACCCGCCGGGGGCGTGCCCTTCCGAGGAGCACGTCATGATCTTTTTTTCGTCAGATCGTAGCATGGGCGGTTTTAGCGTAGAGCCGGGGGGCGCGGCCCTGCGGACCGCGCCCCCCGGCTTGGAGAGGCAGGATAAAGGCCCCGGCCCGTCAGACCTACGCTATTGACATGGCGGGTCTTTTCCGGGGCCAGTCGGTCGGCGGCCATGCCGCTTTTTGGGGGCTTCGCCGCGATTTCAGCGCCGATTTCGGCACTGTTGCGCGGATCGCGGGGCAGGGAGGGTTGTCATGAGCCATGACGACCGCGAGTTCCGCATCCGCCCGGGCAGGCCGCGCTCGACCCCGGCGCCCCGCAGCGGCAGCTTCGTCAATCAAGTGCTGCGCGCGGCGCGGAAGGCCGGGCCGGTCCGAAAGTCGGGATCGGCCGGGGAATCGTCGTCCTCGGGGCGATCCGTCCGCACCGGCCACTCGACCTTTGGGCGCGGACGGGCGGGCTTTGGCCGCTCGCGTCTGTTCTCGCCGCAACGCCGGGTGGTGGTGAAGGCGCGGGTGGTCCGGCACAGGGGCCGGTCCTTCCGCTCGGCGCCGATGACGGCCCATCTCGCCTATCTCCAGCGCGAGGGCGTCCGCCGCGACGACAGCGGCGGGCTGATGTCCCACGCCCGCAGCGATGATGCCGACGATCCCGCCTTCGCCGAGCACTGCCAGGACGACCGGCACCATTTCCGCTTCATCGTCTCGCCGGAGGATGCCGCCGACATGGCCGACCTGAAGCGGTTCACCCGGGACTTCATGACGCAGGTGGAAAAGGACCTCGGCACGGATTTGGACTGGATCGCCGTCGATCACTGGAACACCGACAATCCCCATGTCCATGTCATCCTGCGGGGACGGGCGGATGACGGCAAGGATCTGGTCATCTCGCGCGACTATATCCGCGAAGGGCTGCGCGGCCGGGCACAGGACCTGATCACACCCAGGAACTGGGGCCGCGCCATGACCACGAGATCCGCCGCAACCTGGTGCGTCAGATCGAGGCCGAACGCTGGACCGCGCTCGACCGCCAGCTGGTCCGGGATGCCGCGCGCGGCGACATCATCGACCTCGCCCCGCATCCGGACCGGCAGCCCGACGCCTATGCGAACTTCAAGGTCACCCGGTTGCGCAAGCTCGAGACCCTCGGCCTCGCCGAGCAGCTCGGCCCCGGCCAATGGGTGCTGACCGAGATCGCCCGGGCGGTGCTGCGGGAGATGGGCCTGCGCGGCGACATCATCAAGCGCATCCATCGCGGCCTCAGCGAACGCGGCATCGAGCGCGGCAGCGCCAGCTATGTGCTGGCCGGCGAGAGCCTCGACGATCCAGTTCTCGGCCGGCTGTCCGAGCGCGGACTCGACGACGAGCTGAAGGGCACCGCCTAGGCCGTGGTCGACGGCGTCGACGGGCGCAGCGATCACATCCGTCTGCCCGATCTCGATGCCGCCGGCGACAGCATGCCGGGCTCCATCGTCGAGCTGCGCAAGTTCGACGATGCCAATGGCCGGCGGCGCGTGGCGCCGGCGGTGCGCTCTGATCTCGATATCCGGGCGCAGGCGACCGCCACGGGTGCCACCTGGCTCGACCGCCAGGCCCTTGCCCGCACCCCCGTCGCGCTTGGCGAGGGCGGCTTCGGGGTCGAACTGCGGCAGGCCATGAAGCAGCGGGCCGAATACCTGGTCGAACAGGGTCTCGCCCAGCGCCAGGGAAGCCGCGTGGTCTTCGTCCGCAACCTGCTCAATCGCCCGCGCGACCGCGAGGTCCAGGCGCTCGGCGAGAAGCTCGCGGCCGAGACCGGCCTGCCCTTTGATCGGGCGGTGGCCGGCGAGCATCTCACCGGCACCTATCGGCGCCGCTTCCTCCTGGCCTCGGGGCGCTTCGCCATGATCGACGACGGATTCAGCTTCAGGCTGGTGCCCTGGACGCCGTCGCTGGAGCGCTATCGCGGCCGCCATGTCTCCGGCAAGGCCCGCGGCGATGGCGGCGTGGACTGGTCCTTCGGCCGCAAGCGCGGACTCGGGCTGTGACGGTGATCAGTAGGGGCAGTCGACGCCCAGCCTGGCTATGCCTTCGATGACGGCGAGGCCGTCCCCGACCTCCTGCCCATGCCGGGTGATTTCGGCAACTTTCAGATCCTGTACCTGCGATATTGCGATCAGCCCGCGCGCCGCGAGGTGATCAAGACAATCCCTCAACGTTACGCGACTGGATGGCATTCCGAGTTGGTCCAGCCAGGACGACAGGATTTCCTCGTTGCTTTTCCCGCAAGGTGACCGCGAAAGGGCACGGAGGATGGCCAGGGCGCGATGCGCGGATGTGATGGTTTCCAGCGTCCCGGTCTGGTTCGATCCGTAGTCCGGCATTGGTTCCCTCATGGATGGTTTCAGAAAACGACGTTGCCGACCCCGGGTGGCATCGCGGCCCGCCCAACCGACTTCCTATCGGATCAGTGCCGCCACCTCTCGGAATCGGGGATGCGCCGCCGTGCGCAGCCACTCGAACAGCACCATCTCCGTGGTGACGATCTCGGCCCCGTGGCGCTCCATCCGGCGGATCGCGGTTTCCTTGCTTTCCGGCTGCCGCGATCCGATCGCATCGCGCACCACATGGACCTGATGCCCAGTTTCCAGCAGTCCCAGCACCGTCTGCAACACGCAGACATGCGCTTCCCAGCCTGCGACGATCACCTGCGCATTCGCAGGAATGCGATCCGCGAAACCTTCCTTGCCACAGGCCCCGAAGGATTGCTTCGCCACCACCGGGGCATCGCCGACCGGCAATTGCCCGACGGTCGGGCCAAGACCTTTCGGGTTCTGCTCGGTCAGCAGGCTTGGAACATCCAGCATCCCGGCTGCTTCCAGAAGCCGGCCGGCATTGCGCAGGGCAGCTTCGGCCTCATGAATGGCAGGCATCAGGCGGGCCTGGAAGTCGATGAGCAGAAGCAGCGAACGGGCGGAGTCGATCAGGGACATGGGTCATCCTTTCGGAGGAAAGTCGATGTGTTTTGCTGCCGCGCTCAGGCGACGGTCGCGGGTCCAGAGCGTGGTGCCGGGGGCGAGCAGGGTGGCGGCGATCAGATGCGCATCGACATAGCCGATGCCGAGGCTGAAAAGCCGCCGCGCGTCGATCAATGCCATCACCTCGGCATGGCTGGCCACGGGCGCCTGCGGCAGGCCCTGCATCGCGGCGATGACGGTTTCCCGGTCCTTGAGGCTGCCGAGCGCCAACTCGCCGATGATGAAGGGATGCGCCAGCACCTGTTCGGCGTTCAGGAGATCGACCAGTTCCGTATCGCCCGCGCGTAGATGGTCGATCCAGATCGAGGTGTCGACGAGGATCACGGCGCCGGCTGCCGCCGCGGGGCCACCGAGGCCCGCTCGTCGGTGCCGCCGAGCAGGGCGAGCCGCCGGGCGCTCTCGCGCTCGATCAGGGCCTTCAGCCCCTCGCGCACCAGAACGGCCTTCTCGCCGATGCCGGTGAGCTCGCGGGCCTGCTGGAGCAACTCGTCATCGAGGTTCAGGGTCGTGCGCATGGCCATGTTTCCGAAAGTGACGCATCCAATGTAGCATCATTCGGTGCCGATTACGATGTATTGCACGGAACCTGCCCGCGGCAGCCTGCCGGTATTTTTACGCTTCCCTACGCTGAACTGCGATCAGCCCAAGCATAGCCGTTGAATCCCGCGACAGGCGGGTTTTTCTCATTGCATCGGATACCTGCAGGGAGGCTGGAACCACCTTGTCCGGCACGAAGATCCTTTGGGGCCAGATCGGCGTGGTCTTCCTGATCGTGCTCACCTTCATCTGGGCGGCAACGCAATACGTGGCCTGGAGCCTCGGCTTCCAATCGCAGCTTGGCCCAGCTTGGTTCGAGATCTGGGGCATCCCGGTCTATTACCCGCCGGCCTTCTTCTGGTGGTGGTATTTTTATGATGCCTACGCCCCGACCACCTTCAACATCGGCGGCATCATCGCGGCCTCGGGCGGGTTTCTGGCCATCGGCATCGCCATCCTGATGTCGGTCTGGCGCGCCCGCGAGGCCGAAGACGTCGAGACCTATGGTTCGGCCCGATGGGCGAAGCCGGACGAGGTCCGCGAAGCCGGGCTGCTCGGGCCGGACGGCGTGGTGCTGGGCAAGCTGGGCGAGGACTATCTGCGCCATGACGGCGCCGAGCATGTGCTCTGCTTCGCCCCCACCCGCTCCGGCAAGGGCGTCGGGCTGGTGGTGCCGACGCTGCTGACCTGGCCGGGCTCGGCCATCGTCCACGACATCAAGGGCGAGAACTGGCAGCTCACCGCCGGGTTCCGGGCCAGGCATGGCCGGGTGCTGCTCTTCGATCCGACCAATGCCCGGTCCGCCGCCTACAATCCGCTGCTGGAGGTGCGGCGCGGCGAATGGGAGGTCCGCGACGTCCAGAACATCGCCGACATCCTGGTCGATCCCGCAGGCTCGCTGGAAAAGCGCAACCATTGGGAAAAGACCAGCCACGCCCTGCTGGTCGGCGTCATCCTGCATGTGCTCTATGCCGAGGAAGGCAAGACACTCGCCCGCGTCGCGGCCTTCCTCTCCGATCCGCGGCGCTCGATCGAGGCGACGCTGGCGGCGATGATGAATACCCCGCATCTGGGCGAGGCAGGCCCGCATCCGGTCATCGCCAGCGCCGCGCGGGAACTGCTGAATAAGTCCGAGAACGAACGCTCCGGCGTGCTGAGCACGGCAATGTCGTTTCTCGGCCTCTATCGCGATCCGGTCGTCGCCCAGGTCACCAGCCACTGCGACTGGCGCATCGCCGAGCTGATCGCGGGCGACGTTCCCTCGACGCTCTACCGCGTCGTCCCGCCCTCGGACATCTCGCGCACCAAGCCGCTGATCCGGCTGGTCCTCAACCAGCTCGGGCGGCGGGGCCGCGCTACAGATCCTTCAGCAACAGATCGCAAAGCCTGGTGCTGGGTGACAGCATCACCTTCAACGAACGGTGGTCGGCCATCCTGTCGGGCAGCTACACATGGTTCGACGTCAAGAATTATGACGAGACCGGCACGGTCACGCAGAGATACAGCAAGAGTGGCTTCAGCTCCAGCGTGGCGCTGACCTACAAACCTGTCGCGAGCGTCGCCACCGATGCCGACTCGCTGCAAAGCGGCGGTATCGCGCCGACCACGGCCGCGAACGCCGGACAGGTGCCCGCACCCGAGCACAGCAAGCAGGTCGAGGCTGGGGTCAAGGCCGACCTAGGCGGCCTGGATGCTTTGGTGGCGGTGTTCCGTATCGAGCGACCCTTCCCTTTCACCGGCGAGAACAATGTCTATCCTGATCGTCTGAATGCTGGGCCGCGCGCTGGACGCAATGTCGATGGGCGACGATGAGGCCCATACGCTTGGCGTTCCGGTGGCGCTGATCCGCTATGCCGTCATAGCCGTTGCGACGATGGTCTCGGCGATCTCGGTGTCGATGGTGGGCATCATCGGCTGGATCGGCCTGATCATCCCGCATATCGCGCGGCTGATGATCGGTTCGATGAACATGCGCCTGATCCCCGCTTCGGCCCTGCTGGGAGCGTCCTTTCTGGTCGGTGCCGACATCCTGGCGCGGTCGCTTTCGGGTATCGAGATCCCCATCGGCATTGTCACCGAGATCCTCGGCATCCCGATCTTCGTCCTCGTCCTGTCGCGCGTCCGCCGGGGCTGGACATGAGCAGGGTCGTCATCTCTGCGCAGGGTCTGGGTTTCGACCGCGACCGGCGCGTCATCCTGTCGGACGTCGAACCCGCTATCCGCGAGGCCGAGATCGTCGCCATATTGGGCGCGAACGGGGTGGGGAAATCGACGCTGCTGCGGCTTATGCTGAAGCTGCTGCGGCCGGCGCGCGGCAGCGTCTCTCTGTATGAAGCCGGACATCCTGTTTTCCTCGCGTGCGTTACCCGACGCTGTTTCCAGGCAGCTTCGGGTGGCGGGCATCGCCGTGGCGTCCTTTCGCAGCAATTCCATCGACGCGCTGGTCGAGCGCGTGTTGATCACCGGCGAAATGCTTGGGCCGGATGCGCTTGAAGTCGCCAGGAGATACCAAGGCTATTTCGACGACAACCGCCGCCGCGTCGCCGAGCGGCTGGAAGGCATCCCGCCTGATCGGCGCGTAAGGGTCTACCTGGCCTCGGGCGCGCCGCTTTCGACCTCGGGACGACCGTCGCTGAACCAGGACTGGATGGATCTGGGCGGGGCGATCAATATCGCGGAAAGCTGGTTCGGAGACATGCCTTATGCCTCGGGCATTGCCTCGCTTGAGGATATCATCGCCGGAAACCCCGATGTCATCATCTCGATGAATGCCGAGGACGCCGAGGAAATCCGCACCAGGCCGCAATGGCGCAACGTCAAGGCGGTGCGCGAGGGCCGGGTCTACGCCAATCCGCGCGGGCTGTTCTGGTGGTGCCGGGGAACCTCGGAAGAAGCGCTTCAATTCCTCTAGCCGGCCAGCACGCTCTATCCGGACGCCTTTGCCGATATCGACATGCGCGAGGAAACCCGGCGTTTCTATCGCAACTTCTACGGCATCGAACTGGTCGACGACGAGATCGCCGAGTTCCTGAAGTCGACATACTGACGCAGCAGTCCGGGATGATCATAGAGACAGCAGTAGATGAGCAGCGGACCTTTGAACCAAGCTTCTTTTGAAGTGGATGCCTTGGTCGGTGGCGCAATCTTTCCGCCCACCCGCGCGCGAGAGTTTTGTCGCATCGGGCAATATGCCGCAATATGCCCTTTGCCTTCCCTTCGTTATGCTTGAATGAATATAACGATTCGGTGGGATGCGAGGAGGAGACGAGGGTGGTGGTTCGTATCGGCAAAGGACCGGCCGCATTGGCATCGGCACGGTCCATCCCGGCCGTCGCGCGGGCACTGGCGCAGGGCCCGACGGGAACGGATCGCTCTGGCCCCTCCCGGCGGCAGCGGTGATGCGGATGGGCAGGCCGGCCCCTCTTGCGCCCGCCCGGCAGGTCGCACGGCCGCGACGCTGGCGCCTGACGGTGATCCCCGCCCTGGCGCTGGCCCTGCTGGGACTGGCCGTATTTTCTCTGGGACTGGGGCGGGTGCCCATTCCACCGGGCACGGTGCTGGCGGTGCTGGCCTCGCAGTTCTGGGAGGTTCAGGCCGACTGGTCGCCCGCGGTCGAGCAGATCGTGACCAATGTCCGCCTGCCGCGCATTCTTGCCGCGATGCTGGTGGGGGCGGGGCTGGCCGCGGCCGGCGCAGCCTACCAGACGCTGTTTCGCAATCCCATCGTGGCGCCGGACGTCCTGGGGGTCTCGGCCGGGGCGGGCTTCGGGGCCTCGCTTGCCGTGACGCTGAACCTTGGCGCCTGGGCGATCCAGGCGGGTGCATTCGCCATGGGGCTTTGCGCCGTGGGGCTGGTCCTTGTCGTGGGGCAGGCCATCAACCGCCATTCGCTGATCGTGCTGGTGCTGGTCGGCGTGGTGATCGCGGCGTTCTTCCAGGCGATGATCTCGGTGCTGAAGATCGTGGCGGACCCCGTCGACGTGCTTCCCGCGATCACGTTCTGGCTGCTGGGCGGGCTGAACCGGGTGACGCCCGGCGACCTGCCCTTGGTGGCGCTGCTGGTCGGGCTGGCACTGGCGGTACTTTACGCCCTGCGATGGCAGGTCAACGTGATGAGCGTCGGCAGCGAAGAGGCGCGGATGCTGGGCGTGGACACCGGCATGATCCGCATCGCGCTGATCCTGTCGGCCACGCTGATGACGGCGGCGGCCGTCTCGATCGCCGGGATCGTCGGCTGGGTCGGGTTGGTGGTGCCGCATATCGCGCGGCTGCTCGTCGGCTCGTCCTTCGACCGGCTGCTGCCCGTCTCGGCCCTGACCGGCGCGCTGTTCCTGCTGCTGGTGGACAACCTGTCGCGCGGCGCCACCACGATGGAGATCCCGCTGGGCATCACCACCAGCGTCATCGGCGCCCCGCTGTTTCTGCTGCTGCTGTTGCGGGCAAGGACGGGCTGGTCATGAGGCTGGCGGTATCCGGCCTGTCCTTTGCCCATGGTGCCGGCGCGCAGCGGCTGGAGAATATCGGCTTCGTGCTGGATCCGGGCGAGGTGCTTTGCGTGCTGGGGCCGAACGGTGCGGGCAAGACGACGCTGCTGCGCTGCCTGATCGGGGCGCTGACGCCTTCGGGCGGCTCGATCCTGCTGGACGGACGGCCGGTGGCCAGCCTGTCGCCGCGTGCGCTTGCCCGCGGCATGGCCTATGTGCCGCAGGCGACGCAGCCGGCCTTCGGCCACCTGGTGGGCGAGATGGTGTTCATGGGCCGCTCGCCGCATCTGGGGCGGCTGGACATGCCGGGCCGGGCGGACCGGGCCATCGCCATGGACTGCCTGGACCGGGTCGGGCTGGCCCATCTGGCCGAGCGTCCCTTTGCCGCCATCAGCGGCGGCGAGCGGCAACTTTGCCTGCTGGCGCGTGCGCTGGCGCAACAGGCGCGATTGCTGATCCTGGACGAGCCCGCGGCCAGCCTGGATTTCGGCAACCAGTTGCGGCTGCTGGATCTCGTCGCCGGGCTGGCGCGGGACGGGCTGGGCATCCTGATGGTCACGCATCACCCCGACCACGCCCTGCATGTCGGCAACCGCTTCATCGCGCTGCGCGGGGGGCAAATGCACGGGGCGGGGCCGGTCGCCGATCTGGCGCGGCCCGGCTATCTGAGCGCGCTTTACGGCCGCGGCATCCGCATCATCCGCGATGCCGACGGCACGCTGGCCTGCGCCCCGCTTTTCCATTCCCCGCAACCGGAGAGCAACCATGTTCCTTAAAGCCGTCCCCATCCTGTCAGGGATGCTCGTCCTTGGCCTGTCGGGCGCCGTGCTGGCCCGCGACATTACCGACATGGCCGGCCGCATCGTCGCCGTGCCGGACCGGATCGACAGCGTCGCCACGCTGGGCTCGGTGCCGGTGATCAACAGCTTCGTCTTCGCCGCGGGCCAAGGCGCGCTGATCGCCAACGACCTGCCGCCCTGGGCGCGGCAATCGGGCCGCTGGGCCTGGCAGGACGTTTTTGCGCCGCAGCTTGCCCAAAGCCCCCGCGTCGAGGATGCCGAGCGCAACCTGGCGCTGGAGGAACTGCTAACGCTCGATCCAGACGTGGCGCTGACTTTCGCCCAGGACACGGCGGATCTTTTGGATCAGCACGGCATCGCGACCGTGGTGCTGCGCATCCAGACGCCCGATGACGTCAAGGACGGCGTGGCGCTGGTCGGCGATTTGCTGGGCAATGCCCGCATCGGCCCGGATTATGCCGCGTGGTTCGACGGCACGCTGGCCGACGTCGCGGCGCGGGTCGAAGGTGTGGCGGACCGGCCCTCGGTGCTTTATCTCAATCCGGTCAACATGACCCAGCCGCATCTGGTGGCAGAGTGGTGGATCACGGCTGCCGGCGGGGTTTCCGTCACCGACGACGGCCGCAGCGAGGAAACCCTGGCGCTGACCACCGAGGTCGTGCTGGCCGCCGATCCCGACATCGTCATCGTCGGCGACCCGACCCATGTCGCCCGCCTGGACGAGGACGCCAACCTGTCGCAATTGCGCGCGGTGCAGGAGGGTCGGATTCTCGTCGCGCCGATGGGGGCGCATATCTGGGCCAATCGCACGGTCGAGCAGCCGCTGACCGTGCTTTGGGCGGCCTCGCATTTCCACCCCGAGCTTTTCCCCGAAGCCGCGTTGATCGCGACGGTGCGGGACTTCTACAAGAGCTTCTTCGGCACGGAACTCGACGACGGGCAGCTCCGCGCAATCCTGGGGGGCAGGGTATGAGCGTCCCCTGTCCAAAGGACAGTGCCGTAAGCGCATCGTATCTTGAACGGACCTATGATGCCGTGACCGGGATACTCGGCGCCGAGGCCGAGGCGCGGACCGTCGGTCGCGCCACGCTGGGGCTGTTCTTCGTCGCCGTCACGCTGGACAGCGGCCATACCGGGCTGTGCGCCACGCCGCTGAAAGACATCCCCGAGGCGGTGTGCTGCCCCTCTTCGGCCATGGCGATGCCCTTTCCCGGCAAGCTGCGCGGCATGGGTGCGCTGCGGCTGGCGCAAGAGGCGCTGTCGCATGCGGGGTTGCGCCGCGCGCTCGGCATCGCGGCGCTGAATGCGCTGGCCCATCTGGCGGCCGAGCGTCGCGGGCCCCAGGGTTATTGCGTCGTCGAGGATGCCGACGCCTTCGACATCGCCCGCATCCGGCCCGACGAGACGGCGGTCGTGGTCGGCGCCTTCGGCCCCTTCCTCAAGGCGCTGCGCGGCATCGGCGCGCGGCATTTCGTGCTGGAAAAGGATCCGGCCACCCTGCGCCCCAACGAGATGGAGCATTTCCGCCCCGCCGAAAGCTATCCCCGGATCGTGCCCAAGGCGGACGTGTTGCTGATCACCGGCACCACGCTCGTCAACGACAGCCTGCCCGGGCTGATCGCCTGCGCCCGCCCCGAGGCGCGGGTTGTGCTGGTCGGCCCGACCGTGCCGATGCTGCCCGACGCCTTTCTTGCCCGCCGGGGCATGATCCTGGGCACCGTGCGCGTCGCCGATGCCGATGCGCTGCACGAGGTGCTGGCGCAAGGCGGCTCGGGCTATCACTTCTTCGGAAAATACGCGCCCAAGATCGTTCTGGCGCAGGATTGAACGCAACGCTTGAAGGGACATGCAGATGAGCGACGATGCAAGGACCGTGACACTGACCAAGATGTGCCTGAAGCATGGCATCGGCATCCCGCGCGAAGGCGCCTTGGCGGCGCGCTTCCAGGCGGCCTTTCCGGCGGCGCATTACGACGACGAGGCCGGCGAATGGCGCATGGAATGGAAGAAGGGCGGCTTTGCCGAATCCAATGCCCGGCTCGAGGCGTTCTTCGCCGAAAGCGGGGTGAGCGTTGCCCATGTCGACAAATGCTGAGCTGCCTGCTGCCCTCGGCTTACCCCGGATAGGCCCGCTTCGAGAACAGGCGGTGATAGACGAGCGCGACCGCCACCAGCGTCACCGTTCCCGCCAGGATCGGCACGGCCAGGAAGGACCAGCCCGCGCCGGCCAGGATCACCACCAGCGGATCGCCGCCCGCGGGCGGATGCACGGTTCGGGTCAGCTGCATGACGGCGATGTCGGGGCTTCCCTCCCTGGATGCCTCGGGGGTTGCACGAGGTGTCTTGTGGACAGGGCCGAGCCTGCATCCCGTCGCATGCAATCGCAAATCGGAGTTTTTCAACGATCCATAGACGGCTTCGATGATACCGCCCGGCGGCATGCGATTTTCCTGCGGTTCCGGCGGGTTGGGAGCGGGCTTCGCATCGGTCGCCGGCCAGTGCCGCGCCGCGAAACCTTGCTCAGCCGGGCGGGCTTGACAGCTGGCGCGGTTCCCGTCACCCCGGCGAACGATATGTCCATATGGAAATAACGAATCGATGCGCCCCGCTTCCGGTATCCTGCTTTCCCAAGGCCGCCTTGCCGACCGCACGCCCGGCGCCATTCCCGGCGCCAAGGCCGTCGCCGAAGCCTTGGCCGCGCAAACCGGGCTTTCCGTGCAATCGGTCGGAACCCCCGCGCCGGCGGCCGAGGACGGCTGGCAGGACGCATTGCGCGAGGCCGGCCCCTGGCTTGGGCAGCTTGCCGACGCGGTCCGGCACCGGATCGAAGCCGGCGAGCGCCCGCTGGTCGTCGCCAATACCTGCTCGGCCAGCATCGCCACCTTGCCGGCGGCGGCGCGGATGATCGACGGGCTGAACGTGCTTTGGGTCGATGCGCATGGCGATTTCAACACGCCGGCGACCACCGAGACCGGCTATCTTGGCGGCATGGCGCTGGCCGGGGCCTGCGGCCTGTGGCGGACCGGACATGGCGGCGAGGTCTCGCCCGCGCGCGTCGCCCTGTTGGCCGCCCGCGACATCGACCCGCCCGAAGAGGCCCTGTTGGCGCAGGCCGGCGTGCGGCGGTTTGCGGCGGGGGCCGAGCCGGAAACGGTGCTGGCCGCCCTGGGCGAGGGGCCGATCTGGTTGCATGTCGACTGGGACGCAATGGAGCCCGGCACGGTCCCCGCCGCCTATTCCGTTCCCGGCGGGCTTGTCCCCGACCGGCTGCGCGCCTTTCTTGCCGCCATCCCGCCGGAGCGCATCGCCGGGGTTGAGCTCGCCGAATTCGAAATGCCGGGGACGGCGCAAGCGGCGCAGGGGGCCATCGCGACCATTCTGGACATCGTCGGCCCGCTGCTTCCCCCCGAGCGATGAGCCGGGGCTAACCGGCCTGCTGCGGCGCGAAGGCGCCCGAGACCCAGCGCGGCAGGATCTCCTCTCCGGTCAGCGGCGCGAGGGGGATGTCGTCGCATGCCGGATCGACCCAGCGTGCCTCGGCGATCTCGGTGCCGGGACGATTTCCGTTTCCTCCGGCAGATGCAGCAGGAACAGGTCGGCGACCACCTGCCGGCCGGGCTCGTTCGCAGCGCGGGCGCGAAACCGGCCCAGGGCGCGCATCTGCCCCGCATCCACCCGCAAGCCGGTTTCCTCGGCAAGCTCGCGGCACAGGGCGGCCGCGGCGGCTTCCCCGGCGTCGATCCTGCCGCCGGGCTGCTGGAAGGCGTGCGTTCCGGCCTTGCGCACCAGCAGCGTCCGGCCGTCTGGGCGCAGGACCAGTGCCACCGCGATCATGATGTCCATCCGGCTCTCCGTTCTTGATCCGATGCGGCAGGACCAGCCCGCCCGCATGGCAACGCCGCTGCGCCAGAGACCTTGCCGCCTTCGATCCACCATCCCCGTCCGGCGGGCGCAGCCGCTGGCCTCATGCGGCAAAGATCGCGTCGAGGATTTCCGCCTCGATGGCGGCCAGCTCGGGGCTGCCGCGGCGGGTCGGGCCGACGCGCAGGATCGCGGTTTCCTTCAGGATGCCGCCTTGCCCCAGCACGATGATGCGATCCGACAGCGCCACCGCCTCGGCCACGTCATGCGTGACCAGAACGGCGGTGAAGCCGGCGCGATCATGCATGTCGCGGATCAGGTTCTGCATGGTCAGCCGGGTCAGCGCATCCAGCGCGCCCAACGGCTCGTCCAGCAGCAGCAGGCCGGGATGGCTGACCAATGCGCGCGCCAGGGCCGCGCGCTGGCGCTGGCCGCCCGAAAGCTGCGCCGGCCAGAAATCCGCCTTGTCGGCCAGCTGCACCGAGGCAAGCGCCTCGGCCACCGCTTCGGGATCGGGGCCGCGGCGCAGCCCGACGGCGACATTGCCGGCGATGGTGGCCCAGGGCAGCAGGCGCGGCTCCTGGAACATGATGCGCAGCCGGTCGCCGGCCCGGTCCGCCGGCAGCCCGTCCACGCCGATGCTGCCCGAGCTGGGCTGGTCCAGCCCGGCGATCAGCCGCAGCAGGGTGGACTTGCCGCAGCCGCTCTTGCCGACGATGGACAGGAACTCGCCCGGCCGCACCTCGAGGTCGAGGTCGGCCAGCACCCGGTTGCCCGCGAAGCTGCGGCCCAGGTTGCGGGCCCGCACCGCCGCGCCGGCCCCGTCCGGCCGCAGCATGGGCGGGATGGCGATGGCGCGCGGCAGGATCTCAGTGATTGGCATAGGCGGGGCTCCATTTCAGGGCGCGCCGCTCCAGCGCGCGGGTCAGCGTGTCGGCCAGCTTGCCGAGAGCCGCGTAAAGCAGGATCGCCAGCACCACGACGTCGAGGATCATGAACTCGCGCGCCTGCATCGCCATGTAGCCCAGGCCCGACGAGGCCGAGAGCGTTTCGGCCACGATCAGCGTCAGCCACATGATGCCGAGGCCATAGCGCAGCCCGACGAAGATCGAGGGCAGGGCGCCCGGCAGCACGATGCGGCGAAACAGCGTGCGCCCGTTCATGCCATAGGCGCGGCCCATCTCGATCAGCTGCGGATCGACGTTGCGGATGCCGTGCAGGGTGTTGAGATAGATGGGAAAGAACACGCCAAGCGCGACCAGGAACAGCTTTGCCCCCTCGCCGATGCCGAACCACAGGATGACCAGCGGGATGAGCGCCAGATGCGGGATGTTGCGGATCATTTGCAGCGTGGCGTCGGTCAGCAGCTCGCTGCGGCGCGAGACGCCGTTGGCGATGCCAAGCGCAAAGCCGATGCCGCCGCCCACGGCCAGGCCAGCCAGCGCGCGGGTGGCGGAAACGCCAAGGTGGTTCAGCAATTCGCCCGAGGCGGTCATCCGCACCGCCGTCGCCAGGATGGCCGAGGGGCGCGGCATCACCGTATCCGCGATCAGCCCGGCCGCGCCGGCGATTTCCCACAGGACCAGGATCGCCGCCGGCACGGCATAGGGCAGCAGCGCGGCGGGCTGCGGCAGGCTTGGCCGCCAGCCGGCCAGGCGCTGCACTTTCAGGGTTTCGGCAAGGCTCATGTCACGCTCCCTGCTTGGCGGCGGGCGTCCAGACGACCGAGGCGATGTCCAGCTGCCGGGGGATGATGCCCAGCTTGAAGAATTCGTCCGCAAGCTCCTGTTCATAGGCGACGTGCCTGGGCTCGATGAAGCCGACCAGCCCGAGGTCGCTGCCCTTGCGGGTCAGGAAGCGTTCCATCACCGATTCCGGCAGCCCGGTGGCCTTCGAGAGGGTGGCGATGGTGCCGGGCAGGTCGGCCTGGCCCTGCTTGCCCACGGCCTGCACCGTATCGATCAGCGTGGCGATCAGGTCCGGGTTGTCGCGGGCATAGTCGCCGTTGGCGGAATAGAAGTTGAACTCGGGCGCGAGCTGCTCGGTGGTGACCAGGACGCGGGTATTCGGGCGCGCCTCGGCCGAGGCGAAATAGGGATCCCAGATCGTCCAGGCCCCGATGGCGCCCGCGTCGAAGGCGGCGATGGCGTCCGGCGGCGACAGGTCCTGCGGCTTGATGTCGTCCAGCGTCAGCCCCGCCGTGCGCACAAGCTTGATCGTCGCATAATGCGCCGAGCTGCCGCGCTTGAAGGCGACGGTCTGGCCCTTCAGATCCTCGACCTTCCGGATCGGGGAATCCTTGGGCACCAGGATGGCATGGCCTTCGCGCGAGCCCTGGCCCGCGCCGACAAAGACCAGGTTGCCGCGCGCGGCATGGGCAAAGATCGGCGGCACGTTGCCGGTATAGCCGAAGTCCAGCGCGTTCGCCGACAGCGCCTCGAGCAGCGGCGGCCCCGAGGTGAACTCGGACCAGCTGACCCGGATGCCCTGGTCGGCCAGCGCCTGTTCAAAGGCGCCCGACCCCTTGACGAGGCCCAGAAGCCCGCCCTTTTGCCAGCCGACCCGCAGCTCCGTCGCGGGGGCGGCGCGCAGGATCGTCGGTGCGGCCAGCGCGGCAAGACCCAGGGCCAGCGTGGCGCGGCGCGAGAATGTGATGCTCATGACGATATCCTCTCAGAAGGCTTGCAGCAGCGGCGCGGGCTCGGCGGCCGGCTGGGGAACGGTATAGGGGGACAGGAAGGGTGCGAACTGTTCCACCGCCCGGCCCAGCCGGGCATGGGCGGCATCGTCGGCCAGCTTGCCGCCGGTGAATTCGCGGTCGGCGACATAGACGCCGGTGGCCAGCGTCTGCGCCTCGAAAAAGGCCATCAGCGGGCGCAGCTGGTGTTCGATCACCAGCGCATGGCGGTCGCCGCCGCCGGTCGCGGCCAGAAGCACGGGCTTGCCGGCCAGCATGTCGGGATCCAGGAGATCGAGGACATGCTTGAACAGCCCGGCATAGCTGCCCTTGTGGACCGGGCTTGCGATCACCAGCGCGTCGGCATGGATCAGCTCGGTCAGATGCGACAGCGCCTCGGGGTCGAGGTCGCCGATGTGGCGAGCATGGCCCAGCGAGGGGCCCAGATCGGCAAGATCGAAGACATGGCCGACGGCGCCGAAGCGGTCGGCGGCCAGATCCACGGCGGTCTGGACAAGGGCACGGCTGCGCGAGGGCGCAGAAAGGCTGCCGGCAAAGCCGGTGATGGTCAGGGCGGTCATGATGATCTCCTGTTCTGTTCGGTCCCGATGGGTCAGGACAGAGGGGACGTGGGGCCGGCGACGGAGGGTCGTGTCGCCGCCGGGGGCAGGATAGGGCCCGGCAGGGCATGGCGGGCGATCTCGCGCGCGACCCGGACCTGGCGCACCGCGCCCGAGGCCAGCTGCGGCGCCAGCCGCCCGGCAACATGGCGGCCGCACCGCGCGGTCCGGACATGCGGATCGCCATTCGGCGCGGTCGCCTGCGGGTCCGGCAGGCCTGGATTCCCGGCCAGCCCGTCCGCGAAATCGGTGCGGATCTCGGGGTCGATCGGCATGCGAAGCGCGTTTCGCCGAGGCGCCGGGTCAGCGGCGGAATGGGCCGAGCCGCGGCCGGAACCGGGCCGCGGCTCGGCCACGGTCAGGCGCACCGGCAGCCGCCTCCGCGCCGGTTGCCATGCCAGCACGGCGCCGGCGCGACCGTCCTGCGGGATGGCGATGCGCAGGGTCGCGGACATGGTCTCAACCTCCGGCTGCGGCAAGGCGTGGCGCGGGCTGGGCCGGGCGATAGTCGTTGCCGACCGTCTCGCCAAAGGGGCCCATGTTGGCCGCAAGGCTGGCCTGCGGCAGCGGGTGTTCCAGCGGCAGCAGCGGCAGGACGCGTTCGCCGAAGCTGTAGGCCTCCTCCAGATGCGGATAGCCCGAGAGGATGAAGGTATCGATGCCGATGCGGCGATATTCGTCGATGCGCTCGGTCACGGTTTCGGCATCGCCGACCAGTGCCGTCCCGGCCCCGCCGCGCACCAGCCCGACACCCGCCCAGAGGTTCGGGCTGATTTCCAGCCTGTCGCGGCGCCCGCCATGCAGCGCGGCCATGCGCGCCTGACCGACCGAATCCATCCGCGCAAAGGTTTCCTGCGCCTTGGCTATGGTGGCCTCGTCCAGCCGGCTGATCAGCTGCTCGGCCGCCTGCCAGGCCTCGGCATTGGTGTCGCGCACGATGACATGCAGGCGGATGCCGAAACTGACCTCGCGCCCCTCGGCCTCGGCCAGCCGGCGCACGGATGCGATCTTGTCGCGCACCTGCGCCGGCGCCTCGCCCCAGGTCAGGTATTTGTCGATCTGCCGCGCCGCCACCTTGTTTGCCGCATCGGACGAACCGCCGAAATACAGCGGCGGGCCGTTCTTCTGCAGCGGGTCGAACAGCAGCTTGCCCTCGTCGATCTTCAGGTGCTTGCCATGGTGGTTCACCGTCTCGCCGGCCAGCAGCGCCTTGTAGACGTTCAGGAATTCCTCGGTCACTTCGTAGCGTTCGGCATGGCTCAGGTGGATGCCGTCGCCGGCGTTCTCGACCGGGTCGCCGCCGGTAACCACGTTGATCAGCAACCGCCCGCCCGACAGCCGGTCCAGCGTCGCGGTCATGCGCGCGGCCAGCGTCGGCGATTGCAGCCCCGGCCGCACCGCGACCAGGAAGCGCAGCTTTTCGGTCTGCGAGGCCAGCGCCGCCGCCGTGACCCAACTGTCCTCGCAACTGCGGCCGGTGGGCAGCAGAACGCCGAAATAACCCAGGGAATCCGCGGCTTGCGCCACCTGGCGCAGATAGGGCATGTTGACCGCCCGGCCGCCTTCGGCCGTGCCAAGATAGCGGCTGTCGCCATGCGTCGGCAGGAACCAGAGCACGCGGATCTTGTCGGGGGTTGGAATGCTCATGTTGGGGTCCTTTCGCTGATATCACGGCCGGGCGCCGGGATGCCGGTCGTCCTTGCGACCCAAGAAAACACTTAAATACGATCAGGTATATAGTGATTTTCGGTGAGATGGGAATTTGGGCTGAAACCAGCGTTTCGTGCAGCGGATTTGGAAGAATTCGCTAGAGAGGCGACGTCCGAGGGACTGATATTCTCTTGTCCGGCGGGGCTTGGGATCGGCACGTCCAAAAAGAAGATGCTGCCCGAGGCAGTGGGGCGCATGATTGCCGCTTGTGCTGCCGCCGCGAATAGACACCGACACCTGCCATAAGCAGAAGCACTACCCTATCCGGCCGGCGACTGCGAGGAGCGTAGCCTGCGAGGCTTCGTCGCACGATGTGATGCTGGGCTTGGGCGCGAATGCATGGTGGTCGAGGGAACTTCGGACGGCAAAAATCGGATAGCAACCGCTGTTTTCATGTGTCCGCTGCGGTTCTGGCCGATCAGAAACGCGCGGTTTCCCCGATTTCGGATAGCCGGCTAAGACCGATCTGACCACCCGATACCGCCAGCCGGTGGCTGGCGTTGCGCCTCACGAATCCCTCGTCATGGCAGACGAACAGCACCGTTCCGCCGGATTGCGTGAACTCGGTGATCGCGCGCTCAAGCCGGTGCTGATGACGGGGATCGAGGCCGCGTTGGGTTTCGTCGAGGATCAGCAGGCGCGGGCGATGGGCAATGGCGGCGGCCACGGCGGTCAGTCTGCGCGCGCCGTTGTGCTGGTCCAGCGGATGGGCGAGGGCCAGGGCCTCCAGCCCCAGTGCGGCCAGCGCCCGCAGGGCCAGCCCAGGCGGATCGGGCAGGCGATGAAGGCGGGGGGCCATCATCGCCTCGTCCAGCAGCGTGGCGGCAAGAAACTGTCGGTCGGAATTCTGGAGCACCATTCCCAGAACCGCCGCCAGTTCCTTCGGCTTCGCCGGGCCGACCTGCACGCCCGCGACCGTGATCCGGCCCTTCGAAGGCCGCTCCAGCCCGGCGATCAGCCGCATCAGCGTCGTCTTGCCCGCGCCATTGGGTCCGGTGATCGCGACGGCCGCCCCTTGCGGCAGGTCCAGCTCCAGCCCCCGAAACAACGGCCTCGCCGGGTCGTGGGCGAAGTCCAGGTCGCGGATCGTGATCATGTCCCCGCTTTCCACGGGGCGGGCGGCGGGTGGCGAGGGTTGCGGCATATCCTGGAACGGGTGCAGCCTGCCGTCGCGCAGCTGCATCAGCTGGAAACCCTGCGCGCGCCAGGCCTCTGCGCTAACGTCCAGCGCAAGCACCGACATGTCGGGCGCAAGCCGGGTCAGCCGCTGGGTCAGACCCTCGCGCGCCTCGTGGTCCAGATCGGTCAGCGGCTCGTCCAGGATCAGCAGGGCGGGCCGCATCGCCAGCGCACCGGCGATGGCCAGTCGCTGCGTCTCGCCGCCCGACAGCCGCCTTGGATCGCGCAGGGCCAGGGCCGTCAGCCCCATCGCTTCCATGGCCGCCTCGACCCGGTCCAGGACCTGGCTGCGGGGCAGGCCAAGGTTTTCCGGCCCGAAGGCGATCTCGGCCCGGACCGTGGCCGCCCGGCCCGACAGTTGCAGGTCCGGCCTTTGCCCGACCAGTTGAACGGTCGCCACGCGCTCGGTCCCGGCTAGCGCGGCCAGCGGCCGCCCCCGCCACAGCACGGCCTCGCTGCCGGCAAGGCCCGCGGCACAGCGGGCCAGCGTGGACTTGCCCGCCCCGTTGCCGGCGATCACCGCGACCCGCTCACCGGGCGGAAGGTCGAGGTCCAGCTCGTCGAGGACGGCTGGCCCGCCCGGCCAGGAAAAGCGCAGGCCCCGCAAAGACAGGCTCATGCCAGCATCCCCAGGATCAGGATGCAGGCGGCCAGCAGCGCCGAGGCCAGCCGCAGCCGGTATTGGCCCGGCGTGTCGGGCGGGGGCGCCAGCAGCGTGCGGCAGGGTTGGCTGCGAAAGCCCCGTGCCTCCAGCATCTGCGCGCGCGGGGCTGCCTCGACCAGTTGCAGGCGGATCAGCGCGATGGCGATATGCGAGATCGCGCGCAGGCGTTGCCGTGGTGATCCGCTCAGCGGCAACCCGCGCAGTTGCAGCGCATCGCGCAGCGCCGCCCCTTCCAGCGCCAGCCCCTGGGCCAGGCTCAGGGGCGCGGTCAGCAGATAGGCGATGCCAGAGGGCAGGCCCTTGTCCTCGAGCCCGTCCGCCAGTTCGCCGGGGGTGGTCGAGCCGACGATCATCAGTCCCGCCGCCAGCAGCGCGGCAAGGCGCAGCAGGATCATGCCCGCATGGGCAAGGCCGGCGGGATAGATGGCGACGGGGCCAAGGACGGTCGCCGGCCCCCGCGCGATCAGCAGGCCATGCACCAGAGCCAGCGCCAGGGCCACGGGCAGAAGCAGCAGCGCCATGCGGCGCAGCACGAAGCAGCCCAGCCCCGAGGCCGCCGCGACGGGAAGGCAGGCGAGGGTCGCGAATGCCAGGGCGACCGGCCCTCCCACGGGCAGCAGCGCCAGGACCGGCAGGCAGAGCGCCAGCCGGGTCACGGGATGCAGCCGCCTCGGCGGGCCCGGCACGGCGGCCATACGGGTTCAGGCGCGGCTGTGGCGCAGGAATGGCCAGTCCCCGGCCATGCGCAAGGGCAGGCCGCGCAGGATCGCCCAGGCCAGCAGAGCGGTCACCACCTTGTCGGCAAGGTTCGAGGTGATCACGGTGATGAGGGTCGCGCCGAACAGGTCGCGCCCGGTTTGCAGCATCCATGCGGTGATGAAATCCGCGCCGCTGCCGGTCACGCCGCCGAACAGCCAGACCCGGATCGGCACGGCGACCAGCGACAACGCAACGGCGATGACGACGCCCGAGATCGCTGCCTGGACCGGGCCGCGGAACATTCCCGCTCGCGCCAGCAGTCCGGCGGCCAGGCCGATGACGCCCGCGACCGGGGCGAAGGCGGCCGCGGTCGGCGACAGGATCAGGCCCCAGATCAGGTTGGTGGCGACGCCGGTGATCAGCCCTGCCAGCGGCCCGGCCATGACCGCGACCACCATCGTCCCCAGGGCATCGAGGAAGATCGGCAGCTTGACCGCCTGGGCGATCTGGCCAAGGGCCATGTTCACCGCGATGCCGACCGCCATCAGGACCAGCATGCGGGTGGAAAACACTGGATTCATCGGGATGTTCCTTGATTGCTGCCCATCATGCGTCTTGCGTCACGACAAGTTCGTCATAGCCGGACAGGGGGCAGGGCAGGCGGGTGAAGGCAAGCTCGGGCAGGGCCAGGACCACGATCTCGGCGGTGGTGTAGATGGCCGATCCCTCGGGCATCAGGTGCCCTCCGAAGCAGCGCCCCTCGCCGTCCGAGATGGTCAGGTGCAGATGCTCTCCTGCCGCGTCGATGGTGCCGACGAGGGAGGTGATCTCGAAATGGCCGGAATAGGCCGTCGCCTCGGGGCTGTTGGCATGGCGGATGCGGACATCGGTCAGGCTGCCGACGCAGGTCACGAGCGCCATCGCCCGTGTCCCCGATGCATCGAACGCCGCCCGCAGTCCGGCAGTCAGGTTTTCACCCGGCTTCAGGCGGAAGGCATGGAAAACGCCGGATGAAATCATGTCCATCTATCCTGCGCATTGATGCTGTTGACCACCTTCATTCCAGAAAAGACCATCACCCTCAACAGGTTTTGCGGAATACGCGGCCGTTCGGGGCTACCGGGCCGATGCCTGGGCTTTGGCGCAAGCGTGTCGAATGCCGATCACGGGGTTGCCACCGGCATGGAGCAGGATGGCATCGGCCCCTTCCTCGATGGTCGTCTGGATGAATGCGCCCTGATGGGCCAGGAGGGTCGCGAGTATCCGAATCCTTGGCCCGATGCAGAGGCGGCATCCACTGGCCCGCTGCCTCTCGCAGATCGCTGAAGCACTGGAAACCGGGCGAGGCTCTTCAATCGCGGGGACGGCCGGGAAGATCCAGGATCTCGCCTAGCCATGGCAGGGCAAAGCCGCACCAGCTTTGCGATGTCGGTGTCAGCTGGTCGCGCTGGTTCACGGTGCCGACGGGGATGCCGATTTCCTCTGTCTCCGCGCCCTCGCCGGTGGTGCAGATCGGAGAGCCGCATTCCGGGCAGAAGAACTGCCGCCTTCGCTTGCCGTTGTCCGCAACCTTGACATAGCGGAGCGGCGCCGGTCAGCCGGAACGCCTCGCGGGGGGACTGTGGCGGTCACGCGAAAGGCGCTGCCGGCCAGCTGCTGGCAGTCGGTGCAATGGCAGATCGACACCCGCCCAGGGTCGATCTCTGCCTGGTAGGTGGCATGGCCGCAATGGCAGCGCCCGTCGACTTTCATCCCTGTGCCCGCCTGTTCGTCGTGATTTCTTCAGCCATCCTGCCGCTTGCGCCGGGCGATGGAAACCTCGGCCGCCTTGAAACCGGACCGGCGCGGCGAGGGAGGTCGAAGGCGCCTATGTCGCCCGTGGCCGCACCGCCCCGGCCACGGCAGCGGCGGCAAGGATCAGCGCCAGGACCAGCAGCATGGCCATGCGCAGCCCGTATGTCTCGCCGATGAGCCCGAGCAGCGGAGGCCCGACCAGGAAGGCGATATAGCCGCAGATCGTGACCGTGCGCACCCGGCCAGTCGCATTTGGTCCCGATGCTGCTGCTGCCGAGATGGCGATGGGGAACCCCAGCGAGGCGCCAAGGCCCCACAGGACCACCGATGCCGCGGCCAGCGCCGGCACCGGCGCCAGGATCACCAACGCCAGCCCGGTCGCGCAAAGCGCCGCAGTCACGCGCATGACGGCCGCCGGACCATGGCGGCGCAGGAAGATCCCGCCCGCGAACCGGCCCAGCGTCATCGCCGCGGAAAAGCCCAGGTAGACCAAAGACCCGATGGCGGGCGAGAAGCCGTGCTCGTCCACCATCAGGATCGGCAGCCAGTCGTTTGCCGCCCCCTCGGCCAGGGCCACCGCCAGCACGACCAGGCCGATCAGGTAGAGCCGCGGATCGCGCCAATAGGCATCGTGGCGAAGGGCAGGGGCGGTGCCAGCTTTGGTCCTGGCGGCGGCAAGGCCGGTCCCTTCCGGTATCCAGCGGCCAAACCACAGGACCGGCGGCGCCGCGGCTGCGGCGACCAGGCCCAGATGCCATGCAACGGGCAGGTCGATCCGGGCAAGGGCTGTGCCGGCCAATGCCCCGAAGACGGTGCCCAGGCTGAAGCAGCCATGCAGCGCGTGCATCAAGGGACGGCCGGAAAGCCGCTCGACCTCCGCCCCCTCGACATTGATGGCGATCTCGCCGGCGCCCATGCCCAGCCCGAAGAAGCATAGCCCCAGCGCAACCACCGGGGCGAGGCCCAAGCCGGTGCCCGCGGCCATGACCGCCACGCCGAAAAGCAGCAGCCAGGTGCCCGAGATCGCGACCTGCCTGGTTCCCCGGCGGCCCACCAGCATGCCGGCCAGCAGGATGCCGCACATCGACCCGGTCGAAAGGCCAAGCAGCACCAGCCCCATCTCGGCAAGCGAGGCGTCGATCCCGTCGCGAATGGCGGGCGTTCGCGTGACCCAGGACGCCAGCGCCACGCCGGGGATGAAGAAGAAGGCGAAAAGCGCGAGCCGCCGCCGCCTGAGGTCGCCGGTCATCGGCCGGGCTCCGTGCATGGGATTGCATTCGGGGGGCATATGGGCACAGGTTTCAGGCAAGGGGAAGCGGGCCCCGGGGGATTTCCCCTGGGAGAGCCCGCGACCGGAGCCGGTGCGCTGGATCGCTGCCCTCTGCGACCCGGCACCTGCGCCAAGGGCGAGTTGCCGCTGAGCCAGAGCTTCCGGCATCAGGACGTTCTCGGCAACGCTGATACTGGGCGGCTGGTCTGGGAGGCCAAGATTGCCCGCCGCCGCGTGGTGTTGGAAATCTCGGGGGCCGGCTGGATCCACGGCCTCAACCTCCTTGCGCCGCACCGCGGTCCTTAACAGGTCGCTGAAATAGTCGCGCAATTGGGGCGGTTTCCCGATGTTTGCGCAATTCAGCGTCCGGTGCCGAGTTGGTTTCGGCAGGAGACATGCCTGCCCGCCATCGGCCCGATCGCGGCGCTGAAGGCGCTGATCGGCAGCCCCAACCACGCCCACAAGGGTTGGGTCTGGGAACAATACGACACCCAGGTCGGCGCCGACACCATCCGCCGCCCCGGC
>NZ_JRKO01000035.1 GCF_000763885.1 Paracoccus versutus | reverse complement strand
GATCACGCCGATGCGCCGGCCGCCGACCAGCCCCGCCATCGCCGCCTTGGACAGGGTATTCACCGCCACCGCGACCAGGATCGCCTGCGCGGCGACGGGGGTGGCCAGGTCGCCGCCGCCCAGCCGCGCCATCGAGATCGACACCGCATCCACGTCGCCGATGCCCGAGATCGCGGCGATGATCAGCACGCCGACATCGCCATAATGCCGGCGCAGGATCTCGGCCGCCAGCAGCACGAGGGCGATGAAGGCGGCGATCTTCAGCGCCGTGCCCACCGCCAGCGGGTTGCTGATCGGCAGCGCCGGCCCGGCCTGCGCCGGCCGCCGCCACAGCAAAAGCGCCGCCGCCAGGGCCATCGCCACCGCCCCCGCCGCCAGCGGCGGGGCCAGATGCGCCAGCAGCGCCCGGTTCAGCCCGACCGTCACCACGCCGACGCGAACCAGCATCACGACGCCGGAGATGAGGATGCCGGCGGCCAGCAGCCGGGCGGCGCCGGGCTGGGCCTTGCCCAGCCGGGCAAAGGCCAGCGTCGTCGCGGTGGATGAGGCAAGCCCCCCGGCCGCCGCCATCACCACGATCCCAAGCCGGTCGCCGAAGGCCCGGACAGCCAAATAGCCGGCAAAGGAAATCCCCGCGATCAGGATCGCCAGCAGCCAGATCTCGCGCAGGTTGACCGCGCCCCAGGGATCGACGCTGCGGTCGGGGATGACCGGCAGCAGCAGGAAGGACATCGCCGCCAGCGTCAGGATCGCCCGGATCTCGGCCCAGCTCAGCGCCGCGACCCAGCGGTGCAGGTGTTCGCGCGCCGCCAGGAGCAGCGTCATCGCCACGGCGGCGGCGACCGCAGGGACCAGCGGCCCGGTGACGGCCAGCGCGCCCAGCAGGAAGACCAGCATCCCCGCCACCGCCGAGGTGGCGCTGACATTCCGGTCCAGCCGCGATTCCAGCCATTGGAAGGCGGCAAAGACCAGCGCGAAGCCGCAGAACACGATGCCGATCACCAAGCCGCCGAAATCCAGCGCCAGCACGCCGGTGGCGCCGCCGGTCAGCCCGGCCAGCGCAAAGGTCCGCAGGCCGGCGGCGCGCTGATGCTCGCGCTCGTCGCGGGTGCGCCAGCCGCGTTCGAGCCCGACCAGCAGGCCGATGGCCAGCGACACGGCAAGGCGGCTGAGGATCTGGTCCGGGTGCATCGCCGCATTCTGCCACCGCTTTCAGCGGCTTGCCAGCGCCGCAAGCGGCGGCGCATTGGCCCCTTGGCCAGCCATGGCGCATCCCGGCACCGGATCTGGAGTATTTGGAGAACGGTGAAGACGCAAGACCCGGCACGGCGGCTCTGGACGAACCGCCCGGCTCGCCTGCATGATCGGCTTTCCAAAGAGCGAGCTTCGAGCATGACCGAGACAGGCCCCTTCACCGTCCGCGCCTTGATGGCGCAAAGCGGCGTCGCCTTCGGCACCAGCGGCGCGCGCGGATTGGCCAGCGCGCTGACCGACCGCGTGGCCCATGGCTGCGTCCTGGGCTTCCTGCAATACCTGCGCGAGATCGGCGCGTTCGCCCCCGGAACCGAGGTGGCGCTGGCGGGCGACCTGCGCCCCTCGACCCCGCGCATCCTGCGGGCCTGCGCCCAGGCGATCCGCGACGCGGGCGGGCGGCCGCTGTTTTGCGGCCATGTGCCGACGCCGGCGCTGGCGCATTACGCCTTTGGCCGGGCCATCCCCTCGCTGATGGTCACGGGCAGCCATATTCCCGACGACCGCAACGGCATCAAGTTCCACCGCCCCGCCGGCGAGATCCTGAAGCCAGACGAGGCCGGCATCGCCCGGCAGGTGCTGGCGCCGGACGCCGGGCGCTTCGGCGCCGACGGCATGCTGGCCGAGGCGGCGCCCCTGCCCCAGCCCGTGGACATCGAAGAGGGCTATCTGGCCCGCTATGTGGATTTCTTCGGCCGCGATGCGCTTTCCGGGCTGAGGCTGGGGCTTTACCAGCATTCCGCCGTCGGCCGCGACCTTATCGCCCGCATCCTGCGCGCGCTGGGGGCCGAGGTTCTGCCGCTGGGCCGCTCGGATCGTTTCATCCCGGTCGATACCGAGGCGCTGCGGCCCGAGGACGTCGCCCTGGCGCGGGACTGGGCGGCGCGGCACCGGCTGGACGCCATCGTCTCGACCGACGGCGATTCCGACCGCCCGCTTCTGGCCGATCATCGCGGCGAATGGCTGCGCGGCGACCTGCTGGGCCTGATCTGCGCCCGCGAACTGGGCGCCGAATGCGTCGTCACCCCGGTCAGCAGCAACACCGCGCTGGAACTGAGCGGCGCATTCGCCCGCACCATCCGCACCCGCATCGGCTCGCCCCATGTCATCGCCGCGATGGACGAGGCGGCGTGCGAGACCCTGGGCCCCGTCTGCGGCTACGAGGCGAACGGCGGCTTCCTGCTGGGCAGCGAGGTCGCGCGGGACGGGCGCCGGCTGGCGGCGCTGCCGACGCGCGACGCGGTGCTGCCGGTGGTTGCGGTGCTGGCGGCGGCCAGGGCGCGGCCGCTGGCCGAGCTTTGCGCCGGCCTGCCGCGGCGCGTGACCTTCAGCGACCGGCTGCAGGATTTCCCGACCCAGGATTCCCAGGCGATCCTGGCCTGGCTGACCGCGGGCAGCGAGGCGGACAGCCGCGCCCGGATCGAGGCGCAATTCGGCCCGCTGGCCGGCGGGCTGCGGCGGATCGACCAGACCGACGGGCTGCGCATGACCTTCGCGGACGGCGCGATCATCCACCTGCGCCCGTCCGGCAACGCCCCGGAGCTGCGGCTTTACACCGAGGCCGAGACCGACGAGGCCGCCCGGACGCTGAATGCCGCGGCCCTGGCGCGGGTGCGCGGGATGGCGGCCCTGCTGGCCTGACCGACCCGGCGGGGCTCAGGCGGCCGCGGCCGCCGGCCGCACCCTTGCCGCAAAGGCGCGCAGCTCGGCATCCTCCAGCGTCTCGCGCTCCAGCAATTCGCGGGCGGATTGGTCCAGAAGGTCGCGATTGGCCTCGAGCAGCGCCACGGTGCGGGCAAAGATCCTGTCGGTGATCTGCTTCACCGCCGCGTCGATCCGCTGCGCCGTGGCCTCGGAATAGCGCCGGCTCAGCCACGAGCCCTGCTCGTTCGTGCCCAGAAAGCCGGGGCGGTCGCTGTCATAGCTGACATGGCCCAGCTCATCGTCCATGCCGTAGCGCGTGACCATGGCGCGGGCGATGTCGGTCGCCTTGACCAGATCGTCGGCCGCGCCGGTCGAGAGATGGCCGAAAACCACGCTTTCCGCCGCCCGCCCGCCCAGGAGGACGGCGATCTTGTCCTCCAGCTCGGCGCGGGTCATCAGGAAGCGGTCCTCGGTCGGGCGCTGGATGGTATAGCCGAGCGCGCCGATGCCGCGCGGGATGATCGAGACCTTGTGGACCACGTCGACGCCGGGCAGCGCCATGGCGACCAGCGCATGGCCCATCTCGTGGCAGGCGACGATCTCGCGCTCGCGCGGGTTCAGCAGGCGGTTGCGCTTTTCCAGCCCGGCGACGATGCGCTCGACCGCGTGGTTGAAATCGGCCATGGCCACGGAATCGGCGCTGCGCCGGGTGGCCAGCAGCGCCGCCTCGTTCACCAGGTTGGCCAGGTCGGCGCCGGAAAAGCCCGGCGTCAGCGCCGCCACCTGCCCGACCTCGACATCCGGGGCCAGCCGCACCTTTTTCATATGCACCTTGAGGATGTCGATGCGGCCCTTGCGGTCGGGCTTGTCCACCAGCACCTGCCGGTCGAAGCGGCCGGCGCGCAGCAGCGCGGGGTCGAGGATCTCGGGCCGGTTGGTCGCGGCCAGCAGCACGACGCCGGACGAGGGGTCGAAGCCGTCCAGCTCGGACAGCAGCTGGTTCAGCGTCTGCTCGCGCTCGTCGTTGCCGCCGGTGAACTGGCCCGAGTTGCGGGCGCGGCCAAGCGCGTCGAGTTCGTCGATGAAGATGATCGCAGGGGCGCTCTTGCGGGCCTGCTCGAACAGGTCGCGCACCCGCGCGGCGCCTACGCCGACGAACAGCTCGACGAATTCCGAGCCCGAGATCGACAGGAAGGTCACGCCCGCCTCGCCCGCCACGGCCCGCGCCAGAAGCGTCTTGCCGGTGCCGGGCGGGCCGACCAGCAGCACCCCCTTGGGCACCCGCGCGCCCAGGCGGCCGTAGCCCTCGGGGTCGCGCAGGAAGGCGATGATCTCCTCCAGCTCGGCCTTGGCCTCGTCCACGCCGGCGACATCGGCAAAGGTCACGCCGGTCTCTTTCTCCATATAGACCTTGGCCCGGCTCTTGCCGACCTGCATGAAGCCGCCCAGGCCCTGGCGCTCGGCGAACTTGCGAAAGACGAACATCCACAGCGCCAGGAACAGCACCACCGGCACCACCCAGGACAGCAGCGCGCCGAGCCAGGTGTTCTGCGGCACGCCGCTGATCTCGACCCCGGCCTGGTCGATGCGTTCCAGGACGGCCGGATCGACCAGGGTGGTGACGAACTGGTTGCGGCCGTCGACCGGGCTGTTGAAATTGCCGGTGATGCGGTCGCCGCCCACCGCCACCGAGGAGATGCGGCCCTGCTCCAGGTAATCCTCGAACTGGCTGTAGCTGATCGGTGCGACGTCGCGCGCGCCCGACAGCAGATCCTGGAGCAGGATCACGGCCAGGAAAGCCAGGATCCAATACCAGATGTGGAACTCGGTCCTCTTCTCCATGTCTTCTCCCTGCCGGCGGCCGGATGGGCGCCTGATCGGTCAGCCCGCGCCTGGCCGATGTTGCCCGACCGCGCGGCGCCGATCAACGGGCCGGGCGGGTTTCGGCCGCGCGCCGATGCCGCAGCATGGCCGGCGGCACGGCATCCGCCGCCGCCGGGGCCGCGTTCAGGACCGCGTTCATGGCCGGGCCGGCAGGATGCGGCCGGTGCAGGGGCCGAAGCCGATGCGATAGCCCGCGCCCTGCGCATGGGCGAAAAGCCCGATCTCGTCGCCATCCTCGATGAAGCGGCGCGGTGCGCCATTGACCGTCACCGGCACCTGGCCACCCTCGGTCATTTCCAGCAGCGCGCCGGCCTGGTCGCGGCCCGGCCCCGAAATCGTGCCCGAGCCCAGCAGGTCGCCGACCCGCATCGGGCAACCGGAACTGGTGTGATGCGCCAGCTGCTGCGCGCTGGAGTAATACATGACGTTGTAATTCGTCCGCGCCATGACCTGCCCGTTCATGGTCCAGCCGATCTCCAGGTCGTAAAGCCCCGACCGCTTTTCCTGCAGATAGGGCAGCAGCGGGTTCTCCCGCGGCGCGCCGGCGCAGCGGAACGGCTCCAGCGCCGCCTGCGGCACGATCCAGGCACCGATGGTGGTGCCAAGCGCCTTGGACTGGAACGGGCCCAGCGGCTGGTATTCCCAGGCCTGGATGTCGCGCGCCGACCAGTCGTTGAGCAGCACATAGCCGAAGATCATCCGCTCGGCATCCTCGACACCGATCCGCTGGCCCATCTCGCTGTCCGCGCCGACGATGGCGCCCAGCTCAAGCTCCAGGTCCAGCCGGCGGCAGGGCGTCCATTCGGGACCGTTCTCGCCCCGGACCTGGCCCATCGGCCGCCGGATCGGCGTGCCCGAGACCACGACCGAGGACGCCCGGCCGTTATAGCCGATGGGCATATGCGTCCATTGCGGCGGCAGGGCGTTCTCGGGTCCGCGGAACAGCGCGCCGACGTTGAAGGCATGGTGGCGCGAGGCGTAGAAATCGGTGAACTCGGAGACCCGGATCGGCAGGTGCATCTGCGCATCAGACATGGCGACCAGCGGCAGGTCGCCCTCGGCCCCCTCGGCCAGCAGCACGGTCAGCCGGGCGCGCACCGCGTCCCATTGCCCCCGCCCCAAGGCCATGAACCCGTTCAGCCGCGGTTGCGAGAACGTGCCGCCTGCATCCAGCAGCCCGCGCGCCTCGCATGCGGCCAGGTCCAGGATCATGTCGCCGATGGCCACGCCGCAGCGCGGCGCGCTGCCCTGGGTGGAAAACACGCCGTAGGGCAGGTTCTGGATGGGAAAGTCGCATCCCGCGCCATTCGCCGCCGCCACCCGGCTGCGCAACGGCCTGTCCGCCGCAGGCATCCTCCACCTCCTGCCGTCCCGGCCGCCTTCGCCCCCGGTCCCGGTGGCACGGCCTGCATCATTGCTATCAGCTTTCGGCCCGGTCGCAACCGGCTTCCGCGCGGCCGCCCTGGGGATCGTCGCGGCCCATCCCGTCGCGCCCCGTCCGGGCCGGCCCGAGATAGCGGTCCAGGATCGCATCCGCGATCTCGGCCACCGTGGCGCGCGCGGCGGCGGGATCGGCGCCGACGATGTCGTAAAGCGCGATCATCGCCTCGGTGCCTGTCGCCGTCGACAGCGCGCGGACCAGCGCCTGCCGCCGCGCCGCCGCCAGCCCGCCGCCATCCTCCTGCAAGGCCCGTTCATACAGCCCCACGCGGCGGGCGCCGCGCATCTGCGGCCCCGCCGCATCCTCGGGCGACCATGCGGCCAGCGTCATGGCGACGAATTGCCGGAACCGCGCCTCGTGGCTGGTCGAGAGGTCGAAGATATACAGGCTGATCGCCCTGAGCCTCTGGCGCAGGTCGGCCGCGCCGGCCACGATTTCCTCATAGGGCTTTACCGCGATGTCCAGCCCCGCCTCGGCCACCAGCATCGCGGGGTCGGAAAAATAGCGATAGGCCGTCGCCCTGGATATGCCGTGAAGCCCGGCGGCGGCCGCCACCGTCACCGGCTTGCCCTGGCGCATCAGTTCCCGCGCTCCTTCGAGGATCGCGCGCCGCGTGCGCTGCTTTTGTGCCGTCCGGCCCTTGCCTGCCAGCATGGCTTGCCCTTCATGAGACTATTGTCTTATCACGGGATCAGAGCATCATCATGGCAGATGCGACTCAACAGGACGAGTGCCATGACCAGCAGGCCCCGGAAATACAATGTCCTGAACATCTTCATGACCTTCCACGCCTTCCCGGACGAGGTGCAGGACCGCTATTGCCTTTGTTGAATGCGTGGTTCCGGTCGGCGCCGGCGCGCCGCCCAACCATCATGCCGGCGAGACCGAGGCCTTCTTCGTCCTCGAGGGGCAGGTGGGCTTCATGATCGACCGGCAGGAGCGACTGGCCGGTCCCGGCGATTTCGTCCCGATCCCGGACGGCGCCGTCCACGCCTTCAAGGCGGTGGGCGAGGCGCCGGCGCGGATGCTGATCCTGAACGCGCCGGGCCGGATGCACCAGCAGTTCTTCACCGGCATCGGCCAGGCGCTGCCCGAGGATTTCAACGGCCTGCCGACCCCGAACGAGCCCGACATCCCCGCCGTCCTGGCCACCGCGGCCACGGCGGGCATGACGATCCTGCCCCTGACCTGAGGGGCCGCGCCTAGCGGTGCCCGGCCTCGCGCTGGGTGATCAGCCGGGCCGAGTTCTGCCGGGACAGGAACGCCCACAGCCAGCTCAGCGCCACGAACAGCCGCGAGCGGGTGCCGATCAGGAAATAGATATGGGCGATGCCCCAGACCCACCAGGCGAACCAGCCGGTCATCTTGAAGCGGCCGAACTCGATCACCGCCGCGTTGCGCCCGATGGTCGCCAGGTTGCCCATGTCGCGATAGCGGAAGGCACCCGGCGGCGGCTTGCCCGCGAGCCTTGCGCGGATGGTCCGGGCCGCGTGCTTGCCCTGCTGCTTGGCCGCCGGGGCGACACCCGGCACCGCGCGGCCGCCGGTTTCGACATGCGCCGTATCGCCCAGGACGAAGATCGCGGGGTCGCCCGGCAGGGTCAGTTCGGGCGTCACCACGACGCGGCCGGCGCGGTCCGCCTCGGCCCCCAGCCAGTCATGGGCGCGCGAGGCCTGCACCCCCGCCGCCCAGATCACCGTGCGGGCCGGGATGAAGCGGCCGTCCAGCACGATCCCGCTGTCCGAGCATTCGGTGACGGGTGCGCCCGTCATCACCTCGACGCCGCGCCGCTTAAGCGCGCGCGTCGCATAGGCCGAGAGCCTGTCGCTGAAGGCGGGCAGGATGCGCGGTCCGGCCTCGATCAGCAGGATGCGGGCCTGCCGGGTGTCGATGCGGCGGAACTCGGCCGGCAGGATGCGATGCGCCAGCTCGGCGATGATGCCGACCAGCTCGACCCCGGTCGGCCCGGCGCCGATCACGGCAAAGGTCAGCAGCGCCTGCCGCTCGGCCGGATCCCCGGTCAGCTCGGCGCGCTCGAAGGCCAGCAGCAGGCGGCGGCGGATCGTGGTCGCATCCTCCAGCGTCTTGAGCCCCGGCGCATCGGCTTCCCACTGGTCCTTGCCGAAATAGGCGTGGCGGGCGCCGGTGGCGACGACCAGCGTGTCATAGGGCACGCGCTCGCCGTTCCTCAGGACGACCTCGCGCGCGGCCCGGTCGATGCCTTCCACCGCGGCCAGCAGCGTGGTCACGTCCTTTCGTTCGCGCATCAGCGCACGGATCGGCCAGGCGATGTCCGAGGTCGCCAGCAGCGTCGTCGCCACCTGGTAGAGCAGCGGCTGGAACAGGTGATGGTTGCGCCGGTCGATCAGGGTGATGGCGCAACCCGCGCCCTTCAGCCCCAGCACCACCTGCAGCCCGGCAAAGCCGGCACCAATGACGACGACCCGGTGTTTCATGGGCATGACTCCGCTGCCAAGGACGCGCGGCCGCGATCCCGGCCTGGGGATCGTCGGGTCGCGTGGGCGCAAACGGGCAAGGGCCGTTTCGAAGCACCTGCCGACCCTAGGTCGCAGGGCCCCAGGTTGCACCAGCCTTGACGCGGGGGGCAAGGGCCTTCCGGCGGCGATCCAGTTTGCCAAACCCCGCCGGCCCGCCGCATCATGCGCCCGACCCCGCCATCCAGCCATCGGAGCCACCATGCCCAAACCCCTGCACGAACCCGTCGACGCCGCCCTGATCCCGCGCTTTGCCGGGCATGCGACCTTCATGCGCCTGCCGGCCGTCGCCAGCGCCGAGGGGCTCGACGTCGCGCTGCTGGGCATTCCCTGGGACGGCGGCACCACCAACCGCGCCGGCGCCCGCCACGGCCCGCGCGAGGTGCGCAACCAGTCCAGCCTGATCCGCCGCGTCCATCCCGTGACCGGCATCGCCCCCTATGAGCGGCTGGCCGTGGCCGATGTGGGCGACCTGGCGGTCCAGCCCATCGACCCCGCCGCGGCGCTGCGCCAGATCGAAGAGGGCATCGCCCGGATCTGCGCCCAGGGCGCCCTGCCGCTGAGCGTCGGCGGCGACCACCTGACCACGCTGCCGGTGCTGCGCGCGATCCGCAAGGCCGACCCCGCCCGCGGCCCCCTGGGGCTGGTGCAGTTCGACGCCCATTCCGATACCGCCGACCGCTATTTCGGCGACAACCCCTATACCCACGGCACGCCCTTTCGCCGCGCCATAGAAGAGGGCGTGCTGGACCCCCGGCGCATGGTGCAGATCGGCATCCGCGGCTCGGTCTATGCCCCCGACGAGCATCAATGGGCCAGGGACCAGGGCGTGCGCATCATCACCATCGAGGAATTCGCCCGCCGCGGCCCGGACGCGGTGATGGCCGAGGTCCGCGCCCTGATGGCCAATGCGCCGGCCTATGTCACCTTCGACATCGACGGCATCGACCCCTCGATGGCGCCGGGCACCGGCACGCCCGAGATCGGCGGCTTCACCACGCGCGAGGCGCAGGCGATGCTGCGCGGCCTGGCCGGGCTGCATATCGTCGGCGCCGACGTGGTCGAGGTCTCGCCGCCCTTCGACATCGGCGGCATCACCGCGCTGACCGGCGCGACGGTGCTGTTCGAACTGCTTTGCGTGCTGGCAGAGAACCGGGCCGAGGCCGGCTGAACGCCGGCGCGGCGATTTTCTGGCGCGACTGTGCGCCGGCGCACACACGGCCGGCCCGACGATGATGCCACGGCACATTTCATCGTCAACGCAGCCCCTGTTACCCCTTTTTCCTGCATCACCGGCGTTTCCAAACCGTTCGACCCGACCCAGGGCCCGCCCCGCTCCGACCCCGGAGCGGGGCTTTTCCCTGTTCGGGCGGCCGCCTCGCGCATCCGCGCGGCAAATGCCCGGAATGACATGAAACTGTCCGCCATCCGTAACCGGACCGTTGCATGCCGGTCCTAGCGTCCGCGCGATCCGCATCTCAGGAGTTGCCATGACCGCCCGCCTGCTTTCCGCCGCCTCGATGCTTGCGCTTCTTGCCGGCCCCGCGCTTTCCGACAGCTTCAACCGCATCGCCTCGTTCCCGGTCGTCGCCAACATGGCCGGGGACGAGGACAGGGGGCGCCCTTCCTCGGCCGAGATCATCTCGGCCTCGCCCGACGGGATGACGCTGATCTATACCGACAGCCCGCTGGGCGTGGTCGGGCTGATCGACATCAGCGACCCCAAGGCGCCGAAGCCGCTGGGCAATGTCGCGCTGAATGGCGAGCCGACGACCGCCCATATCATCGGCACGCGGGCCTTCGTCGGCGTGAACACCTCGGAAAACCATGCCAACCCCTCGGGGCGGCTGGCCGTGATCGACCTGCAAGGCGCGGCCGAGGTCGCCTCCTGCGACCTGGGCGGCCAGCCGGATTCGGTGGCGGTGGCGCCGGACGGCAGCTTCCTGGCCGTGGCGATCGAGAACGAGCGCGACGAGGACGCGGGCGACGGCGGCCTGCCGCAGATGCCCGCCGGTTTCCTGGTCAGGCTGCCGGTCCGCGACGGCGCGCCCGATTGCGCGGCAATGCAGCGGATCGACCTGGCCGGCCTGGCCGAGATCGCCCCCGAAGACCCCGAGCCCGAATTCGTGGACATCAACGAGGCGGGCGAGATCGTCGTCACGCTTCAGGAAAACAACCACATCGCCGTCATCGGCGCCGACGGCACGCTGGCCGCGCATTTCCCGGCCGGCACGGTCGCGCTGGAGAATGTCGATACCAGGACCGACGGCCGGCTGGACTTTACCGGCAAGACCGACCCGATCCCGCGCGAACCCGACGGGGTGAAATGGATCGACGCCGACCATTTCGTCACCGCCAACGAAGGGGACTGGAAGGGCGGCTCGCGCGGCTTCACCATCTGGAACAAGGACGGCACGGTGGTTTACGAATCCGGCGCCACGCTGGAACATGCCATCGCCGAGATCGGCCACTACCCGGAAAAACGCTCGAAATCCAAGGGGGTGGAGATCGAAAGCGTCGAGTTCGCCCGCTTCGGCGAGACGCCCTGTCTGTTCGTGCTGTCCGAACGCGCCTCGGTCGTGGCGGTCTATGACCTGACCGACCCGGCGGCACCGAAGCTGATGCAGATCCTGCCCTCGGGCATCTCGCCCGAAGGCGCGGTCGCCATTCCCGCGCGCAACCTGTTCGTCACCGCCAACGAGGCCGACCTGGGCGAGGATGGCGCCGCACGGGCGCATGTGATGATCTTCGAGCGCACGGATGCGGAACCGGCCTATCCGATGCTGACCTCGGCCGGGTCGGACGGGTTGATCGGCTGGGGCGCGCTTGGCGCGCTGGCCTCGGCCCCTGGGCGGGCGGACCGGCTGTTCGCCGCCTCGGACAGCGTCTATTCGGCCATGCCCTCGATCTACGAGATCGACACCGGCGCGAAACCGGCGCGGATCGTCGGGCAGACCATCGTCACCCGCGGCGGCGATCCGGCGCAGAAGCTCGACATCGAGGGGCTGACCTCGGATGGCGAGGGCGGCTTCTGGCTGGCGAACGAGGGGGATGCGGCCAAGCTGGTGCCCCATGCCATCCTGCATGTGAACGAGGCGGGCGAGATCACCAGGGAAATCGCCCTGCCCGCCGAACTGCTGGCGCACCAGACCCGCTTCGGCGCGGAAGGCATCGCCAAGGTGGGCAACCTGCTGTGGGTCGCGATGCAGCGGGAATGGGGCGACGATCCGCAGGGGCAGGTCAAGCTCCTGGCCTATGACCTCGACGCCGGGGAATGGGGCGCGGTGCGCTATCCGCTGGAACCGAAGGGCGAGGGCTGGATGGGCCTTTCGGAAATCGCGGTAAAGGGCGAGCATGCCTATGTCATCGAGCGCGACAACCTGATCGGCGACAAGGCGGCGGTGAAGAAGATCTTCCGCGTGGCGCTGGCCGATTTGCAGCCGGCCCCGCTGGGCGGTGATCTGCCCATCGTCGCCAAGGAAGAGGCGCGCGACCTGATCCCGGACCTGCGCGCGCTGACCAACGGCTATGTGGTGGACAAGGTCGAGGGGCTGGCCTTCGACGCGCAGGGCGATGCCTGGGTCGTGACCGACAATGACGGCGTGGACGACAGTTCGGGCGAGACGCTGTTGTGGAACCTGGGCGCGCTGTAATCCCACGCGCGCCATCGGCAGGGCCGGTGGCGGCCCTGCCCGCTAACAGGCCGCTGAAAAAGGATTTTGAGAGGGCGACGCAGCGGAAATCGTTCTGGAGCCAGCTGATATCGGCCCGAAATGGGGTGTTTTCGGCAAAGTTGAGGCGGATTTCCCGGTTCCCCGCCCGCGCTGTCCTGTCGCAAGGACTTTTTCAGCAGCCCGCTAATACCGCAGCCGGGCGTAATAGGAATGCTCGGCCGCCTCGCGCGCCTGACCCAGGGTGACGATGCCCCGCGCCTTCAGCAGCGGCAGCAGGCGCAGGAACACCTCGGCCGTCACCAGCGCATCGCTCAGCGCGTTGTGGCGCTGGGTGATCTCGACCCCCAGCCGCGCCGCGATGGCCTCTAGCGAATGCGAGGGCTCGTGCGGCTGGGCGATGCTGGCCAGCAGCAGCGTGTCCAGCACCGGCTGGTCGAAGCGCAGCCCGGTCGCCGCCTCTTTCATCTGCAAAAAGCGCATGTCGAAGGCGACGTTATGGCCGACCAGCACCGTGTCCGAGGCATAGCTGTGGAATGCCGGCAGCACCGCGGCGATGCGGGGCTGGCCCTGCACCATCTCGGGGCGGATGCCGTGGTAGGGGATGGATTCGGGCGGGATCTCGCGCCCCGGATCGACCAGCTGGTCGAAACGCTCGCCGCGCAGCATCTTGCCGTTCAGGATGCGCAGCGCGCCGATCTGGATGATCTCGTCGCCCTGCGCCGGGTTCAGGCCGGTCGTCTCGGTGTCGAAGACGGTATAGCTCAGCCGCTCCAGCGGCTGGTCGTCCAGCGAGCGGCTGGAATCGCTGGCCGCGAACAGGTCGAAATCATAGAACTCCGGGCGCGGCTCCAGCGCCTCGGCCTCGGGCCCGGCCGAGGCGGTGGGCAGCAGGAAGCGGAAAAACGACAGGCCCGCCGGGCGGTCCTGCTCCAGCCACAATTCGCCGCCATGCCGCTCGGCGATGTCGCGGGCGTTGGCGTCGGCGATGCCATGCGCGCCCGAGGCCGCATCGAGCGGCCAGACCAGGTCCAGATGCGCCCAGCCCGGCGTGGCGGCGGGCGCCAGCCGCAGGGTCAGCGGCGGCATGCCCTGCGGCCCGGCCAGCTGCCCCGCCAGCGCGCCAAGCGCCTGGATCAGCGAGAAACTGTCCAGCCGCAGCCACAGGCCGCCGTCGGCGCTTTCCACCTTGGCCACCCGGCCGGTCTGCGCCAGCACATGCTGCGCCGCCGCTGCCAGAAGGTCGTCGCCCAGCATCTCCTGCAGGGGCCAGCGGGTCAGGATCTCTTGCGAGGCATCGGCGGTCATCGCCGCCAGCCGCTGGCCCATGGCCGCCACCTCGTCGCGGACGATGGCGTGGAAGCCGTCGCGCTCGGCCGGTTCCAGGTCGGGATAGTCCAGCATGTCCAGCGCCGCCTGCATATTGGCCAGCGAGGCGCGGCTGGCCTCGGTCAGCTCGGTCAGGCGGCGGTCGCGGCGGGACTGGGCGGCATAATCCTGGGTGATGTCGTCAAGCAGCAGCACATAGCCGCTGATCGCCCCCGCCTGCGGCCGCACCGGCGCCAGCACGACATGCAAAAGGCTGCCTGTGGGCGTGGTGGTGACGAATTGCGCCGAAACCGCCGCCTCGCCGCGCGCGATATGGCGGTCCACCGTCTCGCGCGCATGGTCGATCAGGGCGCGGTCGATGACGGCATGGATCGAGCGGCCCAGCCCGATCGCCTCGGCCCCGCCGGCAAGCTGCCCGCCCGAGACGCGGTGGAACAGCCCGCGCGCATGGTCGTTGTACAGCAGGATGCGGCCGTCGAGGTTGCAGACCACGACGCTTTGGCGCAGCTCGGCCATCAGCGCGCCCAGCTGGTCGCGTTCCTGCGCCACCTTCTGCTGCGCCTCGGCCACCAGCCGGGCCATGTCGGTCCGCAGGGTCTGGCGCTGGTCGGCCAGCCGGTTCACCGCATCGGCCAGCGCGGCCAGGGCGGGGGCGCCGGCCGCCTCCAGCCGCGGCGCATCGGCATTGTCGGCCAAGAGCCGCGCCGCATCGGCCAGCCGCGCCGGCGCCTCGACATGGCGGGCATGAAGCCGCGCCGCCGCCCAGCCCGCCAGCGCCGCGCCGGCCAGCCACCAGCCGAACAGGATCGCGCCGCTGGCCTGCAGCGCCGGGCCCAGGGCGGCGGCCAGCCCGCCGCGCAGCCCCAGGGGCAGCGAGGCATGGAACAGCCCCGCGCCCAGCAGCGCCCAAAGCGCCAGCGCCAGCCCCGGCGCGACGGCAAGCAGAAGGCGGCGCGGCACGGGCTTCATGCCAGCATCTCGCGGATGCGGACGATCAGCTCGCGGGTCGAGAAGGGTTTCGTCACATAGGCGTCCGCCCCCGCCCCCATGCCGCGGGCGATGTCGGTGTCGCGGCCCTTGGCGGTCAGCATCAGGATGCGGATGCCCGACAGGTCGGGATCGGCGCGCACCGCCTCGCAGACCTCGAAGCCGCTCAGCCCCGGCATGGCCGCGTCCAGCAGCACCAGCCGCGGCCGCTCGCCCCGGATCATCGCCAGCGCCTGCGTGCCGTCGGGGGCGACCAGCACCTCGTAGCCTTCGCGTTTCAGCATGAAGGACAGCGACACGACGATATTCGGCTCGTCATCCGCGATCAGCACCCTATCCGTCATCGGACCCTCCCTTGCTGCGAAAGCGGCAGGCTGAAGGCAAAGCACGCCCCCTGCCCCGGCTGGCTGTCCAGCCACATCCTGCCGCCCAGATTAACCACGATCTGCCGGCTGATCGGAAGCCCGAGCCCGGTGCCCGGCGGGCGGTTGCCGGCCTCGCCGCCCTGGCGGAACTTGTCGAAGACGGCGGCCTGGTCCTCGGGCGCGACGCCGGGGCCGTTGTCGCGCACCGTGACCACCAGTTCATCCCCCTGCTGGCGCAGGGCGACCTCGACCCGGCCGCGGTGCTCGGGGACGAATTTCGCGGCATTCGACAAAAGGTTGACCAGCACCTGCGTCAGCCGGTCGGGATCGGCCAGCACCATCGGCACCTGCTCGGGCAGGTCCAGCACCACCTCGGCCCCGCGTTCGCGGAACAGCTCGGCGGTGGAGCGCAGCGCGGCGACGATCAGCGCCTTCATGTCCACGTCGGTATTGTGCCATTCGGCCATGCCGGATTCGATCTTGGCCAGGTCCAGCACCTGGTTGACCAGCCGGCTCAGCCTTTCGCTTTCCGACAGGATGATGGCCAGGAACTCCTCGCGCTCGGCCGGCTGGATGTCGGGCGTGTCCAGCATCAGCTCGGTCAGCGCCCGGATCGAGGTCAGGGGCGTGCGCAATTCATGCGTGACCGAGGACATGAAGTCGTCCTTGAGCTGGTCCAGGCTCTTCAGCTTTTCATTGGCGGCGCGCAGCTCGACCGTCGCCTCCTCAAGCTCGCGGGCATAGGTGCGCACCTGCGACGCCTCGTCGATGATCTCCAGCACGTCGCCCAGGCTCAGCGGTTCCTCTTGCGCCACCGATTCGACCATGACGCGGGCCGAGGCGGTGCCGATGGCGCCGGCGATCTGGCGCTCGACCCGGTCCACCAGTCGGGCATCGGCGGTCAGGCTGTCCAGCGCGGTGCCGGTCTCGCGCGCGTGGTCGCGAAACAGCGCCTCGGCCCGCGCGGCGCCCAGGAAGCGGCCGGCCAGCCGGCGCAGATCCTCGGGCCGCGCCCGGCCGCGCCAGAAGACCGGCTGCGCCTCGCCGCGCTGGAACACCTCGACGAAAAGCAGCGCCTGGCTGGCCTCGCGCGCCGAGGCGCGGCCGGCAAGCGACAGGCCGACGTAAAGCGAGACGTTGACCAAGAGGCTCCAGAACAGCGAATGCGTCAGCTCGTCAAAGCCCGTCAGCCCGAACAGCCGCTGCGGCGCCAGGAAGGCCAGGCCGAAGGGGCCGTCCAGGAACCCGCCCGGAATCCAGCCCGAGCGCGCCAGCGACGGCAGCATGAGCGTATAGGCCCAGACCAGCGAGCCGCCGATCAGCCCGCCAAGCGCGCCCCCCCGCGTCGCGCCGCGCCAATACATGCCGCCCAGAAGCGCCGGGGCGAATTGCGCCACCGCGGCAAAGCTGATCAGCCCGATCGAGACCAGCGCATAAGCCTCGCCCGCGACGCGGAAATACAGATAGCCCAGCAGCAGCACCAGCAGGATCGCGGCCCGGCGGATGTTCAGCAAAAGCTGCGTCAGGTCGCCGCCGGTGCGGGCAAAGCGGCCGCGGCTCAGCAGCGCGGGCATCACCAGGTCGTTGCAGACCATGGTCGAGACGGCGACCGTCTCGACGATGATCATGCCGGTCGCCGCCGAAAGCCCGCCCAGATAGGCCAGCAGCGCCAGCCATTCCGCGCCCTGCGACAGGGGCAGCGTCAGCACATAGCTTTCCGCCCCCGCCCCGCCGTCGCCAAAGATCAGCATCCCGCCGATGGCGATGGGCAGCACGAAGATGTTGATCAGCAGCAGATAGGCCGGGAACTGCCACGAGGCGGGCAGGATATGGCGTTCGTTCACGCATTCCACCACCATCATCTGGAACTGGCGCGGCAGCAGCAGCACCGACAGCATCGACAGCAGCGTCAGCGTGAACCATTGCGCGCCTTGGAAGCCCTGGAACCCCTGGCCGCCCAGCTGCAACAGCGCGGCGATGTCGGGCTGGGCCTGCGCCCGCGCCCAGATGTCGCCCATGCCGCCGAAAAGCCCGTAGGTGACGAAGACGCCCACCGCCAGGAAGGCCGCAAGCTTGACCGCGGATTCGAAGGCGATGGCGGCGACCATGCCCTCGTGCCGCTCGGACAGGTCCAGGTGGCGGGTGCCGAAGACCACGGCGAAGCCGGCCAGGGACAGCGCCATGTAGAGCGTGCCGTCGCGCCACCAGGCCGCATCGGCCGGGCCGGGACCGCCGGTCAGCGCCTCGTAGCCGGCCGAGACCGCCTTCAACTGCAAGGCGATATAGGGCAGGATGCCGACCACGGTGATCAGCGTCACCAGCGCCGCCAGCAGCGGGCTCTTGCCATAGCGGCTGGCGATGAAATCCGCGATCGAGGTGATGCGGTAGCTGCGGGCGATGCGCACCATCTTGCGCAGCACCACCCAGGCCAGCAGCATGGCCAGCATGGGGCCCAGATAGATCGGCAGGAACCACACCCCGCCCGAGGCGGCGCGGCCGACGCTGCCGAAATAGGTCCAGGCCGAGCAATAGACCCCCCAGGACAGCGCATAGACCAGGCTGTTGTCGATCAGCGAACGCCCCTGGCCGGCGCGGCGATCGCCATGCGCCGCCACCGCCACCAGCAACAGCAGGTAGCCAAAGGAAACCGCAAGGACCAGGGCGGGCTGGATCATCCGTTCCTCTCCCCGGCGTCCGGCGGCTCCTTGGCGCCCCGCCCGGCGCGCGGCGCGCTGACCCAGGCCAGGGCGGCGATCAGCCCGGCCCAGATCACGAACAGCGCCACCGGCAGAAGCGGCAGGCCAAGCACCGTCAGCGGCTGGTCCCAGATCAGCAGCAGCGGAAAGTTCAGCAGCAGGAAGCCGGCGCCGCACAGCGCCAGCAGCACCTCGGGGCGGGGACCGTCGCGCCGCCTCATAGCAGGTCCAGCCGGTAATGCTGGCCCAGCCATTGCTTGAAATCGCGCACGATGTTCAGCGAATCGCGCAGGGCCTGGCGGTCCAGCCGGCCCAGGTCGGCGGGGCGGATGCTGTTGTCGGGCGGCTGGCCGCGGGCGATCTGCGCCAGGTTGCCGTCCAGCTTCAGCGCCATCATGCAATGCAGCGCGTCGGCCAGGTCGCGGGCCAGCCCGGCGTCGATGCGCCCCGCCCCGGCCAGCGCCTGCAAGCGGGCGCGGGTGCCGGTGGCGGCGACGCCATATTCCAGCGCCAGCGCGCGGGTGCCATGCACGACCGGGAAGATGCCCAGCTTCTTGAGGTCGATCTCGGCCGCCTCGGGCCCGCGCATCCCCGGCAGGCGGCGCCACCAGCCGCCCTCGGCCCCGCTGTCGAACTGCCGGATCGCGGCGGCGAAGCGGGCGTGGAAGCTGTCGCTGCCGGTCAGGATGCGCCGCAGCCGGTCCTGCACCGCGGCCAGCAGCCCTTCGTCCCCCGCCACCGCCTCGGCATCCAGGAAGATCGCCAGGTTCATCGGTCCCTCGGGGTCGCCGCCATGGACCCAGTCGCGGATGGTATCGCCAAAGGCCTGCACGCTTTGGCACCACAGCGGCCGGCTCAGCATGATGCCGCCGGGACAGGGCGGATAGCCGAAGGAGATCAGCGCCTCGGTGAAGGCCTGCGTGACCCGGTCAAGCCCGTCGAAGCTGAAATCGTCGCGCAGGATCAGGGCGTTGTCCTGGTCGGTGCGGATGATCTGCTCGGACCGCCCCTCGCTGCCCATGACGATCAGGCAGCTGTTCTCGCGCAGCGCCTGCGGCGCCAGCATCTGCCACAGCCGGCGAAAGATCTGCCGGTTCAGCCCGCCGACCAGCCCGGCGATGACCTCGATGCGCACGCCGTCCTCGTTCAGCACGCGGATCAGCGCCTCGACCTGGGCGGCGGGCCGGGCCAGTTCGGCCGGGCTGGTCGCCCGCGCGATCTCGGCCGAGACCAGATGCGACTGGTTGGCCAGGAAACCCATCAGGTCCAGCTGGCTGAGGATGCCCACCACCTCGTCCGCCTCGCGCACCAGGACGCGGTGGATGCGGTGGCGCAGCATCATCATCATCGCGTCGAAGAGATCGTCGTCGATCGAGACCGAAAACGGGGTGAAGCTGGTGAAGTCGCGAACCTTCAGCGCCGCCGCCGGCGTCTCGCGCAGGATCGCCTGCACCAGGTTCGTGGTGGTGAAGATGCCCAGCCGCGCGCCGTCCTGCACCAGCGCATCGGTGATGCCGCGCGCCGCAAGCTCGCGGCACAGCGTCAGCAGGTCGGTGTCGGCCGCGACGAAATGCGGCTTGCGCAGGATGGCGTCGCGCACCCGCGCGGTGACAAGCGTCACCATCTCGCGCTGCTCATGGCGCTGCGCGCGCTCGGCAGCCGTCATGGCCAGCATCCCCGCAGCCCGGCGAATACGCGCCAAGCCGCTGCATCAGAGGAATCGCGCATGGATTCTCTGCCCCCTCCCAACCTTGCGACCGCGCCCGGCGCAGCCTTTTCGGGGCTGCGACGGGCGCCATTCCGGCGTTCCTCCTGCTCGCAATACCTTGATAAGCCTAAGCCCAGGGATTGCACAACATCCTTGCCGCGGGTGGGGGTGCGGAAGGGCCGAGGTCAGGGGTCGAAGTCAGGGGTCGATGGCGCGGAACTCCAGCTTGCCCGACAAGAGGATGGCCACGGTCGAGCAGATCGCGCCCGAAAGCAGGTAAAGCCCCGCGGCAGGCAGCCCAAGCCAGGTCGACAGCAGCAGCGCCGTCAGCGGCGCAAGGCCCGCGCCGAACATCCAGGCCAGGTCCGAGACGATGGCCGAGCCGGTATAGCGGTTGCGCGCCTCGAACAGCGACGCCACCGCGCCCGAGCTTTGCCCGAAGCTGAGGCCGAGGATGAAGAAGCCGGCGATCATGTAGACCAGCTCGCCGGTCTGGCCGCCGGACAGCAGCAAGGGCGCCAACGCGGCAAAGCCGCCGATCAGCAGCGCGCCGACCAGCAGCAGGTTGCGCCGGCCGAAGCGGTCGGCCAGCCAGCCCGACAGCAGGATGGCCAGGATACCGCCGGTCGCCGCCACCGCCTCGATGATCAGGAAGCTCAGCAGCGTCTCGTCGGTATAGAGATAGATCCAGGACAGCGGATAGACCGTGACCATGTGGAACATGGCAAAGCTGGCCAGCGGCACGAAGATGCCGATCAGGATCGCGCCGCCGTCCTCGCGCAGGGTCTTGCCGATGCGGGTGGGCTGGAGTTCGCGCGATTCGAACAGCTCGGCGAATTCCTCGGTCGCGACGATGCGCAGCCGCGCGAACAGCGCCACCACGTTGACCGAGAAGGCGACGAAGAACGGATAGCGCCAGCCCCAGTCCAGGAAATCCTGCGCCGTCAGGTTCGCCGCCAGATAGGCGAAGAGCAGGCTGGCGACGATCAGCCCGATGGGCGCGCCCAGCTGCGGCACCATGGCGTAGAAGCCGCGGCGGTGGCGCGGCGCGGTCAGCGCCAGCAGCGAGGGCATGCCGTCCCAGGCGCCGCCCAAGGCCAGCCCCTGCGCGATGCGCAGCATGGCCAGGATGACGACGGCCCAGCCGCCGACGTTCTCGTAGCTGGGGATCAGGCCCATGGCGACGGTCGCGGTCCCCATCAGGAACAGCGCCGCCGTCAGCTTGGTCACGCGGCCGTGGCGGCGGTCGATGCTCATGAACAGCGCGCTGCCCAGCGGCCGGGCGACGAAGGCCAGCGCCAGCAGCGCAAAGGACAGGAGCGTCCCGGTCAGCGGATCGGCGAAGGGAAAGATCCGCTGCGGAAAGACGATCACCGAGGCGATGGCGAAGACGAAGAAATCGAAGAATTCCGAGGTGCGGCCGATGATGACGCCCACAGCGACATCCGAGGGCGAAACCCGGTGGCGACCATGCGAGGACGGGGCCGATTGCACGGCGGGCGTGGAGGAGGTCGTGCTCATGTGTCGAGGAATCCGATGCGATGCAGATTCGTGCCGGGCACGGGCCAACCCGCCGCGGCGTTTCCGGCATCATAGCTGCCGCAAGCCAAAACTGAACTGTATAGGACAAAACGTCGCATGGCGGATTTGACCTAGATCAAGGTAATTCGCCCCGTGCCATGTCGCGGCCCCGCGACTCAGCCGTCCGTCTCTGTCGCTCACCGACATCGGGTAGTCCAATGACCTGCATACGAAAATTCGCCCGCCTGCCATGGCTTGCATTGCTGATTCCGCTTGCCGCCTGCAAGGCCGAGGTGCTGGCGCCCGCCGGGGACGTGGCCGCGCGGCAGCGCGACCTGCTGGTGATCTCGACGCTGCTGATGCTGCTGATCATCGTGCCGGTGATGGTGCTGACCGTGGTCTTTGCCCGCCGCTACCGCGAAAGGAACAAGGACGCCGACTATCGGCCGGACTGGGACCATTCGACCAAGCTGGAATTCGTGATCTGGGCCGCACCGCTGCTGATCATCATCACGCTGGGCGCGCTGACCTGGGTCGGCACGCATCTGCTGGACCCCTATCGCCCGCTGGACCGCATCGCGGCCGACCGGCCGCTGACCGAGGCGCACAGGCCCCTGCCGGTCCAGGTGGTGGCGATGGACTGGAAATGGCTGTTCATCTATCCCGAGCAGGGCATCGCCTCGGTCAACGAACTGGCCGTGCCGGTGGACCGGCCGGTCGAGTTCACGCTGACCTCGACCTCGGTGATGAACGCCTTCTACATCCCCGCGATGGCCGGCATGATCTATGCCATGCCGGGGATGGAGACCAAGCTGAACGGCGTCTTCAACAATCCCGGCGAATACAAGGGCATCGCCTCGCATTACTCGGGGCACGGCTTCTCGGGGATGCATTTCAAGGCGCATGCCACCGACGAGGCGGGCTTCGACGCCTGGGTCGAAAAGGCCCGCGCGGCCGGCGGCGCGCTGGACCGCCCGCGCTACCTGGAGCTGGAGGCGCCCAGCGAGAACGTGCCGCCGATGTCCTTTGCCGAGGTCGATCCGCAGCTGTTCCAGCGCATCGTCAACATGTGCGTCGAGCCGGGCAAGATCTGCATGGCCGAGATGATGGCGCTGGACGCGCAGGGCGGCACGGGACTGGCCGGCACCATGAACGTGACGCAGCTGACCTATGACAAGGACCAGCGCCGCGGCACCCGCGCGCCGGTGCTGGGATGGGAGCCCTTCCAGGTCGCCTCGTTCTGCACGCCCGAGGATTCGGCGCTGATGTTCGGCAAATCGCCCGAACTGGCGCGGGCGCCGGTGGACATGACGCCGATGCGCGGCCATGCGCTGGTGCCGCCGAAAGGGCCCTTCGCCCCCTCGCCCGACAATGCCGTCACGCTGCTGGACCCGGCCGAGGGCCGGGCGCAGAACTTCTGATCGGACGCAAAGCATGGCTACCTTTTCCAACGAGACCACCTTTCTTCTGGGCCGGCTGAACTGGGACGCGATCCCGAAGGAGCCGATCGTCTGGGCGACCTTCGTCGTCGTCGCCCTGGGCGGCATCGCGGGCCTGGCGGCGCTGACGAAATACCGGCTCTGGGGCTGGCTCTGGCGCGAGTGGTTCACCTCGGTCGATCACAAGAAGATCGGCATCATGTATATCGTGCTGGCGCTGATCATGTTCGTGCGCGGCTTTGCCGATGCGATCATGATGCGGCTGCAGCAGGTCTGGGCCTTCGGCGGCTCCGAGGGCTACCTGAACGCGCATCACTACGACCAGATCTTCACGGCGCATGGCGTCATCATGATCTTCTTCGTGGCGATGCCCTTCATCACCGGGCTGATGAACTATGTCGTGCCCTTGCAGATCGGCGCGCGCGACGTGTCCTTTCCGTTCCTCAACAACTTCTCGTTCTGGATGACGGTGGGGGGCGCGGTCATCACCATGGCCTCGCTGTTCCTGGGCGAGTTCGCGCAGACCGGCTGGCTGGCCTTTCCGCCGCTGTCGGGCATCGGCTACAGCCCCTGGGTCGGGGTGGACTATTACATCTGGGGCCTGCAGGTCGCCGGTGTCGGCACCACGCTGTCGGGCATCAACCTGCTGGTGACGATCCTGAAGATGCGGGCGCCGGGCATGACCATGATGCGGATGCCGGTCTTCACCTGGACCTCGTTCTGCGCCAACATCCTGATCGTCGCCTCGTTCCCGGTGCTGACCATGACGCTGATCCTGCTGACGCTGGACCGCTACGTGGGCACCAATTTCTTCACCAACGACCTTGGCGGCAATCCGATGATGTATATCAACCTCATCTGGATCTGGGGCCACCCCGAGGTCTATATCCTGATCCTGCCGCTGTTCGGGGTCTTTTCGGAAGTCACCTCGACCTTCTCGGGCAAGCGGCTGTTCGGCTATAGCTCGATGGTCTATGCCACGGTCTGCATCACGGTGCTGAGCTATCTGGTCTGGCTGCACCATTTCTTCACCATGGGCTCGGGCGCCTCGGTGAACTCGTTCTTCGGGATCACCACCATGATCATCTCGATCCCGACCGGGGCCAAGCTCTTCAACTGGCTGTTCACCATGTATCGCGGCCGCATCCGCTATGAGCTGCCGATGATGTGGACGGTCGCCTTCATGCTGACCTTCGTGATCGGCGGCATGACGGGCGTGCTGCTGGCGGTGCCGCCGGCCGACTTCGTGCTGCACAACTCGCTGTTCCTGATCGCGCATTTCCACAATGTCATCATCGGCGGCGTGCTGTTCGGCCTGTTCGCGGCCATCAACTTCTGGTGGCCCAAGGCCTTCGGCTTCAAGCTGGACGTGTTCTGGGGCAAGGTCTCGTTCTGGTTCTGGGTCGTGGGCTTCTGGGCCGCCTTCATGCCGCTTTACATCCTGGGCCTGATGGGCGTCACGCGGCGGCTGCGCGTCTTCGACGACCCGGACCTGCGGATCTGGTTCGCCATTGCCGCCTTCGGCGCGGTGCTGATCGCCTGCGGCATCGCGGCCATGTTCGTGCAGTTCGGCGTCTCGATCCTGCGCCGCGACCGGCCGGAATACCGCGATGTCAGCGGCGATCCCTGGGACGGGCGGACGCTGGAATGGGCGACCTCGTCGCCGCCGCCGGCCTATAACTTCGCCTTCAACCCGATCTCGCACGGGCTGGACAGCTGGTGGGAGATGAAGCAGCAGGGCGCCACCCGCCCGACCGGGGGCTACATGCCGATCCACATGCCGAAAAACACCGGCACCGGCGTGATCCTGGCCGCGCTGGCCACGGTCTGCGGCATGGCGCTGGTCTGGTATGTCTGGTGGCTGGCGGCGGCAAGCTTCCTGGGCATCGTCGCCGTGAGCATCGCCCATACCTTCAACTACAACCGCGACTATTACATCCCGGTCTCGGAAATCGAGGCGACCGAGGATGCCCGGACGCGCCAGCTTGCGCAGGGGGTTTGAGAGATGAGCCACGCGACGACCGACACCATGGCCCGCCATTGGGAGCTTGAGCCCCATCACCACCCCGACGGCGCCTCGACCAGCCTGGGCTTCTGGGTCTACCTGATGAGCGACTGCCTGATGTTCGCGGTGCTGTTCGCGGTCTATGGCGTGCTGGGCACCAGCTTCGCCGCCGGGCCGGGGCCGAAAGACCTGTTCGACCTGGAGTTGGTCGCCGTCAACACCGCCATGCTGCTGCTGTCCTCGATCACCTTCGGCTTTGCCATGCTGGCCATGGGCAAGGGCGACCAGCGGGGCACGCTGCGCTGGCTGGCGGTGACGCTGTTCTTCGGCCTGTGCTTCCTGGCCATCGAGCTTTACGAGTTCCACCACCTGATCCATATCGGCGCCGGGCCGCAGCGCTCGGGCTTCCTGTCGGCCTTCTTCACGCTGGTGGGCACGCATGGGCTGCACGTCACCTTCGGCTCGATATGGCTGGTGACGCTGATGGTGCAGATCACCCGCACCGGGCTGATCCCGGCGAACCAGCGCCGCATGGTCTGCCTGTCGATGTTCTGGCATTTCCTCGACGTCATCTGGATCGGCGTCTTTACCTTCGTCTATCTGCTGGGGATGATCTGATGTCCGCCGACCACACCCATGCCGCGCATCACGACGATCATGGCCACGACCACGGCAGCTATTCCTCGTATATCAAGGGTTTCCTGCTGTCGGTGATCCTGACCGCGATCCCCTTTGGCCTGGTCATGGCCGGCGGCTTCGAAAGCCGGGCGCTGACCGCCGTCACCGTGATCGGCTTTGCCGTGGTGCAGATCCTGGTCCACATGGTCTATTTCCTGCACATGAACGGCAAGCAGGAAGAGGGCTGGACCATGCTCTCCACCATCTTCACCGTGGTGGTGGTGGTCATCCTGCTGGCCGGCTCGCTCTGGGTCATGTATCACATGAACACCAACATGATGCCGCAGATGGACCATGAGCTGACGCAGGGCTTCGGCTCGTGACCCTGCGCCGGCTGGCGGCCTCGGCCGGGGCGCTGGCGGTGTTCCTGGCGCTGGTGGCGCTGGGGGTCTGGCAGGTGCAGCGGCTGGCCTGGAAGACCGACCTGATCGCGCGGGTCGAGGCGCGGCTGGCGGAAAGCCCCGTCCCCGCACCCGGACCCGCCGCATGGGCGGCGCTGGAGGCGCGCGATGCCGAATATCGCCGGGTCACGGTGACGGGCCGCTATCGCGCGGACAGCGACACGCTGGTCAAGGCGGTGACGGAGCGGGGACCGGGCTTTTGGGTGATGACGCCGCTGCAGACGCCCCAGGGCTGGACCGTGCTGGTCAATCGCGGCTTCGTGGCGGATGCCGCCCGCGACGACCGCCCCCTGCCCCAGGGCGAGGTGGCGGCGACGGGGCTTTTGCGCATGAGCCAGCCGGGCGGCGCCTTCCTGCGCGGCAACGATCCCGCGGCCGGGCGCTGGTATTCCCGCGACACGGCGGCCATCGCCGCGGCGCAGGGCCTGGGGCCGGTGGCGCCCTGGTTCCTGGACGCCGATGCCCGCGGCGACGGGGCGCAGCCCATCGGCGGGCTGACCGTGGTCCGCTTTCGCAACAGCCACCTGGGCTATGCCCTGACCTGGTTCTCGCTGGCGGCGCTTTGGGCGGGCTGGCTGCTCTGGGCCCGGCGCCGGGGCCTGCGGGACTGACGGGAAAACCGGCGCGGCTTGACTTGAATCAACGTCCCGGCGGCTTGATATTCGCAAGGGTGGGCCAGATGCTTGCGCAGCCAGGCCGGAATGGCCCAGCCCCGCCCCGTCGCCATCCGGTCCCTGCGCCCCCGCGTCCGCCGAGGAGATGCCCATGAAGACCCCGACCCGCGCGCCGACGCCCGCCGCCGTATCCGCCGAACTGCCGCCCGTGCCCTGCCCCGAGCCCCTGGGGCGCGAAGCCTTCCGCACCTTCGACCGCATGCGCGAGGCGATGACGGCCCAGTTCACCGGCGGGCTCTCGCCGGCGGCGCTGACGCTGGCCTTGCAGGACTGGACCATGCACCTGGCCGCCGCGCCCGGCAAGCGGATGGAGCTGATCGACAAGGCCAACCGCAAGGCCGCGCGGCTGTTGTGCCACCTGGCCGCGCTTTGCGTGGACCGCGAGGCGCCCGCCTGCATCGACCCGCTGCCCGGCGACTATCGCTTTGCCGCCGAGGGCTGGAAGAAGCCGCCCTTCAGCATCTGGGCGCAGGCGTTCCTGCTGCAACAGCAATGGTGGCACAATGCCACGCATGAGGTGCCGGGGGTGAACCCGCATCACCAGGACATCGTCTCCTTCGCCGCGCGGCAGATGCTGGACGTGTTCTCGCCCTCGAACCTGCCCTTCACCAACCCCGAGGTGATCGCCCGCACCATGCAGACCGGCGGCATGAACCTGGTGCAGGGGATGCGCAACTGGTCCGAGGACGTGATCCGCGAGGCCACCGGCCAGCCCCCGGTCGGGACCGAGGATTTCGTGGTCGGCAAGGACGTGGCGGTGACGCCGGGCAAGGTGGTCTTCCGCAACCACCTGATCGAGCTGATCCAATACGCCCCCGCCACCGAGACGGTGATGGCCGAGCCGATCCTGATCGTGCCGGCCTGGATCATGAAATACTATATCCTGGACCTTTCGCCGCAGAACTCGCTGATCCGGCACCTGGTGGCGCAGGGCCATACGGTCTTCTGCATCTCCTGGCGCAACCCGCAGGCCGAGGACCGCGACCTGACGCTGGACGACTACCGCCGGCTGGGGGTGATGGCGGCGCTGGATGCGGCCGGCGCCGTCCTGCCCCAGCGCAAGGTCCATGCCGTCGGCTACTGCCTGGGCGGCACGCTGCTGTCGATCGCCGCCGCCGACATGGCGCATGGCGACGACGACCGGCTGGCAAGCCTGACCCTGCTGGCGGCGCAGACCGACTTCAGCGAACCGGGGGAGCTGGCGCTGTTCATCGACCACAGCCAGGTGAACCTCTTGGAAAGCATGATGTGGAACCGCGGCTACCTCTCTGCCGACCAGATGGCCGGGGCCTTCCAGCTGCTGCGCTCGAACGACCTGATCTGGTCGCGCATGGTGCATGACTACCTGATGGGCGAGCGCAAGCCGATGATCGACCTGATGGCCTGGAACGCCGATTCGACGCGCATGCCCTATCGCATGCATGCCGAATACCTCGAGCGGCTCTACCTGGAGAACGAACTGGCCGCCGGGCGCTTCATGGTCGAGGGGCGGCCGGCCGCGATCCAGAACATCCGCGTGCCGATGTTCGTCGTCGGCACCGAGCGCGACCATGTCGCGCCTTGGCGCTCGGTGTTCAAGATCCATTACCTCAGCAATACCGAGCTGACCTTCGTGCTGACCAGCGGCGGCCACAACGCCGGCATCGTCAGCGAGCCGGGCCGGCCGCACCGGCGCTATCGCATCGCGCTGCGCGACGCCGGCGGGCGCTGCCCCAGCCCCGACACCTGGGCCGAGACCGCCGAGGCGCGGCCGGGTTCCTGGTGGGAGGCCTGGACCGAATGGCTGGCCGCGCATTCCTCGGCCGGGCGCACGGCCCCGCCGGCCATGGGCGCGGGCAAGGCCGGCCGTGCGCGGCTGGCCGACGCGCCGGGCAGCTACGTGCTGCAGCGATAGGGCCCGGCCCCCCGCATTGCGCTGGCCGGCGAATGCCGCCAAACAGGTCAGGGACAGGTGACTGCCGAAGGAGAGCCCGATGAAGCCAGCCGAGATCGTGCCGGACCCGGTCGCATGGCACGCCCAGAGCGGCGAGGAGGTCTGCGCCGCGCTGGCGACCAGCCTGGACGGGCTTGCCCATGACGAGGCCGCGCGGCGGCTGGACCGCTTCGGCCCGAACGAGCTGCCGCCCGCCGCCCGCATCCATCCGGTGCTGCGCTTCCTGGCGCAGTTCAACAATGCGCTGATCTATTTCCTGCTATCCGCGGCGGTGGCGGCGATTGCGCTGGGACATGTCATCGACGGCGCGGTGATCGTGGTCGTGGTGCTGGTCAACGCCATCGTCGGCTTCATCCAGGAAGGCAAGGCCGAGCGCGCGCTGGACGCGATCCGCGACATGATCGCCCCCCATGCCGTGGTGCTGCGCGAGGGCGAGCGGCACACGCTCGACACCCGCCAGATCGTGCCCGGCGACATCGTGGTGGTCGAGGCCGGCGACAAGGTGCCCGCCGACCTGCGCCTGCTGCGGGCGCGCGGGCTCAGCGCCGACGAGGCGATCCTGACCGGCGAATCGGTGCCGGCGGAAAAGACCGAAGGCCCGGTCGCGCCCGATGCCGCGCTTGGGGACCGCGCGCCGATCCTGCATTCCGGCACGCTGATCACCACCGGACAGGGCATCGGCGTGGCCGTCGCGACCGGCCCGCGGACCGAAATCGGCCGCATTTCCGACATGATCGGCGCGGTGCAAAGCCTGACCACGCCGCTTCTGCGCCAGATCAACGCCTTCGGCACCCGCTTCACCTGGTTCGCCATCGCCACCGCGGCGCTGCTGTTCGCCTTTGCCACGCTGTTCCGGGGCTATGACGCGCTGGATGCGCTGATGGTGGTGGTGGCGCTGGCGGTCGGCGTGGTGCCCGAGGGGCTGCCCGCCGTCATCACCATCACCCTGGCCATCGGCGTGCGCCGCATGGCCGCGCGCAATGCCGTGGTGCGCCGCCTGCCCGCGGTCGAGACGCTGGGCGCGACCTCGGTGATCTGCTCGGACAAGACCGGCACGCTGACCCGCAACGAGATGACCGTGCGCCATCTGGTGACTGCCGCCAGCCTGACCGCGGTCTCGGGCACCGGCTACGCCCCCGAGGGGCGGTTCTCGGACGCGGACGGCGCCGAGCCCCTGCCCGATCCCCAGCGCGACACGCTGATCCGCGCCGGGCTTTTGTGCAACGACGCCCTGCTGGTCGAGCGCGAGGGGCAGTGGGCCGTGCTGGGCGATCCGATGGAAGGCGCGCTGGTCGCCACCGCCGCCAAGGCCGGCCTGCACCCGGAAACCGAACGCGCCGCCTGGAACCGGCTGGACGAGATCCCCTTCGACGCGCAGCACCGCTTCATGGCCACGCTGCACGACGACCCGCAGGCCGGCCCCCAAGGCGGGCGGCGCATCTTCGTCAAGGGCGCGCCCGAGCGGGTGCTGGCCATGTGCGGGGCGCAGGCGGCGGGCGACGCGGCCCTGCCGCTCGATGCCGGCTATTGGCAGGAATGCATCGACGCCTGCGCCGAGGGCGGCGAGCGGGTGCTGGGCTTTGCCACCCTTGCCACCGGCCCCGAGGTCGAGCGGCTGGATTTCGCCATGGTCGAAAGCGGGCTGACCTTCCTGGGCCTTGCCGGCTTCATCGACCCGCCCCGCGACGAGGCCATCGCCGCGGTGGCCGAATGCCGCTCGGCCGGGATCGCCATCAAGATGATCACCGGCGACCACAAGGGCACGGCGGCCGCCATCGCCCGCCAGCTGGCCATCGCCGACGACCCCAAGGTGCTGGAGGGCGCGGCGCTGGACGGCATGCCCGACGAAAGGCTGCGCCGGGTGGTCGAGGAAGTCAGCGTCTTTGCCCGCGCCACGCCCGAACACAAGCTGCGCATCGTCAATGCCTTGCAAGCGAACGGCCATATCGTCGCCATGACCGGCGACGGGGTGAACGACGCGCCCGCCGTCAAGCAGGCCGATGTCGGCGTCGCCATGGGCCGCAAGGGCACCGAGGCCGCCAAGGAGGCGGCGCAGATGGTGCTGCTCGACGACAATTTCGCCTCGATCGTCGCCGCCGTGCATGAGGGGCGCACCGTCTACGACAATATCCGCAAGGTGATCGGCTGGACGCTGCCGACCAACGGCGGCGAGGTGCTGTGCGTCATCCTGGCGATCTTCCTGGGCGTCACCCTGCCGATGACGCCGGTGCAGATCCTGTGGATCAACATGATCCTGACCGTCACCCTGGGACTGGTGCTGGCCTTTGAGCCGTCGGAACCCGACGTGATGGGCCGCCCGCCGCGCCCGCGCGACGCGCCGATCCTGTCGCGCTTCCTGGTCTGGCGCATCGGCTTCGTCTCGGTGCTGTTCATGCTGGGGGCCTTCGGCATATTCGCCTTTGCCCTGAACCGCGGCTATGACGTCGAGGGCGCCCGCACCATGGTGGTCAACACGCTGGTGGTGATGGAGATCTTCTACCTGTTCAACGTGCGCTACCTGCACCGCAGCTCGTTCAGCCTGATCGGCGCCATGGGCACGCCCGCCGTGCTGGGGGCGGTCGCGGTGGTGGTCGGGGCGCAGGTCCTGTTCACCTATGCGCCCTTCATGCACGAGCTGTTCGACAGCGCCCCGGTCGCCTTTGTCGACGGGCTGGTGATCGTGCTGGTCGGCGTGACGCTCATGGCCATCCTGGAGATCGAAAAGACCCTGACGCGCAGATTTTCCCTGTAAAGATGGCGGCCTCGGGTGCCCGGATTGATTTTGTTCCCCATATGTTCTATGTTGGGACCATGATCTGCAAGGGAGATCCGCCATGGATGCCACCACCTTTGCCCTGCCGGCCACGCCGCGCCAGATCGCCTATGCGCGTTCGCTGGCGCTGAGGAACCAGACGCTCCTGCCGTGGGAGGTGCAGCAGGACCGCCGCACGCTCAGCGCCTGGATCGAGGCGCAGGCGCGGATGCGGCCGGCGACGGGGCTGCCGACCTCGAAGCAGGTCGCCTTCGCCGAGCGCATCGCCCGGCTCAAGCGCCGCGCCGTGCCCGACGAATGCTTCCGCGACCGCCAGCTGCTGTCGCGCTGGATCGACAGCAACCGCTGAAACCGGCGCCCCGCGGCCGGATCAGCGCCGCCCGTCCAGCGCCGCCAGCGCCGTCAATTGCACCCCGGCCGGGTCCGCCAGGTCGTCCAGCACCTGGAAATGGTCGCAGCCCGGAACATGCAGCAGCACCGCACGCTCGCCCGCCTGCCGGCAGGCCGCGGCATAGTCGTCCGATTGCCGGATCAGTTCCGGCAGTTCCCCGGCGCCGACAGCGACCAGCATGGGTGCGCCGGCGGCGATGTTGCGCTGCGGGCTGCAGGCGGCGATCTCGGCCGCGGTCAGTTGCAGCTTGTCGTTCAGCTGGCCCAGGCCGATCGGCTCCAGGTCGAACAGCCCGCTGATCGCCAGCACCGAGCCGACCGCGGGATGGCCGCGATGCATGGCCGCCAGATGCCCGCCGGCGGAATGCCCGGCAAGGCAAAGCCGCCCGGCCCCTTGCGCCGCCAGATGGTCCAGAAGCTGCCCGATCTCGGCCACGATCTGCGTCATGCTGGCCTGCGGCGCCAGCGTGTATTCGGCCAGGATCACGTCATGGCCGCGCGCCAGCGGGCCGGCGGCGCAGAAGGCGAAATCCTCCTTGACGCAGCTTTGCCAATAGCCGCCGTGGATGAAGACAAAGGCCGGCGCATCCGCCCCGCCGCCGGCAAACCAGTCATAGGTCTGGCGCGCGCCGGGGCCATAGCGCCGGTCCCGCCGGCAATCCTGCGCGGCATGGAAAGCCGCGCTGCGGGCGCGGAAATCCCGCATCAGCCCCGGAAAATCCGCGAGCCTGCCGGTATTGCTATAGGCCCTGTCCAGTTCCTGCCGGTTCATGCCGCGATAGATCGCCGTCGTCATTCACACCCCCAGATAGCGGTCGGTCAGATCGGCGGTCAGATCGGCGATGCCGCCCTGCCAGACCGTCGCGCCGCGTTCCACGATCACCGCGCGGTCGGCGACCGAGGCGATCTCGCTGAGCGACTTGTCCACCAGCAGGATCGACAGCCCCTCGGCTTTCAGCCGCTGCACGCCGGCCCAGATCTCTTGCCGCACGACCGGGGCGAGGCCCTCGGTCGCCTCGTCCAGCACCAGCAGGCGCGGATTGGTCATCAGCGCCCGGCCGATGGCCAGCATCTGCTGCTCGCCCCCCGACAGCGTGCGCGCGACCTGGCCCATGCGTTCCTGCAGGCGGGGAAACAGCGCGCAGACGCGGGCCATGTCCCAAGGGCCGGGGCGGGCGGCGACGGTCAGGTTCTCGGCCACGGTCAGCGGCGCGAAGCAGCGCCGCCCCTCGGGGACCAGCCCGACGCCCAGCCGCGCCACCTTGGGCGCCGTCAGGCCGGCGACATCGCGGCCGGCAAGGCGCAGGCTGCCGCCGGAATGCGGCATCAGCCGGCTGATGCAGCGGATGGTCGTGGTCTTGCCCATGCCGTTGCGGCCCATCAGCGCCACCACCTGGCCCTGGTCCAGGTCCAGCGTGATGCCGAACAGCGCCTGCACCGGGCCGTAACAGGCGGTCACGTCGCGCAGTTCCAGCAGCCGGGTCATGCGTCCTCTCCCAGGTAGGAGCGCCGCACCTCGGGGTTGGCGCGGATCTCGGCGACGCTGCCGGTGGCGATGATGCGGCCATAGACCAGGACCGAGATGCGGTCGGCCAGCGCAAAGACCGCATCCATGTCATGTTCGACCAGCAGGATCGGCGCCTCGTTGCGCAGCTCCGCCAGGATGGCGGTCAGCTGCCGCCCGCCCTCCAGCCCCATGCCGGCCATCGGCTCGTCCAGCAGGAAGGCGCGCGGGCGCAGCGCCAGGGCCATGGCGATCTCCAGCTTGCGCCGCTCGCCATGCGACAGTGTCGCGGCCGGGACCAGGTGCCGCCCGGCCAGGCCCGCCTGCTCGATATGGAACAGCGCGGGTTCGGTCAGCTTGCGGTCGGCCAGCGCCGGCAGGTGAAAGCGGAACACCGCGCCGCTGGCCCCGGCCACCGCCAGCATGACGTTCTGCAGCACGGTGAAGTCCGGGATCACCGAGGACACCTGGAAGCTGCGCGCCAGCCCCAGCCGCGCCCGCGCCGCCGCGTCCAGCCCGTCGATCACCTGCCCCTCGAAGCGGATGGTGCCGGCGTCGGGCCGGATCTCGCCGACGATCTGCTTGATCAGCGTGGACTTGCCGGCACCGTTCGGGCCGATCAGGGCGTGGATCTCGCCCGGCCGCAGGTCCAGGCTGACATCGTCGGTCGCCGCCAGCGCGCCGAAGGACTTGCGCAGGCCGCGGATCTCCAGGATGGGTTCGTTCAGCTTGGGTTCAGGCATGGCGGCCCCTTTTCGTGACGATGCCGATCAGCCCGCCCGGCGCGAACAGCACGATGGCCAGCAGCAACAGGCCCAGCAGCGCCTGCCAGTAATCGCTGATGCCGCCCAGCACATGCTCGAGCAGGATGAAGAGCGCAGCGCCCGCGACCGGGCCGCAAAGCCGCCCCACGCCGCCCAGGATGACGAAGACCATGATCTCGCCCGACATGTGCCAGGACAGCATGGCCGGGCTGACGAAGCGGTTGAGGTCGGCGTAAAGCGACCCCGCCAGCCCGACGATCATCCCCGACAGCACGAAAGCCGTCAGCCGGATGGCATAGGGGCGGATGCCGACGGCGACGGTGCGCTGGCTGTTCTGCCGCGCCGCCTGCAAGGCCAGGCCGAAACGCGACTGGGTGACGACCGCGGTAAAGACCAGCGCCACCGCCAGCAGCGTGGCGCAGATGGCGAAATACTGGATCGGGGCAAAGGTGTTCAGGCCGGGGAAGCTGTTGCGGACATAGAAGCTCAGCCCGTCCTCGCCGCCATAGCGCGGCCAGCTGATGGCGAAGTAATAGAGCATCTGCGCGAAGGCCAGCGTCACCATGATGAAATAGACGCCCGATGTGCGCAGGCTGAGCGCGCCGATGACCAGCGCCGCCAGCCCCGCGGCCAGCATGGCCATGGGCCAGATGCCCAGCATCTCGTTGCTGCCCATGACGGTAAAGGGCAGGCTCAGGACGGGCGTGCCCGTGCTGGCATGGCTGGCCAGGATGCCGGTGATATAGCCGCCGATGCCGAAGAAGGCGGCATGGCCGAACGAGATCAGCCCGCCATAGCCGAGCGCCAGGTTCAGCCCCACTCCGGCCAGGCCGAAGATCGCCGCCTTGGTCGCCAGCGTGACGGTAAAGCCGTTGCCGGCCAGATGCGCGCCAAGGGCGGTGGCGACCAGCAGGGCAAAGATCGCCAGGTTGACGGCGGTGTCGCGGTTCAACGTCTGCTGCATCGTTCAGCCCCTCGCCCCGAAAAGTCCCTGCGGCCGCAGGATCAGCACCACGGCCATCAGCACATAGATCAGCACCGAGGCCAGCGAGGCGCCCACGGTATTGGCGCTGGAGGCGTCCCATATCCGCGACAGCAGCCCCGGCAGCAGCGCCTTGCCCAGCGTGTCGGTCATGCCGACCAGCAGCGCGCCGACGAAGGCGCCCTTGATCGAGCCGATGCCGCCGATCACCACCACGACGAAGGCCAGGATCAGCACCGGCTCGCCCATGCCGACCTGCACCGACTGGATGGTGCCGACCAGCGCCCCGGCGAACCCCGCCAGCGCCGCGCCAAGCGCAAAGACGATGGTGTAGAGCCGGGCGATGTCCACCCCCAGCGCGCCGATCATCTCGCGATCCGCCTCGCCGGCGCGGATGCGGATGCCCAGCCGCGTGCGGGTGATGAGCCACCAAAGCCCCAGGGCCACCGCCGCGCCGAAGCCGATGATGACCAGCCGGAACAGCGGATAGTGCAGCCCGCCCGGCAGCACCACCGCCCCCGAAAGCGAGGCCGGCAGCTTGAGGTAAAGCGGGAACGAGCCGAAGAGCCAGCGCGTGCCCTCGGAAAACACCAGGATCAGCGCAAAGGTCGCCAGCACCTGATCCAGGTGGTCGCGGGCGTATAGCCGCCGGATCACCGCCATCTCGACCAGCGCGCCCGCCGCGGCGGCGGCCACCAGGCTGGCCGCCAGCCCCAGCCAGAACGAGCCGGTGGCCGCCGCCACCGCCGCGCAGGCAAAGGCCCCGGTCATGTAGAGCGAGCCATGCGCAAGGTTGATCAGCCCCATGACGCCAAAGACCAGGGTCAGCCCGGCCGCCATCAGAAACAGCATCATCCCGTATTGCAGGCCGTTCAGCGCCTGCTCGGCCAGAAGCATCACCGCTTTCTCTCCCGAATTGCCAGGGGGCCGGGCCTCATCGACCCGGCCCGGCAGGGCTTACATCTTGCACTGCTCGGCATAGGCGTCGCCATGGTCGGTCATGGCCGGGCCGATGATCTTGTTGGTCAGCACGTCGCCTTCCCTGACCACCTCGCGCACGTAATAGTCCTGGATCGGGTGCTGGTTCGGGCCAAAGCGGAACTTGCCGCGCACGCTGGGGAAATCCGCCTCGGCCAGCGCCGCGCCGAAGGCGTCGGCATCGCCCACGTCGGCCTTGGCGATGGCCGAGAGAAGCAGGTTCGCCGTGTCATAGGCCTGCGCCGCGTAAAGCGAGGGCAGCCGGCCGTATTCGGCCTGGAAGGTTTCGACGAAGGCCGCATTCGCCTCGTTGTCCAGGTCCTTGGACCATTGCGCGGTGTTCTTGACCCCCAGCGCGGCATCGCCCACCGCAGGCAGGATGTCCTGGCTGAAGCTGAAGGCCGGGCCGATCACCGGCTTGCCGACGCCGGATTCGGCATATTGCTTCATGAAAGCGATGCCCATGCCGCCCGGCAGGAAGAAGAACACCGCATCCGCGTCGCTGGCGCGGATCTGGGCGATCTCGCCGGCGTAATCGGTCTGGCCGACCTGGGTATAGACCTCGCTGACCACCTCGCCCTTGAAATAGCGCTTGAAGCCCGCCAGCGAATCCTGCCCGGCGGGATAGTTCGGCGCCATGATGAAGACCTTGCCGATGCCGGCATCCGTGGCATGGGCGCCCGCCGCCTCGTGCAGGTTGTCGTTCTGGTAGGAGACCGAGAAATATTTCGGATGGCAGCCCGCCCCGGCCAGCTGCGAGGGCGCGGCATTGGTGGACAGGTAGAACTTGTCCTGCGCCACCGCCGCCGGCACCACGGCCATGGCGAGGTTCGACCAGACGATGCCGGTCAGCACGTCGACCTGGTCGGACTGGATCATCTTGTCGGCGATCTGCACCGCGACATCGGGTTTCTGCTGGTCGTCCTCGATCACCAGCTCGACCGCCTGGCCCGCCTCACCGGCGTTCTTCAGCGCCAGCAGGAAGCCGTCGCGCGTGTCGACGCCCAGCCCGGCCCCGCCGCCCGACAGCGTGGTGATCATGCCGACCTTGACGGGTTCGGCCTGGGCGGCCCCGGCCAGGGCCAAGGCGGCGGTGCCGCAGATCAGCAGCCTTTTCAGTTCCATGACATACTCCCTGTGTGATGCGCGATTGGTCGTCGCATGTTTTTATGATGCGGTCGCGGGCTGCAACGGCTTTCGCGCATCAGCCCGCAACCCCAAGGGTCACGCCCGCCCCTCGAGCAGGCGGAAACGCTGGATCTTGCCGCTTTCGGTCTTGGGCAGCGCTTGGGCGAAAACCACGCGGCGCGGGTATTTGAAGGGCGCGATGACGGATTTGACGTGGTCCTGCAAGCCCTTGGCCATCGCCTCGTCGGCAGCGGCGCCGGGACGCAGGACGACATGCGCCTCGACGATCTGGCCGCGCGCCTCGTCCGGGGCGCCGACCACGGCGCATTCCAGCACGTCGGGATGGGCAAGCAGCGCCGCCTCGACCTCGGGGCCGGCGATGTTGTAGCCGGCCGAGACGATGATGCCGTCGGTGCGGGCGGCAAAGTGGAAATAGCCCTGCTCGTCCTTCCAGAAACTGTCGCCGGTCAGGTTCCAGCCGTCCTGCACATAGGCGCGCTGCTTGTCGGGGTCGGCCAGATAGCGGCAACCGACCGGCCCGCGCACCGCCAGCCGCCCGGTCTCGCCCGGCGGCAGTTCGCGCCCGTCCGGGCCGATGATCCTGGCCTCGTAGCCCGCGACCGGGCGGCCGGTGCAGGCCGGGCGGCTGTCACCGAAACGGTTGGTCAGGAAGATGTGCAGCATCTCGGTCGAGCCGATGCCGTCCAGCATCGGCTTGCCGGTCTTGGCCATCCATTCCTCATAGACCGGCGCGGGCAGCGTCTCGCCGGCCGAGACGGCGGCGCGCAGGCTGGACAGGTCCGCGCCCTCGTCCATCGCCCGCATCATCACCCGATAGGCGGTCGGCGCGGTAAAGCAGATGGTGGCGCGGTATTTCTGGATGATCTCGACCATGTTCGGCGGCGAGGCGTTCTCCAGCAGCGCCGCCGAGGCGCCGAAGCGCAGCGGAAACACCGCCAGCCCGCCCAGCCCGAAGGTAAAGGCCAGGGGCGGCGAGCCGACGAAGACATCCTCGGGCCGCACCTCCAGCACCTCGCGGGCATAGCCGTCGGCGATGATCAGGATGTCGCGGTGGAAATGCATGGTCGCCTTGGGCTCGCCCGTGGTCCCCGAGGTGAACCCCAGCAGCGCCACGTCGTCGCGTCCCGTGCGCACCGCCTGGAACCGCACCGGCTGGGACAGGGCGGCCCGGTCCAGGTCGGCATCGTGGTTCGCGGTGCCGTCGAAGCCGACCACGGTCGTCAGGTGCCGACTGTCCCTGGCGGCCAGCGCCAGCTCGTCCATCAGCCGCGTGTCGCAAAGCGCGTGGCTGACCTGCGCCTTGTCGATGATCTTGGCCAGCTCGCCCGCGCGCAGCATCGGCATGGTGTTGACCACCACCGCGCCCGCCTTGGTCGCGGCCAGCCAGCAGGCCACCATCGCCGGGTTGTTGGCCGAGCGGATCAGCACCCGGTTGCCGGGCCGCACGCCGTAGCTTTCGACCAGCGCATGGGCGATGCGGTTGGTCCAGTCGGTCAGCTCCTTGTAGCTGCGGATGCGGCCGTTGCCGATCAGCGCGATATGGTCGCCGAAGCCCCGCTCGACCATGCGGTCGGTCAGCTCGACCGCGGCGTTCAGGTATTCGGGATAGTCGAAGCCCTCCAGCAGCAGCTGCGGCCAAAGCTCGGGCGGCGGCAGGTTGTCGCGCGCGAAGCGGTCGACATGCGCCGAGGGTCCAAGCGGCGGATTGCCCGTCATCTTCAATCTCCCTGTTGGGCGGGCCGGCATCTTGTCGTGCCTTGGCCCGCGGGTGCCGCGCCCCCGTCAGGCGGGGATCACGGCGGTTGCCTCGATCTCGACCTTGGCGCGGTCCTCGACCAGGGCCACGACCTGCACCAGCGCCATGGCCGGATAGTGCCGGCCGATGATCTCCTTGTAGGCCTGGCCGATGTCCTTGAGCGCGGCCAGGTATTCCCGCTTGTCGGTGACATACCAGGTCAGCCGCACCAGGTGCTCGGGCCGGGCGCCGGCCTCGGCCAGCACGGCGACGACGGATTGCAGCGCCAGGCGCACCTGCCCGGCGAAATCGTCGGTCTCGAACTCCTGCTGCCCGTTCCAGCCGATCATGCCGCCGGTGAACACCATCCGCCCGGTCGCGGCGATGCCGTTGGAATAGCCCGGCGTCGCCTTCCAGTTCCTCGGATGCAGAACCTCATGCACCATCGCTTGCCTCCATGAACGCGATCATCTTGCGGCGGATCGGCTCGGGCCAGGGCGCGGCGCGCCCCTGCGGCGTGACCCAGACCAGGGTCGAGGCGCATTGCAGCCTGACCTGCCCGCCGGCGCTGGCCTGCTGCGCCAGCCGCGCGCTGGAGCGGCCGACATGCTGCACCTCCAGCGCGAATTCCAGCACCTCGCCCAGCCGCGAGGGGGCCTGGAAGCCGGCCTCGATCCGCACGGTCGGGACGGCGCAACCCTCCTCGATGTGGATGCGGGTGAAGGGATAGGCCAGCACCTCGGCAAAGAAGTTCTCGATCACCGAGTTCAGCATCTCGAAATAGCGCGGGTAGAAGACGATCCCCGCCGGGTCGCAATGGTTGAACTCGACCTGGATGCGGCGCAGATAGCGCATCAGTCATTGGCCTCCGGCGGCAGGAAATCGACCTCGTGCCGGGCCGACAGCGCGACGACGGTCGGAATGTCCGTCAGGTCGTGCAGCGCCTCGAACAGCGCGCGCAGGTTGCCGGCGGGCGAAACCCAGAACAGCGCCCTCGCCCGCTTGTCGGACTTGTTGAAATAGCCATGCGGCACGCCGCGCGGCATCCGCACCAGGTCGCCGGCCCTGGCCACCGACCAGACGCCGTCCAGCTTCACATGCAGCTCGCCCTCCTGCACCAGGATGAACTCGTCCTGCGTCGGGTGGATATGCACCGGCACGAACTGGCCCGGCTCGCTGTTCGTTTCGAAGGCGAAGCTGCTGCCGCAATCCGCCTTGGGGAGATAGCGCTGGCCGAGGATGTTCCATTCGACGCCCTCGATCCCGTCGCCCTGGCGGGTGATGCCGCCGTCCAGTGCCTTGTCCATGCCGTCCTCCCTGTTCAGCCCAAGATCGCGCGGGCGATGACCACGCGCTGCACGTCGCTGGCGCCCTCGTAGATGCGCAGGGCGCGGATGTCGCGGTAAAGCGCCTCGACCGCGGTGCCGTGGCGCACGCCGTCGCCGCCATGCAGTTGCAGCGCGGCGTCGATCACCTCCTGCGCGGCCTCGGTGGCGTAAAGCTTGGCCATCGCCGCCTCGCGGGTGATGCGGGGGGCGCCCTGGTCCTTGGCCCAGGCGGCGCGATAGACCAGCAGCGCCGCCGCATCCACCTTCAGCGCCATGTCGGCCAGATGGCCCTGCACGATCTGATGGTCGGCCAGCGTGCCGCCGCCGGCCCGAGGCCTGCGTACCCGCACCAGGGCCTCGCCCAGCGCGCGCCGCGCCATGCCCAGCGCCGCCGCGCCGACGGTGGGGCGGAACACGTCCAGCACCGACATGGCGATCTTGAAGCCCTCGCCCGGCCGGCCGATCAGCGCCGCATCGGGCAGCACCACCCCGTCCAGCTTCAGCCGCGCCAGCGGATGCGGCGCGATCACCTCGATCCGCTCGGCGATGGTCAGCCCGGCGCTGTCCGCCGGCATCAGGAAGGCCGAAAGGCCGCGCGCGCCGGGTGCCTCGCCCGTGCGGGCAAAGACCACGTAGAGGTCGGCGATACCGCCGTTCGAGATATAGGTCTTTTCGCCCGTCAGCCGCCAGCCGCCTGGGGCGCGCTCGGCCAGCGTCGCCGTGCTGGCCACGTCCGAGCCGGCGCCGGGCTCGGTCAGCGCAAAGGCCGCGATCGCCTGGCCGGTGCGCGTCCGCTCCAGCCAGGCGCGCTGGCCGGGGGTGCCGAACAGCGTCACCGCCCCCATGCCCAGCCCCTGCATGGCAAAGGCGAAATCGGGCAGCGGGTCGTGGCGGGCCAGCGTCTCGCGGATCAGGCACAGGCTGCGCACGTCCAGCGCCTCGCCCTCGCCCGCGCCGCTATGGCGCAGGAAGCCCGCCGCCCCAAGCGCCGCGACCAGCGCCTTGCAGGCGGCATCGACATCGCCGTGATCCACGGGCAGATGCGCCACGCACCAATCCTCCAGCGCCGCCGCCAGCTCGCGGTGGTGCGGCTCGAAGAAGGGCCAGTCCAGAAAGCTGCGATCCGCCATGTCATCCGTCCCTTTCCCTGCGGGGATTTCCAAGGGGCGCGCGCGTCCCTTGCAGCGGGGGTGCGGGGGCGGCAGCCCCCGCCTTCCCCCCTCGATCAGTCGCCCTCGAACACGGGCTTTTCCCTGGCCACGAAAGCGCGATAGGCGCGTTCGAAATCGCGGGTCTGCATGCAGATCGCCTGCGCCTGCGCCTCGGCCTCGATGGCCTGCTCCAGCCCCATGTTCCATTCCTGGTTCAGCTGGGTCTTGGTGATGCCATGGGCAAAGACCGGCCCGGCCGCCAGCCGCCCGGCCAGCGCCTGCGCCGCCTCCTCCAGCGCACCCGCGTCGTGCAGCGCGTTCCAGAAGCCCCAGGCATGGCCTTCCTCGGCGCCCATCACCCGGCCGGTGTAAAGCAGCTCGGCCGCCCGGCCCTGGCCGATGATGCGCGGCAGCATGGCGCAGGCGCCCATGTCGCAGCCGGCCAGCCCGACGCGGGTGAACAGGAAGGCGCATTTCGCCTGCGGCGTCGCCAGCCGCAGGTCCGAGGCCATGGCCAGGATCGCTCCGGCGCCGACGCAGATCCCGTCCACCGCCGCGATCACCGGCTTGCCGCAGCCGATCATCGCCTTGACCAGGTCGCCGGTCATGCGGGTAAAGGCCAGCAGCCCCTTCATCTCCATGCCGACCAGCGGGCCGATGATGTCATGCACATCCCCGCCCGAGCAGAAATTGCCGCCGTTCGGGGCCAGCACCACCACATCCACGTCGCTGGCATGGGCCAGCGCGCGAAAGGTGTCGCGCAGCTCGGCATAGCTGTCGAAGGTCAGCGGGTTCTTGCGCTCGGGGCGGTCCAGGCGGATGGTGGCGACGCGGTCCCGCATCTCCCAGATGAAATGCCGCGGCTTCAGCCCGGCCAGTTCGGTCGTTCCGGTCATTTCGCGCCCCCCATGCGTTTCAGGATCTCGGTCAGCAGCTCGATGTCCTCCTCGGTCAGCCCGGCAAAGATGCGGTTCACCTCGGCCTCGTGATCGGCGGCGAAGCCCTCGAAGGCCGCCAGCCCCTCGGGCGTCAGGCTGACGAAAACCGTGCGCCGGTCGGTTTCCGAGGGCACGCGCCGCGCCAGCCCGTCCCTTTCCAGCCGGTCCACCACCGCCGTCGCATTGCCGTTCGAGACCAGCAGCATCCGGCTGAGTTCGCTCATGGTGACGCCCTCGCGCCGGCGATAGAGCGCGGCCATCACGTCGAAGCGCGGCAGCGTCGTGTCATGCCTGACCCGCAGGAATTCGCGCAGCTGCCCCTCGGCCGCGCGGGTGACGCCCAGCAGGCGGATCCACAGCTTCAGCCGGCGCTTGGACAGGGGATCGCTCATGCCTCGCCCCCCGAAATGGCGATGGCCTGGCCGTTGACCCCGTCGGAGCCCGGCCCGCAAAGCCACAGCGCCGCGGCGCTGACCTCGTGCGGCTGGACCAGCCGGCCCTGCGGATTGGTCGCGGTCAGCGCGGCCAGCGCCTGATCCCGGCTCTTGCCGGTCTTGTCCATGATGGTGGCGATGGAACGCGCCGTCATCTCGGTATCCAGGAAACCGGGGCAAAGCGCGTTCACCGTCACCGGCCGCCGCGCCACCTCCAGCGCCAGGCTGCGCACCAGCCCGACCACGCCATGCTTGGCCGCCGCATAGGGCGCGACATAGGCATAGCCCCGAAGGCCCGCGGTCGAGGCCACGGCAATCAGCCGGCCCCAGCCCGGCAGCTGCGCCAGCCCCTCGCGGAAGGTCAGGAAGGTGCCGGTCAGGTTCACCGCCAGCATGGCGTTCCATTGCTCCAGCGTGGTGCGGCCCAGGGGGGCGCTGTCCGCCGCCCCGGCATTGGCGATGACGATGTCGCAGGGGCCGGCTTCGGCGAACATCGCCTTGACGCTGGCCTCGTCGGTCACGTCGGCCACCAATGCGCGGGCGCCGGTCTGTTCGGCCACGGCCTCCAGCGGCGCCTTGCGGCGACCGCAGATCACCACATCCGCCCCGGCCCCGGCAAAGGCGCGCGCCAGGTCGGCGCCGGTGCCCGTGCCGCCCCCGGTGATCAGCACCCGTTTGCCCGCGATGGTCATGCCCGGATCGCCTCCTGCGCGCGGCTGCGCAGCCGCAGCGCCTGGTCGCGGCCGGCCAGATAGGGCAAGGGCCAGGCGGCTGCCTCGTCCCCGGCCTCGACGGCGGCATGCAGCGTCCAATAGGGATCGGCCAGGTGTGGCCGCGCCAGGCAGACCAGATCGGCGCGGCCGGCCAGCAGGATGCCGTTCACCTGGTCGGCCTCGGTGATATTGCCGACCGCCATGGTCGCGAGCCCCGCCTCGTTGCGGATGCGGTCGCTGAACGGGGTCTGGAACATCCGGCCATAGACCGGCCGCGCCCCGGTGCTGGTCTGCCCGGCCGAGACGTCGATGATGTCGGCGCCGGCGGCCGCGAACATCCGGGCGATCTCCACCGCCTCCTCGGGCGTCACGCCCTCGTCCCCCACCCAGTCATTGGCCGAGATGCGCACCGACATCGGCTTTTCCGCCGGCCAGGCGGCGCGCATCGCCCCGAACACCTCGAGCGGATAGCGCATGCGGTTTTCCAGGCTGCCGCCGTATTCGTCCTCGCGCCGGTTCGACAGCGGCGAGATGAAGCTGGAGATCAGGTAGCCATGCGCCGCGTGCAGCTCGACCATGTCGAAGCCCGCCCGCGCCGCCATCTGGGTCGCGGCGACGAACTGGTCGCGCACCCGGTCCATGTCGGCGCGGTCCATGGCCCTGGGCACCGCGTTGCCCTGTTGCCACGGGATGGCGCTGGCCGAGATCAGCGGCCAGTTGCCCTCGGCCAGCGGCCGGTCGGCATCCTGCCAGCCCAGCTGGGTCGAGCCCTTGCGGCCGGAATGGCCGATCTGCATGCAGATCCTGGCCCGCGTCTCGGCATGGGTGAAATCGACGATCCGCTTCCAGGCCGCCTCGTGCTCGGGCGCGTAGAGGCCGGGGCAGCCGGGGCTGATCCGCCCCTCGGGCGAAACGCATGTCATCTCGGTATAGACCAGCCCGGCGCCGCCCTTGGCGCGTTCGGCGTAATGGACGAAATGCCAGTCGGTCGGGCAGCCCTCCACCGCCTTGTATTGTGCCATGGGCGAGACGACGACGCGGTTCTCCAGCACCATGTCGCGCAGGCGGAAGGGCGCGAACATCGGCCGGCGGCCCTTGCGCCCGCCGGCGCGTTCCTGGAACCAGTCCTCGGCCCGGCCCAGCCATTCGGGGTCGCGCAGGCGCAGGTTCTCGTGGCTGATGCGCTGCGAACGGGTCAGCAGCGAATAGGCGAATTGCAGGGGTTCCATGTCCAGGTAGCGCTCGACCTGCTCGAACCATTCCAGGCTGTTGCGGGCGGCCGATTGCAGGCGCAGCACCTCGACGCGGCGCTCCTCCTGATAACGCTCGAAGGCGCGCTGCATGGTCGGTTCGGAATGCAGGTATTCGGCCAGGGCGATGGCGCTGTCGAAGGCCAGCCGCGAGCCGGAGCCGATCGAGAAATGCCCGGTCGCAGCCGCATCGCCCATCAGCACGACATTCTCGTGATACCAGCGCTCGCAGATGACCCGCGGGAACTGGATCCAGACCGCCGAGCCGCGCAGATGCGCGGCGTTCGACATCAGGTCATGGCCGCCCAGGTGGCGGGCAAAGATGCGGCGGCAGGTCTCGACCGCTTCCTCCTTGGACATGTCGGCAAAGCCCAGCTTTTCCCAGGTCTCGGGCAGGGTCTCGACGATGAAGGTCGCGGTGTCGCCGTCGAACTGGTAGACATGCGCCCAGACCCAGCCATGCTCGGTCCGCTCGAAGATGAAGGTAAAGGCGTCGTCGAATTTCTGATGCGTGCCCAGCCAGATGAACTTGCAGCGGCGGGTGTCGATGTCGGGCTGGAACACCTGCGCATATTCGGCGCGCACCAGCGAATTGATGCCGTCGCAGCCCACCACCAGGTCATAGTCCTTGCGGTATTCCTCGGCCGACTGGAACACGGTCTCGAAACGCAGCTCGACCCCCAGCTCGCGCGCGCGGGCTTGCAGCAGGACCAGCATCTGCTTGCGCCCGATGCCCGCAAAGCCGTGCCCGCCCGAGACGGTGCGCACCCCGTCATGCACCACGGCGATGTCGTCCCAATAGGCGAAATGGCTGCGGATCGCCTCGGTGCTGGCGGGGTCGTTCTGCTGCATCCGCCCCAGCGCATCGTCCGACAGCACCACGCCCCAGCCGAAAGTGTCGTTGGCCTTGTTGCGCTCCAGCACGGTGATCTGGTGCGAGGGGTCGCGCAGCTTCATCGAGATGGCGAAATACAGTCCTGCCGGCCCGCCGCCCATGCACAAGATCTTCATTGCCCGCCTCCCCTGCGCCTTTTCGGCCCGTTGCGTGGACGCTGCCAGCGAATTGGATTCGTTTCAAGTTTAAAATTTCAAGCTTGAAACGATTTTTGCGCGTGGCATGATGGGCCAAGGACAGGGGCGGAGATTCCGACATGACCACCATCGCCGTGATCGGGCTGGGGACGATGGGGCTGGGCATCGCCCAGGCCTATGCCACCGCGGGCCTTGCCGTGCTGGCGACCGATGCCGTGCCGAAGGCGCGCGAGACGGCGCTGGACCGGCTGCGCGCCAGCCTTGCGCTGCGGGTGCGGTCGGGCAAGCTGGCGCAGGCCGACCTGGAGACGCTGCTGTCGCGCATCGCCGTGGTCGACGGCCCCGAGGCGATGGGCCGCGCCGATCTGGCCATCGAGGCCGTGGTCGAGCGCATCGAGATCAAGCGCGCCCTGTTCGCGGCGCTTGAGGCGGTGCTGCCCCCCGATGCGGTGCTGGCCAGCAATACCTCGTCGCTGTCGGTGGGTGCCATGGCCGAGGGGCTGGCGCGGCCCGAGCGCCTGCTGGGCCTGCATTTCTTCAACCCGGCGCCGGTGATGAAGCTGGTGGAACTGGTGGCGCATCCCGGCACAGGCGCAGCGGCGCTGGAACGCGCGCGCCGGCTGACCGAGGCGGCGGGCAAGACCGTGATCCCATGCCCCGACCGGCCCGGCTTCATCGTCAACCGCTGCGCCCGCCCCTTCTATGGCGAGGCGCTGGCGCTGCTGGAGGAAGGCCGTGGCGCCGCCGAAATCGACGCGGCGATGCTGGCGGCGGGCTACGCCCTGGGCCCCTTCGGGCTGATCGACCTGGTGGGGGCCGACATCAACCTGGCCGCGACCGAAAGCCTGGCGGCGGCGATGCAGGGCCATCCACGCTATCACGTCTTCGAGGCGCTGCGCCGGCAGGTCGCCTCGGGCGATCTGGGGCGCAAGACCGGGCGGGGCTTCCTTTACCCGGAAACGCCCGATCCCGCCCCCGACGATGCCATCGCCCTGCGCATCGAGGCCACGCTGGTCAACGAGGCCGGCTGGCTCCTTGCCGAGGGCGGCACCATGCCCGACGGCATCGACACGGCGCTGCGGCTGGGCCTGAACTTCCCGCGCGGGCCGTTCCAGATCCTGGCCGCGCAGGGGCGCGAGCAGGTGCTGGACCGGCTGGAACGACTTGCCGCCCAAGCGCCGGTCCATCTGCGCGGGCGTTACCAGCCCGCCCCCATGCTGGCGCGCTGACCTTAGCAGGCTGCTGAAAAAGGATTCTGAGAGGGCGACGCAGCGGAAATCGTTCTGGATCCAGCTGATATCGGCGCGAAAATGGGGTGTTTTCGGCAAAGTTGAGGCGGATTTCCCGGTTCCCCGCCCGCGCTGTCCTGTCGCAAGGACTTTTTCAGCAGCCTGTCAGGCCCCTACGAAACGGGCCGAGACCTCGGCCCCGCCGGCGCGGGCGCGCGCGATCCGGGCGCCGTCCAGCGGCAGGGGGCCGATCCGCGCGCCGGTGATGACGACATCGCCGCGGCAGAGCGGCAGATCCTGCGCCGCCGCGTGGCCGGCCAGCCAGGCCAGGAAATCCACCGCCTCGGCCAGGCTCGCCACGGCCTCCGGGGCCGCGACCCGGCGCCCGTCCAGCCAGAGTTCGATCCCCAGCGGACCCCTCATGCCGTCGCGCCAGCCGGGCAGCACATCGCCCAGCACGATCCCGGCCGAGCCGAAACCGTCGGCCATCAGCTCCAGCGGCTGCGCCGCCTTGCGGTCGGCAAGGCGCGGGGCGACCAGTTCGAAGGCCAGCCGGACCTCGGCAATGGCAGCCGCCGCCGCGGCAGGGCCGGCGCCCGCCGGCAGGTCGGCGCCAAGGACCAAGGCGGTCTCGACCTCGATACAGGCATCGGCGGGCAAGGGCAGGCAGGCGCCCGTTCGCACGGTTCCCTGCCCCGGCAGCGCACCGGCATGGCGGTCGCGCCCGGCCAGCAGCGCCATCTTCCAGGCACCGCCGCCAAGGGCGCGGATCACCGCCCTTTGCACGGCATAGGCCGCGGCGGTATCGGGCGGCGGCGGGGTCAGGCCCGGCAGGCGCGGCGCGCCGCGGTGGACCGCCAGCAGGGCGCGGGCGGCGGCCTCGGGATGGAAAGCGGCGCTCATGTCGCCACCCTCAGGCCCAGATCGGGCATGGCGCTGCGCGGAATGACCGCGCCGGGATGGGCGACGACGACCGCGGCCAGGCGGGCGGCAATGGCCACGGCCGCGGCCGGGGGCAGGCCGGCGTCGCAGGCGGCCAGCCAGCCGGCGTTGAAGCTGTCGCCGGCGCCGGTGGTATCGACCGCCGCAACCATGGAGGGCAGCGGATGGGACTCGATCCGGTCCTGGCCGGGCGGGCGACGCAGCACTTCGCCGCCGCCGGTGGTCAGCACGATCTCGGCCCCGCCCAGCCCGGCCAGGGCCGCCATCGCCCCGGCCGGGTCCGGGATGCCGAAGCAGGAGGCCAGGTCGTCCAGCGAGGGCAGGACCAGCGTCGCCAGGGCGGCCGCCCGGCCGATCACCGCACGCGCCGTGGCGGCATCGGGCCAAAGCGCGGGGCGGTAATTCGTGTCCAGCACGATCCGCCCCCCCACCGCCTGCCGCCGTTCCAGCGCGGCCAGCAGCCGTTCGCGGCTTTCGGGCAGAAGGATCGCCAGCGTGACGCCGGACAGAAGCACCGTCCCCGCCTCGGCCACGGCGCGCAGCGCGGCATCGCCATTGTCGAACATGCGCCGCGCCGGCGCCTGGTCGCGCCAGTAAAGAAAGCTGCGCTCGCCCCGCGCATCGGTCGAGATGAAGCTCAGTCCGGGCCGGCCGCCCGGCTCGGTGCCGCACAGATCGGCAATACCCTCTTCGGCCAGCACCTCGCGCAGCCAGGCGCTCATCGCGTCGTCGCCCAGCCGCGACAGGTAGCCGACCGAGCCGGCGGGCAAGAGCCGCGCCAGATAGACGGCGCTGTTCAGCGTGTCGCCGCCCGCGCGCCGGTCGAAGGTCGAGGGCGCATCGCGGCGGGCGGTGAACTCGACCAGCGGCTCACCGATGCAAAGGTAGCGCATCCTGGACCTCGTAGGGGGTGGGCAGCGGCCGGCCGGCGAAATGGGCGGCGATATTGTCCAGCACCAGCTGCGCCATCGCGCGCCGCGCCTCGGCCGTGGCCGAGCCGATATGCGGGGTCAGCACGCAATTGGGCGCATCGAGCAGCGCCTGCGGCACGTTCGGCTCGTCGTCGAAGACGTCGAGCCCGGCCCCGGCGATGGTGCCCGCATCAAGCGCCTGCGCCAGCGCCCCGGCATCGACCACCGGGCCGCGGGCGACATTGACCAGGATGCCGTCGGGGCCAAGCGCCGCCAGCACCCCGGCATCGACCAGGCCGCGCGTATCCTCGCCCCCGGCGGCGGTGACGAAAAGCAGGTCGCAATCCCGCGCCAGCGCCAGCGCATCGGGGCGAAAACCGTCCGGCGCGCCGGGCTTTTCGCGGCGGGCGGTATAGAGCACGTCCATCCCCATGCCGCGCAGCAGGTCGGCCAGCCGGCGCCCGATGCGGCCATAGCCGAGGATCCCGGCGCGGCGCTCGAGCACCGAGCAGCCGAGGCCCAGCTTGCCGCCCGAGGACCACTGGCCGGCACGGACGAAGCGGTCGCCCTCGGCGATGCGGCGGCCGGCGGCCAGCGCCAGGCCAAGCGCCATCTCGGCCACCGCCATCGACAGCACGTCGGGGGTGGTGGTGACGGCGATGCCGCGATGCCGCGCCTGGGCCAGGTCGACAGCATCGACGCCGACGCCGTTCACCGCGACCAGCCGCAGCGCCGGCAGCCGCGCCATCTGCGCCGCCGTGATCCCGACATTGCCGGCGGTCAGCACCACCTCGACATCCGCCGCGGCGCCGATGTCGCGGACCACCTCGTAGTCGGCGGCAAGGCGGTCGGCCATGTCCTGCGGCTTCAGCTCGGCCAGGGCCAGGATGCGCGGCCGGGTCATGCGATCTGGCCCAGGAAGTTCTGCAACCGCTCGTTCTTTGGGTTGCCGAAGAATTCCGCTGGAGCGTTCTCTTCGACGATCACGCCCTTGTCCATGAAGATCACCCGGTCGGCCACGGCGCGGGCGAACTCCATCTCATGGGTGACGCAAAGCATGGTCATCCCCTCGCGCGCGAGGTCGATCATGGTGTCCAGCACCTCCTTGACCATCTCGGGGTCGAGCGCCGAGGTCGGTTCGTCGAACAGCATGATCCGCGGCTTCATGCACAGCGCGCGGGCGATGGCGACGCGCTGCTGCTGGCCGCCGGACAGCTGCGCCGGATACTTGTCGGCCTGTTCGGGGATGCGCACCCGCTCCAGGTATTTGCGCGCCGTCGCCTCGGCCTCGGCGCGCGGGATCTTGCGGGTCTTCATCGGCGCCAGGACGCAGTTCTCCAGCACGGTCATGTGCGGGAACAGGTTGAAGGACTGGAAGACCATGCCGACATCCTGCCGCACCCTGGCGACATTGTCGCCGCCGGCGGTCAGTTCCACTCCGTCGACGACGATCGTGCCGGATTCGATGGGCTCGAGCTGGTTGATGGTGCGGATCAGCGTCGACTTGCCCGAGCCCGAGGGCCCGCAGATGACGATGCGCTCGCCCCGCGACACGGTCAGGTCGATGTCGACCAGGGCGTGATAGGCACCGTAATACTTGTTCACGGCGCGCATGATGATGGCATGTTCGGTCATGTGGCTTTCCCCTGGGATGGCACGCGGCCGGGGCACGGCCGCGCGGCGCGCGTCACTGGGCGTTCCTGACGAAATCGGGCAGCGGCTCGCCCAGCCATTTCTGATGGATCTGGTCCAGCGTGCCGTCGGTTTTCGCCTGGTCCACGAAGGCGTTGATCTGGTCCAGCAGCGCATCCGACCCCGGCGCGACGGCAATGCCCTGCACCTGGCTCGACAGGTCGAACTTCTTGTCGAAACGGTCGCCGGCGACGCCCGCGACCTGCGAGAAGACCACGTTCGACAGCCCGATCAGCCTGACCTGGCCCGACATCAGCGCCTGCACCGCGCTGGCGTCGTCGTCGAAGCGGCGGATGTCGGTGCCCTGCGGCGCGACCGCGGTGACGCCGGTGTCCTGGGTCGAGGCGCGGGCGACGGCAAGGGACTGGCCGGCCAGCCCCGCGGCATCGGCCACCTCGAGCCCGCTGTCGCCATAGACGGCGATGCTGATCCCGGCATAGGGTTTGGAGAAATCGACCTTCTCCGCCCGCTCGGCGGTGATGCCCAGCGAGGCGACCAGCACGTCCACCTGCCCCGAAAGCAGATAGGGAATGCGGTTCGGCCCGGTCACAGGCACGATCTGCGCCTGCACGCCCAGGAATTCGCCAAGCGCCTTGGCCACGTCGGCGTCATAGCCGTCGGGCTTGCCCGAGGCGTCCTGGATGCCGAAGGGCGGGAAATCGACCAGCATGCCCACCCGGACGGCGCCGGCATTCTTGATCGCGTCAAGGTCGGCCGCGCTTGCGGGCAGCGCGAGCCCCATGGCCAGCGCGCCGGCGGCCAGGGCGGTAAAGATGCGACGGTTCAGTTTCATGGTTTCCTCCTCCGTGAAATCGTCTGCGCGGGGCTTTAGCGGGTGATCGCCAGCCGCATGCGCGCCTCCATGTGCCGGGCCAGAAGCGACAGCGGCCAGCACAGGACGAAATAGAGCGCGGCCACCGTGCCGAAGACCAGGAACGGCTTGAAGGTCGCGTTGTTGATGATCTGCCCGGCGCGGGTCAGCTCGGTAAAGCCGATGATCGAGGCTAGCGAGGTGCCCTTGATCAGCTGCACCAGGAAGCCCACGGTCGGCGCGGTCGCCAGCCGCATCGCCTGCGGCAGCACGACATGGCGCATCCGGTCCCGGTAGGACAGCGACAGCGCCACCGCCGCCTCGGTCTGGCCCGGCGGCACCGCCTCGATCGCGCCGCGCCAGATCTCGCCCAGGTAGGCGCTGGCATGCAGCGTCAGCGCGACGGCCGCGGCCAGCAGCGGGTCGATGGGCAGGCCAAGGACGGCAAGGCCGAAATAGACCAGGAACAGCTGCATCAGCAGCGGCGTGCCCTGGAACACCTGGATGAAGCCCGCCGCGATCCGGCGCCGCAGCCGGCCCTGGGCGGTCCGCGCCAGCGCGACGGCCAGCCCGCCGATGGCGCCGCCAAGGAAGGCGATGACGGACAGGATCAGCGTCCAGCGGACGGCCGAGACGATGAACAGGATGTCGGCAGAGGAAAATTCGCGGATCATCTCAGCGGCTCGCAGGATAGGTGAAGAAGGCGCGGCGGATGGCGGCGAACAGGGTCGAGAACCCCAGCGCCAGCACGAAATACAGGATCGTCAGCACCAGGTAGATCTCGAAGCTGGCGAAGGTGCGGGCGTTCAGGTCCGCCCCCGCCGAGGCAAGGTCGTTGGCCGAGATGACCGAGACCACGCTGGAGGTCAGCATCAGGTAGATGAACTGGCTGGTCAGCGACGGGTAGATGTTGCGCAGCGCCGGGACCATGACGACATAGCGAAAGATCTGGGCGGGGCTCAGGCCCAGCGCCCGCCCGGCCTCGATCTGGCCGCGGGGGATCGATTCGATGCCGGCGCGGATGATCTCGGTGCCGTAGGCGCCGACATTGACCACCAGCGCCACCAGCGCGGCGGTGTTCGGCGACAGGCTGATGCCGGCGGCGGGCAGGCCGAAGAAGATGAAGAAGATCTGCACCAGGAACGGCGTGTTGCGGATCACCTCGACATAGACATCGACCAGCCAGCGCAGGGGCCGGATGCCCGAGGTCTTGGCCACCGCGCCCAGGACCGAGACGACCAGCCCCAGCACCATGGCCATCAGCGACAGCCGCACCGTCAGCCAGGCACCGTAAAGCAGCAGGTCGAGATTGCCGAAAACCGGCTGGAAGTTGAACTGATACATCTGCCCTCCCCTGCTGATGCGTCGATTCCTGCGATTTAGAACGATCTAAAACGGATGAATGCAAAAGTCAACCCGCCTCGGGCCCGCTGCTGTCCCGGATCACCAGCCGCGGCGCCAGGATCGCGCGCTCGGGCGGCGCATCGGGGTCGGCCAGCCGCCGGGCCAGCAGGCGCGCGGCGGCGACGCCGATGCCGGCGGGGTCCATGGCGACGCTGGTCAGCGGCGGATAGGTCAGCTCGGCCAACGGCAGATCGTCGAGGCCGACCACGCCCAGGTCGCGCCCCGGTTCCAGCCCGGCGCGGCGCAGGCCCAGCATCAGCCCGGCGGCAAGGACGTCGTTGAAGCACAGCACCGCCTCGGGCCGGCTTTGCAATGCCAGCACCTCGGCGGCCGAGCGCGCGGCGCCCTCCCAGGTCAGGTCGGCCTCGACGATGCCGGCATCCTCGGCGCCGGTCTCGGCCAGGGCGCGGGCAAAGCCGGCCAGCCGCTCCTCGCGCGCCGAGGTGCGGGCGCCGACCGACAGGAAGGCGATGCGGCGGCGGCCCAGCCGCACCAGGTGCTGCACGGCCAGCCGCACGCCCTCGATATAGTCGGCGCCGGCGTAGTCGGTGGCCCCGCGGTCGATCTCGCGCAGCGACTGCACCATGGGCAGGCCCCAGCGGCGCATGCGCGCCGGCAGGTCGGGCGGCGTCCCCGCCGCCGGGCACAGGATCACGCCGTCGACGCCATGGCCGCGAAAGCGTTGCAGGATGTCGTCCTGGCGCCGCGGATCGTCCTGGCTGTTGGCCAGAAGCACGACCCGGTCGTCCTCGCCCATCACCCGCTCGACGCCGGCCAGGAACTCGGTGAAGAACGAGTTCACCAGGTTCGGCACGATCACCCCCACGGTGCGGCTGCTGTTGTTGCGCAGCCGCGCGGCGCCGATGTCGCGGACATAGTCCAGCTCGGCCATGACCTGCTCGACCTTCTCGCGGGTATGGTCGGCGACCAGGGGCGATTTGCGCACCACCAGCGACACGGTGGCCCGCGATACCCCGGCCATTCGCGCGACCTCGTCCAGCGTGACCCGTTTGCGCTGCATGGCGATCCCCCCTTCATGACGTCCCCTCATGGCTTTCGTGCCGGCGGGCGGGATGTCAAGCCCGCAGCGGATCGTCCCTTGTCGCGGGCCTTGCCCCAGGCCCGGCCGGCGCAGGGGATGGCCTCGCAAGATCGGGCGCTCGGCAAGCTGGTCCTGCCGGAAGCGCCGCTCGGCGCCGCTCGCATCGCCGAATGTCTGGACAGTTCCGCAAGGGTCGGCGCGCCGAGCACCCCGCCCGCAGCTGCGCCCCGGATAAGGCCGGCTCCGCCTGCCAGGCACTGATCCCGCCGGGCCAGTCACCAGCTGCATTCCCTCCTGAACCGACGTCACGCCAGACCCATCCCTGCGCGGCGCAGGCATCTGCATGTCTTCCCGAAGGATTTTCCCATGACTGGGCCTCTTGCCGCCCTGCTGGGCTCAGCCGCCGCCCGTGCCCTGCCCGCCAGCCTCGCACCAACTGCCGCTCATGCCGTTCGCACGGCCAGAAGCCCAGGATGCGATCTTTTTAGGAAGCTCGCTTTTTGCCGCGTGGTGCCGCGATGCGCGGGCCAGCTCGCGGGTCGCCGGACCCGGTTCGGGCGGACGGCCAGGATCGGGAGCCGCATCGTCTTCGCCATGGCCGATCATTGTGCCGGTCGCCGCAGAGGTCGCCTCGCCACCGGCAGAAGGGCCCGCTCTGTGGCCATACCCATTGCCAGGCCCAGGGTCAGCCGCACCGTCTCGCTTCCCTACCCTTGCGAAGCCCGGACGGAGACCAGCGTCCTGCTCAGAGGGCTGGCCAAGACCGGCAAGGGATAAGCAAGCGGGCAGCGGGGGAAATCCGGTCGCCACATGGCGGACGGATGATCTAGCATGAAGGGGGCGAGAACGGCTTCAGCAGCTCGCCGCGCTGTTTTCTATTTACTAGTATGCAAGTATGCAATACATCCGGGCGAGGGAGAAGAATCATGTCCATGCAGCCGAATATCGACTTCACGCTTTCGACCGCGCCGCAGGTCTATGACTGGCTGCGCGACGCGATCCTGCGCGGCGAACTGCCGCCCGGCACGCGGCTGAGCGAGACCGAGATCGCCAACCAGGTCGGCGTCAGCCGCCAGCCGGTGCGCGAGGCCTTCATCCGCCTAACCGCGGACGGGCTGGCCGAGGTCCGGCCCCTCCGGCCCCAGCGCGGCACCTATATCCGTCGCATCTCGGTCTCGGCGGTGCTGTCGGCGCGGCTGATCCGCGAGGCCGTCGAAAGCGACCTGATCCGCATGCTGGCCGAACAGGCCGACGACAGGCTGCTCGCCCGCCTTGACCAGGAGATCGAGGAGCAGAGCGTCGCCGTCGCCCGCAACGATGCCGAAACCTTCGTGCGGCTGGACGACCGCTTCCACCGCCTGCTGGCCGTGGCCACCGGGCAAGAGGCGGTCTGGGAGGTGCTGGAAGGGCTGAAATCGCAGATGAACCGCCTGCGCTACATCACCGCGCGCACCTTCGACATCCAGAAGCTGATCGGCCAGCACGCCGAGATCGTGGAGGGCCTGCGCAACCACGACCCCGGCCTGGCCGAAGCGGCCATGCGCCGCCACCTGCGCGAATTGCTCAACGACCTGCCCGAGATCTCGCGCGCACGCCCCGAACTTTTCATACCCTGACCCCGCATCATCCCGGAGGAGAACGATGATCACCCTGAACCGCCGCCGCTTCGCGGCGCTGGCCGTGGCATGCCTGACCGCCGCTTCCGCCATGGGCGCCTCGGCCGCCGAACTGACGCTGAAGCTCGGCCATCTCGCGAACGAGCAGAACTCGTGGCACAAGGCATCGCTGAAATTCGCCGAAGAGCTTGACCGCCTGACCGAAGGCCGCATCGCCGTCGAGGTCTTTCCGAACGACTCGCTGGGCCGCGAGATGGACCTGATCAACGGCATGCAGCTGGGCACGGTCGAGATGACCATCACCGGCGAAAGCCTGCAGAACTGGGCGCCCATGGCCGCGCTGCTGGCCATTCCCTATGCCTATCAGTCGCTTGAGCACATGGACGAGGTCGCCGGCGGCGAGATCGGCACGCAGATCGAGGCGCAGGTCATCGAGCGCGCGCAGGTCCGGCCCATCGCCTATTTCGCCCGTGGCCCGCGCAACCTGACCGCGAACCACCCCATCACCTCCCCGGCCGAGCTGAACCGGATGCGGCTGCGCGTGCCCAACGTGCCGCTGTTCGTCGACACCTGGACCGCGCTTGGCGCCCAGCCGACGCCGATGGCTTTCTCGGAGGTCTTCACCTCGCTGCAGAACGGCACCATCGGCGGGCAGGAAAACCCGCTGGCACTGATCCAGGCCGCCTCGCTGAACGAGGTGCAGAGCCATGTGAACCAGACCGAACACGTGCGCAGCTGGATCTACCTGACCATCGCCGAGCAGGTCTGGCAGCGCCTGTCCCAGGAGGACCAGGCCCATGTGCTGGAGGCCGCCCGCATCGCCCAGGAATTCGAGCGCGAGCAGTTCCTGCAGGACGAGGACGCCATCCGCGCCGACCTGGAGGCCAAGGGCATGACCTTCGTCGAGGTCGACCAGAAAGCCTTTGCCGACGGCTCGCGCGATGCGGTGATCAACAGCGTCGACGAAAGCATCCGCCCCATCGTTCAGGACCTGTTCAACCATTGACCGGCAACGGGACGGAGCCGGCGCGAACACCCGCGCCGGCATCTTCCCCCAAGGGTTTGGAACCATGAAAAACCTGGCACTCTTGCAACGCGGCGTCGCGGCGGCCAGCCGGTTCGCGGTGGGCATCGCCTTCTTCGCGCTGATCGTGGTGGTCACGCTTCAGATCGCCACCCGGACCTTCGGCCTGCCCTCGCCGGTCTGGACCGAGGAACTGTCGCGCTACCTGCTGCTCTACATGACCGCCTTCGGCATCGGCCTGTCGCTGATGACGGGCGAGCTGGTGAACGTGGACCTGCTGCAGGAAACCGTCTCGGAAGCCCGCGCCTGGTGGATGCGGCTGATCGCGGCGATCTGCACCGCCGCGCTTGGCGGGGTGATGATCTGGCCGGCCTGGAAATTCACCACCATCGGCGCCTTCCAGCGCTCGCCCAGCCTGCGCTGGCCGATGGACATCATCCACGCCTCGGTGCTGGTGCTGTCCGTCATGCTGTTCCTGTTCGCGCTGCTGCGGGTAGTCGGCATGATCGCCGGCACCGACGACGGGCGCCCCCATCTTGCCGAGGAAGCCTGAGCCCATGGATCTTTTCCTGCTTCTGACCACCTTCTTCGTGACCCTGGCGCTTGGCGTGCCGGTCGCGGTCTGCCTGGGGCTTGCCTCGCTGGCCTATATCCTGACGGCGGGCCTGCCGGTCGTCATCATCCCGCAGCGCATGTATGCGGGCATGGACGTCTTTGTCCTGCTGTGCATCCCCGGCTTCATCCTGGCCGGGAACCTGATGAACTTCGGCGGCATCACCGAGCGCATCATCCGCCTGGCCAATGCCATGGTGGGCTGGATGCGCGGCGGGCTGGCCATGGCCAACGTCGCGGATTCGATGATGTTCGGCGGCGTCTCGGGCACGGCCGTCGCCGATGTCGCGGCGACCGGCGGCGTCATGATCCCCGGCATGAAGAAATCCGGCTATCCCGGCGATTTCGCCGCCGCCATCACCGCCGCCTCGGCCACGGTGGGACCGATGCTGCCGCCCAGCGTGCCGATGATCATCGTCGGCGCCCTGTCGGGCATCTCGGTCGGCCAGCTGTTCCTGGCCGGCGCGGTTCCGGGCGTGCTGATGGGCATTGGCATGGCGATCACCTGCTACATCCTCGCCGTGCGCCGCAACTATCCGCGCCAGCAATGGCAGGGCTTCGGCGAACTGATCGCGGCCTTCCTCGCCGCCTTCTGGGCGCTGGCCATGACCGGGCTGATCATCGGCGGCCTGCTGACCGGCATCGCCACGCCGACCGAGACCGCCATCGTCGCCTGCCTTTACGCCTTCGTCGTCGGCGCCTTCGTCTATCGCGAGCTGCCGATCCGCGCGGTGCCGCGCATCATCGTCAACAGCGCGATCTCCTCGGCCGGCATCCTGGCGCTGGTGGGCTTCGCCAATGTCTTCGGCTCGATCCTGGCGTCCGAGCGCATCCCGCAGATGCTGGTCAGCAGCGTGCTGGCGATCACCGACAACCCGATCCTGGTGATCCTGCTGATCAACGTGCTGCTGCTGACGATCGGCATGTTCATGGAGACCATCGCCGCGCTCATCATCCTGTTCGTGCCGCTGCTTGGCCTGGCGACCAGCGTCGGCATCGAGCCGCTGCATTTCGCCACCTTCGCTGTGCTGAACCTGATGATCGGCCTGACCACGCCGCCGGTGGGCGTCTGCCTGTTCGTCGCCTGCAACATCGCCCGCGAGCCGCTGGCCAAGGTCATCAGCGCGGTCATCCCCTTCCTGATCTCGAACATCATCGTGCTGCTGCTGGTGTCCTACTACCCGCCCTTCGCCACCTGGCTGCCGACGACGCTGATGGGGAACTGACATGGCACAGGAGATCGCCTGCCGCCTGCATGCGGCCCATGACCTGCGGATCGAGCCCCTGGCCGAGCCGCAGCCCGCCGAGGGCGCCGCCCTGGTCCGCGTGCTGCGCGGCGGCATCTGCGGCTCGGACCTGCATTACTACCATGACGGCGGCTTCGGCCCGGTCCGGGTGCGCCAGCCCATCGTGCTGGGCCACGAGGCCGCCGGCGTGGTCGAGGCCGCGCCCGAGGGGTCCGGCCTGGTGCCGGGGCAGCTGGTGGCGCTGTCGCCCTCGCGCCCCTGCGGCGAATGCGACTATTGCCGCGCGGGGGCCCAGCGGCATTGCCTGGCCATGCGCTTCAGCGGCTCGGCCATGCGGCTGCCGCATGAGGACGGTTTCTTCCGCAACCGGCTGTATCACCCCGTCGGCCAATGCCTGCCGCTGCCCGAGGGGGCAAGTGCCCAGGCCGCGGCCGGGGCCGAGCCGCTGGCGGTCTGCCTGCACGCGCTGAGCATGGCGCCCGACCTGTCCGGCCAGCGGGTGCTGATCACCGGCGCCGGTCCCATCGGCGCGATCTGCACCGCGCTGGCCCGGCTGCGCGGCGCGGCCGAGGTCGTGGTGACGGATGTGCAGGACTTCACCCTGGGGATCGCCGGCCGCATGGGCGCGGACCGGGCGGTGAACGTGGCCGAACAGCCCGACGCCCTGGCCGACCTGGCCGAGGGCAAGGGCCAGGTCGACGTGGTCCTGGAATGCTCGGCCAATCCCCATGCCATCGCGCAGGCCATCGGCCTGGCGCGGCCGCAGGCCACGATGGTCCAGATCGGCGTCGGCGGCACCCTGCCCCTGCCCCTGAACCTGATCGTCGCCAAGGAACTGCGCCTGGTCGGCACCCATCGCTTCGACCGCGAGTTTGCCGAGGCCGTGCGCATGATCGGCGCGGGCCAGATCGACCTGTCGCCCATGGTCACGCAGGTTCTGCCGGCGGCCGAGGCGCAGCGCGCCTTCGACCTGGCCGGCGACCGGGCGCAGGCGGTCAAGGTGCAGCTGGATTTCGGGGCCTGAACCCATGCCGGTCATCACCGAGATCGAGGATCTGCGCCGCCTGCACCGGCGGCGCGTCCCGCGCATGTTCTACGACTACGTGGATGTCGGCGCCTGGACGGGCAGCACCTATCGCGCCAACCGCGCCGATTTCGAACGCATCCTGCTGCGCCAGCGCGTCGCCCGCAACATCGAGGCCCGCAACCTTGCCACCACCATGCTGGGCCAGCCGGTCTCGATGCCCCTGGCGCTGGCTCCGGTGGGCCTCTTGGGCATGCAGCACCCGGATGGCGAGATCCACGCCGCCCGCGCCGCGCAGGCTGCCGGCGTGCCCTTCACCCTGTCCACCATGTCCATGTGCTCGCTCGAGGACGTGGCGCAGGCGACCGGCGCGCCGTTCTGGTTCCAGCTCTACACCCTGCGGGACGAGACGTTCCTGGAGGACATCCTGGAGCGCGCCCGCCGCGCCGGGGTGACGGCGCTGGTGCTGACGCTGGACCTGACCATCCAGGGCCAGCGCCACAAGGATCTGAAGAACCGCATGACCGCGCCGCCGCGGCTGACGCTGCCGAACCTGATCGACATCGCGCTGCATCCCCGCTGGGCGCTGGGGATGCTGGGCACGCGCCGGCGCAGCTTCGGCAATATCGTCGGCCACGCCCGCGGCGTCGAAAGCCTGGGCGACCTGATGGACTGGACCGCGCGCCAGTTCGACCAGCGGCTGGACTGGGCGCGGGTGGAACAGATCATCCGCAAATGGGGCGGGCCGGTGATCCTGAAGGGCATCAACGACCCCGAGGACGCGCGGCGCGCGCGGGACACCGGCTGCGACGCGATCCTGGTCTCGAACCACGGGGGACGGCAGCTCGACGGCGCGCCCTCGACCATCCGCGCCCTGCCGGCGATCCGGCGCGCGGTCGGGCCGGACTTTCCGCTTTATCTCGACAGCGGCATCCAGTCGGGACAGGAGGCGCTGAAGGCCATCGCCCTGGGCGCGAACGCCGTCTTTGTCGGCCGCGCCTTCACCTATGGGCTGGGCGCCATGGGGCAGAAGGGCGTCGAGGCGGCGCTGGCTATCCTGCGCCGCGAAATGGACATCACCATGGCGCTTTGCGGCGTCAACGACATCAAGGATTTCGGTCCCGGCTGCCTGTGGCCGGACGACCGCGGCAATGCCGCCTGAAGAACAAGGAAAACGTGAATGCGACATACCTGGCGCTGGTTCGGCCCCAAGGATCGGGTCTCGATCGACGACATGCTGCAAGCCGGGGTCCAGGGCGTGGTCACCGCCCTGCACCACGTCCCGACCGGAACGGTCTGGTCCCCCGAGGAAATCGCCCGCCGGCAGGCCGAACTGGCGGTGATGGCGGACGGCGCGCCCTCGGGCCTGAAATGGGAGGTGGTGGAAAGCCTGCCGGTCAGCGAGGCAATCAAGACCCAGACCGGCGACTGGCGGACGCATGTCGCCAACTGGATCACCTCGATGCGTCACCTGAAGGACGCCGGGATCGAGGTGATCTGCTATAACTTCATGCCGGTTCTGGACTGGACCCGCACCGACCTGGCCTGGCGGAGGCCGAACGGCGCGCGCTGCATGCGCTTCGACTTCACCGATTTCGCCGCCTTCGACATCCATATCCTGCAGCGCAGGGGCGCAGCCGAGGATTTCCCCCAAGAGATCCGCGAGGAAGCCGCCCGCCGCTTTGCCGCGATGGACGATGCCCGCCGCGAAGAGCTGGCCGGCAACGTGGTCTTCGGCCTGCCCGGCGCGGCCGAGCATTTCAGCCTAAACGACGTGCGGGCGCTCTTGGAAAGCTATGCCCCGGTGACGGACGCGGTGCTGCGCCGGCATTTCCACGACTTCCTGGAACAGGTGGTCCCGGTCGCGCAAGAGATCGGCGTGCGGCTCTGCTGCCATCCCGACGACCCGCCCTTTGGCCTGCTGGGCCTGCCGCGCGTCATGTCGACCGAGGCGGATTACGCCGAGCGCATGGCCGCCGTGGACCTGCCGGCGAACGGCATCACGCTTTGCTCGGGCTCGCTGGGGGCGCGGCCGGACAACGACCTGCCGGGCATGATGGAGCGGCTGGGCGACCGGGTGCATTTCCTGCACCTGCGCAACGTGCGCCGCGACAGCGACGCGATCCGCGGTTCCTTCTTCGAGGACGAGCATCTGGGCGGCCAGACCGACATGGTGGCGCTGGTCGCCGCGGTCCTGCGCGAGGAGGCCAAGCGCCGCGCCGCCGGCCGAGCCGATGCGACAATCCCGATGCGCCCCGACCACGGCCAGGACATCCTGGACGACATCGGCCGCGGCGGCCAGCCCGGCTATCCCGCCATCGGCCGGCTCAAGGGCCTGGCCGAGCTGCGCGGGGTCGAGCTGGCGCTGAGCCACGGGGCGCGGCCATGAGCCCGCGCCTGGCCAGCCTTGCCGACCTGCCGCCCGGCGTCGCGCGGCCGCGCTACGACCGCGCCGCGCATGGCATGGGCATCCTGCATCTGGGGCTGGGCGCCTTCCATCGCGCGCATCAGGCGGTCCATACCGACGACGCGCTGGCGGCCGAGGGCGGCGACTGGCGCATCCTCGGCGCCAACCTGCGCAGCCGCGAGATCCCGGATGCGCTGAACGGGCAGGACGGGCTTTTCACCGTGCTGGAGCGTTCGGAAAGCGACCGGGCACGGGTGATCGGCGCGCATGGCCCGGCCATCGGCGGCGATGCGGCGGCGATCCTGCGCGCCGCCTGCGATCCCGCGATCCGCATCCTGTCGCTGACCGTCTCGGAAAAGGCCTATGGCATCGACCGCGCGGCCATGGATGCCGATCCGGCCCATCCCGCGGTCGCCGCCGATCTGGCGCAGCCGCAGGCGCCGCAGGGCGTGCTGGGCATCATCCTGGCCGCCCTGGCGGCGCGGCGCGAGGCCGGGGCCGCGCCCTTTGCCGTGCTGAGCTGCGACAACCTGCCCGACAACGGCGCGCTGCTGCGTGCGGGCGTGCTGGGCCTTGCCCGCCGCCGCGACCCCGACCTGGCCGGCTGGATCGCCGATCACGTCGCCTTTCCGGCGACCATGGTGGACCGCATCACCCCGGCCACGACCGCGCGCACCCTGGCCGATGTCGAGGCGCTGACCGGCCATCGCGACCTGGCCGCGGTCGAGACCGAGCCCTTCAGCCAATGGGTGATCGAGGACCACTTCCCGCACGGCCGCCCGGCATGGGAGGCCGGCGGCGCGCTGTTCGTGCGCGACGTCCGCCCGCATGAGGCGATGAAGCTGCGCATGCTGAACGGCAGCCATTCGCTGATCGCCTATGCCGGGCAGATGCTGGACCTGCCGCATGTCCGCGACGCCATGGCCGACCCGCCGTTGGCGGCTCTGGTCCGGCGCCACATGCAGGCGGCAGGCGCGACCCTGCCGCAGGGCGCCGGGCTCGACCTCGAAGCCTATGCCGCGGCGCTGCTGGCGCGCTTTGCCAACCCCGCCATCGCCCACCAGACCCGGCAGATCGCCATGGACGGCACCGAGAAGCTGCCGCAGCGCTGGTTCGCCCCCGCGGCCGAACTGCTGCGAGCCGGCGGCGACGCCCGCCCCTTTGCCTTCGCCACGGCGGTCTGGCTGGCATGGCTGGCCGGGCAGGAACAGGCGCCGGACGATCCGCGCGGCGCGGCGCTGCTGGAGCTGGCCCGCAAGGCGGGCGGGGACGACGAGGCCCTGGCCCGCTCGGTCCTGGGGCTGCCGGGGCTGGCGCCGCCTTCGCTGGTCGGCGATGCCGCCTTCACCGGGACGGTGCGGCAGGCCGTGACCCATATCCGCCGCGACGGGTTGCGCGCGGCCATGGCGACGGAGTTGGCATCGTGACCGGCAAGTCCATCCTTTCCATCGGCGAGGCCATGGTCGAGCTGTCGCCCTCGGGCCAGGGCGGGCTGTGGCGGCTGGGCATCGCCGGCGACACGCTGAACACGGCCTGGTATCTGCGCCGCCTGCTGCCGGCCGACTGGCGCGTGGCCTATTGCAGCCGCGTGGGCCTGGGCGAATTCTCGCAGCAGATGGTCGATTTCCTGGCCGCCGAGGGGATCGACGCGACCCATGTGGGCCGCGACCCCGGCCGCGAGATCGCGGTCTATGCCATCTCGCTGAAGGATGGCGAGCGCAGCTTCAGCTATTGGCGCGACACCTCGGCGGCCAAGGGGCTGGCCGACGATCCGGCGGCGCTGGCCTCGGCGCTGGCAGGGGTCGGCATCGCCTATTTCTCGGGCATCACCCTGGGCATCCTGCCCCCGGCCGGCCGTGCCACATTGATCGGGACGCTGGCAACCGCGCGCGCGGCGGGCACGCAGGTGGTGTTCGACCCGAACCTGCGGCCCCGGCTCTGGCCCGACGCCGCCGCCATGTGCCGCGAGATCGAGGCGGCGGCGGCCGTCGCCGACCTGGTCCTGCCCAGCTTCGACGACGAGCGCAGCTTTTTCGGCGATGCCCATCCGCAGGCGACGGTAGCGCGCTATCTGGCGCGCGGGGCCGGGCAGGTCGTGGTCAAGGCGGGCGGCGACGCCATCCGCTATGGCGGGCGCGAAGGCGCGGGGCTGGTCGAGGGCCTGCCGCGCGAGGTGCCGGTGGACACCACCGCCGCCGGGGACAGCTTCAACGCCGGCTATCTGGCCGCGCGGCTGGACGGCGCCGACATCCCCGCCGCCATCCGCCGGGCGCATGACCTCAGCCGCCGGGTGATCCGCCATCGCGGCGCATTGGTGCCCGAGGCGGTCGCACAGGGCTGAGCCCCGGCCGCCCATGGCCCTGCCGCGGCAGGCACCGGGCGGCCTTTTCGCATCCTGCCCAAAGGGCGGATGCCCGCGGGCTCGACTCCGGGCCGAAAATCCTGTATCAATCGTTTGATTGACATTTCGGCGTGATCGGCATGGACCCGCATCCCACCCGCCTTTCCCTTATCGGGGCCGCCATGCAGCAATTCGGCCGCGGCGGGTTCCAGGCTGCCTCGACGCGGGCCATCGCCGCGCAGGCGGGCACCAACATCTCGTCCATCGCCTATCACTTCGGCGGCAAGGACGGGCTGCGCATCGCCTGCGCCGATGCGGTGGCCGAGCGGGTGGCGCAGGTCGCCCGGCCCCTGCCCGGCCTGCTGGACCGGCCGGACCCCCGCCACGCCCGGCTGCTGCTGCGGCGGCTGGTGCGCCGGATCGTCACCTTCATGATCGTCAGCCCCGCGGCCAGCGACGCGGTGGCCTTCGTGCTGCGCGAACTGGCCGAGCCGGAAAGCCCGGTGCTGGACCGGCTTTATACCACGCTGATCGAACCACGCCACCGCGCGCTCTGCGCGCTCTGGTCCGCCGCGACCGGCGAGCCGGCAGAGGCCGAGGAGGTGAAGCTGGCCGTGTTCTCGCTGATCGGGCAGGCGGTCTATTTCCGCGTGGCCGCGCCCATCGTCCAGCGCCGGATGGGCTGGCGGCATTATGCACGGGCCGAGGCGCGGGCGATCACCCGGCGGATGCTGGCCAACCTGGACCGGATGACCGGGGGCGCGGATGGCTGATTTCATCTGCTCGCTGGCCTTTCTTGCCGCGCTGTTTTCCCATTGCGGCCCGCCGCCGCCCCTGGGCACCGGCTATGCCGAGGGCGAGCATGTGCAGATCGCCCCCGTGGCGACGGCCCGGATCGAGGCGCTGGCCGTGCAGCGCGGCGACCGCGTCGAGGCCGGGCAGGCCGTGGCCATGCTGGAAACCCGCGACGCCGCGCTGGCGCTGGCCGCGGCCGAGGCAGCCCAGGCCCGCGCCGCCAGCACCCTGGCCGACCTGGAGAAGGGCGGCCGCGCGCCCGAGATCGCCGCCATCGAGGCGACGCTGGCCTCGGCCCGCGCCAATGCCGAACGCATGGCGCGCGAGGCGGCGCGGCAGGAGCGGCTGCTGGCGCAGCGGGTCAGCGCGCCCGCGCAGCGGGACGACGCCCGCGCCGCCGCCGACATGGCCGAGGCGGCGGTG
>NZ_JRKO01000034.1 GCF_000763885.1 Paracoccus versutus | reverse complement strand
TCGAGGCGATCTACATGCTGGACGCCGACAACCGGCTGCGTCCCGACGCCATGGCCAATGCCATGGCGGCGCTGGCGCAGCATCCCGACGCCGGCTGGATCTATCCCAATATCGACATGTTCGGCCTCAGCTGGGCCGGGGATTACGGCGGCGACTATTCTCTGCTGATCCATACGGTGATGAACATCTGCGAGGCCGGCAGCCTGATCCGGCGCGAGGTCTTTGATGCCGGGGTCTATTTCGACACCTCGTTCAAATCCGGCTTCGAGGATTGGGATTTCTTCCTGACCGCCGCCGAGGCGGGCTTCCGTGGCCGCAACATCGACAATTTCGGCTTTCTCTATCGCAAGCGCGCCGAGAGCATGCTGGCCGATTCCGAGCGCGATTCCGAGGCGATCCGCAGCGAGATGCGCAAGAAGCACAAGCACCTGTTCAGCCCGCGCGGGCTGCTGGAGCTGGAGCAGAAAGAGGCGCCGCGCTATGCCTTCTTCCTGGCAGACCGCCACGAGGTGCTGCTGACGGTCGATCCCGACGCCCCCGACGGCCGCATCCTGACCGTGGCCGAGTTCGAGCAGCAATGGTGGCGCACGCAGACCGACAACAGCCAGCATCACATGCCGCCGATCCTGGTGATGACGCATTCGACGGTGCTGGAGCAACTGCGCCGCGGCCGGATGCTTCATGGGGTGCTGTGGACGATGGAGCGTCGCCTGACCGACAAATGCTTTGCTGCGCTGGAGATCCAGCCCTGTGAGGCCGACCGGATCGGTTGGGACGAGCAGGAGGCGCAAGGGGCGATCGAGCTGCGCGCCGACATGCTAATGGTCCAGCCAGGGCTTTTCTCGACCATCGTGCGCGACAGTTCCATCGCCTGGGCTTCGGGCGTTGCGGCGCGGCCCTGCAACGTTCCGACGAATCTGCTGCGGCTTCAGCTGCCCCAAATGCTGTTTGCTGAGGGAGAGGGACCTTATGGCGCGGCGGCACATGATTTCGTCGCCTTGGCTGCGCGCTATCAGGCATCGCCCAATCGCGACGCGCTGGCCTATAGCTGGGACTGGCGCAATCCGGGTATTCCCTGGCGGTCACGCACCCACGAGATCAGCCGGATTCCGACAAAATCCGACGCTGCCTATCCTAGGGTCGTCACCGAGGGGCGCGACATTGGCTTCGTGCTGCCGCTGGTCGAATTCGGTGGGGTCGAGAGGGTGGCGCTGAACATCGCCAAGGCGATGAAGAAGGACGGATGGCGCCCGCATCTGTTCGTCATCGAGGCGCGCGGCTGCCAGTTCAGCGCCGAATGGCGTGAGACCTTCGAAAGCGTCACCTTTCTGGCTGATTCGGGCTTTTCGACCTGGGGCCCGGCGAACACCAATTATCTGGGCACCGATGTCCCTGACTGGTCGCGTTTTGGCGACCAGCGCCATGCGACGGCGATGCTGGCCTGGCTGGATGCCGTCATCACCTTCCACAGCGGTGCGATTTCAGGCGTCATGGGGCAGTTGAAACGCTTTGGCGTCAAGACTGCGCTGTCGCTGCATCTCAGCGATCTCAGCCCGTTCCGGCGCCTGATCGGCAACACCTATTTGGGCTTGGCCTTCGAACATGCCTATGACATCGTGCTGCCCTGTTCGCAGCAACTGGCCGATTGGTGCCATGGCATGGGGATGCCGGCCGAAAAGGTCATCCCGCTGCTGAACGCGCCCAGCTTTGACCTGCCCGAGGGGGCCGAAGCCCGTATTGCCGACCGCCGCGCCATGCGATCGGCGCGGGACCGGCTGCGCGTCATCTATCTGGGACGACTGGACCACCAGAAGGGGGTCGAGCGGCTGATCTCGATCGTGGAAACAGCCGATGCGATGCGCCTGCCGGTCGATTGGCGGCTGATCGGCAAATCCGTCATGGGTGACAGCGTCCTGGAAATCCCGGCCCATATCGCCCGGTCGCTGGAACCGCCACTGACCACGCCCGAGGGCTTGGCCGAGGCATTCGAATGGGCCGATGCCTTCATCCTGCCCTCCTATTACGAAGGGCTGCCGCTGACGATCCTGGAGGCGATGCGTTCGGGGGTGATCCCCATCGCGACGGATGCAGGGGCCGTGACCGAGGTCTTGCGTCCTTGGGAGAACGGCGTGGTGCTGTCGCAGGACGAGACCGTTGCCGAGGCGCTTTCCGCGCTGGCCCGGCTGGCCGCAGATCCTGACCTGGTCCTGCGCCTGTCCGCGCGCGCCCGGGCGGATATGGAGGGGCGGGATTGGGAAAGTGTTATTAAGCCGTTGACGCAAAGGCTAGAGGCCATGCGGGATGCAGAAAAGAAGAAAAAATAAAGTTGGGAAAGCGATGAACTCTAATCTGTATCCTGCGCTTTACGCTCCGAAGGAAGGTTATGTTTTTCTAGTTACCTATGGGCGGTCAGGCTCCACGCTCATGACAAATTATCTCAACAGCTTTCCCGGATATTGCATCAGGGGGGAGAACAATAATGTATTGCATCACCTTTGCGCCGCTGTGCGCAGCTTGGATAATGTAAACTTCACTTTTCGAAGGCAGGCGAATTTAAAACCATTAAATGAACGCCGGCCGGAAATGCAGCACATAATGGAGACGCCAAAGGATCCATGGTATGGAGCTGAATTGGTTGACCCAGGCAATTTCGCAAAAGCCATCTTTAATGACTTTGTAAGAGAGATATTGTCTCCGCCGCCGGAAACTCGTGTATCGGGATTTAAGGAAATTAGGTGGGTGAATAATATGGAACAACTAGAATACAACATAAATCTTCTGTCAAGATACTTCCCTAATGCAAGATTCGTGTTTCAAACAAGAGATGCTGGCGCAATTTCTAGGTCTGGATGGTGGAAGCAGCGTCCCAGAGAGGCCGTTGAGAAATTCATAAAAAATGCCGATGCTGCATTCCTTGCTTGTGCAGCTAAGAACGATGCAAGCATTCATGTAAGATATGAAGATATTGTTGAAGGGGAAGGTGCTTTGAGAAAGGTAGCGGAGTTTCTGGGTGAGGATTTCTGTACTCAGGCAGCGTATAATATAATAAGCGAAAGACTTTCCCACCTTAAGAAAAATAGTTGACGCGTTGCTTTCAGTGCGGTTACAGAATGATCTGCCCCTCATTTTGGAGATTGATGGTGTCTGAGAATCGATCAATTGAGGGGCTGTATTGCCTATGGAATGGCCGAGAGGTATCGAGTCATGTTAAGGTGTATCCTTCGTTGACTGATGGAATTGGAGGGGAGAGGAATATTTCCCTCGCTATGATCTGTAGAGAAAAGGTTGGAAGATAGAGATATGATACTCTCTCCCCGGCTAAAGCGGATGGCTGCCATGGTGGGTGGCGAGGCTGAACTGAACTATACCGTTCATATTGCTGAAAATCCGCGTTTCGTCTTCTTTTCGAACCCGATCTGTGCCTGTTCTACATTGAAGGCCACGCTGAATTTATCAGTAGCTCGGGCAATAGGAAAAACGGATTTTCATATCGAAAATGCAGAAATGATCCACAAGCGGGCGGCGAATTTGCTTCTAACCCCGTATCAGTTGGGTTATTCTCGTTTCGAGGCGATGCTGGATGATCCCGACGTACCGCTATTCGCTTTCGTGCGTAGCCCTCAGAGTCGATTTTTGTCGGCCTGGCGCAAGAAGTTATCCCGTGAGACCCAATTTACTCGTAAGGTTCGTGCTCACCTTGGTATTGACCCTGATGTACCCTTGGCTGATTTTTTGACGCTTGATGCTTTTGCTGTCGGAGTGGCGGCCGATTCAGATTTACGGGATCTAGATGAACACTGGCGATTGCAGCGTAAACAAATCTTCTTTGATGAACTGCCGCGCTTGACCTTAGGCTTTGTTGAGAGTTTCGACGCTGATAGCGCACGCATCCTCGGCGGTATCTTTGGGCATGATGACTACTTTCTGTGTGATGCGGTTAGACTAAATCCAAATAATGCCTCCGGAAACCGTAAGTCTGGATCGGATCTCTCCAAGATAGCGAGCGCTGATATTGCGCGGGCCTATGCTGCGGATAGTGAAATGATTGCCAGCGCGCGCAGCCAGATCAACGAAAGTGAGATGCGATGAACCTGATTCTGCATATTGGAATGGGAAAAACCGGAACCAGTGCAATTCAAGCTGCTTTGTCGAGCAGTGCCGACCGACTTGCCGCGCAAGGAGCTGAATATCTTGGTATGTGGTTCGATATGTTGGACCCGCGCTTTCGAGGCGTGCAGAATCAAGAACAGTTTTTTTCCTTGCCTCCCGAAGAAATGACTCACGCGGCGGATCTGCTTATCGAGATGCTGCGTGCCCGTTCGGCTGCTGGAATACAATCCTTCATTCTTTCTAATGAGGCGCTTTCTGGAAAAGTCGGGCAAATGAAGCCAATGATCAACCGGCTGCGCGAGGCAGGAATTGCGGTGCGGGTTATTGGCTATGCTCGGAACCCCGCATCTTGGCTGCCTTCGGCTTATGTGCAATGGGGGTGCGTGATAAGGTTGAGCCTGGCCCGGTGCAGCCTTACCCGGTCAGGGCGCGTAAGCTGGTGCATTGGTATTCTGGCCTACTGCATTGGCATCGACAGATGGGCGACATCCTGGAAGTCCGATCCTATGACAAGGCCAGCGATATCGTGACAGATTTCGTTGAGGCCATTGGCTTCGAACTCAATACACCAGAACAGCGCGTTCTGGAGCGCGGAGAAGATGCCGAAATAGTTATGCGGGCTCTGTTCAATACTCGCTTTTCCAAGCATGTGCTGCCTGCCGCCTTTGATCGAGCGGTTCTTCCAACACTGGACGGTATACCTAAACTCGAAGAAGTGATAACGGCAAGTTTCGATTATTCCGAAACAGATCTGATCATCCGTGAGCAGGCGGCTCTTTTTGATCAGTACATGGACGCTTTCGGCTTCGATCCGCGTGCCATTGCCAAGTCTCCGCCATCAGAGCCAGAAATAACTGCTCTGCGCAACCGACTATTCGATGTGCTGCTTGAGGTCACGTTGGACCAAGCACAACGTATTCGTCGGCTGGAACAGCGTATCAATAGGCTGGAAGTAGAAAAGGTAGAAGTATAGGCGATTTAGGCGTGCTATTGGGTATCCATCACAACCTAGAGAACGTGTGCTGATCGATAAAAACCATGCCCTTCATCCAGCATAACGGCAAGCGTATCCTCTTCATCCATATCCCGAAGGCGGGGGGCACCTCGGTCGAGAGCTGGATGAAGGGCATCGCCCCCCTGCGGCTGTTTTCCATGGGCATTCCCCATGCCAGCCGCTGCACGCCGCAGCATTATCGCGCGCAGGATATCGAGGCGCTGCTGGGCGAGGGCTTCTTCGACTACGCCTTTACCATCGTGCGCAACCCCTATCACCGGATCGAAAGCGAATACCGGATGCGGGCGCAGCTGGCCAAGGACAGTTTCTGGAAGGGCCTGCCCGCCTTTTCGCCCTGGATCGAGGAAAACCTGGACCAGCAGCGCCGCGCCAAGTTCCACCTCGACAACCACCTGCGCCCGCAATGGGAATTCCTCGGCAAGGATGTCGAGGTCTTCAAGCTCGAGGACGGGCTCTCCGGCCCCCTGGCGGCCGTAGCCGAGCGGCTGGGCGTGACCCCGCCCCAGCAGAACCCCCACGAATTGCGCTCGGACCCGCTGGAGATCGAATGGAGCCCGGCCGACCGCATCCGCGTGCGCGACCATTACGCCCGCGATTTCGAAACCTTCGGCTACCAGCCCTAGGCCCGGCAGACATGCCGGGCGGCCGCGAACCCCTCGCGGCCGCCGCGTTCCTTACAGCCGCGAGGCGATCTCATAGGCTTCCCGCGTCGCCGCAAGGATGCGGCCCGGCACATAGGCGTCGCCCAGCAGCAAGGGCGCGATGATCCCCTGCGCCTGCAAGGCCTCGGCCAGCGCGGTCTCGGGCTCGGCCCCGCAGGCAAGCACCACGCTGTCGAAACCTTCATGCAGCGCCTCGGCGCCGGAATAGACATTGCGCGTCGCCACGCGGCCGGGCGCGATGGCGGTGACGCGCTCCATGACGCGCAGCTCGGCGCCGGCCGCGGTCAGCCGGGCCATGATCGCGCCGATGGAATATTTCCCCACCAGCGGCGCGACCGCCGGCGTCTGATACAGCAGCCGGACATGCACGCCGCGCTCGACCAGCGCCGAGGCCACGGTCAGGGGCTGCATGTGATCCTCGCGGGCGACGACCAGCGCCCGGCGACCGACCTGCGCCCGCCCCGCCAGCAGGTCGCGGCCCTCGATCACGAAAGGCAGTTCGGCGCCCGGAACGGCATGGCGGCGCGGGCGCGAGCCGGTGGCCAGCAGCAGCACGTCGGGCGAAAGCGCCGTGATCGCCTGCGGGTCGGCCTCGGTTCCCAGGCGGATGTCCACGCCGGCGGCGCGCAGCCGGTGATGCTGGCGGTCGATATAGGCCAGGAATTGCCGGTTCTCGGGCACGGCAGCGGCCAGCCGCATCTGCCCGCCAGGCGCTTCCTCCCGCTCCAGCAGCACCACCGCGTGACCGCGTTCGGCGGCAACCGCGGCGGCCTCCATCCCGGCCGGGCCGGCGCCGACGACGATGATCCGGCGCGGCTGGGCGGCGCGGGCAGGGGGTGGGTCGGCCTCGCGACCCGCGCGGGGATTGACCGCGCAGCCGAAGGGCAGCTTCTCGACCGAGACCGCGTGCAGGCAGTCGTTGCAGCCGATGCAGGGCACGATCTGCGCGCTGCGGCCCTGGCGCGCCTTGGCGACGAAGGCGGGGTCGGCGAAAAAGCCACGCGCGACGCCCACCACGTCGGCATGGCCGCGGGCCAGCACGGCCTCGGCCGCCTCGGGGGAATCGACGCGGCCGCTATAGACCACGGGCACGGACAGGGCGGCGCGATAGCGGCTGGCCATCTCGGACCATTGCGCGACGCCGTAGAGATGCGGCTGGATATAGCTGGGCGCGCCCCAGTTGTTGCCGATGACGCCATGGAAGAAGTCGATATGCCCGGTCGCCTCGACGGCGCGGGCGATGGCGATGCCCTCGTCCAGATCGTAGCCGCCTTCGAAAAGCTCGTGCATGTTGAAGCGGATGCCGAGGGTCAGATCCCGCCCCACCTCGGCGCGGATGGCGGCCAGCACGTCGGTCAGCAGCTTCAGCCGGCCTTCGGCGCTGCCGCCGTATTCGTCCTGCCGGTGATTGGTCGCGGGGGACAGGAACAGTTGCAGCACGTCCTCGTGATTGGCGTGCAGTTCGATCCCGTCCAGCCCGCAATCGCGCACGGTGCGGGCGACCAGGACGTAATCCTCGATCATGCGGGCGATCTCGGGGCCGGTCAGGGTGTGGGTGCCGGCATTGTTGGTGTAATTGGCCAGCACGCCCGAGGCGGAATGCGGCATGGCGCCCTGGTTGATGACCTGCGCCGTCACCACGGCGCCATGGGCGTGGATGTCCTGGGCCAGGCGCGCCATGCGGTCGCGATACTGCGGGTTGTGGACGCTGCCGCGCAGGATCGCGCCCAGCCCCGAGGGCGCATAGCCGCGCGGCACCATGCGGTTGTCGATGAAGGTATTGACGCCATCGACCCAGCAAAGGCCGTTGCGGACCCGTTCGAGCCAATAGCCGGAAAAGCGCTCGGCCTCTTTCGGCGAGGCCAGCGGATCGGAGATGATGCGGCCGTGTGGCGGCGCCATGATCCGGTTGGAAAGCTGCATGCCCCCGATGCGAAGGGGGCGGAAGATATGCGGGAAATGCTGGGGCTCGGCCACCATCGTGATCACTCCATCTGGGTGGGGCGCGGCTGTCTTGCCGCGCCCTGCCGGGGGTCATTCGGTATAAAGCACGGCGGTGCCGTTCCTGATCTGCACCACGTTGCTGCCGCTGACCGGCGAGCGGTCGTCGACATAGCTGTAGGAGCCGCTGCCGATCACCGAGGCCACGTCCCTGGTCGCGCTCAGCGCATCGCGGATGGCGTCGCGTCCGCTTTCGGGTCCGGCGGCCTTCATCGCCTCGATGGCCACGCGGCCGATGGTATAGCCAAGCGCCGCCCAATTGTCCGGCGCCCGGCCGGCATGGGCCTGGAAGTTCTGCGCGAAGGCGACCGAGAAGTCGTTGAACCCGCCCGGCACCCAGTCGGACAGCATGTAGACGCCCTCGGTCGCGCCGCCGCCGGTCTGGGTGAACTCGGGCGAGGAAAAGGTGTTCATGCCAAAGATCTCGACCTTCTCGTCCAGACCGGCTTCGCGAAGCTGGCGCACGATATTGCCGCCCTGCGCCGCCATGGCCGAGATGAACAGGCAGTCGATGTCCTGCCCGGCGATCTTGGTCGCCAGGGTCGAGAAGTCGATGTCCGAGGAGGACACCGATTCGCTGGACACGACGGCGACGCCCTTTTCGCGGACCAGATCCTCGAAAGCCGCGCGCAGGGCGACATAGACCTCGATCTCCTTGATCGAGACGGTCGAGCATCTTTCGACCTTGCGGGTGTCGGCGGCGAAATCGGCCAGGTAGGACATCATCTGCCGCGGCGGCTGCGTGCTGATGAAGCCCCAGGGTCCGGCGGCGGGGATGTCCAGGTTGTTGGTCAGGGTGACGATGGGCAGTTCCAGCCGGTTGCCCAGCTCGGCCCCGGCGATGGCGACGGCGCCGCTGGTCGGGCCCAGGATCATCCTGACCTCCGGGGCGTTGGCGTGGCGGGTGATCAGGGTCAACGCCTGGGTGCGGTCCGAGGCATCGTCCTCGACCAGGACGCGGACGGACTTGCCGGCGCCGAACTCGGCCTTTTCGTTCGCCTCGGCAAAGGCCATGGCCATGCCCTCGGACACGCCGGCGCCCATGAAGGCGGCCGGGCCGGTCAGGGACTGCATGATGACCACGGTCGGCTGCTCGGCAATTGCCGGCGTCGCAAGCGCAATCAGGGCCGCGCCGGTGGCGGCGATCATTCGTTTCATCGATTCCTCCCTTGTATTTTTTGGCACATTCATGATATTTATTTCACCAGTCAAATATATTTTTGATTTGGGCGCGCCTGGGTGCGTACGGGGCTTTCTCCGCGCGGGCTACACCGTGCGGTTAGATTTCCCGTGTTTGTCAGGCATCAGCCTGGAATCTTGGCGCAGTATTGCATACGTAAAGCTGCTATTTCGTATTTTTATCTTGAGGTGCTCTCGCGGATCGGTTCTTGTCGGCGAAGATGCTTTCCCGGCGCGGCCCGCCGGGATCGCCTTTTCCAGCGGAGGCCCCATGCAGCGAAGCCATCATCATGCAGTCGTCATCGTCGGGGCGGGGCAGGCCGCCTGCCAGCTGGCGATCAGCCTGCGGCAGAAGGACTATCCCGGCCCCATCGTCCTGGTGGGGGACGAGCCGTTCCTGCCCTACAGCCGCCCGCCGCTGTCCAAGACCTATTTCAACGAGGGCGAACCCCAGCGCCTGCTGCTGCGCAAGGCCGAGTTCTATGAGATGAACGACATCACCGTGCTGACCTCCAGCCGCGTGGAAAGGATCGAGCGTGCAGGCCGCGCCGTCGTGCTGTCGGACGGCCGGCGGCTGGGCTATGGGCAGCTGGTCCTGGCCACCGGCGCCCGCAACCGGCTTCCCCCTGTCGAGGGCGCGGACCTGCCGGGGGTGATGGCGCTGCGCGGCCTGGACGACGCCGACCGGATGCGCAGCCTGGCCGCGGCCGCGCGGCATGTGGTGATCGTCGGCGGCGGCTTCATCGGGCTCGAGGCGGCGGCGGTGTTCCGTGCCGCCGGCCTGCGGGTCACGCTGCTCGAGGCGGCCGGGCGGCTGATGGCGCGGGCGGTTTCGCCGGCGGTGTCGGACCATTTCCTGCGCGCGCATCGCGACGCAGGGGCCGAGATCCACCTGGGCGTCACGGTCCGGCGTATCCTGGCGCGGCCGGACGGTGCCGCCGGCGCGGTGGAACTGGCGGATGGCCGGACGATTGCCGCGGATGCGGTGCTGATGGCGACCGGGGTGGTGCCCAATGCGGAACTGGCGCGCGAGGCCGGGCTTGCGGTGGACAACGGCATCCTTGCCGATTGCTTCCTGGCGACCTCGGACCCGGCCATTTCGGCGATCGGCGATTGCGCCGCCGTGGCGCAGGGACCGGGCGGGCCGCATCTGCGGCTGGAATCCGTGCAGGCCGCCGTGGATCAGGCGAAATGCCTGGCCGAGCGGCTGGCGGGCCAGCCCGTGCCCTTTGCCAGGACGCCCTGGTTCTGGAGCGACCAGGGCCCGCACAAGCTGCAAATCGCCGGATTGCGCGATGGCGCCGACCGGACCGAGATCGAGCCCTTGCCCGACCCGGCGCGGCTTCTGGTGCGCAGCTATCGCGGCGAAAGGCTGGTCTGCGTCGAGACGGTGAACCTGCCGGCCGAACATATGCGCGCGCGCCGGGCGCTGGAAACCGAAGCCGCGGCCGCATAGCGGCGCGGGGACAAGGGCAGGGCGGGCTAATGCCCGCCGGTGCCCAGGTAATGCGCGATCACGCCGTCGTCCTGCGCCAGCCTGCGGCTGGGCCCCTCGGCCACGACATGGCCGTGTTCGATGACATAGGCGCGGTCCGAGACCTGCAAGGCCTTGCGCGCGTTCTGTTCCACCAGCAGGATCGTCATGCCGTCGCGGCGCAGCTGCGCCAGCGCGTCGAAGACCTGCTGCACGATGACCGGGGCAAGCCCCAGGCTGGGCTCGTCCAGAAGCAGCAGGCGCGGCCCGCCCATCAGCGCGCGGCCGATGGCCAGCATCTGCTGCTGGCCCCCGGAAAGCGAGCCGGCCAGCTGTTCCTGCCGCTCCCGCAGGATCGGGAACAGGCGGAACACCGCCTGGATGTCATGGGTGGGCCGGCGGCCGTGCAGGGCGTTGGCGCCGACCCGCAGGTTCTCGATCACCGACATGTCGGGCAGCACCTGCCGTCCCTCGGGCGATTGCAGGATGCCCATGCGCGCGATGGCCCAGGCGGGCTTTCGCACCAGCTCGGCCTCCTCGACCCGGATCTGGCCGGCACCGGGCCGGACGATGCCGCTGATGCAGTTCAGCAGCGTCGATTTCCCGGCGCCGTTCGGCCCGATCAGCGCCACCATCTCGCCCTGCGCGACGTTCAGCGAAACCCCGGCCAGCGCGCGGATGCCGCTGTAGGAGGCATGGAGGTCCGTCACCGTCAGCAGCATCATTCCTCTCCCAGATAGGCGGTGATGACGGCGGGATCGGCGACCACGTCGCGGGGCTTGCCCTCGGCGATCAGCCGGCCGCCGTCCAGCACATAGACGTGGTCGCACAGCTCCTGCACGAAGCGCATGTTGTGTTCGATCAGCAGGATCGCCTTGCCCTCGTCGGCAAGCTCGCGAAAGATCCGGCCCAGTTGCAGCGCCTCGACGTCGTTCATGCCGGCGACGGGCTCGTCCAGCAGGATCAGGTCGGGATCGGTGGCGAGCGCCCGCATCATCTCGACCTTGCGCTGATGGCCATAGGCCAGGCTGCCCGCCGGGCTGTCGGCATGCCCGGCCATCCCGAACCGCCCGAGCAGCGCCATCGCCTTTTGCCGCAGCAGCGCATCCTCGCGCCGCGACGAGGGCAGGCCCAGGATCGCCGCGACCAGCGAACAGGTCTCGTGCCGGTGAAAGCCGACCATGACATTGGCCAGCACGCTCGCCTCCTTCTGCAGGCGGATGTTCTGGAAGGTGCGGCCCATGCCGGCGCGCGCCACCTTGTCGGCCGGCTCGGCCGAGATGTCGCGCCCCCCGAACAGCACCCTGCCCGAACTGAGCGACAGCATGCCGGTGATCAGGTTGATCAGCGTGGTCTTTCCGGCGCCGTTCGGCCCGATCAGGCCGGTGATCCGGCCCGCCGGCACCCGCATGCTGACATCGTTCGAGGCGATGACGCCGCCGAAATTCTTGTGGACATGCTCAAGGACAAGATCGGTCATCCCTTCACCTCTGCCTGGCGGACCTCGGGGTTGGCGGCGCGGGTGCGGCGGGCGACCAGCGTGTCGACGATGCCGCGCGGCATGAAGTTCATCACCGCCATCAGGATCAGGCCATAGATCATGATCCGCGCATCGGCGAGCGGACGCGAGATCTCGGGCAGCGCGATCAGCAGGGCGACGCCCACCAGCGGCCCCCAGACGCTGCGCCGCCCGCCCAGCACGACATAGGACAGGATCACGATGATCAGGTGAAAGCCGAACTGGTTCGGCTCGACCGCATAGGAATGCAGCGCCTCGAGACTGCCGAAAAGCCCGGCCAGCAGGCCCGAGATCATATAGGCGATGGCCTGCGTGCGCGCGGCGTTGATGCCCAGCGACACGGCCATGCCCTCGTCCTCGCGCACGGCGTCGAAGGCCCGGCCCAGCCGCGAGCGCGAGATCGCCAGCATCACATGGATCGTCGCCAGGGCAAAGACCAGCAGCGTCCCGGTGCCGACCAGCTTGGGGATGCCGGAAAAGCCCATGGCGCCGCCGGTGACGTTCTCGGCATAAAGATTGGCCGACAGCACGATCTGCACGAAGGCCAGCGAGGCGATGGCCTGGTAGACCCCGCGCAGCCGCGCCAGCGGGATCGCCAGCAGCGCGCCGAAGGCCAGCCCGGCAAAGGCCCCGGCCAGCAGCGTCACCGGCAGCGGCAGGCCGTAGTTCACCGTCAGGATGGCCGCGGTATAGGCGCCGATGGCCGACAGGCCGACATTGCCGATGGAAAAGGCGCCGGCGCGCAGCACGATATATTGCGAATAGGCAAAGCCCAGGTGGATCAGGAACAGGTCGAAAAGCGGGCGAAAGCTCAGCAGCGTGTCCATCAGCGGCGCCCCCTCAGCACGCCGGCCTCGTCCTGCCCGAAAAGGCCGTTGGGGCGCAGCAGCAGCACAGCAAAGAGCAGGCCGAAGATGATGATGTCGGACAGCCGCGAGGACAGGTAGGCGACGCTCAGCGTCTGCAGCACGCCGAAGCCCAGCGAGGCGACCAGCGCCCCCGCGACCGAGCCCAGCCCGCCCAGGATCACCACCACGAAGCCGCGCAGCAGGAACGGGTCGCCCATCATGAAATGGATCGAGTTGAAGGCCAGCCCGACCAGCACCCCCGCCGCCCCTGCCAGCATGCCCGACAGCATGAAGGTCTGGAAATAGATGACGCTGGGCCGGATGCCCGCCAGCAGCGCCGCGCGCTCGTTCTGCGCCACAGCGCGGACCTGGCGGCCAAAGCCGGTCCGGTAGAGATACCAGGAAAGCCCCGCCACCAGCAGGATCGCCAGCACCGCCATCGCCAGCTGCAACGCCGAGACCCGCAGCCCCCAGACCTTGAAGATCACCACCGGGAAGGTGTCGAAGGGAAAGCGCAGCACCTGGGTCTTGGACAGCATCTGCGCGATGGACACCAGCACCAGATTCGCCCCGATGGAGGAGATCAGGGCGCTGAACTCGACCTCGCCGCTTTGGCGCAGGCGGCGAAAGGCCGTGACCTCGATGATGACCGAGACGAGGCCGGCGCCGATCATCGCCAGGATGAAGGCCAGCCAAAGCGGCAATCCCGCCTGGACCGAGTAAAGGCCGATGAAGGCCCCGGTCATGAAGATCCCGCCATGGGCGAGGTTCATGATCTTGTGGATGCCGAAGATCAGCGTGAAGCCAAGCGCGAACAGCGCATAGACCCCGCCGATCACCAATCCGTTGACGATTTGTTGCAGGAACACGAGCCTCTCCCTTCCCGGCCGGGGTTCTTCGGATTCTTCCGTCCAATAATTCATAGGCACATATTTTTGTATACAACAACTGTGAATTTGTGTTCATTTACCCGCGTGCACGAATCGACGACCGCCCGCCGCTTTTCCGGTGCGGCCGTGTCGGGCGCCGGTTTCAACAGGGGCAGCCGGATTGCCGCGCCAGGGCGCGGCGGCAGCGCGCCCAAGGACGGGAGGAACGAATGTCACTGAGAATCCTGATGGGCACCGCGCTTGCCGCCTCTGCCGCCTTTGCGCCGATGGCCATGGCCAAGGAGGTCAAGGTGGCGATCATCCAGTCGCTGACCGGCAGCCCGGCCTTCATCGGCCGCGGCATCGCCGACGGCGCGGTCATGGCCATCGAGGACATCAATGCCAAGGGCCTGGCGGGCGAGGGCGTCACCATCCAGTATACGCTGGACGACGATGCGGGCGACCGCGGCCAGGCGCTGGGCCTGATCGGCCGGCGCGCCGCGGATTCGGAAAACATCGCCATCATCGGCCCGACCACCGGCGCCATCGCCCCGGCGGCTGCGGCCGCGGCCAACGATCTGGGCATCCTGGCCTATATGCAGTCAAACAACGACGCCGTGCCGCAGGCCGGGCCCTGGTCCTTCCCGTTTTCGCAGCCGGCCTCGATCGCGACGCCGCCGATCGCCGATTATGCCGCCGAAAAGCGCGGCGTGCAGGACTGCGCGGTCATCACCGTCCTGGACAACGAAGCCTATGTCGCCATGGCGAATGTGTTCATGGAGCGGGTGAAGGAACACGGAGTGAAGGCGCAGCTCGACGGCGTCAAGCTGTCCGACATCGACTTCTCGGCCCTGGCGGTGAAGGTGGCGCAAAGCGATGCCGACTGCCTGTTCATCGCCACGCCGGCCGCGCTTGGCGCCAATGTCATCATGCAGTTCAAGCAGGCGGGCCTTGACCCGGAGGTGCAGATCTTCGGGCTGCAATCGCTGGCCTCGCCCGAGTTCCTCAACACCGGCGGCAGCGCGGTCGAGGGCGTGACCGTGATCGGCGAATGGACGCCCGGCGGCTTCGACGAGCCCTCGCGCGCCTTTGCCGAAGCCTACAAGGCCAGGCACGGGGTCGAGGCCGACAATTGGGCGCCGCAGGGCTATTCGACGATGATGGTCTTTGCCGACGCGCTGCGCCGTGCCGGGCCGGATGCCACGCGCGAGGAGATGCGCGACGCCCTGGCCGGCATCAAGGACGTGCCGGTGATCGTGGGCGAGGGCGTCTACAACTTCACCCCGGAACGCGCCGCGACCTTCGGCATGGGCATCCTGACCGTCAAGGACGGCAGCTTCGCGCGCCCCGAGGATCTGTAAGGCATCGCATGCGCGCGCGCCGGCAGGGGCGCGCCCGTTGCGCAAGGAGGACGCAATGCGTTTCGACAGCGAGTTCGACTTCATCGTCTCGGGCGCCGGTTCCGCGGGCTGCGCGGTGGCCGGACGGCTGGCGGAATCGGGGAAATACCGTGTCCTGCTGCTCGAGGCGGGCCCGCGCGACAGCGCCTTCTGGATCAAGGTGCCGATGGGCTATCCCATGCTGTTCACCAATCCCAAGGTGAACTGGATGTTCGAATCCGAGCCAGAGCCGGAACTGAACGGGCGGCCGATGTACAACCCGCGCGGCAAGGTTCTGGGCGGCACCAGCTCGATCAACGGCATGCTGTATATCCGTGGCCATCCGAGCGATTACGACAACTGGGCGCAGCTGGGAAATCCCGGCTGGAGCTGGCAGGACGTGCTGCCCTGGTTCAAGAAGGCCGAGGACCAGGCGCGCGGCCCCGACGATTATCACGGCATCGGCGGGCCGCTGGCCGTCTCGGACCAGCCCGACCCATCGCCGGTGGCGCTGGCGATCATCGAGGCCGCGAAACAGGCCGGCATCCCCGCAAACCCCGATTTCAACGGTGCCCAGCAAGAGGGGGCGGGCCTGTTCCAGACCACCACCCGCAACCGGCGGCGCTGCAACTCGGCCCGCGCCTACCTGTCGGCGGCGGGCCGCAACCTGCGCGTCGACACCGGCGCCCATGCCACGCGGCTGCTGTTTCAGGGCCGCAAGGCCGTCGGCATCGAATACCGCCAAGGCGGGCGCATCCTGCGGGCGCGGGCGCGGCACGGGGTCGTGGTCTGCGGCGGGGCCTTCGGCTCGCCCCAGCTCTTGCAGCTTTCGGGGATCGGCCCGGCCGATCATCTGCGCGACCACGGCATCGAGGTGCTGCACGACTTGCCCGGCGTCGGCGCCAACCTGCGCGACCATTTCTATTGCTCGCTGATCTTTCGCTGCCGCGAGCCGGTGACGATCAACGAACTGGCGCGCAGCCCGCTGCGCAAGGCCATCGCCGGGGCGCAATATGTGCTGGCCCGGCGCGGTCCGCTGGCCGCGAACGGCATCTTTGCCGGCATCTTCACCCGCACGGACGAGACCAGGGACCGGCCCAACCTGCAGATCAACACCAACATATGGTCGGTCGCCTCGCGCGACAGGCGGGGGATGCGGGTCCACGACTTTCCCGGCTTCACCATGAGCCCGGTGCATCTGGACCCTGTGGCGACCGGCGAGGTGCGGCTGCGCGCGCCCGATCCCTTTGCCGATCCGGTGATCCGGCACAATTTCTTTCGCGACGAGGTGGACCGGATGGCCATGGCCAATGCCGTCCGCATCACGCGCCATATCGCCGGCCAGCCGGCGCTGGCCCGCTATATGGCCGAAGAGATCCGCCCCGGCCCCGCGGTGCGGACCCAGGCCGAGATCGTCGACTGGCTGCGTGGCAACGGCATCGCGAACCTGCATCCCGTGGGCTCTTGCGCCATGCTGCCCTTGGCTGCGGGCGGCGTGGTCGATCACCGGCTGCGCGTGCATGGCATCGGCGGGCTTTACGTGGCGGATGCCTCGATCATGCCGCGGCTGCCGGCCGGGAACACCAACGCGCCGTCGATCATGATCGGCGAGAGATGCGCCGCCATGGTCCTGGAGGACATGGCCCAGGGCGCCGCACCGGGGATGAAGGGAGCAGCGTGATGGACAGGGACTACGACGTCATCGTGGTGGGCGCCGGCGGGGCCGGGCTTGCGGCGGCGCATATGGCCGCCCAGGCCGGCGCCCGCGTGCTGATGGTCGAGGCGGGCGACAAGGCCGGCGGCTCGACCGCCCTGTCGGGGGGCGTGTTCTATGCGGCGGGCACCTCGCTCCAGCGCCGGGCGGGGATCGAGGACACGCCCGAGGCGCTTTACCGCTATTACCTGCATATCAACCAATACAAGCTCGACCCGGCGCTGGTCAGGCGGCTGTGCCACGACGCGACGCCGGCCTTCGACTGGCTGGTCGGGCTGGGCGTCGATTTCCCCGAGGAGAACCTTTATTGCTCGGGCGTGGACAAGATCCGGCGCGGCCATCGCGCCCGCGGCCATGGCGCCGAGATCGCCGAGGTGCTGGAGGGCTCGCTGAGCGGCCTTGCCGTGGACATGGCGCTGCGCAGCCGGGTGCAGGAGTTGCTGGTCGAGGATGGCCGCGTCGCCGGCATCCTGGTCGAGGGCGACCGGGTGACGGCGGGGGCGGTGGTGCTGGCCACCGGAGGCTTCGGCGCCAACCGGCAATTGCTGGCCGAGCTTTACCCCACGGCCGCGGCGCAGGGCGAGCTGTCCTGGTATATCGGCTCGCCCCATTCCCAGGGCGACGGCATTCGCATCGGCCGCCGCCTTGGCGCCGGCATCACTCGGCCGGATCGCGGCCTTCTGCTGATGACGCCGGGCTGGGAAAAGGAGCTGGAGACCTATCTGCCGCCCTGGCTGATCCATGTCACGCATGAGGGGCGCCGCTTCGTCGACGAATCCTGCGAATATTCCATCCTGTCCGAACTGCTGAACGAACAGACCGCGCGCGAATGCTTCGCGATCTTCGACGAGGCGGCGCGGCGCGAGGCCCGCTCGGCCACCGCGCCGAACTGGTCGGCGGACCGGCTGGCGCATTTCGCCGCCCGCGGGCAGGTCGCGCAGGCCGATACGCTGGAGGGGCTGGCGGCGCAGCTCGGCATCGACGCGGCGACGCTGGCCACCACCGTCGCCGCCGCCAACCGCGCCGCCGAAACCGGGCGGGATGCGCATTTCTTCAAGCCGGCCGAGCATCTGAAGCCGATTTCGACCCCGCCCTTCTACGGCGCGCGCATCCGGCCGGCCATCGTGTGCTGGACCGGCACCGGGCTGAGGATCGACACCGAGGCGCGGGTGCTGGACCAGGCCGACCGGCCGATTGCCGGCCTCTATGCCGCGGGCGAGACGACGGGCGGCATGTTCGGCCCCTGCTATGCCGGCGGCGGCGCCTCGATCGGCAATGCCATCGTCTTCGGCCGGGTGGCGGGCAGCAATGCGGCGGCCGAGGCGCGGCCATGATCCTGGGCATCCACCACGCCGCCATCTCGACCCCGGACCTGGACCGGGCGCTGGATTTCTATTGCAACGTGCTGGGCTTCACCGTCGCCTCGCGCATGGACTGGGCGCAGGGCGCGGCGCTGCCCGACACGATCATGGGCCTCAGGGGATCGGCGGCGCGCCAGGCCAAGCTGCGCGCCGGCAACTGCTTTCTGGAGCTTTTCGAGTTCTCGAGCCCCGCCCCCAGCCGGCCGGACCGCGGTATCCAGGACCACGGCATCACCCATCTTTGCCTGCATGTCCGCGAGTTGGCGGCCGAGGTCGCCCGGCTCGAGGCGGCGGGCATCCGCTTTCGCTCGGCCCCGCAGCGCCGGGCCAGCCATGCCTCGGTTTACGGCCACGATCCCGACGGCAATGTGCTGGAACTGCTGGAGGTGACGGATGACAGCCACCCCTTTTCCTTCGCCACGCTGGGGCCGGCCCGGGATGGCCGGCCGTAGCGCCGCCGCGGCGCGGATCGCGGCAACCACCCGCCACCAAGGAGGCAAAGCATGAGCCGCCATTACGGAACCCTGTTCCAGCACGGATATGTGGTCCCCGATGCCGATGCCGCCGCCCATGACTGGGCCGGGCGCATGGGGGTCGGGCCCTTCTTCGTCTATCCGGTGCCGATCCCGTTCCAGGTGCTGAAGATCTGGGACGAGCCGGTCTCGGTCCAGATCCACAGGCGGGTGCTGATGGGCTATACCGGCCCGGTGCAGATCGAGCTGATCGAGCCGGCCGACGCAGCCTCGCCCTATCGAGACTTCCTGGAAAGGCGCGGCGCCGGGCTTCAGCATTTCGGCTTTCTCTGCGACGATTTCGACGCGCAGCTGGCGGCGGCCGAGGCGCGCGGCATGGTCCGCGCCATCGAGGGCCGCCAGGCCCTGTCGCGCATGTGCTATCTGTGCGACCCCGCCGATCCCGATGCGCCGATGATCGAACTGGTCGATCTGAAGCCCGAGCGGCGGCAGATGTTCGACCGCATGCGCCTGCCTTCGGTGGGCTGGGACGGGCGCGACGTGATCCGCGAACTCTAGAAAGGTGCAAGCATGGACTATCGCAAGCTGGGCCGCTCGGGCCTGACCGTCTCGGCGGTCGGGCTGGGCTGCAACAATTTCAACTGGACCACGGACGAGGCGCAATCGCGCCGCGTGGTCGATGCGGCGCTGGATGCCGGGATCACCTTTTTCGACACCGCCAACATCTATGGCCGTTCAGGCGGTTCGGAAGAGTTCCTGGGCCGCGCGCTGGGCCCGCGGCGCGGCCGGGCCGTGGTGGCGACCAAGTTCGGCATGCAGATGGCCGACGGCAGCCGCGGCGCCGACCGCTCCTATATCATCCGCTGCGTCGAGGACAGCCTGCGCCGGCTGGGCACCGACTGGATCGACCTTTACCAGCTGCACGAATCGGACCCGACCACCCCGATCGAGGAGACGCTGGACGCGCTGGACCGGCTGATCGCCCAGGGCAAGGTCCGCTATATCGGCACCTCGAACATGGCGGATTGGGAAATCGCCCATGCCCACCACCTGGCGCGGGAACTGGGCGTGCAGCATTTCATCTCGCTCCAGGCGGAATATTCGCTGATCCGGCGCGAGGCCGAGGCGACGACGATCCCCTGCCTGAACGCGCTGGGGCTGGGGCTGCTGCCCTATTTCCCGCTGGCCTCGGGGCTCTTGACCGGCAAATACCGCGGCGGCGACACGGGCGAGGGGCGTTTCGGCAAGATCGCGCGGCTGGCCGACCGCTATTTGACGCCCGAGAACCTGGCCCGCGTGGACCGCATCGCCGATTGGTGCGACCAGAACGGGCTTGCCATGACCGAGGTCGCCTTTGCCTGGCTGCTGTCCAGGCCCGTCGTGGCCTCGGTCATGGCCGGGGCGACCAAGCCCGAACAGGTGATTGCGAATGCGAAGGCCGCCGAATTGCGGTTGAGCGAGGCACAGATCGGCGAGCTGGAGGCGCTGCTGCAAGATGAATGACACGCTGGACAAGGTCGCCGTCATCACCGGCGCGGGCTCGGGGCTGGGCGCGGCGACCGCCCGCCGCTTTCACCGCGAGGGCTGGAGGCTGGTCCTGGGCGACCTGCGGCCCGAGGGCGTGCAGGCCCTGGCGCGGGAGCTTGGCGCGACCGCCCTGGCCTGCGACGTCGCCGACGAGCGCCAGGTCGAGGCGCTGGTGCAGGCGGCGCTGGACCGTCACGGCCGGCTGGATTGCATGATCAACAATGCCGGCATCCTGGGCGCCATCGGCCCGATCGGAACGACCGCGGCGCGCGATTTCAACCGCGTGCTGGAGGTCATGGTCAGCGGTGTTTTCCATGGCACCAAGCACGCCGCGAACGCCATGGGCGACCAGGGCGGCGTGATCCTGAACACCGCCAGCCTGGCGGGGGTCGGGGCCTGGGCCAACCATTCCTATACCACCGCCAAGCACGCGGTGGTGGGGCTGACGCGCTCGAGCGCGGTGGAGCTGGCGCCGCGCGCGATCCGGGTGAATGCGCTGGCGCCGGGCAATGTGGTGACGGGCATGACCAGCAGCCTCAGCGGCGGCGAGCAGGCGGCCTATGACCGGGCCTTGGCGCGCAATCCCATCCCCTATGTCTGCACGGCCGCGGACATCGCCGATGCCTTCGCCTATCTGGCCGGTCCCTCGGCCCGCGGCATCACCGGGCAGGTTCTGGTGATCGACAGCGGGCTCGACGTCGCCGTGGTCCCGCCCGCCTATCACCAGGCGCCGGGCCGTTTCGTCGAATGAAGCAGGGCGCCGCGGCCGTTCAGGCCGTGGCGTCCAGCACCATGGTTTCGACCTCTTCGCGGATGATCTTGCCGCTGGTGCTGCGCGGAAAGCGCTCGACCGGGACGAAGACCACGTCCTTGGGGCGCTTGTAGCCGGCCAGGCTGGCGCGGCACAGCGCGATCACCCCGGCCTCGTCCAGGCTGTCGTCGCAGCGCGCCACCACCGCCACCGGCACCTCGCCCCAATGCGGATCGGGGCGGCGCACGACGATGGCGTCGGCGACGCGCGGATCGGCCAGGATCACCCGCTCGATCTCGGCCGGATAGATGTTCTCGCCCCCGGACTTGATGAGATATTTCGAACGCCCGGCGAATTCATAGCCCGCGGGCGTGCGGCGGAACAGGTCGCCCATGTGGAACCAGCCGCCGCTGAAACTGTCGCGGTTGACCTCGTCGGCGTTCCAGTAGCCGCTGAAAAGCGTCGGCCCCCTGACCCAGGCTTCGCCGGTCTCGCCCTGGGCCACGTCGCGGCCGTCGGGGCCGACAAGGCGCAGCTCGGTCAGCACGCTCAGCTTCTTGGCAAGGCTGCGCGGCATCTCTCCGGGCCGGATCAGGTCGCCGGAGAGCGGCGGCATCCCGGTCTCGGTCGCGCCGAAGGAATTGAGATAGGGCGCGTCGAGACGCCGCGTCACCTCGTCGATGACCGCGGCCGGCGTCATGTCCGCCATGGCTCCGACCACCCGCACGCCCTTGATCCGGGGCCGGCGCGTCCGCAGGCGGGCCAGCAGAAGCTCGGTGGTGGCGGGCACGGTCATCAGCCAGCCGATGCGCTGCTGCTCCAGCGTGTCGATGATCCGGTCGGCGTCGAACCCGTCCATCACGGTGACGGCGCCGCCGATCAGCAGGGTCGAGAACAGATGCTCGGTGCCCCCCATGTGGAACATCGGCGCCCATGAGATATAGCCGTCCTCGCGCGCGAGCCCCAGGTCCAGCCGAAAGGCGCACATGCGCGCGATCTGCGCCCGCTGGCTGATGACGGCGGCCTTGGGCCGGCCGGTGGTGCCCGAGGTATAGATGATGATGAACCCGTCCTCGGGCCGGGCCTGGTCGGGGGCCTCGCCCTCGCATCCCAGGCTGCGCAGGTCCAGGGCCTTGCGGTCGGGGCAGGCGGCGCGGGCCAGGTCGCGGTGGCGGGCCGAGCAAAGCATAAGCCGCGGCTGGACCAGGTCGATGCACCAGGCCAGTTCCGGCGCCACCAGCCGCCAGTTCAGGCAGGCGACCATCGCCCCCAGCTTGGCGCAGGCCAGCTGCGTCAGGCCGTATTCGATGCAGTTCTCGGACAGGACGGCCACGCGGTCGCCCCGCGTCACGCCCCGCGCCGCCAGATCGGCGGCGATGCGGTCGGCGGCGGCGATCATCCCGGCATAGCTCAGCACCCGGTCGCCCTCGATCAGCGCCGGCGCCTCGGGCCGGTCATGGGCGCGCCCGGCGATCAGGCGCCAGACCGTCGTGCCGCTTGCCGTCAGGATATCGGACATCAGTCATGCTCCTTGAAGCTGAATTGGACCCGCAGGACCGGTGCCCCGCGCCCCTCGGCGTAAAGTGCGCCGCCGGGCTCGGGGGTCAGCCGGGCGGCAAGCCGGTCGCCTTCGAAGACGTTGTCGGCGAAGAAGGCGGCGATCTCGGCGAACTCGGCCTGCGGATGGGCGGCCATGGCGGCGCTGATGACATAGGCCAGGTTGGCCGGGCCGGGATTGACGCGCCGGGGGCCGAAGCCCGCCGCCTCGGCGGCCTCGCGCCGCAGGTGGATGGTGTTGTCGTCGCGCAGAAGCGCGCACCATTCCGCCATGTCGGGGCCGCTGACCGGGCCGAAGCTCCAGCCGGTTTCGTCCTGCCTGTCAGTCATCGGCCACCACCGGGGTAATCATCCTGAATTGCAGCACGCTGGCCGGGCCGGCCTGGTCCGACAGCGTGATGGCCAGCGCCAGATGGTCGGCCTGGCCAAAGCGGCGGCTGGGCTTGCGCGTCAGGTCCAGAACCTCGACCGTGGCGTCATAGGCTTGGCCGACCCGCAGCCGGCCGGGAAAGGACAGCCGGCATTCGCCCAGCACCGGACCGGCATCGAAGGCCAGCCCCAGGTTGCGGCTGAAATCGCCGATGGGCGCCGGCATTGCCGCCAGCGCGCCCAGATAGGCGTGGATCGGATGCGCCAGGTCGCCCTGCCGCGGCGGGGCGGCGCAAAGTGCGCGCACCCGGTCGTCCAGCGCGGCGGTCAGGTCGTATCGCCTGCCGGGGATGGGGGGCTGGCTTGCCATCAGCGGCCGATGCGCGCGAAGCGGCGCTCGATCTCGGGGCCGATGCGGTCGAAATAGGTGGTGTCGGCCAGCGCGTCCATCGCCATCACCTTGAACAGGGCTCGGGCGTTCATCACCGGCCGGTCGCCGACGCTGCATCGCATCTGGGCAAAGACCAGGTTGCGGGTCTTGCGCGTCACCTCGATGTCGCCGCGCACCCAGTCGCCGAGGTGGACGATGGACAGGAAGTCGATGTTCATCGAGATCGTGGGCACCACCGCCGCCGCATGGCCGACCAGATGCTGCACGCCGTAAGCCTGCATGTCGGTAAAGGCCGCCAGCGCCGCGCCGTGGCAATAGCGCGATGGGTTCAGGTGGCGTTCCGCGCAACGAAAGCCTACCGCGAATTGCCCCGCCCCGTCGCGCGTCGCATGCACGGGGCCGAAGGTGTCGCAGAACCCGCCGGGCGAGGGCAGCTCGATCCAGCCCTCCGGTGCGGGCGGGGTGCTTTCCGAGGCCTTGAGAGGGTGGAACGCGTCAAGGGTCATCAGCGGATCCCGAACTGGCTGCGCGGCATATTTATACACAAACGATAAAACTATATAATGAAAACCGAGTCAATGTGTGCAATAACAGTTTTACTGCTGTAAGGGAGAGACAAGTTGACCGATCTGGAAACCCGGCTGGACCGCCTGGAATCGCGTGCCGAGATCCTGGCGCTGATTTCGCATTACTGCAAAGCCTGCGACGACCGCGACGTGCCCCTGTTGCGGTCGCTGTTTCGCGAGGATTCCTGGGTGCGCTCCGCCGACGGACGCATGAAGGGCGAGGGGCTCGGGGGCATCATGCAGATGTATCGCAAGCGGTTCGAGGTGCTGGGCCTGTCGGTCCACTGGACCCATGACACTGTCGTCACCTTCGATCCCGCCGACCCGGACCGCGCCACCGGCGAGGTGTTCTGCCATGCCGAGGCGGTGCGCAACCAGCAGGTGCTGGTCGGCTCGCTACGCTACGAGGACGAATACCGCCGCCGCGACGGGAAATGGTATTTCGCCTCGCGGCTGCTGAAGTTCCTGTATTACGTCCCGGTGCAAAGCTATGCCGAGGCGCTGGCCTCGCCGCTGCGCCAGCGCGGATACGAGGCGCCGATGCCCGGCGACTATCCTGAATCGCTGCCCAGCTGGACCGGCTGGCTGCGGCATTACCAGCCCGAGGAACAGCGGGCGTGATCCTGGGGGTTCATCACGCGGCGATCTCGACCCATGACATCGAAAGGCTGATCGGCTTCTATACCGAGGTGCTGGGGTTCGAGCTGGTCCACCGCCAGTCCTGGACCGCCGATGCCGAGGTCCAGAACGCGCTGCTGGGCGCCAGCGGTTCGGCCGCACAATTGGCGATGCTGCGGCACCGGAACTGCTATCTGGAACTGTTCCAGTTCGAGGCGCCGGCCCCGGAACGGCGCAGCCCGCATCAGCGCCTGTTCGGGGCCGGGCTGACGCATCTTTGCCTGGCGGTGCAGGATCTGGACGCCGAATACGAACGGCTGCGGCAGAAGGGCGTGGTGTTCCATTCCTCGCCCCTGCCGCGGCCGACCTTCAACGCGGTCTATGGCCATGACCCGGACGGCAATGTCGTGGAACTGCTGGAGCTTTACGACGCCTCGCATCCCTTCGCGGCGCATTGGCCCGTCCCCGAATAGGAAAGGCCCCCGAAAGGGGGCCTTTGCCGCGCCGGGATGCGGCGTCACATCACCAGCGACATCGGCGCTTCGATCCGGGCCTTGAGGGTGGAGAGGAACTGCGCGGCGACCGCGCCGTCGATGCCGCGGTGATCGGCCGACAGCGTCAGCGTCGCGACGCTGGCGAAACGCAGCCCGCCATCGGCGGTCTCGCGCGCCTCGCGCCGGGGGCCGCCCACCGCCAGGATCGCGCCCTGGGGCGGGTTGATGATCGCATCGAAACTGCGCACGCCATACATGCCCAGGTTGGACAGGGTGAAGGTGCCGCCGCGCAGATCCTCGGCGGTCAGGCTGCGGTCGCGGGCGGCGGCGATCAGCCGGCCCGCTTCGGCCGAGATCTCGGTCAGGGGCCGCTGGGCGGCATTGCGGATCACCGGCGTGACCAGCCCGGCGTCGATGGCGACCGCGACGCACAGGTCCACCTGGTCGAAGCGGGTGATGCCGCTGTCCGAGACCTGGATGTTCACCTCGGGATGGGCTGCCAGGGCCAGGGCGGCGGCGCGCAGCAGGAAGTCGTTGACCGAAATTCTCGCGCTCTCGCGCCCGCTGTTGAACTGGCTGCGCAGCGCCATCAGCGCGTCCATCTCGACATCCATGGCGGTGTAGAAATGCGGCACGGTCTGCTTGGAATGGCGCAGCGCGTTGGCGATGGATTTGCGCATCCCGGTAAAGGGCTGCTCGACCCCCTGCGCCGCAGCCGCTGCCGGCGCTGCCCCAGGCGCGGCGGGAATCGCGGTGGCCTGCGGCGACCACAGGCCGGCCGCCTGGACCGCCGCCTGCACATCGGCCAGCGAGATGCGCCCGCGGTAGCCGCTTGGCTTCAGCCCGGTCAGGTCGAAGCCAAGCGCATTGGCGAAGTTCACCGCGACCGGGCTGGCATGGGCGCCCGCATTCCGCCTTGCCGCCTCGTCGGGGGCAAGCGCGGCGGGGCGCGGCGGCAGGTCGGCCTTCCTGATCTTGCCACCCCAGCCCGAACCCTCGACCCCGGCCAGGTCGATGCCGTCCTGCTCGGCGATGCGGCGCGCCAAGGGGGAGGCTTTCGGTGCGGCGCCGGCATCCGCAGGAGCATCGGCGGCGGGGGAGGGTTCGGGCCCTGCGGATTCCGCCCGTCCCTCGTCCTTGGGTTCGAACGAGGCATCGACGGGCACATAGGAGACGATGAATTCGGCCAGCTCGGCCTCGCTGGCATCGGCCTCGGCCAGCACGGCGATCAGCGCGCCGACCGGGGCGGTCTCGCCCTCGGGCACCAGGATGCGGCGCAGGGTGCCGCCCCTGTCGGTGTCCAGCGTATTGACGATCTTGTCGGTCTCGATGTCGACCAGCTCGGTGCCCGGCTCGACGCTGTCGCCCTCGGCGACGATCCAGCGCGAGATCTGGCCCTCGGACATTTCAAGGCCCCATTTCGGCAGGGTGACGGGATGGATCCGGGCCATGCTCACTCTCCTTTCACGGCTTTGCGGATGGCCGCTTCGATCCGGTCGGGGCCGGGAACATACATGCGCTCCAATTCGCGGGCGAAGGGCACCGGCGTATGCGGCGCCGTGACCCGCACCACCGGCGCACGCAGCGAGGCAAAGCCCTTTTCGGCCGCGATGGCGGCGATTTCCGAGGCGATCGAGCAGACCGGGTTGGATTCGTCCACGACCACCAGCCGCCCGGTCAGCGACAGGCTTTCCAGGATCATCTCTTCATCGATGGGCGAGGTGGAACGCAGGTCGATCAGATCGACGGTGATCCCGTCCCCGGCCAGCTTCGCCGCCGCCTTTGCGGCAAAGGAGACCATGCGGCCCAGCGTGACCACGGTCGCGTCCTTGCCCGATTGCACCAGGCTCGCGCCATGCAGCGGCGCCACGTATTCGCCGTCCGGCACCTCGCCCTTGCTGGAATAAAGCGCCTTGTGTTCCAGGAAGATCACCGGGTCGTCGTCGCGGATCGCTGCGGCCAGCATGCCCTTGGCATCGGCCGGGTTCGACGGCACCACCACCTTCAGCCCCGGCACGGCCGAAAGCATGGAATAGATGGTCTGGCTGTGCTGGGCGGCGGCGTTCATGCCGGCGCCCATGGACATGCGCACGACGATGGGCGCCTTGGCCTTGCCGCCGAACATATAGCGGAACTTGGCCATCTGGTTATAGATCTGGTCCATGGCGACGCCGACGAAATCGGCGAACATCAGCTCGGCCACCGGGCGCATGCCGGCCAGCGCCGCGCCATTGGCCAGGCCGATGATGGCGCTTTCCGAAATCGGCGTGTCGATGACGCGCTTGTCGCCGAACTCGCCCATCAGACCCTTGGTCACGCCGAAGATGCCGCCGGCCGCATCGCGGCTGCCCGACGAGCCGCCGGCACCGCCCGATACGTCCTCGCCGATGACGATGACGCCGGGATCGCGGCGCATCTCCTGAAACAGCGCCTCGTTCAGCGCCTCTCGCATAGTCTTCACGGTCATGATGCGGTCCTAGTAATCGGCATAGACGTCAGAGAGCATGATCTCGACCCCCGGCGCCGGCGCCTTGCGGGCCGAGGCCACGCAATCCTCGATGAAGGCTGCGATCTCGGCGTCGATGGCATCCAGCTCGGCCGCCTCGATCAGCTTGGCCTCGGTGACTTTCCGGCGGAAACGCAGCAGGGCGTCCTGGGTCTCGCGCAGGGTCTTGACCTCGTCCTTGGCGCGGTAGTTCTGCGGGTCGCCCTCGAAATGACCGAAATAGCGGGTCGCCTCGGCGATCAGGGCGCAGGGGCCCTTGCCTGCGCGCACATGCTCCAGCGCATCCGCCATCGCCTGGTGGACCGAGAAATAGTCGAAACCGTCCGCTTCGAACACCGGCAGCCCGAAGCCTCGCGTCCGCCCGACCAGGTCCGAGCCGATGCCATAGCCTTCGCCGGTGTGTTCGGAATAGCCGTTCAGTTCGAAGACGAAGATCTTGGGCAGCTTCAGCACGACGGCCATGTTCATCGCCTCGAAGACCGTGCCCTGGTTCGACGAGCCGCCGCCGCCGAAGGACACCGCCACGCTGCCGTCGCCGCGCGCCTGGCAGACCAGCGCCGCCCCCACCGCGATGGGCGGGCCGCCGCCGACGATGCCGTTCGCGCCCAGCATCCCCTTGTCGATGTCGGCGATGTGCATCGAGCCGCCGCGGCCCTTGCACAGCCCGTCGGCGCGGCCATAGATCTCGTGCATCATCAGCCGCGGGTCGCAGCCCTTGGCGATGCAATGGCCATGCCCGCGATGGGTCGAACTGATATAGTCGCGGTCGGTCAGATGCTCGCAGATGCCGACGGCGATCGCCTCTTGCCCCGCATACAGATGCGTGAAGCCGGCGATCTCGCCGCTGCGATTCTCGATATGCAGTCTTTCCTCGAAGTCCCGGATCATCCGCATCTGCCGATAGGCCTTCAGGATGTCGGTGCGGCTTTGTTGCATGGCCCTCTCCCGCTCGTCTTGCCCCCGGAAACTGGTCGATTCTTGCGGGCGTGTCAATTTATATATGTTCAAACGATGGCCTTTACGTATACTAAGAAAGCATAAACTGTATTTTTGGAGGAGAGGATGGATTTCCGGCTGACCGAGATCCAGCGTGACCTGCAAGAGGCGGCGCGCAAGTTCGCCCGCACCGAGCTGGTGGATCTTGCCCGCGACCTTGAAGAGAAGGCAGAGCCCGTCCCGCATGAATGGGTCAGGCGCTATGCCGAGCTGGGCTTTCTTGGCATCAACGTGGCCGAGGAATACGGCGGCATGGGGCTTGGCAACCTGGAGGCGCTGCTCGTCGTCGAGGAGTTCGCCAAGATCAGCTCGGCCGTGGCGTTTCCGGTCTTCGAATCCTGCGTCGGCCCGGTGCGCGCCATCGAGCGTTTCGCGCCGGAAAGCCTGAAGGCGCGGGTGATCCCCGCCGTCTGCCGGGGCGAGAAGGTCGTCGCCATCGGCATGTCCGAACCCGATGCCGGCTCGGCCCTGACCGACCTGAAGACCCGCGCCCGCGTCGAATCGGACAAGGTGGTGCTGAACGGCGCGAAGCGCTGGTGTTCCGGCGGCGGCCATGCCCAGGGCTACCTGGTCTATGCCCGTTTCGACGACAGGCCGGGCGCGGGCTCGATCGGTGCGGTCTATGTGGAAAAGGGCACGTCCGGCTTCAGCTTCGGCCCGCAAGAGCGGCTGATGGGGTTCCGCGGCGTGCCGTCGAGCGACCTGTTCTTCGACAATGTCGAGCTGCCGCTGGAGAATGTCGTCGTGCCCGGCGGCGGCTTCAAGCGGCTGATGGAAGCCTTCGACCTGGAGCGTTGCGGCAATGCCACCATGTCGCTGGGCCAGGCTTCCGGCGCGCTCGAGGATGTGCTGGGCTATGTCCAGGAACGCCACCAGTTCGGCCGGCCGCTGGTCGATTTCCAGGCGGTGCAGATCAAGCTGGCCGAGATGCGGCTGCGCGTCGATGCGGCGCGGCTTCTGATCCATCGCGCGGCGCAGAATGCCCAGGACGGGATGCCTTCGATCCTGGACAGTTCGCTGGCGAAATGCTTTGCCAACGAGATCTCGCGCGAAGTGACCGGCAATGCCGTGCAGCTGATGGGCGGCTACGGCTATTCCAAGGAATATCCGATGGAACGCCGGCTGCGAGATTCCTGGGGCTGGGGCATCGCCGGCGGCGCGGTGGACATCCAGAAGGTGAACATCACCGCCGCCATGATCGGCCGTCGCTTCGACCAGCGCCGCGCCTGAGCCATGCGCCGGGCCGGTTGACCGGCCCGGCGTTTCCCTTGAAACCTGCCGCAAGAAGGGAAGGGCAGAGAATGATCCCCAGAGGATTGGGCGCCGATGCCGAGGAATTCGTCGATGTCGGTGCGGTCATGCAGGTGCCGAGCATGGGGCCCTGGTTCGTCACCGCGGGCGGGCGCGAGGTGATCCTGTGCCGCCGCGACGGCGAGATCGTCGCCTTTTCGGGCAATTGCACGCATAACTTCGCCCGCCTGTCCGAGGGCGAGGTGGAAGGCAACGTGGTCATCTGTCCCAAGCACGGCGCCCGCTTCGACTGCTCGACCGGCAAGGCCATGTCCTCGCTTTGCAGCGACCTGCCCAGGGTCGAGGTCAGGATTTCCGGCCGCCGCGTGCTGGTGCGGCGCAGCTGAAGGCCCGGCCCTTCACAGCCGATAGCGCAGCAGCGCCCGTTTCAGCAGTTGCGCGCGGGCGATGGGGTCCAGCCCCTGTTTCTCAAGCCTCAGCATCGGCACCTCGACATCCAGCGGCAGGCCGGGATCGGTGGCGTCCAGCAGGGCTTGCAGGGGCAGTTCGCCCTCGCCCGGTATCTCGCGATCCTCGACCGCCTCGCGAAAGGCGTCCTCGGGCGGGGCCAGCATCGCGTCGCAGAATTGCAGCGCGCCGATGGTGTCGGCTAGGGCGCCAAGCTGGGCCGGGCTGCCGCCGGTGCGCGCCAGGTGCAGCGGATCGACCAGCAGGCTCAGGTTCGCGTGGCCGCTCTGGCGCACGAAATCCGCCGCCTCGCCCACCGTGCGCAGCGAGGAAAACGCCATGAACTCGATGGAAAGGGCGATGCCGCGCGCGGCTGCCGCGTCGCAGGTCTGCGACAGTCGGCCCGAGGCGCGGGGCAGGTCGCGGTCGTAGACCAGCACGGTGGCGCGCCGCGCCCCGATCTCGGCGGCATGGTCCAGCACCGGCAGGTAGTCGGCGGAATCGGTGCGGCCGGAAAAGGGCAGGGCCTCGACATTGTGGACCTGCACGCCCTCGGCCCCCAGCGCCTGCACGAAGGCCCGCGTGGGCGCGCCGGGCAGCAGCCGCGGAAAGATGTCGAGCTGCGGCGCCGGCGGGTGCAGAAAGACCGTGACGAAGGGAAAGCCCGCCGCGGCGGCGGCCCGGACCAGCGCCACCGGATCGGTGTCGCGCAGGCTGAGCTGGTGCAGGGTCAGGATGCGCTCGGCCATGTCCGCTCAGGCGCCCAGGTAGCTTTCGATCACCCGCTGGTCGCGCATCAGCACGTCCGAGGCGCCCTCCATCACGATCCGGCCGCGATCCAGAACATAGGCCCGCTGCGTGCATTCCAGCGCGCGATAGGCGTTCTGCTCGACCAGCAGGATGGTCAGCCCCTCGCGGTTGAGCCGGGTCAGCGCGTCGAAGACCTGGTCGCCCATCAGCGGCGACAGGCCCAGAGACGGCTCGTCCAGCAGCAGGATCTCGGGCGCGCCCATCAGCGCCCGGCCGATGGCCAGCATCTGCTGCTGGCCGCCCGAGAGCGTGCCGGCGATCTGGTCGGCGCGCTCCTCCAGGATCGGGAAGATGCCGTAGACCTGTTCCAGGCTGTATCGCGCCGGCCGCTGGCCCAGGGCCAGCATGCCCAGCTGCAGGTTTTCCCAGACCGACATGTCGGCCAGCACCTGCCGCCCCTCGGGGACATGCAGCAGGCCCTGGCGCGAGACCTGGAAGGCGGCCATGCGGCCCAGATCCTTGCCGTCGAAGACGACCTGCCCCCTTTGCGGCACCACGGTCCGGCTCAGCGCGTTCAGAAGCGTCGATTTCCCCGCCCCGTTCGAGCCGACCAGCGCCACCATCTCGCCGCGGTTCACATGCAGGCTGACATCGCGCAGCGCCTGGATGCCCTTGTAGGAGACGCTCAGATTCCTGACTTCAAGCAGCATCGGCCTTGCCTCCGATATAGGCTTCGATGACCTTTGGATCGCGGGTGACGGCCTCGGGCGGCCCCTCGGCGATCATGCGGCCGGAATCCAGCACATAGACCTGGCTGCACAGGCGCGAGACGAAGGCCACGTTATGCTCGATCAGCAAAAGCCCCATGCCCGAACGCGCCAGATCCTCGAAGATCTCGGCCATTTCGGCGGATTCGACCTCGTTCATGCCGGCCACGGGCTCGTCCAGCATGACGATGCGCGGCGCCGCGGCGATCGAACGGGCCATCTCGACCCGGCGCTGATGGCCATAGGGCAGGCTGCCCGCCTCGTAATCGGCATATTTCTGGATGCCGAAGCGGCCCAGCAGCTCCCAGGCCTGCTCGCGCAGGCGGCGGGTCTCGGCCAGGGCGGCGGGCAGGCCCATCAGGCTGGACATGACCCCGCTGCGCTGCTTGCGGAAATAGCCGATGACGACATTGTCGAGGACGCTTTCCTCGGGCAGCAGGCGGATGTTCTGGAAGGTGCGGGCGATGCCGCAGCGGGCGACCTCGTCCACATGCAGCCGCGTAAGCTGTTGCTCGTCCAGGTAGACCTCGCCCCTGGTCAGGCTGTAGACGCCCGAGATCATGTTGACGACGGTGCTTTTGCCGGCGCCGTTCGGGCCGATCAGCCCGGTGATCCGGCCGGCGGGGACGGTCATGTTGATGCCGTCGACGGCCTTCAGCCCTCCGAAATACTTGCAGGCGTCCTCAATCCGCAGCGACGACATCGGCCCCCTCCTTCCGCTTGGACATGGTTTTGGGCGCGCGGCGCAGGCGGCGGCGCAGCCAGTAGACCAGCTCATCGCCCACGCCGTTCGGCAGGAAGGTGATGACCAGGATCAGGATCACCCCGTTCAGGATGCCGCGGTTCTCGGCCAGCGGGCGCGCCAGTTCGGGCAGGATCGCCATGATCAGCGCCCCGGCGATGGGGCCCAGGAGCGTGTTGCGCCCGCCCAGCACCACCACGGTCAGGCTGGCGACCATGGCGTGAAAGCCGAAATCCACCGGCTCGATGTTGAAGACGTAAAGCGAACGCAGCGCCCCAAAGACCGCGCCGATCAGCCCCGACAGCACGAAGGCCAGCGCGTAATAGGACTTGATCGGCACGCCGAGCGAGGCGGCGACGGAATCGTCCTGGCGCAGCGCGTTGAACACCCGGCCGACCGAGGTGCGGTTGATCGACCAGATCACGTAGATCGTGACCAGCACCGCCAGCAGCAGCCAGCCGGTATTCATCACCCGCGGGATGCCCGAGATGCCGATGGCGCCGCCGGTGAAGCTTTCGAAATACAAGAGCAGCGCGATCACCACCTGCACGAAGGCCAGCGTGGCGATGGCCTGGAAGGCGCCGCGCAGCCGCGCCAGCGGCACCGACAGCACATAGCTGACCGCCATCCCCACCACGGCCGAGACCAGGATGGCCGCCGGCACCGGGACGCCGTATCGCGTCACCAGGATCGCCGTGGCATAGGCGCCAAGCGCCGAGAAGCCCGCCGTCGCGATCGAGAACACGCCCGCGCGCAGCGCCAGCTGCTGGCTGTAGCCCAGCCCGACCGCGATCAGGAAGAAGTCGATGAGCGGCTGATAGGAATAGTAAAAGGACATCATCTGCGGCTTCCTCCTGCATAGTTGCCGGCGCGTCCGAACAGGCCGTTCGGAAAGAACAGCAGCGTGACGAACAGCAGCGCGAAGATGATCGCGGTGGACAGTTCGCTGGACAGATAGGCGATGGTCAGCGACTGCACGATCCCGATCAGGATCGCCGCGACCACCGCGCCCTGAAGCGAGCCCAGCCCGCCGATCACCACCACGACGAAGGCTTGCAGCAGGAAGGGCTCGCCCATCATGAAGTGGATCGAGTTGAAGGACAGGCCGATCAGCACCCCCGCCAGCCCCGCCAGCGCCCCGGCGATGAAGAAGGTCTGGCGATAGACCGCCGCGGCCGAGATGCCCAGCAGCGCCGAGGCATGTTCGTTGCTGGACACCGCCCGGACCTGGCGGCCGAAGCTGGTGCGGTTGATGTAATAGGCCAGGGCCAGCACCAGGACCAGCACCAGCCCCAGGATGGTCAGCTGCAACAGCGAGATGCGCATCCCCCAGAAGCTGAAGAACTTGACCGGGAAGGTGCCGAAGGGAAAGCTCAGCACCTTGGTGTTCGAGACCTGCTGGGCGATGTTCATCAGGATGAGGTCCACCCCGATCGAGGTGACGATGGCGGCGAATTCGGCATGGCCCGACTTGCGCAATTGCCGGAAGGCCACGAAATCCACCACGACCGAGATCGCCCCGGTCGCGATGGTCGCCAGCAGCAGCGCGAACCAGAAGGGCAGCCCCTGCGCCGTCGCGTAATAGGCGATGAAGGCACCGGCCATGAAGATCGCGCCATGGGCGAGGTTCAGCAGTTTCTGCACGCCGAAGATCAGCGTGAAGCCAAGCGCGAACAGGGCATAGATCGCGCCGGACACCGTTCCATTGAGTATCTGTTGCAGTAGCATCCCGGTGGTCCGTCCAAAAGGGTTGCGGCCAGGGCGCCCGGCGCCCCGGCCCATGGCGCGCGGGCGATCAGCGCGGAGCCTGGACGAAGGCGCCGTCCTGCACCGTCAGCACGTTCATGCCCACATGCGGATAGCGTTTCTCGTCCACCGAATAGCTGCCCTGGCCGGCGGCCACGCGGACCTCGCTGGTCTTGCCCAGCTGGTCGCGCAGCGCCTCGCGCGTGGGTTCGGGCATGGACTTCAGCGCATTGGCCATCACCAGCATCCCGCCGTAGCCGACGGCGTTCCAGTTGTCGGCCTCGTGGCCGAACGTCTCGCTGAACTCGGTGGCGAAGGCCTTGGTGAAATCGTCATAGCCGCCCGGCACCCAGTCGGCGATGAAGGTGACGCCCTCGACGCCGGCGCCGCCGCGGTTCAGGAATTCGGGCGAGGCGAAGGCATTGTGGCCGAAGACCGGCGTCGCCGGGTCCAGTCCGGCCTGGCGCAGCTGGACGATGATGTTCGCCCCCTGCGAGGCCGAGGCCGAGACGAAGACGCAATCCTGCTGCGAGGTGGCAATCTTGGTCGCCACCGACGAGAAGTCGGAATCGGTGCCGCCGACCTGTTCGACGGTGGTGATCCTGACGCCCTTGTCGGTCATCAGCTTCTCGAACTGCTTTTGCAGCGCGACATAGGCCTCGATGTCGCGGATGCCGATGACGGCGCATTCCTTCACGCCTTTCACATCGGCCGCGTAATCCACCAGATAGGGGATGGTGATTTCCGGCGGCTGGGTCAGGATGAACGACCAGGGCCCCTGATCCAGCACCTCGGGCGTGTTCGTCGTGGTGACGACGGGCACCTTGTATTGGTTGCCCGAGGACGCGCCGGCGATCGCGACCGCGCCGCTGGTCGGACCCAGGATCCCCAGGATCGACGGATCGTTGGCATAGCGCGCGATCAGCGACATGGTCTGCGTGCGATCCGTGGCGTCGTCGGCATAGGTGACCTTGAGCGTGTTGCCCTCGCCCAGAAGGCCCTGTTCGTTGATCTGCTGCTCGGCCAGGCGCATGCCGTCGGCGACGGCGGTGCCGATGAAGGCTGCGGGGCCGGTCAGGGCTTGCAGGACGACGACGTGATACTCGTCGGATTGGGCGGCCATGGCGGGCAGCAACGCCATTGCGGTGCAGGTGGCGAACAGATTGGACAGTTTCACGACGGTTTCCTCCCCAGGAATGTGAACGGCGGGTTGACCTGGCGGTCGCCCGGTATCGGATCGCGATCCTTCGCGATCCGTGACGGATTCTCGGCTTCCTCCACAATACTATGTATATCACAGATGGATATAAAAATATTGTAGAACGAAGTAAAAATACTTGTGATGGATTATTGGGCGGCGCAGCTATCCGCCGCCATCTCTTGCACCATGTCGCGCAGCTTGAATTTCTGGATCTTGCTGGCGGACATCGGCCATTCGGCGATGAAATGGACGTCGCGCGGCACCTTGAATCTGGCGATGCGCGTCTTGCAATAGGCGATCAGCGCGGCCGGGTCCACGCTTTGGCCCGGCACCAGTTCCACGAAGGCCACCGGCACCTCTTGCAGCCGCGGATCGGGCTTGCCGACGACCTGGCAGGTCTTGACCGCGGGATGCTGGGCCACGACCATCTCGATCTCCAGCGCGGCGACGTTTTCGCCGCCGACCTTCAGCATGTCCTTGGCCCGGCCGTGGAACATCAGCGTGCCGGCAGCGTCGAGCGAGCCGAGGTCGCCGGTATGGAACCAGCCGTCGCGCTTGGCCTCGGCGGTCTTTTCGGGATCGCCGTAATATTCGGTGAAGATCGAGAAGCCCTTGACGCAGATCTCGCCGATCTCGCCCGGCGCGGCCTCGGTGCCGTCCTCGCGCGCGATGCGCACGGACAGCCCGTCGAAGGGACGGCCAAGGCGGTTGAAGCGCTCGGCCTCGCTGTCGGCGGGGTCGCTGGTGGTGACGGTGCCGGCGGTTTCGGTCATGCCATAGGTGCCGACGAAGACCGCGTTGGGAAAGCTCTTGCGCATCAACTCGCGGAACGGCTCCGGGCTCAGCGCCATCGAGCAGTTGATGAGCCGCAGCGATGCCATGTCCTCGGCGCGGAAATCCGGGTGATAGACCATGTCCGACAGGAACAGGGCAAAGCTGGGATAGCCGATGGTCGGCCGCGCCTCGCGCACCAGCCGCAGCGCAGCGCCGGCGTCGAAATGCTGCATGCCGATATAGGTGGCGCCGGCATGATAGGCCGCGCATAGCGGGAAAAGCGCGCCGACATGGAACATGGGCAGGGGCGACCAGAACGCGTCCCGATCGGTCATCCCGTAGCGCTCGGCCAGGCCCATGCCGGTGCGGACCAGCGCCTCGTGGCTGATCATGCAGCCTTTCGGATTCGAGGTCGTCCCCGAAGTATACAATATCAGCGCCGTCTGCCGCAGCGTGACGGCGCGGCGCAGCCGGTCGATCAGCGCGTCCTCGACATCGGCGGCGAAGCGCTGGGACACGGACTGGCGCAGGCATCCGGCCGAGGGTTCGTCGGTCAGCAGGGTGATGCCGCGCAAGCGGGGGGCCTCGGGCAGGCTGATCGGCTGGTCCGGGGGCGCGTCGCGCAGGGCCGGAAAGGCCTGGTGCAGCCGCGCCCGGAAGTCCAGCCCCTCGGCCACCTGCGTTGTCGAGATGATATGCACCAGGTCGGCGTTGACGGTCTGGTAGCGCAGCTCGTGTTCGCGATAGCGGGCATTCATCGGCACCGAGACCGCGCCCAGATAGGCCAGCCCGAAGTAGTATTCCAGGTATTCGATGCAGCTGGGCAGGAAGATCCCGACATGGTCGCCGGGCCGCACGCCCAGGCCGTAAAGTTCGCGGGCCCGCAGCATGGCGGCCTGGTGCAGCTGGCGAAAGCTGCGGTTCTGGTCGGGAAACCGGATCGCGTCCTTGTCCGGCGTCCGTGCCGTTGCCCGGACCAGAAGATCGCCGACCGTGGTGGTGGCCGTGTAGTTGAGCGTAGCTGACATCTTTCCCCCCGGCCCGTTCGCGCCGGGCCCCTCATTGCTGCGACGATTGCGGCTATTCCTCGGGTGCCAGCGTCACCTCGAGCCCGGCAAGGTCGTCGGTCACGGGGATCTGGCAGCTCAGCCGCGATGTGTCGCGATAGGTTTCCATGAATTCAAGCAGTTCCCGTTCGTCGGGCTGTTGTTCCGGCAGGCGGTCGAGCCAGCCGGGCGCGACATAGATGTGGCAGGTCGCGCAAGAGCAGGAACCGCCGCAGATCGCGGCGACGTCAAGGCCGGCCACGTCGCGCAGGGCCTCCATCAGGCTGGTTCCGGGTGCTGCGTCGAACTCCTTCACGCTTCCGTCGCGGTCCGTGGCTGTGATTCGTGGCATCTGGCGTCCTTGTCTGTCGATCTGGGGCTAGAGATGGCGGATGGGCTGCGAGCCGTCCCAATCGGCCGCCAGCGACTCCAGCCGGGCAAAGAATTTCACGAGCCCGGCAGAGGGCTGCACGATCTCGATCACCCGGCCCTGGTCCAGCGGGTCGCTGTCCAGATAGGCAAAGGGAATGCCGGCCGCGGTGCGCCCGCCCATCAGCACCTCGATGCCCTCGGCCTGCCAGGCGGCAAGGTCGGCGTCCAGATCCCTGGACAGCAGGCAGACGTGATGCAGGCCGCCGCCGCGCCGCGCGATGAAATCGGTGAACATCGAATCGTCGCCGCCGGTCTGCTGGATGATCTCGATCTGCATGCCGCCCCAGGAAGCCAGCGCCACCGCGTTCTCGACCTGGATCGGCCGGCCGCGATAATGCAGCTCGGCATAGTCGATTCGCGGGGTGACGAGGAACGGGCCCACGCCCAGCGTCTGCGTCCAATGTGCCAGCGCGCACTCCAGGTCGGGCACGACATAGCCCATCTGGACGATGGCGCCCTGGCGCGACCTGGCCTTGGTTCCCACGGGATCGAAGCTGTCCGGCATTGATCCTCCCCCTCCGTGGCGGCATCATTGTGTATTTTTTACCGCATTTCAATATACAATTCTTGCCAATGCGAGATTTTCATCCTGAAGGCCCGCCCGGACGCGAAAACGGGCTGCTTCCAGCCGGTGTGGCCACCTTGCCATCGGCAACAGTATTGCAGAGCGACTCGGGCTTGGAATACGCTGGGCGTGAAGTGTAAGCATACAATCTGCTGCCACCTGGCGTATATGGGAAGCCTGTTTCGACCGGGTCAAGCTCATGGGCAGAGAAGGAGAAGAAAAATGGCACGATCTGCCGGAATGACGCATTCGGAGAAGGTTCGGCTTGCGCTCGAACAGGACATCTTCTCGGGCGCCATCGCGCCGGGAAGCTCGCTGGACGAAGAGGAGCTTGCCCGCCGCTTCGAGGTTTCCCGCACCCCCGTGCGCGAGGCCATCCTGCAACTGATCGAGTCCGGCATCGTGGAAAAGCGGCCCCGGCAGGGCGCAGTCGTCACCATGACCGATGTCACCGACCTGATCCGGCAGTTCGAGGTGATGTCCGAACTGGAATCCATCTGCGCCAAATACTCGGCCCGGCGGATGACCCCGGAAGAGCGCGCAACGCTGAAGGAGGTGCATGAACAGTCCGAGCGCGCCTTCGCCGCCGGCGACCAGGACAACTATTATGCGCTGAGCCGCAAGTTCCACCTGCTGGTGATCGACGGCACGCATAACAAGGAACTGATCGACATGACCAACAAGCTCGGCAGCAAGCTGGTGCCCTATCGCCGCTTCCAGCTGGGCTATCCGGGCCAGTCGCAGTCGAACCTGGAGGATCACCGCGCGATTCTGGAGGCGATCCTGGCCCAGGACGTCGAGCGGGCGGCCGAACAATTCCGCAAGCATACCAAGGTCCAGGGCGACATCCTGGCCGATTACATCGCCATGAACGAGGAGCGCGTCCGGGCCAGCTGATCTCCCTGCCGATTTCAATCCACAAATTTTGTTCTTGCGTATGCAGTAATGATCTATAAAAATACATACTAATCGGCCGGGTCGGATGCTTTCCGCCCCATGGCCTGATCGCATCAGCGTCTTCTGGGGAGGAATGGCGATGAATCCGCAAGAAAAGCAGCGTATCTTGGATCAGCAGGCTTACGAAAGCGCGCGCGGGGGTCCGCCCGAGGGGTTCCCGCAATTCCCCGACCTGCCGGGCCTGCGCTATACCGATCCCGCCTTCTTCGCGCTGGAGATGGAGCATCTTTGGCGCAAGACCTGGCTCTATGCCGTCCATGCCGACGAATTGCCCGAGGTCGGCTCCTACATCCAGTGGTCGCGCCTGGGCGAGCCGCTGTTCTTCATCCGTGGCGAGGACCGGAAGGTCCGCTGCTTTTACAACACCTGCCGCCATCGCGGTGCGCCCGTCGTGACCGAGCCGTCCGGCAAGTCCCGCGGCGTGTCCTGCAAGTATCACGGCTGGACCTACAACACGCGCGGCGAGCTGATCAACCTGCGCGACCGGCGCGATTTCGTCGGGCTGGATCTCAGCTGCCGTTCGCTGGTCGAGGTGCGCTGCGAGAATATCGGCAACCTGTATTTCGTGAACCTCGATTCCGACGCCATGGCCCTGCGCGACTATCTGGGCCCGGTGGCGCAGGCGCTGGACGAGATGAAGCCCGACACGCTGGCGCTGATCGACAAGTCCACGATCCAGGTGAAATGCAACGTCAAGATCCTGATCGACGCCTTCCTCGAGGTCTATCACCTCAAGTCGATCCACCAGAACACCGTGGACCGTTTCCTGGACCACCGCGGCTCGGCCATCACGCTATACGAACACGGGCATTCCCGCATGGTCACGCCCTTCAAGCGCGAGGGCTGGAAAGACCCCGGCGTGCGCGGCCTGCCCGAGATCGACGGCGTCGATCCCTGGTTCGGCGACACCAACCTGTCGCTGATGGGCTATCCGAACCTGGTCACGCCGGTTTCGCCCTGGGGGATCCCGGTCCTGGCCTTCTGGCCCGAAACCATCGACACCATGTCGATCGACGTGTACTGGTTCGCGCCGCATTGGGGCGAGGGGCCGCGCCCCGAGGTCTGGGACATGCGCATCCGCAATTTCGCCGCGATCCTGGAAGAAGACCTGCAATTCGCCGACAAGATCCAGATCGCCGCCATGTCCAGCGGACTGCGGGACTTTCCGCTGAACTACCAGGAACGGCGGATCTATCACTGGCACGAGGAACTCGACCGCCGCATCGGTGCCGACCGCGTGCCCCCGGCGCTGCGCATCAAGCCGTTGTTGCAGCCTTATTGGGACAGCCACTGGAAACCGGCCGAGGTACCCTCGGAAACCGAGCGGGCCTGAGCCATGCCGGACCTGCCCGTCCTTCCTCCGACCGTTCGCTATGAACGGCGCGGCGCGGTGGCGATCATTCGCATCGACCGGCCCGAACTGCGCAACGCGGCCGACCGCGCCACCTCCTACGGCGTCCACGAGGCGCTGTGCCATGCCGAGGCCGACGAAAGCGTCGGCGCCATCGTCCTGACCGGCACCGGCGAGCGCGCCTTCTGCGCCGGCATGGACCTGAAGGAGGCCGGCCGCATGGGCTCGGGCACCGGGCTGGTGCCGGGCGCGGGCTTTCTGGGCGTGACCGAGCGGCGCTGCCCCAAGCCGCTGATCGCGGCCGTCAACGGCGCGGCCGTCGCCGGCGGCTGCGAGGCGGCGCTGGCCTGCGACCTGGTCGTCGCGGCGGACCACGCGGTCTTCGGCCTGCCCGAGATCCGCCGCGGCATGGTCGCCTTTGCCGGCGGCGTGCAGCGGCTGGCGCAGATCCTGCCGCGGCAGAAGGCCTTCGAGGTGATCTTTTCGGGCGCCCATTACCCGGCGCAGGCTTTCGCCGCGCTGGGGCTGGTCAATCGCGTCGTGCCGGGCGACCGGGTGCTGGACGAGGCCGTCGCCCTGGCCGAGGAGGTGCTGGCCAATTCCTGGCACTGCCTGCGCCTTGCCAAGCAGCTTTACGAGGTGGCGCGGGACGAGACGCTGCAAGCCGCGATCGACTGGGGCCACCGGCACGGCCCCGCGCTGATGAACTCGGCCGACAGCCGCGAGGGGATCGCGGCCTTCAACCAGGGCCGGGACGCAAATTTCGCCAATGGGACACGGATATGAACGAAATGGCACAGCCCTCGGCGGCAGGCCCGCACGGGTTTCAATGGTTCCTGACCGATGAGGAACTGGCAAGCCGGCCGACGATCTACGCCCCCGATCTTTTCGCGGGCAAGCGCTTCCTGATCACCGGCGGCGGCACCGGCATGGGCCGGGCGATGACCTTCCTGCTGGCCCGGCTGGGCGCGAAGGTCATGATCGCCGGCCGGCGCGAGGAGGTGCTGGCCGATGCGCAAGAGGCGGTCGGGCGCCTGACCGGCCAGCATGTCGACTACATGCCGATGTCGATCCGCGACCCCGACCAGGTCGATGCGCTGCTGGACCGGGTCTTCGGCGACTGGGGCGGGCTCGACACGCTGGTGAACAATGCCGGCGGCCAGTTCCCGCAGGACGCCATCGACTTTTCGCGCAAGGGCTGGAACTCGGTCATCGACCTGAACCTGAACGGGACGTGGTGGATGATGCAGGGCGCCGCCCAACGCTGGCACGACCGGGACGAGGCCGGCAACGTCATCTCGATCGTGGCCCATGTCGGGCGCGGCATGCCGCAGGCCGCGCATACCTGCGCGGCGCGGGCGGGGGTGATCTATCTCAGCCGGACGGTGGCGACGGAATGGGCGCCGCTGAACATCCGGGTGAACTGCATCGCGCCGGGCGCCATCGCCTCGGAAGGGCTGTCGAAATATCCCGAGCACGCCACCGCGCGCTTTCGCAACGTCAACCCGCAGCGGCGCATGGGCAACGGCTGGGACATCGCGGAAGGCGTGGCCTACCTGTCCTCGGATGCGGGCAATTTCATCACCGGCGAGGTGCTGACCATCGACGGCGGCATGCAGATGTGGGGCACGGTCTGGCCCGCCGGCGTGCCCGAGCATTTCAACGTGGTATGACGGCAGGCGGGGCATGGGCGTGGACAGGGCGATAGGCACGGGCTTTCGGTTGGGCGACCCGGTGATCGGCGCCGCCCTGGCGGGTGCATCCTGGGGCGACCTGCCCGCGCATGTCGCGCAACAGGGCGCGACCAGCCATGCGGCGATGCGCGACCGCATCCTGCGCCTGGCCGCCGGGCTGCTGTCGGCCGAGCTTCGCCGCGGCCAGCGGGTCGGCGTCTCGATGCCGCCCTCGGCCGACCGCACGGCGCTTTGCGCGGCGATCTGGTGGCTGGGCGGCGTGGTGGTGCCGCTGGAGCCCAGCCTGCCGCAAGCCCGGCTGACCATGGCGCTCCAGGGCTCGGGCCTGCGGTTGCTGGTGCATCATTCGCAAGGCGCGGGCCGCGGCACGAGCCTTGCGGCAGTGCGCCATCTCGCCTGCGACGAGCTGCTGGCCCAGGGCGATGCGCCCGACCTTGGGCAACTGGCCGAACGCGCCGGGCGCGTCCTGCCCGACCATCCCGCCGTCGTCCTTTACGGCGAGGGCCAGCAGGACACGGCGCGCGGCGTGGTGCTGAGCCACCGGGCGCTGCTTTGCGCCGCGCGGGGCCTGGCCGCGCGCTATGGCATGGGGCCGGGGTCGCGGCTGGCGGTGCCCTTGCCCCTGAACCACGCCGTCCGGCTGACCGCCGAGCTGGCCGCACTGCTGGCGGGCGCGGCGCTTTGCGACCTGCCGGCCTTTTCGGCGCCCGCAAGCCACCTGATCCTGGCGGACGCGGCGCCGGTGCCGCCGCAAGCCCCGCCCGCGGTGCAGATGCAGCCGGGCATGGTCCTGCTCAGCGGCGATGCAAGGCTGGTCCGCGGCTGGCAGCGCGCCTTGCCGCACAGCCGCATCTTCAACAGCTACCAGCGCGCCGAGCTGGCGGGGATCGCCATCTGCTCGGACCCGCGCGACCCGCCGCATACCGCGCATGCCACCGCCGGCCGGCCCCTGCGCGGGGTCGAGGTGATGATCGTCGATCCCCGCACCTCGATGGACATGCTGCTTTACGAGATCGGCGAGATCTGGATTCGCGGCGCGCCGCTGATGCTGCGCTATCACGACGACCTGCGCGCCAGCCGCAAGGTGCTGGACCGCAGCGGTTTCTTCAAGACCGGAGACATGGGCTATCTCGATTCCGAGGGCCGCGTGATCGTCTGCCGCGACGCCTTCGCGCAGATCTGAACCCGCCGGTTTTCTTTCCCTTGGCCGTTGCGCGAGGCGCGTGCAGCGGGCGGACAATCCATGAAGGAGGCAAGGATGACCCAGACAGAAACCTGCGACGTCCTGGTCATCGGCTCGGGGGCGGGGGCGCTGACCTCGGCAGTGACCTGCGCCAAGGCCGGGCTCAAGGTGCTTGTCACCGAAAAGGCCGGGCAGTTCGGCGGCACCACCGCGACCTCGGGCGGCGTGCTGTGGGTGCCGGGCAGCCGCCATGCCAAGGCGCTGGGCGCCCGGCTGGGGGTTGAGGACGACGGTGACCTGGTGCGGACCTATCTGCGGCACGAAACCGGCAATTGCTATGACGAGGCCCGGATCGAGGCCTATCTGGAACATGCCCCGCGCATGGTCGAGTATCTGGAAGACCATACCGAGGTGAAATTCTATCCGATGGAGTTTCCCGACTATCACCCCGAGGCCCAGGGCGGCTCGCGCATCCGCTCGGTCGGGACGATGGATTACGACGCGGCCAAGATGGGCGAGCTGATGAAGACGCTCAAGGGCGAGCTGCCGCAGACGCTGTTCCTGGGGCTGGCCATCGGCTCGACGCTGGAGATGAAGCAGTTCCTGGCGGCGGGACGTTCGCCCAGGGCCATGGCCTATGTGATCCGCCGCATGGCGCGGCATTTCATGGACCTGGCGGTGAAAGGATCGTCGCAGCGCATCGTGCGCGGCCGGGCGCTGATCGCGCGGCTGGCGCGGACGGCGCATGACCTGGGCGTGCCGTTCTGGCTGAACGCCCCGGCAGAGCGGCTGATCCGCGAGGGCGACCGCGTCGTCGGGGCCGAGATCCTGCGCGACGGCAAGCCGGTGCGGGTGCTGGCGCGCCATGCCGTCGTGCTGGGGGCGGGGGGCTTTCCGCGCGACAAGGACCGCCGCGCCCGGCAATATCCCGGCCATGCCCGGACGATGGAGCCGGTGACGCCCGCCCCCGTCACCAATGTCGGCGACGGCATCCGCATGGCCGAGGAGGTCGGCGCGCAGTTCAATGCCGAGCTGCTGCAGCCCGCCGCCTGGCTGCCGACCTCGCGCCTGCCGGGGGCGGTGGACCAGAACGGCGTCTGGCCGCACCTGACCGACCGCAACAAGCCGGGCTTCATCATGGTGCTGCCGGACGGCCGGCGCTTTGCCAATGAAAGCGCGCCCTATCACGACCTGGTGCCCGCCATGCTGGACGCCTTCGAAAGCCGCGGCGCCGACCGCGCCTTCCTGATCGGCGACGACCGGGCGATCCGGCGCTGGGGCATGGGCTTCGTCCGTCCCTTCCCGATCCCCAAGGGGCGTTACCTGCGCAACGGCTACCTGACGCGCGCCGCCACGCCCGAGGCGCTGGCGCGCAAGCTGGGCATCGACCCCGAGGCGCTGGCCCGGACCATCCGCGATTTCTCGCGCCATGCCGCCGAGGGGCGCGACCCCGAGTTCCACCGGGGCGAATCCGCCTATGACCGCTATCAGGGCGACGAGAACCATCGCCCCAACCCGGCGCTGGGGCCGCTGGACAAGGGCCCCTATTACGCGGTGCGCATCTATCCGGGCGAGATCGGCACCTACAAGGGCCTGAAGACCGACGAACATTCGCGGGTAATCGGGCAGGGCGGCCGACCCATCGCCGGGCTTTACGCGGCGGGCAACGACCAGTCCAACGTGTTCGGCGGCTCTTATCCCGGTGCGGGTGCGACCATCGGCCCGGCCGTGACCTTCGGCTGGATCGCCGCGCGCGACATCGCCCGGCAGGCGGGGCTCGAGGTGCCCGGCGGCGCCTGACGAAGCCGCCGGGGCCGGGACGATCCGCGCCCCGGCCGGCGGCGGCCGGTCAGATGTTGATCGCCCGGCCCATGGCGGCGAGAACCGCCTCTTTCATCGTCTCGGAAAGGGTCGGGTGCGGAAAGACCGCCTCGGCCAGTTCGCGATCCGTCGTCTCAAGCTCCATGGCCAGGACGAAGCCCTGGATCATCTCGGTCACTTCGGCCCCGACCATATGCGCGCCCAGAAGCTCGCCGGTCCTGCGGTCGTGGATGACCTTGACCAGCCCCTGCTCGGCGCCAAGCGCGATGGCCTTGCCATTGGCGAGAAAGGGGAACTTGCCGACCGCGATGTCCCGGCCCTCGGCCCGCGCCCGTTCCTCGGTCAGCCCGACCGAGGCGATCTGCGGGTCGCAATAGGTGCAGCCGGGAATGCGGTCGCGGTTCAGCGCATGGGGGTTCTGGCCGGCGATGGCCTCGACGCAGATCACCGCCTCGTGCTCGGCCTTGTGTGCCAGCATCGGCCCGCCGGCCAGGTCGCCGATGACATGGATGCCCGCAACATTGCTGCGGCCCAGGGCGTCGGTGCGCACGAAGCCGCGCTCCAGCGCCACGCCGGCCTCGGCCAGGCCCAGGTCCTCGCTGTTGGGCTCGACCCCCGCGGCGACCATGACATGGCTGGCCTCGATGCTGCGCGTCTCGCCCTTGCCGTCCCGGAGCGTGGCGGTCACGCCTTCTGCGCCCCGGTCAAGCTGCGTCACCGTGCAGCCGGTATGAAAGGCGATGCCGCGCCGGGCGAATTGCTGGCGGGCGAAATCCGCGATCTCGGCATCCTCGGCCGGCAGGATGCGCCCCGCCGCCTCGACCACCGTCACCTGCGCGCCAAGCGCGGCAAAGAAGGATGCGAACTCGATGCCGATGGCGCCCGAGCCGACCACCAGCAGATGGCCGGGCAGTTCGGGCGCGGCGAGCGCCTCGAAATAGGTCCAGACGCGCCGGCCGTCGGGCTCCAGCCCCGGCAGCACGCGCGGGCGCGCGCCCGTGGCCAGGATGACATGCCGCGCGGTATAGCGGCCGGCCCCCAGCGCACCCTTGGGCGGTTTGGCCGCTGCGTTGCGGGGATGCAGCTGGGCGGGCTCGACCGTCACGGCGCCCGGCCCGTCCAGCCGCGCCTTGCCCCAGATCACGGCGATGCGGTTCTTGCGCATCAGCATGGCGACGCCCCCGGCCATGCGGCCCGCGACCCCGCGCGAGCGTTCGACCATCGCCGCCAGATCGGCGGTGATCAGCCCCTCGACCCGGACGCCGTAATCCGCCGCGCGGCGGGCGGTTTCCAGCGCCTCGGCCGATTTCAGCAGCGCCTTGGTCGGGATGCAGCCCCAGTTCGAGCAGATGCCGCCCAGATGCTCGCGCTCCACGATGGCGGTTTTCAGGCCCAGCTGCGCTGCGCGGATCGCCGCGACATAGCCGCCCGGTCCGGCGCCCACGACGATGACATCATAATCCTGCATGGCTTCCTCTGTTTCAGGCGATTCTGCGGTTCGTTATACAAAGAATGCAGTAATTGTATATTGCAATTCCTTCCGATCCGGTGCAGTTTTGGCTCGATCTGCGGCGGCCGGCCGGAATCGCACCGGCCTGCCCCATTGGCGCGTATGCCCGCGGCGCGCGCGAAACCAAGGAGGAATGCATGGATCTGGGACTGAAGGGCAAACGAGCCATCGTCACGGGGGCGACGCGCGGCATCTGCCGCAGTCTGGTCGAAATCCTGGCGCAGGAAGGCGCCGATGTCGCCTTTTGCGCCCGCAAGCAGGACGAGGTCGATGCCACCGTCGAGGCGCTGAAGCCCTATGGCACGCGGATCATCGGCGGGACCGCCAACGTCAAGGATGCCGAGGGCTACAAGGCATGGCTGCAACAGGCCGCCGAGGAGCTGGGCGGCGTCGACATCTTCGTGCCCGGCGTTTCGGCCGGCGGCGGCATGGATGGCGAGAAAAGCTGGTACAAGGCCTTCGAGATCGACCTGATGGGCTGCGTGCGCGGCTTTGATGCGCTGTTTCCGACCTTCAAGGCGCAGGGCTCGGGCAATGTCGTCTTCATCTCGACCACGGCCGCGGTCGAGACCTTCATCGGCCCGATGGCCTATAACGCGCTCAAGGCCGCGCTGATCACCTATGGCAAGCAGCTGTCCCAGGCCCATGCCAAGCGCGGGCTGCGGGTGAACACGGTCTCGCCCGGCCCGATCATGATCGAGGGCGGCTCGTGGGACCAGGTGCGCCAGCAGGACGAGGCGTTCTTCCGTTCGATCCTGGCCCAGCAGCCCGACGGCCGCATGGGCGAGGCGGAAGAGGTGGCCCGCGCCATCGCCTTCCTGGCCTCGGACGCGGCAAGCTGGATCAACGGCGTCAACCTGGTCGTGGACGGCGGCTTCACCAAGCGCGTCCAGTTCTGACGGCCGCGCCCATGCTGATCCGCTACGATGCCAAGGTGAGGCTTTTGGTCGTGACCAAGGGGCATCCCTATGATCGGGCGGCCTTTTGCGCGCTTTTCGATTCGCTCAAGGGCATCATCTGGACGCATGTGGAACAGCCCGCCGCCGCGCAGTTGATCGCCTGCGGCGGCGGGCAGGACCATGACCTGATCCTGTTCTACGACGTGCCGGGCATCCAGTTCCGCACCCCGAACCCGCCCGACCTGATCGAGCCGGACGAGGGCTTCAAGGCCGGGTTCCGCGCGCTGCTGGCCAGCGGCAAGCCGCTGCTGTTTCTGCACCATGCCATCGCGGGCTGGCCGCTGTGGGACGAATATGCCGAGGCGATCGGCGCGCGGTTCTTCTATCAGCCGGGCCGCTACAAGGGCCGGGCGCATCCCGATTCCGGCTATCTGTTCCCCGTCACCTACCGGGCCGAGCCGGTGGGCGCGCATCCCGTGACGCAGGGGCTCGAGGACGGTTTCGAGCTGACCGACGAGCTTTACCTTTTCGAGCTGCTGGAAGAGGTGGTGCCGCTTTTGCGCGCCAAGGCCGATTTCGACCCCGCGCGGTTCCATTCCGCCAGGAATGCGCTTGCGGCGCGGATGTGGGCCTCGGACGGCTGGACGCCGCCGCGGGGCACCGACCTGATCGGCTGGGCCAAGGTTTCCGGCCGGTCGCCCACGGTCACGTTGCAATGCGGCAACGACGGCGCGACCTTCGCGAATCCAGCCTTCCGCAAGCTGCTGAGAAACGCCCTCGACTGGCTGCTGAGCCCTGCCGCGCGCGAATGGGCGGCGGGCGCGCCGGCCCAAGTTTAAGGAAAGACCATGTCGCAAAGCGAAAACACCCTGACGCCCCCGGCCGAAGTCGAAGCCGCGGGGCAGCACACCAATGCGCGGGTGCTGGCGCAATCCGCAAGCCGCTGGCCCGACCGGCCGCTGCTGCTGCTGGACGGCGAGCGGCTGAGCTATGCGCAGATGCTGGCCGAGGCCGAACGCTATGCCGCGGCGCTTCTGGCGCAGGGGGCGGGGCCGGGCACGCGTATCGGCATCCTGGGGCCGAACTCGGTGGAATACGTCAAGCTGCTTTACGCGGCGGGCATGATCGGGGCCTGCGCCATCACGCTGAACGCCCGCTTCAAGGAGGCGGACCTGGTCTATGCGCTGGACCATGCCGAGGCCGGTTTCCTGTTCATCGGCGGCCAGGCCAAGTCCTTCATGGACTTCCGCGCCATGCTGGTGCGGATCTATCCCGAATTGCAGGGCTGGGACGGCAAGGCGCCGCTGTCGCTTGCGGCCGCGCCGCATCTGCGCCGCCTGTTCAACTTCGGCGACCCCGACGAGACGGCCTGGCCAGACGAGGCCGCCTTCCTGTCTGCCGCGACGCCCGCGCATCTGGACCAGGCCCGGCGGCTGCGCGACGAGATCCCGTCGCATAGCGATGCGCTGATCATCTATTCCTCGGGCACGACGGCGCATCCCAAGGCCTGCATCCTGAGCCACCGCAACCTGTCGCAGATCGGCATGTCCTTTGCCCGGCGCTTCCGGCTGGGCCCCGAGGACGTGGTCTACAACCCGATGCCGTTCTTCCACATGTCCTCGATGCTGCCGATGGCCGCCTGCCGGGCCGCGGGCGCGATGCAGATCTGCACCGGCCATTTCAAGCCGCACGAGGCGCTGCGCCAGATGCAGGACGAGCGGGCGACATTCGCCTATGTGTCCTTCCCTACCATCGTCGGCGGCATCCTGAACGATCCGGGCTTTGCCGAGGCCGACCTGTCCTCGGTCCGGCTGTTGCATTGCGTGGGGCCGGCGGACCTGTTGCGGCGCTATGCCGACAGCCTGCCGGGGGTGCGCTTCGTCAATGCCTACGGGCTGACCGAGGGCAGCGGCGTTCCGGTCTGGTCCGATCCCTGGGATCAGGCGGACGATCCCTTCACCCATTCCGGCAAGGCCTTCGACGGGCTCGAGATCGCCGCCTTCGACCCCGAGACCGACCGGCGCCTGCCGCCCGACACCCGCGGCGAATTGCGGCTGCGCGGCTTTTGCCGGTTCAGCGGCTATCTCAAGGACGAGGCGGCGACGGCGCAGGTGCTGCGCGCGGACGGTTGGCTTTGCACCGGCGATCTTGGCTATGTCGATGCCGGGGGGATCGTCACCTATGACGGCCGGCTCAAGGACATGCTGAAGATCGGCGGCGAGAACGTCGCCGCGCTGGAGATCGAAAGCTATCTCTGCACCCACCCGGACATCGAGCTGGCCCAGGTCATCGCCGTGCCCGACGCCCATCTGTTCGAGGTCGCGGCGGCCTATGTCGAGCTGCGGCCCGGCGCGCGGCTGACGGCGGCGGAGGTGGTGGATTACTGCCTGGGCCGCATCGCCAGCTACAAGGTGCCGCGCTATGTGCGCTTCGTGACCGAATGGCCGATGTCCACCACCAAGATCCAGAAGTTCCGGCTGTCGCGCGAATTCGCGGCCGAGGAATATTTCGACATCAAGCAAATGATGGCCGCGCGCCGCTCGGCCTGCATCGCTGGCTGACGGCTGGCCGTCCCACCCTTGCGCATAAAAAAAGGCCCCGGTCCATCGGATCGGGGCCTTGAAGTGCCGTCGGGCGCGATGTGCGGCCCGCCGGCGGAGGGAACTATTGCGCGGCGGCGCGGGCGGCCTTCGCGGCCCGCACGGCACCTGCGATCTCGGCATTGGTGGGGTTGCGGCGCAGCGTCAGCCCGCCGTTGACCTGCAGGTTCTCGCCGGTCAGGAAACAGGCATCGGTGCAAAGCCAGGCGATCGCTTCGGCCGTGTCCTCCAGCGTGCCCACGCGGCCCAGCGGGTATTCCCGCGCGAATGCGCCGACCACCGCATCGTTCCTTGCCGCGCGGCCGGTCATGGGCGAGGCGGTAAAGCCCGGCGAGACCGAATTGGCGCGGATGCCGCGCGCGCCGAACTCGTTGGCGATGCAGCGGATGACGTGGTCCATCCCGGCCTTGGTGCCCATATAGGCGGCGTGGTCGTCCATCATGATCCGCGCCGTGGCCGAAGAAACCTGGACGATCGACCCGCCATCCGCCATCCGCCGCAGCATGGACTGGAAGAACTCGAACGGGCCGATGAATTGCAGCCGCGTCATCTGCTCAAGCTCGTCGCGCGTGGTGTCGAGGAAGGGCACCAGCAGCCCCCAGCCGGTGCAGTTCACGGCGATGTCGATGCCGCCCATCCGCGCCAGGGCCGCCTCGGCCAGGGCCTCGTTGTCCTGGGTCCGGGTGATGTCGGCGGTGACGGCATGGCCGCCGATCTCGGCCGCCAGTTCCGCCAGCACGTCCTGGTGGCGGCCGGCGACGGTGACTTGCGCGCCCTCGGCGGCAAAGCGGCGGGCCAGCACCTGGCCCAGATTGTCCTTGCCGGCGGCGCCGATGATGACGGCGCGCTTTCCCTCGAGTCTAGGCATTCGCTCTCCCCTGGTTTGCGATGGCTGTTTCGCGGTTGCGGACCAGGTTCAGGAAACGGTCCAGATCGCCCGCGAATTGCGAGTTGTTGTCGCCGACGACCATGTGCCCGGCATCGTCGACGTGCCAGACCAGCGCCTCGGGCGCGCTGCGGCGAAAGGCGGCCTCGGCCTCGTCCGTGACCAGGTTGCTGTCCAGCCCGCGCAGCAGCAGGACCGGGCAGGTGATGTTGCGCAGGTCGCGGTCCAGCCGCTGCGCCAGGTCCGGCGTCAGCCGTCCGTGGCGCCTGCCGCGCACGAAGGCCGGATCCCAATGCCAGACCAGCCGCCCGTCGTCGCGCCTGCGCAGATAGCGCGCCAGCCCCGAGGCCTGGCCGGCCGGGCGCGGCGCCTGCTTGCGATAGGCCGAGACGGCGCGCGATGCCTCGTCCAGGTCGGCAAAGCCCTGGTCCAGGTGGCTGCCCATGAAGCCCAGCACCTCGGCCACGCCGGTCTTGTCCACTTGCGGCACCACATCGACCAGCACCAGCGCGCGAAACAGTTCGGGCGCATAGCGGCCGACCGCGGCCAGCGCCGCGTTGCCGCCCAGCGAGGCGCCGACGTGATAGATGCCGCCGCCCAGTTGCTGCGCAACCTCGGCAATGTCGCGGCCATAGCGTTCCAGGCTGTAGTCGCCGGCCGGATCCCAATCGCTGGCGCCATGGCCGCGCAGGTCCAGCGCGACGGTGCGCCAGCCCTTTTCCGCCTGCGCCTGCGCGACGCCGCGCCAGGAATAGCGGGTCTGCCCGCCGCCATGGGCCAGCAGGATGGTGGGCCCCGCGCCATAGCTTTCCGCCTCCAGGCGCAGCCCGTCCGAGGTGCGGAACTCGAGGATCTCGGGCTTTGTCATGGCAGGGTCTCCGGCAGGTCGCGGTCGAGCCAGGCGATGCCGCGCCGGATCAGCCGGTGGAACACCGGCAGGATCCAGGCGCCGCGCTCGACGAAGGGATAGGCGTCGGCCAGGGGCTGCATGTCATAGCGCCCCCTGGCATGGCCGGGGGTCAGATACAGCACGCCGCCCTTGCCGCGCGGGCGCAGGTAAAAGCTCTGATGCTGCCCCTTGGGCCAGTCGCGGGTCTGAAACAGCGCCGTCTCGCCCTGGAACTCCGAGGCCAGCAGGACCAGGTTCCCCTCGGCATGGCGCTGGAGATAATGCTCGTCCTCCAGGAAGAATGCCTCGATGCCTTCGGTCAGCGGATGGGCCTCGACCGGGCGGATGCGATAGCGGCCGGGCACCGGATGGGCCAGGAACTGGCTGCCCAGCAGGTCGAACAGCAGCGGCTCCATCGCCGGGGTCAGCACCTTGCCGTCGGGCCGGATCTGGATGGCCGAGTTCGTGCCGTGCAGCGCGAACCAGCGCCCGCCGCGCCCCACCCAATCGGCCAGCGCCGCGGTCTGCGCCGCATCGGGCAAAAGCGCGGCGGTATAGGTGATCAGTGCATCGCAACGCTCCAGCGCGTTCAGGTCGGAATAGTCGTGGCGCAGATCGACGCGCAGATGCTCGCGCCGGGCCAGGTGCGCCAGCAGTTCCAGCCGGACGAAGTCGAAGTCGTGGTAAAGCCCGCCGACCACCAGCAGAACCCGGCGCATGGGGCGCATCGCCTAAGCCTCCCGCCGATAGACCATGTCGGTCGAGACAAAGGAAAACACCGTCTCGCCGTCCTGGTTGGTGAGCGCGTGGCGCAACGTCGCCAGCCCCACGGTGGGCCGCGAGGCCGAGGGGCGCAGCGCCTCGATGCGGGAATGCGCCACGATCCGGTCGCCCGGCCGCACCGCGCGCGACCAGCGCACATTGTCCCAGGCGACGCCGCAGACCCAGGCGATGTCGCCATTCACCTCGTGATCCAGGATGCGCCACAGGCAGGCGGTGTAAAGCCCGCTGGCGATCACGCCGCCGAATAGCGACTGGTCCGCGGTTTCCGGGTCCATGTGAAAGAATTGCGGGTCGTAGCGGGTGGCGAACGCGATCATCGGCTGTTCTTCGACCAGCATCTCGCGCGAGCGGGTTTCCTCGCCCAGGGTCAGGTCTTCCCAGCGGCGCGGGGGCTTGGCGTCACGATCCGACATAGGATTCCAGCACGTGATGGAAATGGCGGATGCGCAGTTCCTGGTCGCCGATCCACAGCCCGCCGAAACTGTCCGAGTTCATCCCCGCCTGCACCCCCGGCAGGTTGTAGGCGTCCTGGTCCAGCACCAGGCCCAGCGATTTCTCGCCATGCCTGAACTGTTCGTGGCGCGGCTTTTTCGGGCGCGGCTCGTCCTTCTTCAGCAGTTTGAAGATGAACAGGTCGAAGAACATCTTGTTGGGATCGGTCGGATGCGGGCGCTGGCGGAACAGCATCAGGTCGTCGGCATGGGTGTTCAGCGTCAGGTTCGGGAAGATGTTGTAGTGGTAATCATCCGTCAGCTGGTCGTCGTTCAGGTCGCTGTAATCCAGCCCCATTTCTGGGCCGTGCTTGCGCTTGAAGGCTTGCAGCGCCTTGCGCACCTCGGTCACGCGGCCGTCGAAATCGGCGGGGTTCATGCCCGCCTCTTTCATCGCGTGCTTGATGAGATGCGGGATCTCGGTGGTTTCCTCGACCCGGTGCGAGATGGTCGAGAAGGGCACCAGATAGCGGTTGTGCCTGCCGTAGCAGTCGATCTGGACGTCCTTGTCCTCGATGAAATACAGCAATTCCGGGTGGATGCCCTGCACGTGATAGGATTCGTTGAAGGCATCGACCGAGGTCTTCCAGTTGCAGTCCCATTCCACGGTCATGTCGGCGACCTTGACCATGCGCTCGAAGTGATAGGGTTCCAGGTGCTCGGGCAGGGGCGCAAGATAGTCCAGCAGCGGCTCGGCCTCGGGGTTCAGCGAGAACCAGACGAAGCTGTTCCAGCTGTCGCATTTCACCTCGCGCAGGCCCTTGCAGGGCGGCGCGCCCTGCGGGAAGGTCTCGAGGTCGGGGATGTTCTCGAACGCGCCGTCCAGCCCGTATTCCCAGAAGTGATACTGGCACTTGAAACTGGTCGCGTTGCCTTCGCCGACCATGATGCGGTTTCCGCGGTGCAGGCAGACGTTGTAGAAGCCGCGCACCGACATGTCCTTTTGCCGGACCAGGATGATCTCTTCCTTGCCGATGGTGGTGACGTGGTAGTCGCCGGGATTCGGGATGTCGTCCGTCCGGCAGCCCAGCAGCCAGACCTTGGTCCACATGCGTTCCCATTCCAGGCGCATGTATTCGGCCGAGGTATAGCGTTCCTTGGGGATCATCGCCGTGCCGAAATCGGGTTTCGCGGCAGGCGCGGCCGGCGTGCGGGTGAAATCGGTCGACTTGATGCGTTCGATGGCCATGAAAGGAACCTTCCTGAGATTCAAAACGGGACGCGCTTGGAAAAGCCGCCGTCCACCAGCAGATGCGATCCGTTGCACCAGGACGCGGCCGGGCTGGCCAGGAACACGGCCGAGCGCGCGATCTCCTCGGCGGTGCCCATGCGCCGGGTGGGCTGCTGGCGGACGGCGTTGTCATAGATGCGCGACCGCGCGACGCGGATCATTTCCCAGTTCGAGCCCTTGAACATGGTGGGGCCGGGCGACAGGCAGTTGACGCGGATGCCCTCGGGGGCAAGCTGCTGGGAAAGCTGCTTGGACCAGGTGACGAGCGCCGCCTTGATGGCGTTATAGGCCATGGGCGCGACGAAGGTCTCGGACGCGGCCATGGTCGCCAGGATCAGGATCGAGGGGCTTTGCGACCGGCGCAGGGCGGGCAACGCCTCTTCGACGCCGCGGACGGCGGACATCAGGTCGATCTCGAAATTGCGATACCAGTAGCGTTCCTCGTCCGTGCCGCCGCCGGCGGACAGCGAGGCGATGAAGATGTCCAGCCCGCCCAGGGCCTCGACCGAGTTCCTCATCCAGTTGCGCATGGCCTCGCCGTCGCGGCCCTGGACGGTTTCGCCATGGAAACGGACCCCGGCGGCGTCCATCTGCCGGCACAGCGATTCGATGCGCTCGGGCGCGCGGCCGCAGGTGGCAAGGGCGCAGCCTTCCTCGGCCAGGACATGCACGATCGCATTGCCGATTCCTCGAGTTCCCCCGGTCACTGCCGCCTTCAGGCCCCTCAACCGCAGATCCATTGCGCTCTCCGCTGACGTTCTTCGCTTGCTGCCGGAATATTACATGCCCGCTTGCGAAAAACAATAACAATACTTTTCTTGTATAATGAATCATTGCTATTGTATATTCAATCAAGCGGAAGTTGCTTGGCATAGCCTTGGGCAGAGGAACCATGACCCTACAGACAGACATGCAAGAACTCGACATATGCGCCACCGATGCGACGGTCGGCCAAGGCCGGATCGACTGCCGGGGCGTGCTTTCGGGCATCCGGGTGCTGGACCTGACGCGGGTCGTGGCCGGACCCCTGGCGGCGCAGACCCTGGCCGACCTGGGCGCCGACGTCATCAAGATCGAGCGCGTGGGCGATGGCGACGACCTGCGCACCCTGGGCCCGCCCTGGGTCGAGGGCCGCCCCGGTGCGCCCGAGCAATCGACCTATTTCCAGATGGTCAACCGCAACAAGCGCTCGATCGGGCTGGACTTCTCGCGCCCGCAGGGGGCCGCGCTTCTGCGCCGGCTTGCCGCCGAATCGGACGTGTTCATCGAGAATTTCCGCACCGGCACCCTGGCGCGATACCGGCTGGGCTACGAGGATCTGCGCAAGCTCAACCCCCGGCTGATCTATTGCTCGATCACCGGCTTCGGGCAGACCGGGCCCTATAACGACCGTTCGGGCTATGACTACCTGGTGCAGGCCATGGGCGGGCAGATGGCCGTCACCGGCCAGCCCGAGGCGGATGGCGGCATCCCGACCCGCGTGGGCGTGCCCATCGCCGACATCACCGCCGGCAACAATGCCGCCATCGCCATCCTTGCGGCCTTGCTGCATCGCCAGAACGGCGGGCAGGGCCAGCATATCGACATCGCGCTGTTCGACAGCCAGGTGGCGCTGCTGATGAACAATATCGGCTCGTGGCTGAACGCGCGCGCACCGCTGCCCCGCACCGGCAACGAGCATCCGACCGCGGTGCCGAACGGCGTCTTCGAATGCGCCGACGGCTTCATCCTGATCGCGACCTTCAACGACCGCGAGTTCGCCCGGCTGGCCGGCGCATTGGGCCACCCGGAATGGGCCGAGGATCCGCGCTTCCTGCGCTCGCGCGACCGGCTGGAGAACCGCGTGGCGCTGACGGCCGAGATGAACGCGGTGCTGTCCACCAACCTGCGTGCGCATTGGATGGAAAGGATCCTTGCCGCCAAGGTCTCTTGCGGGCCGATCAACGAGATGCCCGACATCGAAGAGGATCCCCAGCTCCAGGCGCGCGGCATGTTCGTGACCATGGAGCATCCCGTCACCGGCACCGTGCGTCTGGTCGGCAGCCCGCTGCGGCTGTCCGAGACGCCGGTGAGCTATCGCTCGGCCCCCCCGCTTGCCGGAGAGCATAGCGACGAGGTGCTGCGGCAATGCCTCTCGCTTTCCGCCGAGGAGTTGGAGAAGCTGCGCGACGAAGCGATCATCTGAGGGAAGGCATGGCATCACCATCCACAGCGTCTTTGGGCCCCGAGGCCGAATATCTGCAAGCCCTGCGCGATGGCCGCTTCTGCTATCAGCGCACGGCCGAGGGGCGGGCGGTCTTTCCGCCCCGCCTAGCCGCGCCCGGCGACGGGGCGGCGCTGGAATGGGCGCAATCCTCGGGCCGGGGCCGGGTCCATGCCGTGACCGAGCAGCCGCAAAAGCCGCCCGCGCCCAGCCGCATCATCGCCATCGTCGAGATGGACGAGGGTTTCCGCCTGCTGTCGCGGATCCAGGCCGAGGCCCCGGTCGCGATCGGCCAGCGCCTGCGCGCGGTGATCGCCGGCGAAAGCGAGCCGCCGCATGTGTTCTTCGTGCCGCAAGGGGAACAGGATGAAGGATAAGGCCTTTCCGCGCGCCGCCTGCGCCATCGCCGGGGCCGCCACCTTCGGCATCGGCCTGTGCGAGGGCTACAGCGCGCTCGAGATGACCGCCAGGGCCGGGCTTCTGGCGCTCGAGGATGCGGGCCTGGGCCTTGCCGACGTGGACGGGCTTTTCACCTGCCTGCCCGAGGATCTGCTGGGCGGGCTGGCGGTTGCGGAATATCTGGGTGTCGGCGCCCGGTTCGTGGACAACAACCGCACCGGCGGCTCGTCCTTTCTGAACCACCTGATGACGGCCTGCTTCATGATCTCGGCCGGATACATGGACACGGCGCTGATCTGCTATGGCTCGAACCAGCGGTCGGCGGCGGGACGGCTGGTCTCGGCCCTGCGCGGCTCGGTCTATGAGGCGCCGCATGGCGCGCGCATGCCCATCGGCGGCTATGCGCTGGCCGCCAGCCGCCACATGCACGACTATGGCACCACCAGGGAGCAGCTGGGCGCGGTGGCGCTGGCCGCGCGCGCCTGGGCGCAGCTGAACCCCGAGGCATTCCGGCGCGAGCCGCTGGACATGCAGGAATACCTGGCCGCGCGTATCGTCTCTTCGCCGCTGGGGGCCTTGGACTGCTGCCTGGTCACGGACGGGGCGGCGGCGGTGGTCGTGACCTCGCGGGCCCGTGCCCGCGACCTGCGCAAGAAGCCGGTGGCGGTGCTGGGCGCCGGGGCCGAGACCACGCACAAGGAAATCGCCGCCATGCCGGATCTTTGCGTCACCGGCGCCAAGCTGTCAGGCCAGCGCGCCTATGCCGCCGCGGGCTACGGCCCCGCCGACATGGACATGGTGCAGCTTTACGACGCCTTTACCATCAACACGATCCTGTTCCTCGAAGACCTGGGCTTTTGCCCCAAGGGCGAGGGCGGCCGCTTCGTGCAGGACGGGACCATCGCGCCAGGCGGAGCGCTGCCGGTCAACACCAATGGCGGCGGGCTGTCCTGCGTGCATCCGGGCATGTATGGGCTGTTCACGCTGGTCGAGGCCGTGCGCCAGATCCGCGGCGAGGCGGGCGAGCGCCAGCTGGCGGCGGCCGATCTTGCGCTGTGCCACGGCAATGGCGGGGTGCTGTCCTCGCAGACCAGCGTCATCCTGGGCAGCATGGATACGGTCTGAGCCCGCTCGGCCCAGGCGAAAGGACCAACCTCGCGAAAGGACAAGGCCCGCCGGCATGGCGGGCCTTGGTGTTTCAGAAGGTGAACTTCACCACGCCCTGCAGGCGGGTATTGTCGAAGCTCGCCCCGTCGAACTGCTCGCGCTCGACATAGGCCGCCTCGGCCGCCAGCATCACGGATTTCGTCGCGAAGTAACGATAGGTCACGTGGGTCGAGTTGATTTCCTTGGTATGGCTGCCCAGGGCGCCGGCAAAATCGTCGAACCGCTGGAAGCCATGCGCCAGCGAAAGGTCGCTTTTCTCGCCCAGCTTCTGGGTGACGCCCAGCTTCACGCCCTTGGCCTTGACCGGGTCGCCCGCGGCATCGACGTCAAAGGCGTATTTGCCCGCGGTCCCCACTTCCAGCCCCGAGAAGCCGGCGTTGTTCAGCAGGGTCGAGATGCCCTTGCCGCCGATATATTGCGCATGCAGCTTGCCGCCCTGCCAGGCTTCGTAATCGGCGCCGATGGCATAGCCGAAGCCGGTGACGTCGCCGAAGCTGCTGGTCTCCAGCCCGCGCGAGATCGCGCCCATGCCGATCTTCAGCGGCCCGTTGGCATAGCCCGCGAAACCGGACACGGCGACGCGCGAGGCGGTGCCGGGCGCGTAATCCTCTTCCAGAGCGACGGCGAAGCGCCACTGGTCGTTGGGCCGGAAGGTATAGCGGACCTGCGGCGTGCGGTAATAGCTGCCGCCCGCCAGGCCGTTGAAGTCCTGCACCGCGGCGGGGCCACCTTCGGCGGGCACCCAGTTGGTCCAGGTCTGGCCCGCCAGCAGCGGCCCGACCTCGCCATAGGCGTGGCGCAGGCGGAAATTGCCGCCGCTGCCGAAGAAGTCCCCTTCGAGCGTCAGCTTCACCTCGCCGATGTCGGTGTCCATGCTGGCGCGCAGGCCCAGCCGGCTTTCATAGGCATGGGCATTCGAGCCCGAACCCTCCAGCGGGCTGCCGGCCGTCACCCCGGCCATGGCCCCGGTGGTCGCGCCCAGATCGTAGTTGTTGTCCTTGATGAGGTCGAGTTTCGTATACCCGTAAAACGTCAGTTTTACACCGGGCGCCAGGGTCAACTGGCCGCTTTCGGCCTGGCGGTTCTCCAGCGCGGCAATGCGTGCCTCCAGAACCGTCAGATCCTGCGCGGCTGCCGCGCCTGTCCCTCCGATCAGGACTGCCGCGGCCATCTGGCTGACGGAGCCGATCTTTCCCTTGATTTTCATTCCATTCCTCCCAAACCGTCCTTGCCTGGACATGGCGGTGTCGTCGATCCGCTGGAACGGTCACGCCCGAATTGCGGGCGGCGGTCCTTTGTCGAATCTGCTCAGTTGCGCATACAAATATTCATATTGCGCATACTGAAACTGACAAAAATGTGTTCAACGGGCAAGGATTATTTGCAGGACGAATGAGAATTATTGATGTTATTTCAATCGGTTGTATGAAACGGAACGACCAGGCAGGCCGCGTTTTCACGCAGCCTGCATCAAGTTCCAGGGTCCGGTTTCGGACCCTTCAGTTCATCTCGATGGCCAGGGCGATGCCCTGTCCGCCGCCGATGCACATCGTCACCAGGCCGCGGCGCCCGCCGATGCGCTTGAGTTCGTTGATCGCCTTCACCAGCAGGATGCTGCCCGTCGCGCCGACCGGATGGCCCAGGGCGATGGCGCCGCCGTTGGGATTGACGCGGGCCGGGTCCAGGTCCAGCGCCCGCGTCACCGCAACCGCCTGGGCGGCAAAGGCTTCGTTCGATTCGATCACGTCGAAATCGGCGGCCTTCAGCCCGGTGCGCTCAAGCAATTGCCGGACCGCCGGGACCGGGCCGATGCCCATCACCTCGGGCCGCACCCCGGCGATCGCATGGTCCAGGATGCGCGCGATCGGCGTCAGGCCCAGCCTTTCGGCCGCATCCGCGCGGGCCAGGACCAAGGCCGCCGCGCCGTCGTTGATGCCCGAGGCATTGCCGGCCGTGACCGAACCGTCCTTGCGGAACACCGGCTTCAGCTGCTCCAGCGCGGCCAGCGAGGTTTCCTTGGGGTGTTCGTCGCGGTCGAACAGCTCCACCCCGCGCCGGCTCTGCAGCTCGACGGGCACGATCTGGTCCCGGAAATGGCCCGCGGCGATGGCCCGTGCCGCGCGCTGCTGGCTTTCCAGCGCGAAAGCATCCTGATCGGCGCGCGAGACGCCATGCTCGGCCGCGACGTTCTCGGCGGTGACGCCCATATGGCCGGTGCCGAAGGGGCAGCTGAGCGTGCCGACCAGCATGTCCACCATCGCCGCATCGCCCATCTTTTGCCCAAAGCGCGCCGCCTGCACGGCATAGGGCGCCCGCGACATGCATTCGGCGCCGCCGGCCAGCGCGAAATCCGCCTCGCCATGGCGCAGGGCCAGCGTGGCCGAGATCACCGCCTGCACACCCGAGCCGCAAAGCCGGTTCACGTTCAGGGCCGGGGTGGTGTCGGGCACGCCCGCGCCCATGGCGGCAAGGCGGGACAGGTACATGTCCTTCGGCTCGGTATTGATGACATGGCCGAAGACGGTCGTGCCGATCCGGGCGGGCTCGATGCCGGCGCGCTCGATGGCGGCGCGGGCGGCGATGACGCCCAAGGCGTGCGGCGCAAGCCCCGAAAGCGCTCCGCCGAAGCCGCCGATGGCGGTCCGAACCCCGGACAGGATGACGATGTCGTTCATGGATGATCCCTTGTTGCGACCCTTCCGCGGCGATGCAGCAGGGCCGGCTGGCAGCAATTGTGTATGTATCAACTACCATATGAATACATAGAATCAATGAAAAATATTATATAGCTGCGGCGCAGAAGCTGCTGTTGCTGCAGGATCGCTCTGATAATTGTATTTTTATAAGAGAAGTTTGTATATATATCTTGCCCAGCCGCGCCGGCCATGGCAATCAGGGCGCGGCAGGAGGGGCTTTCCAGCCCGCCGCCATTGCGGGCTTTTGCAAGGAGTTGCGATGACCGAACCTCTTCGACTGCATCTCGACGCCGCGCTGGGGCGCATCGTCTTCGACCGGCCCCAGGCGCTCAATGCCATCGACCAGGCCACCGCGCGCGCCTTCGAGGCCGCCGTCGCCCAGGCCCTGGACGCGGGGGTGCGGGTGCTGACGCTTTCGGGCAACGGCCGGGCCTTCATGGCGGGGGGCGATCTTGCCGCCTTCCGCCGGGCCGAGGATCGCGCCGCCGAGGCCGAGGCGATCATCGCGCCGATGAACCGCGCCCTGGCGCGGCTGGCCGGATCGGATGCGCTGACCGTCGCGCTTCTGCACGGGCCGGTCGCGGGGGCGGGCCTGTCCCTGGCCCTGGCGGCCGATCTTGCGCTGGCCGCCGAATCGGCGGTGCTGAGCTTTGCCTATCTGGGGGTCGGCGCGCCGGCGGATTGCGGCATCACCTGGGCCTTGCCCCGCATCGTCGGGCTGCGCCGCGCCGCCTGGATCGCCTTGGAAGGCAGCGCCGTGCCGGCCGGGCAGGCGCTGGACTGGGGGCTGGTGAACCGCGTCGTCCCCGACGCGGCGCTGCAAGAAGAAGGTGCAAGGCTTGCCGCGCGCCTCGCCGGCCTTGCCCCCGGTGCCTCGGGCGCGCTCAAGCATCTGCTGTGCGACAGTTTCGGGCGAGATTACGCCGCGACGCTGGAGGCCGAGAAACAGGCCTTCAAGACCTGTGCCGCAACCGCGGATTTCGCCGAGGCGCTTTCTGCCTTTTTCGAGAAACGGCCGGCCCGGTTCACCGGCAACTGAGGGGGAAACAGACATGACCAAGATGATGGCCAGCCAGGCGTTCTGGGCCGGGTTGCCGCGCGACATCGCCTGCGTCGCGGTGATCGGCGCCGGGGCGATGGGGGGCGGCATCGCCGCGCAATTCGCCAATGCCGGGCTGAAGGTCATATTGCTGGACATGCCGGGGCCCGAAGGTGGCGCGCCGGATGCCCCCGCGCAGGCGGGGCTGGCCCGGCAGGTCAGGATCCAGGGCTTCATGGGGCCGGCCGGTCCGGGCCGCGTCGTCACCGGCAATGTCGTCCGCGACCTGCCGCTTCTGGCCGAGGCCGACTGGATCGTCGAGGCGGTGGTCGAGCGCCTGGACATCAAGCGCGACCTTTACGCGCGCATCGACGCGCTGCGCAAACCGGGGTCGATCGTGTCCTCGAACACCTCGACCCTGCTGCATTCGCAACTGGTCGAGGGCATGTCCGACGCCTTCCGCCGCGCCTTCCTGATCACGCATTTCTTCAACCCGCCCCGGCTGATGCCGCTGCTCGAGATCGTCTCGACCCCGGAAACCGATCCGGCGCTGCTGCAGCGCGCGCGGCAGGCGGCCCGGCAACTGCTGGGCAAGACCGTCATCGACTGCCGCGACACGCCCGGCTTCGTGGCCAATCGCATCGGCTGCTTCTGGATGGCCGCCGCCGCGCTGCTGGCGCGCGAACACGGCCTGACCGTGGAACAGGCGGATGCCGTCCACCAGGCGATGGGTATCCCCCGCACCGGCGTCTTCGGGCTTTTCGACCTGATCGGCCTCGACCTGGTGCCGCAGGTCTGGCGCAGCCTGGTCGATGGACTGCCGGCGACGGACCGTTTCCACCGCTATGACATCGCGGCCGATCCGCTGTTTCGCACCCTGGTCGGGCAGGGCCGCTTCGGCCGCAAGTCGGGCGGCGGTTTCTTTCGCAAGACCGAGGCGGGGCTCGAGGCCAGCGACCTTGCGACCGGCGACTGGCGTCCCGCCGCGCCCGTCGCGCCGGGCAAGCTGCCCGGCGGCGGCAAGGACCTGGCGGCGCTGCTGGCCGATCCCGGCCGGCATGGCGGCTATGCCCGCGCCGTGCTGGGCGAGGTGGTGGCCTATGCCGCCGATCACGCCTCCGAAATCGCCGCCGACCCGTCGGATGTCGATGCCGGCATGCAGCTGGGATATGCTTGGCGGCAGGGCCCCTTCGTGCTGGCCGACAGGTGGGGGCTGGACCGGGTGGCGGCGCATCTGCATTCGGCCGGCCTGCCCGTTCCCCCGCTGCTGGCGCAGGCGGCCGAGAAGGGCGGCTTTTATCGCGACGGGCATTTCCTTGCCGCACCCGCCGCCGGCGCGGCGCGGGAGGTGCCGCTGACGGCCGCCGGGCTGCGGGCGCAGGGCAGGGCCATCCTGGGCAACGGTTCGGCTTCGCTGCTGGATGCGGGCGGCGGCATCGGCCTGTTGCAGGTCCACACCAAGATGAACAGCCTGCACCCCGAGGTGCTGGATGTGATCGAAGAGACGCTGCCCCTGCTGGGCGCGCGGCTGCAGGGGCTGGTGATCGGCAATGACGATCCCCGCGCCTTTTCGGCCGGGGCGGACCTGCGCTTCATCCTCTCGCTGATCGAGGGCGGGCGCCGCGACGAACTGGAAGCCTTCATCGACCGCGGCCAGCGCCTGTTCCTGGGCCTGCGCCATGCACCCGCGCCGGTCGTCGCGGCGGTTCACGGCTTTGCGCTGGGCGGCGGTTGCGAGTTGGCGCTGCACGCCGATTGCATCGTCGCCCATGCCGAGGTGCATATGGGCCTGCCCGAGGTGCTGGTCGGCCTGATCCCGGCCTGGGGCGGCTGCACCTGCCTGCTGGCGCGCGGATTGCAGGCCGGGTTGGCTCCCGACGATGCGGCGCGGCGTGCGGCCGCGACGATCTTTGCGGCATCCCAATCCGGCTCGGCCGAAGAGGCGCTTGCGGCGGGCATCCTGCTGCCGCAGGACCGGCTGGTGATGAACCGCGACCTGCTGCTGGCCAGCGCGCACCGGATGGCGGTCGAAATGGCCCGGCAGGGCTATGCTCCGCCCGCGGGACTGGCGGTAACGCTGCCCGACGGGCTCGATCTTTCCGACCTGGCCGGCGAGGGTTCGGATTACGACCGCCATGTGCTGCGGGGCCTGGCCCGCGTCCTGGGCGGCGGCGGCAGCCGCAGCGATGCCGAGAACATGGCGATCGAGCGGCAGGTGCTGTTCGAGCTGGTCGACCGGCCCGAGACGCGGGCGCGGATGGAACACATGCTCGGGACCGGCAAGCCGCTGCGGAACTGATCCGCGACGGCATGCGAACAAGGAAGGGAAAAACCATGAAGATCCTCGTGCCCGTGAAGCGCGTGATCGACTACAACGTGAAGGCCCGTGTGAAGGCTGACGGGTCTGGTGTCGATCTTGCGAATGTGAAGATGTCGATGAACCCGTTCGACGAGATCGCGGTCGAAGAGGCGATCCGGCTGAAGGAAAAGGGCGTGGCCGAGGAGGTCATCGCCGTCTCGATCGGCGTCAAGCAGGCGGCGGAGACGCTGCGCACGGCCTTGGCGATGGGCGCCGACCGCGCCATTCTCGTCACCGCTACGGACGACGTGCAGCAGGACATCGAGCCCTTGGCGGTGGCGAAGATCCTCGCCGCGGTGGCCAAGGCCGAGGGCACCGAGCTGATCATCGCCGGCAAGCAGGCCATCGACAACGACATGAACGCGACCGGCCAGATGCTGGCGGCGCTGCTGGGCTGGGCGCAGGCGACCTTCGCCTCGAAGCTCGAGATCGACGGGGGCAAGGCCAGGGTGACGCGCGAGGTCGACGGCGGGCTGCAGACCATCGCGGTGGCGCTGCCGGCGGTGGTCACCGCCGACCTGCGGCTGAACGAGCCGCGCTACGCGAGCCTGCCGAACATCATGAAGGCCAAGAAGAAGCCCTTGGAGGAAAAGACCGCCGCCGATTACGGCGTCGACGTCGCGCCGCGGCTGGAGGTGGTCTCGGTGCGCGAGCCCGAGGGCCGCAAGGCCGGCATCAAGGTCGGCTCGGTGGACGAGCTGGTCGGCAAGTTGAAGGAAGCGGGGGTGATCTGATGGCTGTTCTGCTGCTTGGGGAAGTGACGAACGGGGTGCTGAACCGCGACGCGACGGCGAAGGCGGTGGGCGCGGTCGGGTCCTTGGGTGATGTCACGGTGCTCTGCGCCGGCGCGCAGGCCAAGGCCGCGGGCGAGGAGGCGGCGAAGATCGCCGGCGTCTCCAAGGTTCTGGTGGCGGAAGCCCCGCTCTACGGCCACCGGCTGGCCGA
>NZ_JRKO01000033.1 GCF_000763885.1 Paracoccus versutus | reverse complement strand
TCGCGCTGGGGCTGAAGGCGGTGTTCCTGGTGACCTCGGTCCTCGGCATCACCGGGCTGTGGATCGCCATCCTGGCCGATACCGGCGCGACCGTGCTGGTCACGCTCAATGCCCTGCGCCTGCTGGGTCACGACCCCGGCAAGGCGGGCTAGGGTCGATCCGCCAGGCGCGCTGCTTGTCAGGTCGGCCGCCTGGCGATCCCTCCAGGGTCGAAGGGCCGGCCCGGCGGGAAGGATCTGCCGCTTAGGCCGCGCGAACCTCTGGACATTTTGGGAGTAGCGCCCGGCCACAAGCCTGATCAGGTCAAAGTTGCCCTTGCAGCATATGCGCCGCAAGATATGGCCGACAAAGGCAGAGAACCGTCCGTTCTTGAGAGCTTGAGCAATAGTGACACAAGCGCACCCTTTAAAGAATATAAGATGATATTCCATATGCCGACATCGACACCTATCAAGATCGAATATCCGGGACGGTGTGAGATAAAACGTGGCTTTGGGCGGAACAATCGCACCATTGAACGGATCCGGATGAATTATCCGCTCCTTCCTCCAGGCACCAGTTTGAGGGCATCGCGTACGATCCAATACTACGGCCAATTTGATCAGCCGCGCATCAGCGAGATTGTTGCTAATCTGACGGCGAAGATTGGTGTCCCTCCGCTTCAGATCACCACGGTTAGGCCCAAGTATCGGTGGCAGTTTGCGAACGGCGTTCAAGTTCTCGATAGCGCTGCTCAAGAGCATGAGTGCTATGAGTATATCGGCAAAGGACGCGATGAGACCGGGATTAAAAACATTAATGAGAACGGTCGGTGCGATGTCGCCCTGATCATTGAATTTGGCACGGGTATTTCGGGCGACCGCGCTAAACGCATTCAGTTCGCCCTCTGGGATAATGAGCACGGCAAAGGCCAATCTTGATGCTTATTTTTAGCTCTTTGTCGATTATGAACGACGCTATCAGGAGGAAATCGACGACACATCCTCGATCTGTGATTACCCTCATCCTGGAGGTGAACCTGTCATCTGCCCTCAATCCATCCGTGAGCCGCACCGATGTTTCGGTGCGACCCATGTAATTATTGACTCCCCACAATACCCTAAGCCGGCATGCTGAATATCGCTGCGACACAATCAGGAGAAGGCCCATGAATGGGATTGGTAAAATCGATAGAGTTCTCTCAACCGCATTCCTGATAAGGATGATTGTCGGTCTTATTGTCCTGCTCGCGCTGCTCCCCCCGCCATCGCCCTTGGTGACCACTTCGTAAATGAAGCCTCAAGGGAAATGATAATCGGCATCTTCAAGGAAATGAATGTGATCGAGTTTATTTCCGCCATGCGCGCGCCCACGATCCGCGCCCCTGAAGCATCCAAGCCGATCATGGGGCTGACAAGCCTTTCCATCTAGATCTTGCCTGTAGCTGTTTTTGGCGGCGCCGCTATTTCTGCCATACCAAACGCAAAGCACCACGTTGCGATGTTTGACGTGGTTTCCGCTCTCGCAGCGATAGCCCTATCGATCGGCTGACTACCGGCATTTCCGACCTTAACGGCTACACTGGGAATTATATAATCACTTCTGGCGGGGCGAGTTATTCTGAGTGGGCGGCCAGAATATACGATACTGGTATAGCTGCCGGATGTCAGATGATCTTGGAAGGCTGCCAAAGCCGATCTATCCACACTGGGGAATGGTGTTAGCGCATTTTTCTACCATTATCCTATTTATTTTATTCATGTCGCGCACGTTCGTGGCGCGGTAAAAAATCGTTCAAAGGGATAAAACCAAAAACTGCACCCAAGAGGGAAAAAATGAACCGCTAAGCTAAAAGCAGGAGAAAACCTTGATTGGAAAAGGCGCCACAACGGTAAGGATGAAAGCAGCTTCGCGATCGTATAGCCTGAAAGGCTCGTCAGCTGCGATGGGCAAATTCCGCAATCTCTGCGTTTAGAACCTGACACTTCAATGAAAGGCGGCCGTGGAATAAACCCACACCCACCTTTTTCGTTATCCAAATACAAGAATGGATATGGCTCCGATGCCGCGTGAGACGCGCGGTTAGATCATTATATCAACGTCCTGATCCAGCTGGGTTAAAAGCTCCATCAGCCGATCCGCTTGTCGTTGACTACCCAGCCCGCCTGGCTGCGCAGCACTTCAACCGCTGCGGCTTTGCCACGATCTCATCTGGCTTGTGCCGCTTCTGTGCCGTTGCACCCTTCCTTTGTGGCAAAAACATACTCCGAGGTGGACGCGTTGAAAGGGGAGCTTCCGGGATGAAAACAGTGCATTCGGAGCCACAGTCTGCATCGTCATCCCATGGTTGGCTGATCGCTACGCGGCGGGCGGGGACTGGCGCGCTGGCATGGGGGATAGGAGAGAAGATCGACGTGACGTTCCTCCGTCATGTTGTTGCTCACGGCTATGCTTCCTACCTGGATTCCACCGAAATGCAGAAGATTGGAAAAGACCCGTTCCTCGTCGCCTAAGCCATTGGCAAGTCAGATCGCACTGTGGTCAAGAGAGAGCCACCCAAGCCGTCGAAGCAGCGTACCAATCGGAAAGTGCCCGATGTGGGCAATGCCTGTGGCGTTACTTGGCTGAATGATTTCGGGTTCTATCGAGGGGTCGATTTCAGAATCAGGCGATGTGCAGGGGAATATTTGCACCCGTTGCACCGAATCGAAAGCCCCGACTTTCGCCCAATTCCATGAGGCATCGCATAGTCTGGCGAGGAAATCTTCTCGGCCTCGCCAAGACCAGAAACGTGACCGGCCTTGATGATGGGATGAATGCGGGAAACCCCACAGAAAACCCTATAAAAACATAATTCTATGCGGATTTTCTGGTGGAGCCGAGGGGAATCGAACCCCTGACCTCATCATTGCGAACGATGCGCTCTACCAACTGAGCTACGGCCCCATGGGCGTGCTATCTCGCGCAAGCGCCGGGGCTTGTCAAGGGGCCGCAAGACCTGTTTCGAAGCTTTCTGCTCTGCCTCCTGCCGCGGGAAAACCCCGCCGAAACATCGGCGGGGCAGGACGCATCACTCTGCCGCCTCGGCATAATCCTCGACCGGGGGGGCAGGTGCAGACCAGGTTGCGGTCGCCATAGGCATTGTCCACCCGCCCGACCGGAGGCCAGTACTTGTCCACCCGGAAGGCGCCCGGCGGGAAACAGCCCTGCTCGCGCGAATAGGCGCGGTCCCAGTCGGCGACCAGATCCTCGACCGTATGCGGCGCATGACGCAGGGGCGACGCCTCGGCACCGATCCGGCCCTCGGCGATCTCGGTGATCTCGTCGCGGATCGCCAGGAAGGCGGTGACCAGCCGGTCGATCTCGGCCTTGGTTTCCGATTCGGTCGGCTCGACCATCAGCGTGCCGGCGACCGGCCAGCTCATCGTCGGCGCGTGGAAACCGTTGTCGATCAGCCGCTTGGCGATGTCGTCCACGGTCACGCCATGCTCCTGGAAGGGGCGGGTGTCCAGGATGCATTCATGCGCCACCCGGCCGCGATTGCCCATGAACAGCACCGGATAGGCGCCGGCCAGGCGGCTGGCGACATAATTCGCGTTCAGGATCGCGACCCGCGTCGCCTGCGTCAGCCCGGCGCCGCCCATCATCAGGATATAGGCCCAGGAGATCAGCAGGATCGAGGCAGACCCCCAAGGCGCCGCCGAGACCGCGCCCGAACCCGTCCGCGGATCGGCGGGCAGGAAGGGCGCCAGATGCGCCTTGACCCCGATGGGCCCCATGCCGGGACCGCCGCCGCCATGCGGGATGGCAAAGGTCTTGTGCAGGTTCAGGTGGCTGACATCGCCGCCAATCTCGCCCGGCCGCACCAGCCCCACCAGCGCGTTCATGTTGGCGCCGTCGATATAGACCTGGCCGCCATGGTCATGGGTGATGCGGCAGACCTCGCGCAGCGTGTCCTCGAAGACGCCATGCGTCGAGGGATAGGTGATCATCACCGCCGACAGCCGGTCGCCGGCCTTCGCCGCATGTGCGGCGAAATCCTCCAGGTCGATGTCGCCGTTCGGCGCCGATTTCACCACCACGACCTTCATCCCCGCCATCTGCGCGCTGGCCGGGTTGGTGCCATGGGCGCTGACCGGGATCAGGCAGATGTCGCGATCCTCGCCCCGCGACTTGTGATAGGCGGCGATGGTCAGCAGCCCGGCATATTCGCCCTGCGCGCCGCTGTTCGGCTGCAGGGAAAAGGCGTCATAGCCGGTGATCGCGCACAGCTTCTCGGTCAGGTCGGCAAAGACCTCGTGATAGCCGGCCGCCTGGTCCTCGGGGGCAAAGGGATGCAGCGCACCGAACTCGGGCCAGGTGATCGGCATCATCTCGGCAGCGGCGTTCAGCTTCATGGTGCAGGAACCCAGCGGGATCATCGCCCGGTCCAGCGCCAGGTCGCGGTCGCTGAGCCTGCGCATATAGCGCATCATCTCGGATTCCGCCCGGTTCATGTGGAAGACCGGATGGGTCAGGTAGTCGCTTTCGCGGATCAGCGCCTCGGGGATCGCGGGCGTCGCGGCCGGCCGGGCCGGGTCGGTGATGCCGAAAGCGTCCAGCACCCGCGCGATCACCCCCGCATCCGTGGTTTCGTCGACCGAGATCCCGACCCGGTCGCGCCCGACCTGGCGCAGGTTGATGCCGCGATGCCGGGCGGCGGCCAGGATCCCCGCCTGCCCCACGCCCACCCGCACGGTGATGGTGTCGAAGAACGCCTCGGGCTGGACCTCGGCCCCGGCGGCGCGCAGCGCCTCGGCCAGCGTCGCCGCGTTCAGATGCACCCGCTGGGCGATGGCACGCAAGCCGACCGGCCCATGGAACACGGCATAGAAGCTCGCCATCACCGCCAGCAGCGCCTGCGCGGTGCAGACGTTCGAGGTCGCCTTCTCGCGCCGGATATGCTGTTCGCGCGTCTGCAGCGACAGGCGATAGGCGCGGTTGCCCTTGGCGTCGATCGACACGCCGACGATCCGCCCCGGCATGGCGCGCTTCATCTCGTCGCGGCAGGCCATGAAGCCGGCATGCGGCCCGCCATAGCCCATGGGCACGCCGAAGCGCTGCGCCGAGCCGACGGCGATGTCGGCACCCATCGCACCCGGCTCCTTCAGCACGCAAAGCGCCAGCAGGTCGGTCGCCATGATCGCCACCGCGCCCGCGGCATGCAGCGCCGCGATCTCGGCGGTATAGTCCCGGACCTCGCCGAAAGTGCCGGGATACTGGAAGATCGCCCCGAACACGGCCGACGGATCGCATTCCGTGCCGCGGACGACCTCGATCCCCAGCGGCGCGGCACGGGTCTCGATCACGGCGATGGTCTGGGGATGCAGGTTCTCGCTGACGAAGAACGCAGGCGCCTTGGACTTCGCCACGCGCTGCGCCATGGCCATGGCCTCGGCGGCGGCAGTGGCCTCGTCCAGCAGGCTGGCATTGGCCACCGGCAGCCCGGTCAGGTCGGCGACCATGGTCTGGAAGTTCAGCAGCGCCTCCAGCCGGCCCTGGGCGATCTCGGGCTGATAGGGGGTGTAGGCGGTATACCAGGCCGGGTTCTCCAGGATATTGCGCTGAATCGCGGGCGGCGTCACCGTGCCGTAATAGCCCTGCCCGATCAGGCTGGTCATGACCCGGTTCCTGGCCGCCACCTCGCGCATGCGCTGCAAAAGCGCCGCCTCGGACAGCGCCGGCCAGTCCAGGGCCTCGGCCTGCCGGATGCTGGCCGGCACGGTCTGGCCGATCAGCTCATCCAGCGTCTCGGCGCCCACGACCTTCAGCATCGCCGCCATCTCGGCCGGGGACGGCCCGATGTGGCGGCGATTGGCGAAATCGTCGGGATCATAGTCGGTCGGGGTCCATTTACCCATCACTGGCCTCGATGCATCAGTATATCCACGGGGACGGTCCCGGAGATCGCGCGGGCCCGAAACGCCCGCCTTTCTCCGTTCTCCAAATACTCTCGGGGGTCCGGGGGCAGACAGCCCCCGGCTTCCGCCGGGCCGCCAGGCCCGGCAATCTCAGCCGATCAGCGCCTGATAGCCCGCCTCGTCCAGGAAACCGGACAGGTCGACCGAGACCGGCTTGATGCGAAAGAACCAGGCCGCCATCGGATCCTCGTTCACCGCGCCGGGCGCGTCGGGCAGCGCCTCGTTGACGGCGGTGATGACGCCCGCGACCGGCGCCACGATGTCCGACGCCGCCTTGACCGATTCGATCACCACGATCTCCTCGCCCGCCTCGACCTCGCGGCCGACCTCGGGCAGTTCGACGAAGACGACGTCGCCCAGCTGCTCGCTGGCATGCGCCGTGATGCCGACGACGATCTCGTCGCCGTCCTGTTTCAACCATTCGTGGTCTTCGGTGTATTTCAACATGCCTGGCCTCTCAGCGCCTGTAGCTTGGTTGATGGAAGGGAAGCGGGGTGATCGTCGCCGGCAGCCGCCGGCCGCGCAATTCGGCCCAGACGGTGGCGCCGGGGGCAAGCCGCGCGGGCAGGATCGCCATGGCGATCGGCCCGCCGACCGAGGGGCCGAAGCCGCCCGAGCAGACCTTGCCCAGCAGGGCGCCGCCCTCGGCCGCGTCGAAGATCCCGACCCCCTCGCGGATCGGCGCGCGGCCCTCGGGGCGCAGGCCCGTGCGGCTCTGGGCGGGGCCTCGGGCCAGTTCCTCCAGCACGGCATCCGCGCCGGGAAAGCCGCCCGCGCGGGCGCCGCCGGCGCGCCGCGCCTTGGGGATCGACCAGCCGAGCCCCGCCTCGCCGGGCAGGGTCGAGCCGTCCATGTCATGGCCGTAAAGCGGCATTCCCGCCTCCAGCCGCAGGCTGTCGCGGGCGCCCAGCCCGATGGGCGCGACCTCGGGCTCGGCCAGCAGCGCCTCGGCCAGGGCGACCACCCGGTCCTCGGGCACGGAAATCTCGAACCCGTCCTCGCCGGTATAGCCCGAGCGGCTGACCCAGAGCGTCGCGCCCTGCCAGTCGAACTCGGCCACGTCCATGAAGCGCATCGCAGCCACGCCGGGAACCAGCCGCGCCAGCACCGCCTCGGCCTCCGGCCCCTGCAGCGCCAGCAGCCCGCGATCCGTCACCGGCTCGACCGAAATCCCGCGCGCCTCCAGCTGGCGCAGATGGGCGATGTCCTGCTCGGCGCAGGCGGCGTTCACCACCAGCAGCAGGTGGTCGCCCTTGTTGGCGATCATCAGGTCGTCGAGGATGCCGCCCGCCTCATTGGTGAACAGCCCGTAGCGCTGCCGCCCCTGGGCCAGGCCCAGGATGTCGGCGGGCACCAGCGCCTCCAGCGCCTCGGCCGCGCCCGGCCCGCGCAGGATCACCTGGCCCATGTGGCTGACGTCGAACAGCCCGGCATGGGCGCGGGTATGCAGATGCTCGTTCAGCACGCCCATCGGATATTGCACCGGCATCTCCCAGCCGGCAAAGGGCACCATCTTCGCGCCGCGCGAAAGGTGCAGGTCATATAGCGTCGTGCGCCGAAACTCGGCCATGGGCATCCCCCTTTTCTGCGGACGGACCTGTCCCGGCCGCTGCGATGCCCCCTCTGTCCCTACCCCTAAGCGGGGGCGCCTGAGATCGTTATCCCTTCGGCGGGCGGCTGATGCCGCCTCTCTCCAGAGCGTTCGGCGGAAAACGGTCCCTTTGCCTGAGAGATTCCTGGGGCGGTTGCTCCTTCGGCCCTGGCTTTTCGCCAATGTCTCCCGATTTCCGACTTTCGTCGTAGCCGGGCGGCAGGATTCTGGCAAGAGCCTTCTGCCGCCCGGTTTTTCAGACCGTGACGTTCAGCGCGCCCCCGTCCAGCAGGATGTTCTGACCGACCATGAACCGCGCCTGCTGGCTGCACAGGAAGGCGCAGGCGGCGCCGAAATCCTCGGGGCGGCCATAGCTGCGGGTCGGGATCGTCGCCTCGCGCCGGCGGCGGGCCTCGTCGAGGTCGATGCCCTCGGCCCTGGCCACGCCCGAATCGAGGCTGACGGCGCGGTCGGTAGCATGGATGCCGGGCAGCAGGTTGTTGACCACCACGCCATGCGGCGCCACCTGCCGCGACATGCCGGCGACAAAGCCGGTCAGCCCGGCGCGGGCGGTGTTCGACAGCCCCAGCACCGCGATGGGCGAGCGCACGGATTGCGAGGTGATGTTGACCACCCGGCCCCAGCCGCGCTCCATCATGCCCGGCACCAGCGCCTGCATCAGCGCGATGGCGGTCAGCATATTGGCGTCGATGGCCTTGATGAAATCCTCGCGCGACCAGTCGGTCCAGGTGCCGGGCGGCGGGCCGCCGGCATTGTTGACCAGGATGTCGGCCTGGCCGCCCAGGGCCTCCAGCACGGCGGCGCGGCCCTCTTCGGTGGTGATGTCGGCGGCGACCGGCGTGACCGAAACGCCATGCCGCGACGCGATGTCGCGCGCGGCCGCCTCCAGCGCCTCGGCGCCGCGGGCGTTGACGACCAGATCGACCCCGGCCTCGGCCAGGGCTTCGGCGCAGGCCCGGCCCAACCCCTTCGACGCGGCGCAGACAAGCCCCTTCTTGCCCCTGATCCCCAGATCCATGGCTTCCCTCCTGTTCAGCTCGCCGCCAAGGAAGCGCGGGGCGCGCGGATTGTCCAGTTCAGAAGCAGAGGATCTCGGCCTCGGCCTCGGCGCGGCGGAAATTGGCGACGATGTCGTTGACGGCGATGCCCTGGCGAAAGATGCCGGCGCGCTCGCCCGGCGTCTGGCGCATGGCCAGCACCGTCTCGGCCTTGACATAGTCGTCATAGGGCAGGATCTCGGCGATCTGGTCGATGGCGCAGCTGCACCGCTCCAGCATCTCGCGGGTCTGGCCGTTCGCCGCCATGCAGACGAAGACGTAATCGGCCCGCGCATTGGTCGGATAGTCGTTGATCGCCTGCGCCCAGGCCATGCCGGCCGAAAGCGTCAGGGCTGCCGTCAGGGTTGCCCGGATCATTTCAACACCATTTCGCTGTGATAGGCCGGCCGCCCGCCGGCCAGCGGGCCGGTCTCGGCCAGCATGCGCCGGATCGGCCGTTTCGGATCGTCCAGGGTGAAGCGCAGCTCCAGCGTGTCGAAGCCGGCCATGCGCCCGCGATTCTCGTCCTGCGCGAAGGGCGTGAAGACGGCGACGGTCGCCTCGCCCTCGCGCCGGACCGCGCCGTCGCGAAACAGCGCATCCTTCAGCCGGTTGCGGATATAGAACGGGCTGCCCCCGGTCAGCGCCGCCATGTCCCGCGCGATGGTTTCCAGAAAGAAGGTCAGCGCCGGATCGCCGCCCGAGGACGGGAAGGGGCCGATCCTGCGCGTGATGCGCGGCGTCTGCTCGGTCAGCTCCAGCGCCGGCGGGCCGTCCGCGGCGTCCGGGGCGACGGCTGCCAGCGTGACGGTGCCCTCGCCCAGCGGTGCAAAACCCCCAACCTCGGGGCCGGTCTGGCGCAGCGTCCAGACCAGCGGTCCCTGCGACAGATCCCAGGGCCCACGCTCGGCAAAGACCAGGTCGCCCGCCTCGCCCGCGCGAAGCGGCGTGGCCAGCAGCGCGATCAGCGCCAGTCCTCGCAAGACGTTCATCCCGGTCCTTCCTTCCCTGTCAGCGACCCTGCCCCCGTCCGGGCCGCGGCGAAAGCCCGCCGCCGGCTGCCTGCTGCTTTGGTCTTAGGCCAGCATCCGCTGCAGCATGGCCTGCAGGTCCTCGGGGCGCACCGGCTTTTCCAGCAGGGGCACGCCCATCTTCTGGCAGGCGCCGCCCAGCTCCGGCCCCCGCCGGGCCGAGACGACGATGGCCGGCACCGCCTGCCCGGCCGCCCTGCGCAAGGCCGCGATGGCCTGCAGGCCGGTGTCGCCATTGTCGAGGTTGTAGTCGGCGATCACCACGTCCGGCGGCTCGTCGCCCATCTGCGCCAGGGCCTCGGCGATGCCGCCCGAGACGCGGGCCACCATGCCCAGCCGGTCCTGCAGCACCAGTTGCAGGGCGCGGCGCATGGCGTCGTCGTTCTCGACCACCAGCGCCACCCGGCCGCGCAGATGCGGGCCCTGGCCGGCGCCCTCGGGCCGCGTGGCCTCGCCCCCCGGCGCGACCAGCGGCAGGCTGACGCGAAAGACGGTGCCACGCCCCGGCTCGCTGTCCATGGCGATGGGATGGCCCAGCTTGGCGCAGGCGCGGCGCACGATGGACAGGCCCAGCCCCATGCCGGGCGCGCCGCCCTCGCGGCCGATGCGCTGGAACTCGTCGAAGACGCGGGCGCGGTCGGTGGCGGCGATGCCGATGCCGGTGTCGTAGATCTCGAGCCACGCCCGCTCGCCGCGCTTGCGCACGCCGACCAGCACGCCGCCACGATCGGTATACTTGATCGCGTTGGAGACGAGGTTCTGCGCGATCCGCCGCAGAAAGGTCGGATCGCTTTCCACCACCGCCGAGGTCGGCGCAAAGCTGAGCCGCAGTTCCTTGGCCTCGGCCATGGGCGCATATTCGACGGCCAGGCGGCGGAACAGCTCGCCCAGGTCGACGGGCTTGCGCTGGAACTCGATGCGCTGGCTGTCCAGCCGCGAGATGTCCAGCACCGCGTGCATCAGCTCCTCGACCGATTCGAAGGCGCCGGAAAGCCGGCCGGTCAGCTCGCGCTGGAACTCGTCCAGCGGCGTGTCCTTCAGCGCCGACAGGAACAGCTTGGCGGCGGACAGCGGCTGCAACAGGTCGTGGCTCGCCGCGCGCAGGAACCGGGTCTTCGAGCGGTTCGCCTCTTCGGCCGAGGCGCGGGCGACGGCCAGCTCGCGGTTGCGTTCGGACAGGTCGGCCAGCGCCTGCTCCAGTTCGCGCGTGCGGGCCTGCACCTCCTGCTCCAGCGCGACGGCGGCCTGGAACATGGACCAGGCCGAGCCGCGGCTTTCCTCCAGCCGGTCGATACGCTCGACCAGCACATCGGCGATGCGCGTCAGCTTCTCGACCCGCCGGGCGGGGGGATCGTCGTCGCGCAGGAACATGGCTCAGCCCGGCGCGGGCGGCATCAGGGCCATGCCGACGAAGGTCTGGTTCACATGCATGCCGCTGTGCTGCTCGCCATAGGTGTTGAAGCCGGCGACGCGATAGCGCGCCAGAAGCTCCGACATCTGCCCGTCCATGCCGGCGCGTTCCAGCGCCAGCCGCCGCAGCACGCAGTCGAAGCCCAGCACCATCAGCGGCGGGCGCGGCAGCGCGTCCAGCGCCTCGGCAAAGCCGCGGGTCATGTCCATGGCCCGGCCCAGCGTCAGGATGCTGCCCGCCTCGATCCCGGACAAAAGCTGCAGGCCGCCCTCGGGGGTGATGGCGCGGATGGCGCGGACGTGATGGCGCTTGCCGGTGCGCAGCAGCAAGGGATGGCGGGCGAATTCGGTCGGGGTCAGCGCCTCGACCGGGATGCCGGCCAGCCGGGCATATTCCTGCGCCGCCGGCTCGTCGTTCAGCTCCAGGATGATGCGGTTGTGGCGGTCGGCGGCGGTGACGACCGCGCGCCGGTCGGTCGGGCTGAAATGCTGGAAGGAAACCTCGGCCGCCGCCAGGTCGGTCTCGACCAGCAGGAACAGCGCCGCGCCGGGATGGGCCACACCATCGACCATCTGGCAGGTCGGGCCGAAGCCCATGCCCTCGGCGCTGGAGCCGCCGACGATCGGCAGGCCGGGGATCGCCGCGTCCAGCGTCGCGGTCAGCACGTCCTCCTGCCGGGCCAGCGCATCGGCCAGCAGCACGCCGAAGCTGGAGCGGCGCAGGTCGGGGCGGAAATCGCCGTGAAAGCGGCGCAGCGTCGCCATCCATTCCGACACCGGCACCAGCGCCTGGTCGCGCAGCACGCAGACCCCGACCCGGAAGCTGGCCGAGGGGAACCCCAGCGCCGTCACCGTCTGCGCGCAATAGCCGCCGGGGCCGATCTCGCCGACCGAGGAACAGCCGACGATCCGGCAGCCCTGCCCCAGCGCCTCGCGCAGCGCGCCGCCCAGGGCGGGCAGCCCCTCGGCCGGCATGCCGAACAAAAGCACCAGCGCAGGGTCCAGCGGCGCCATGGCCGCGGCGATGCGCCGGGCGGTGTCGTCGCCGGCGGCCGGCACCGAGACGGCGACGGGCGCGGGCGGCGGCACGGCCGGCCGCGCCTCGGACCGCGCGCCGGGCCAGGGTTCGGGCGAGGCCGCGCTCATGCCGGTTCGAACAGCCTGACGCTATTGGCCAGCAGCACCGCCTGGGTGCGGCGGCGGGCGTTGATCTTGGACATGATCGCGGTGATGTGGGTCTTGACCGTCGCCTCGGCGATGGACAGCTCGTAGCTGATTTCCTTGTTCGCCTTGCCCTGGCAGATCAGCCGCAGGATCTTCATCTGCTGCGGCGTCAGCGTGGCGAAGCGGCGGGCCAGCTCGGCGCGGGCCGCGTCCTCGGCGCCGGCATGGTCGGGCTGGTAGCTGTCGGGCGTCACCCGCTCGCCCTCCCACATGCGGCGCAGGCTGTCCACCAGCGCCTCGCGGCCCAGCGACTTGCTGATATAGCCCTGCGCCCCCGCCGCCATCGCGGCCGAGATCATGGCGTTTTCCAGATCGGCCGAGATCATGGTGATCGGCACATCCGGGATCTGGCGGCGCAGCGTCACCAGCCCCTCGGCGCCCCTGGCATCGGGCAGGTTCAGGTCCAGGATCACCGCATCCGGCGCGCCCTGGTTGCGGATCTGTTCCAGCGCGGCGGCAAGGCTGCGGGCGGTGCGCACGTTCCTGAGCCCGAAGCTGATCTTCAGCGTCAGGGCCAGGGCGTCGCACATCAGCGGATGGTCGTCCACGATCAGGATCTCGCGGACGCGGTCGGCGGAAAGCCTTGGCGATGCGGCGCGGTCCTGCGACTGCATTTCGGCTGAGGCCATCGTTCTCCTCCCCAAGAAACGACAGGGGCCGGGGCCTTGGCGCTCCGGCCTTTATCCATCCATCTTAAGACCGCCGCCCGCCGGCGCAAGCCCGTTGGACGCCGGGGCGGGTTTCGGGCTACGACTTCGGTTGTATTGGCCGAAACCAAGGCACATGGCAATTTGACCGGGGCAAAGGGGGAAAATCACCATGCCGTTCAGCCGCAGAATCGCCCTGCTGGCGGGGGCCGCCGCCCTGGCCGGGCTGGCGCGGCCCGCCTTGGCCCAGACCCCCGCCATCCGCATCGGCACGCTGGAAAACGGCACCGTCACCTGGGAGATCGAGACGATCCGCAGGCGCGGCCTGGACACCGCCAACGGCTTTCGGCTGCAGCCGATGATCCTGGCCGGCAACCCCGCCACCCAGGTCGCCATGCAGGGGGCCGAAGTCGATACCATCGTCTCGGACTGGCTGTGGGTGGCGCAGCAGCGGGCGCGCGGCACGGGCTTTCGCTTCCTGCCCTATTCGACCGCCGTGGGCGGCGTGATGGTGCCGGCGCAAAGCCCGGTGCGGGTGCTGGCCGACCTCAGGGGCAAGAAGATCGGCATCGCCGGCGGGCCGGTGGACAAGAGCTGGCTGATCCTGCGCGCCTGGTCGCGCGAAAAGCTGGGCGAGGATCTGGCCGACGTGACGCAGCAGGTCTTCGGCGCGCCGCCGATGATCCTGAACGCCGCCGAGACCGGCGAGGTCGATGCCGCGATCAACTTCTGGCATTTCCAGGCCCGGATGCAGGCGCGCGGCATGCGCGAGATCATCTCGGTCGAGACGGCGGCGGGCGACCTGGGCCTCGACCCCTCGACGCCGCTTCTGGGCTATGTGCTGCGCGACGACTGGATCGCGGCCAACCCGGCGCTGGCGGCGGGGTTGGCGCGCGCATCCCGCGCGGCCAAGGATCTGCTGGCCCAGGACGATGCCGCCTGGGACGAGCTGCGCCCGATCATGCAGGCCGGTGACGAGGCCGAGTTCCAGGCGCTGAAGGCCGGCTGGCGCGCCGGCATCCCCGCCCCCGGCCCGGTCGATGCCGCGAACGCGCAAAGGATGTTCGCCACCATGGCGGAACTGGGCGGCGACGAATTGACCGGCGGCCTTTCCGCCCTGCCCGAGGGCCTGTTCTGGTGGCCGGAGTAGCCCCGCCTTGACCGGAGCGCCGAAACCCCCTGCGTTGCGTCCGGGCCTGGTGCCGGGGGTGCTGTCGATCCTGGCCATGCTGCTGGTCTGGACCCTGGCCTCGCAGCTGACCGACCGGCCGCAGACCCTGCCCGCGCCCTGGGACGTCGCCGCGCGCATCATGCGCCTGGCCGCGACCGGAGAGCTGTGGTTCAACGCCGGGATGACGATGTTCCGCGTCATCGCCAGCTTCGCGCTGGCCATGGCGGCGGGCATGGCGCTGGGGCTGTGGATGGGCCGCAGCCGCGGCGCCGACCAATGGCTGAACCCCGGCCTCATCATCCTGCTGAACGTGCCGGCGCTGGTGGTGATCGTGCTGTGCTATATCTGGATCGGGCTGAACGAGACCGCCGCCGTCCTGGCCGTCGCGCTGAACAAGATCCCGGTGGTCACGGTGATGATCCGCGAAGGCACGCGGGCGCTGCGCCCCGACCTGGACGACATGGCCCGCGCCTTTCGCATGCGGCCCTGGGCGCGGCTGCGCCATGTGGTGCTGCCGCAGCTGGCGCCGCATGTCGCCGCCTCGGCGCGGGCCGGGATCTCGCTGATCTGGAAGATCGTGCTGGTGGTCGAGTTCCTGGGCCGCTCGAACGGCGTCGGCTTCAAGATCCACCTGCTGTTTTCCAGCTTCGACGTGACCGGCGTGCTGGCCTGGGCGCTGGCCTTCGTCGCCGTCATGCTGGCCATCGACCTCATCCTGCTGCGGCCGTGGGAGCGCCGCGCCAACCGCTGGAGGCAGGATGCGGCTTGAGCTGGAGGCCAAGTCCTTCGGCCCGCGGCAGGTGCTGGGCCGGCTGGCGCTGGCGGTCGCGCGCGGCGAGCGGCTGGCGATCCTGGGCCCCTCGGGCATCGGCAAATCGACACTGCTGCGCATCCTGGCCGGGCTCGACGCGGACTATCGCGGCCGGCTGGAGGGCGCCGAGCGCCTTGCCGTGGTGTTCCAGGAGCCGGTGTTGCTGCCCTGGCGCGATGCGGTCGGCAACATCGCCATCCCGACAGGCTGCGACGCGGCCACGGCGCGGGACTGGCTGGCGCAGGTCGGGCTGGCGGGGCACGAGGCGAAGTTCCCGCGCCAGCTTTCGCTGGGCCAGCAGCGGCGGCTGGCGCTGGCCCGCGCCTTTGCCGCCGGGCCGGACATCCTGCTGATGGACGAGCCCTTCGCCTCGCTGGACGGGGACACGGCGGCGCGGATGCTGGCGCTGACCGATGCGCTGCTGACCCGCAGCGGCGCCGGGCTGGTGCTGGTCACGCATGACCCGGCCGAGGCGGCGGCGCTAGGCGCCCGCCCCCTGCATCTGGGCGGCGATCCGGCGCGGCTTCAGAAGGACTGATCCCAGACCCGGCCCTCGGTATCCTCGGCATGGACCGTCACCGGCCCCTCGCCCGGCGCATGGGCAAAGCGGAACACCGGGTCTTCGGAAATCGAGATCCCGGCCTCCATGGTGAACAGGGCCGCATCGCCCTGCCTGACCTCCAGCGTCTGGATGAACTCGGCCGGGATGGTCAGCAGCGTCACCTGGTCGCGTTGCAGGCCCGAGAAATTCGGGTGCCGGATCATCAGCGTGCCGACCTGCCGCCCCTCCTCCTCGGCCGCGCGAAAGCGCATCTCGCCCATGCTGGCGCGCACCTCGTCCATGCTTTTGCCGGCCGGGGCCGCGCAGCCGCCCGAGGCTTTCACGAAGCGGCCGGCCATGACCTTGCGCCCATCCGCCAGCGTGGCGATGGCGCGCAGGTCGGAATAATTGTCCACCCGCACCCGCACCTCGAAATCCAGCGGCATCAGCGCCTCGCCGAATGTGAACTCGGCCGCGACCGGCGCGGGATTGCCGTCCACCACCAGCGCCAGCGCCCGGATCGCCGGCGCGCCAGGCGGCTGGGTGATGCGCACCGGCACCAGCGCCGGGTTGTCGGCCCGCGGCGGCGCGTCGAGGTCGAAGACCGCCGGATCGACCGGCGGCTCCTCATCGGTGCCGATCACGGCAAGCCGCATGTCCTCCCACAGGGCCGAGGGCTGCATGGGATTGGCGACCTCGGCCGCCAGCGCCCCCGGCGCCAGCATCATCGCGGCAAGCAGGCAAGCCAGCCTCATCCCCGTTTCTCCCTTGTCATGCGGCGATAGACCAGCACGGTCGAATCGCTCGCCGCCTCGGCCTCGGCCGCCGCGCGCAACCGGGCGTGCAGGCTGGAGCGCGAACAGACCGGATCGGTCGCCCGCGCGTCGCCCGCCAGCGCCATCGCCTGGCAGCGGCAGCCGCCGAAGTCGATCTCGCGCCGCTCGCAGGAGGCGCAGGGCTCGGGCATCCAGCCGGTGCCGCGAAAGGCGTTGAAGGCCGCGCCGTCGTGCCAGATCCGGGCCAGCGGCACCGCGCGCACGTTCTCGAACGCCAGGCCCTTGATGGTCTGGGCGGCGTGGCAGGGCAGCACGGTGCCGTCCGGCGCCACGTTCAGCCCGGTCGAGCCCCAGCCGCCCATGCAGCTTTTCGGAAAGGCCGCCAAGTGGTCGGCGGGCACATAGTCGATGACCATGCGGCCTTGCAAGCGCAGGCGGGCGGCGTCCACCACCTCGCGCGCGCGGATCGCCTGGGCCTGGGTCGGCATCAGCGGCAGGCGGTTCAGCTCGGCCCAGCCATGGAACTGCACGGTCGCCACCTCGATGCGGCGGCAGCCGAGCCGCTCGGCCAGGTCGATCATCTCGGGCAGGCGGTCCAGGTTCTGGCGATGCACCACCGCGTTCAGCGTCAGCGGAAAGCCGATGGCGCGGACCCATTCCGCCACCTGCATCTTGCGCGCGAAACTGCCGCCATAGCCGCTGATCCAGTCGGCCATCTCGGCGTCGATGCCTTGCAGGGACAGCTGGACGTGATCGACCGCGCCGTCCAGCTCGCGCAGCCGCGACTCGGTCAGCCCGATGCCCGAGGTGATGAGGTTGACGTAAAGCCCGGCGTCGCGGGCCGCGGCGGCGATCTCGGCCAGGTCGCGGCGCGAGGCGGGCTCGCCGCCCGACAGATGCACCTGCAACACGCCCAGATCGGCGGCCTGGCGGAACACATCCGCCCATTCGGCCGCCTTCAGCTCGGCGCTGGCGCGGGTCAGCTCGACCGGGTTCGAGCAATAGGGGCAGGCCAGCGGGCAGCGATGCGTCAGTTCCGCCAGCATGGCCATGGGCAGGCCGACGCGGACCGGGTTGCCGTCGATGTCGCGGGGGGCGGGATCGTCTCTCATGCCGCCTCCCCCTCCAGGAACACCATGCGCCGGTCGATCAGGCCGCGCAGGAACTCCTGCACGTCGCCCTCGATCTGCTCGGCCGGCGCGTCGTAGCGGGTGCAGAGCGTCTCGATCACCTCGGCCAGGCTGCGCCTGCCGTCCAGTTCCGACAGGATCGCATGGCCCACCGGGTCGAGCTGGATCACCCGCTCGGGCGCCAGCAGCACGCGGATGCCGCGCACGCGGTCGTCGTGAAGCCGCACCCCGCGCGGCAGATAGGGCACCGCGGCGCCGCTGATGCGATCCGCGCTCATGAGGCCCCCGCGGCCTCGGGGGCCGGCTCGGGGATAGCCGCGTCCAGCAGCCCCTCGCCCGGACGCCAGGCGCCGGGGGGGATGTTGCCCTGCACATAGCCGTGCCACAGCGCGTCGAGCTGCGCCCAAAGCACGTCGGTCTTGAAGACCAGCGCCGCCGCCGCCGCGTCCTGCCGTTCCAGCGTATCGGCACGGTCCAGCACGTAGTTCAGCCCGAATTCCACGTCCTTCGGCGCCTCGGCCAGCCGGTTGCGGAAATAGGCGAGGCTGGCGTCGTCGGCGAAATCGTAATGCTTCAGCAACCCCTCGATCCGCTCGGCGTGGATCCTGGGCGCGAACATCTCGGTCAGGCTGGCGGCCACGGCATCCAGCAGCGGCATGTCGCGCACGAAGCGGACATAGGCATCGACGGCAAAGCGGGTCGCCGGCATCACGCCCACGCCGCTGGCGACGTAATCGGGGTCGAGGCCGACGGCGCGGGCCAGCGCCAGCCAGCGCCGGATGCCGCCGCCGTGATCGACGCCGCCGTCGTGATCCTCGATGCGACTGCGCCAGATGCGGCGCAGCTGCGGGTCTTCGACGCGGGACAGGAAGGCCGCGTCCTTCATCGGGATGCGCGACTGGTATTGCCAGCGGTTGACGACCCAGGCCCGCACCTCGTCGGGCGCGCATTCCCCGCCGTGCAGGCGTTTGTGGAACGGGTGGCGGTCGTGATAGCGCTCGGCGCCGATGCGACGCAGGCGCTCGTGGAACTCGGCGCGGGTCTGGGCGCGGTGGTCGGCAAGTTTCATGGCGCGATCTCCATTCCGTCATGGCCGACCTGCCAGCCCGCCGCCTGCGCCTGCGCACGCTCGGGGCTGGCCGGATCGACCAGCGGGTTCGAATTGTTCAGATGCACGTAGATGCGGGCACCCAGCGCCAGGTCGCGCAGCGCCTCCAGGCTGCCGCCGGGGCCCGAGACCGGCACATGGCCCATGCGCCGCCCGGTCTTGGCCCCAAGGCCCGCGCGCAGCATCTCGTCATCCGTCCACAGCGTGCCGTCGAAGAGCAGCGCATCCGCGCCGGCGATCCGGTCGCGCAGCCAGCCGGGGACCGAGGCGCAGCCGGGAATATAGAACACCCGCCGCCCGCCGGCGGCCAGTTCGACCCCCACGGTCTGCTCGCCCATCAGCTCGGTCTCGACCCGCTCGCCCTCCAGATAAAGCGGCACCTTGCCCGGCACGGCGAAAAGCCGCGCGACCAGGCCGGGCGCCAGGTCGAAGCCCTGCTCTAGCGCCACCGGGCGTCGGGCGACCAACCGCGGGTCCAGCGCGGCCAGCATCGGGTTGGCGGCCAGCACGTCATGGATCGCGGGCGTGGCGAACAGGTCGAACCCCTGCCCTTCGCGCAGGGTCAGCAGACCGGCGACATGGTCGATGTCGCCATTCGTCACCAGCACCGAGCGGATCGGTGAGCCGCGCAGCCCCCCAGGCCGCAGCGCCGGCGTCGCGGCCAGCTGCTGGCGCAGGTCGGGCGAGGCGTTGACCAGCGCCCAGTCCCGGCCATTCGCGGAAACGGCAATCCCGCTTTGGCTCATGGCGGGAATGCGTCCTGCGCGCGCGGCCTCGCAATTGCGGCAGCCACAGTTCCACTGCGGCACGCCGCCACCGGCGCCGCTGCCGAGAATCACGATACGCATGGGAAAGGCTCCGGCAGGCCCGGCCCCCGTCGGCCGGGGGCCGGGCCGGGGATATCGCCGGCGGGTTAGAACAGGACCGGCTCGTCCTCGGCCGGGGCATACATGTTGATTTCCATGCCGCAGGCGATTTCCCTCGGCGCGGGTTTGGTCCAGGCCATATAACCTCCTCCTCAAGACACCGCGGGAATGCGGCTGTTTCGATGCTAAGCCGACCGGGCCACCAGTCAACACGCCAAAGGTCGTAGATGGTCCCGGTCGCGGGCTTGTGTTAGCCTTGCGCCGCGAAAGGAAAGCGGATGTTCCATCTGGTCCTTGCCGCCTGCCTGGCGGCCCAGCCCGCCACCTGCCAGCCGCGCCTGCTGCCCGCCGGCGACGCCGCCACGCGCCAGGAATGCGAAGAGCGCGCCGCCCCCATCGCCCGCGACTGGCTGGCCCGGCATCCCGAACTGACCGGCGAGGGGCCGCGCTGCGTCGAGACCGCCGAACTGCCCGCCCTGAGCGTGCAGGAGGTGGCGGCGGGCGTGCATGTGCATCAGGGCGCGATGGCGCAGATATCAAGGCAGAACCGCGGGCGGATCGCCAACCTGTCCTTCGTCGTCGGCGATACCGTGGCGGTGATCGACGCCGGCGGCAGCCGCGCCGAGGCCGAGGCGCTTTACGCCACGATCCGCGGGATCACCGACAAGCCGGTCAGCCACCTGATCCTGACCCATATGCATCCCGACCACATCCTGGGCGCCGAGGTGTTTTCCGAGGCCGGCGCCACCATCGTCGCCGATGCCCGCCTGCCCGAGGCGGTGGCGCGGCGCGCGGAAAGCTGGATGCTGTCGACCCCGCGCCAGATCGGCGAGGATGCCTTTGCCGGCACGCGCATCGCCGGCGTGGACCAGACCGTCGCGGCGCCGCAGGTGCTGTCCTTGGGCGACCGGCAGCTGCGGCTGACGCCGGTGCCGCCGGCCCATACCGGCAGCGACATGACCGTGCTGGACGAGGAAACCGCCACGCTCTTCACCGGCGATCTGGTGTTTCTGGGCCTGACGCCCTCGCTCGACGGTTCGCTGGCCGGCTGGCTCGACTGGACCGGGCGCAAGCCCGACCCCGAGCCGGCGCTGATCGTGCCCGGCCATGGCCCGGTCGCGGAAAGCTGGGACGAGGCGGTGACGCCGACGCGGCAATACCTGACCGCGCTGCGCGACGCCACGCGCGAGGCGATCGGCGCCGGCCTGCCGCTGTCGCGGGCGATCCCGGCCATCGTCGCGGCGATGATGCCGGTATCCGAGGGCTGGGCCGATTTCCGCGACACCACGGCGCGCAATGCCGCCGCGGCCTATGCCGAGCTGGAATGGGAATAGATTGCCTCGCCCGCGCCCGGATGCCACAACTATGCCGAGCGCAGAAGGAGGAAGGCCATGGCACGTCCCGTCTGGCACGGTTTCATCGCGGCAGCCCTGGGCGGGCTTCTTATCGCGGGCGGCGCGCTGGCGCAGGACGACGCGCCCCTGCCCGAGCGGCGGCTGTCCCTGCAGGCCGATACCGACCTGCCCGGCGGCGACCTGGGCCCGATCTTCGACACCACGCTGCAAGCCTGCGTGCAGGCGTGCCTGGGCAACGACGACTGCCGCGCGCTGACCTATAACCAGCGCTCCCGCGCCTGCTTTCCCAAGGGCGGCGATGCGGGCGCGCCTTCGGCGTTCGCGGGCGCGATCTCGGGCCATGTCGCGACGGCTTCGGCCGAAGCGCGGCTGCGCGCCGAATCGCGCGCCGCCGCCGCACCCTTCGTCAGCGCGCAGGACCGCGAGGCGGCCCGGACCCAGGCGCGGCTGTTTCCCGCCATGCATCCGGCGCTGGGTCCGGGCGATGCTGGCGCCCAGGCCGCCGAGGCCGAACGGGCCGGCGACCTGGCCGGGGCGGCGCGGATCATGGCCTCGCTGGCGGCGCGCGACGACCGGGCCGAGGACTGGACCAACCTGGCGCGGCTGACGCTTTATGTCAGCGACCAGGACGACCGCGAGGCGTCGGCATCCATCGCCTCGATGGCGATCAACGGCTATCTGCGGGCGGGCGAGGATGCGGTGGCCGCCCGCGCGCTGTCCTGGCTGGCCATGGCGTGGGAGCGGCTGGACCGCGGCCGCGACGCGCTGCCGGCGCTGCGGCTGGCGGCGCAGCTTTCGCCGGGCGACAATGCCATCGCCCAGGCGCTGGAGGAATCGCAGGCCCGCAACGGGCTGCGCGTCACCGACACCCAAGTCGAATCCGAAGGCCGGATGCCGCGGTTCTGCGCGGTGATGTCGCGCAGCTTGGCCGAGGGCACCGATTACGCGCAATTCCTGCGCCTGCCCGGCCGCGACCTGACCGTCGAGGCCGATGGCGACCGGCTGTGCGTGGCCGGGCTGACCCATGGGCAAGAGGTCGAGCTGACCCTGCGCGCCGGCCTGCCCTCGGCCGATGGCGAGACGCTGGCCCGCGACGTGACGCTGAAAGGCTATGTCCGCGACCGCGCGCCCTCGGTCCGCTTTCCCGGCCGCGCCTATGTGCTGCCCGCCTCGGGCGACCAGCGGCTGGCGATGGTCACGGTCAATGCCGAGATGATCGACCTGCGGCTCCTGCGGATTTCCGACCGCAACCTGATCCGCGCCATGGCCGAGGACATGTTCGCCAAGCCCCTGGACAGCTGGCAGGCCGATTATTTCGGCGACCGCATGGCGCGCGAGGTCTGGAAGGGCACGGCGCAGGTGGCCCGGCCCATGGGGCAGGAGGTGCTGAACAAGGAACTGACCACCAGCCTTTCCATCCCGGCCAAGGCCGGCCCGCTGGAACCCGGCATCTATATCGTCGAGGCCGGGATCCAGAATCAGGACATCTCGGATACCGGGCTGGCGACGCAATGGTTCGTGATCTCGGATTTCGGGATCTCGACCCTCTCGGGCGCGGACGGGCTGACCGTCGCGGTGCGCAGCCTGGCCGATACCGCCGCCAAGGCGGGGGCCGAGGTGGCGCTGGTCAGCCGCTCGAACGAGGTGCTGGCCAGGGCCGTGACCGACGACCAGGGCCTGGCGCATTTCGCGCCGGGGCTTGCCATGGGCCGCGACGGCGCGGCGCCGGCGCTGGTCACGGTGACGGAATGGCAGGGCGAGGGCGCCGAGCGCGCACCGCGCGACATGGCCTTCCTGTCGCTGTCGGACCCCGAGTTCGACCTGTCGGACCGCGGCGTCGAGGGCCAGCCCCCCGCGCCGCCCATCGACCTGTTCGTGACCACCGACCGCGGCGCCTATCGCGTGGGCGAGACGGTGAACGCCACCGTGCTGGCCCGCGATGCCGATGCCCGCGCGCTGGAAAACCTGCCGCTGACCGCGGTGATCCTGCGCCCCGACGGGGTCGAGGCCACCCGCATGCCCGCAAGGGACGCGGGCGCCGGCGGCAGCGTGGTTTCCTGGCAGATCCCCGGCAACGCCCCGCGCGGCACCTGGCGCCTGGAGCTGCGCGCCGAGGCCGACGGCCCGGCGCTGGCCACCGCGCGGATGCTGGTCGAGGATTTCCTGCCCGAGCGCATCGACTTCACCCCGCGCCTGCCCGAAGGCCCGGCCCGCGCCGGCGCGACGCTGGAGCTGTCGCTTGACGCGCATTGGCTGTTCGGCGCCCCGGCCGCGAACCTGCCGGTCGAGGGGCAGTTGCGCCTGTCGCCGACCCGCAGCCTGAGCGGCTTCGACGGCTATGTCTTTGGCCGCCACGACGACGACAGCGCGCCGGTCACGGACAGCCTGCCCGCCGGCACCACCGATGCCAGGGGCCATTACCAGGCGCAGATCGACCTGCCGGAGGCCGCCCAGCTCGGCCCCCGTCCGGTCGAGGCCGAGGTGGTGCTGGACATCCGCGAAGGCGCCGGCCGCCCGGTCGAGCGCAGCGAGTCGCGCGTGGTCCTGCCCGAGGCCCCGGTCGCGGGCATCCGCCCGCTGTTCGAGGGCGACACGGTATCCGAAAACAGCGAGGCGCGTTTCGCGCTGGTCGCGGTCGGCCCGGACCTGAAGCCGGCGGCCGAGCCGCTGCGCTGGGTGCTGAACCGCATCGACACCGATTACCAATGGTATTCGCTGGGCGGGCAATGGAACTGGGAGGCGATCACCAGCCGCACCCGCATCGCCGAAGGCGTGGCCGAGCCGGGCGAGGCCCCGGCCGAGATCGCCGCCCCGGTCGAATGGGGCCAATACGAATTGGTGGCCGAGCCGGCATCGGGCCAGGGCGGGCAAAGCTCGGCGCAGTTCTATGCCGGCTGGGGCGCGGTCGCCAATGCGGGAACCGAGACGCCGGACCGGCTGCAGGTGGTGCTGGACAAGCCCGCCTATCGCAGCGGCGAGACGGCGCGAGTCCGGGTCGAGGCGGCGAGCGACGGGCTGGGCCTGGTCTCGGTGCTGTCGAACCGGCTGGTCTCGATGCAGACCATGGCGCTGAAGGCGGGCGAGAACCAGATCGACCTGCCCGTGACCGACGATTGGGGCGCCGGTGTCTATGTCACCGTCAGCGCCATCCGCCCCCTGGGCGAGGCGCGGCCGGGCGACCGCCAGCCGGTGCGCGCCCTGGGCCTGGCCCATGCCGCCGTCGATCCCGGCGACCGCAAGCTGACGGCCAGCATCACAGCCCCGGCCGAAACCCGCCCGCGCGGCACCGTCCCGGTCACGCTGAAGGTCGAGGGCGCGGCGGGCGAGACGGTCCACGCCACCGTCGCCGCCGTCGACCAGGGTATCCTGAACCTGACCCGCTTCCAGCCGCCGGACCCGTCGCAGCATTACTTCGGCCAGCGCCGGCTGGGCGTGGCGCTGCGCGACCTTTACGGCCGGCTGATCCTGCCGACCGGGGCGCCGGACGGCGCGCTGCGCGAGGGGGGCGATGCCAGCCTTGCCGGCAATGCCGAGGCGCCGCCGCCGACCGAAAAGCTGATGAGCTGGTTTTCCGGCCCGGTGACGCTGGGCGCGGACGGCACCGCCACCATCGAGGTGCCGGTGGGCGATTTCAACGGCGAGTTGCGGGTGATGGCCGTGGCCTGGTCGGAAAAGGGCGTGGGCCAGGCCGATGCCTCGGTGCTGGTGCGCGATCCGGTGGTGATGACCGTGACCGCCCCCGCCTTCCTTGCCCCGAACGACAGCGCCCGGCTGGGCCTGCGGCTGACCCATACCTCGGGCCCCGCCGGAGAGATGCGGCTGGCGCTGTCGCAGGTCGGCGGCGAGGGCGGGCTGACCTATTGGGTGGAGCCCCAGGTGCAGCTGGACGAAAAGGCCGAGGCGCAGGTGGACATCCCCGTCACCGCGACCGAGGCGCTTGGCACCGCCAACCTGCGGCTGGTGCTGACCACGCGCGATGGCGAGGAACTGACCAAGGACATCGCCGTCCCCGTCGCCCTGAACGAGGCCGACATCCAGCGCCAGGACCGGCTGGTCGTCGAGCCGGGACAAAGCCTGACCGTGCCCGCCAGCCTGACGCAGGGCCTGTTGCCGGGCGCCGAGGTGACGGCGGCGCTTGGCCCCTATGCCCGGCTGGACGTGGCCGGCGCGTTGATGCGGCTGGCGCGCTATCCCTATGGCTGCACCGAGCAGCTGGCCTCGGGCGCGATGCCGCTGATCTACCTGTCCGGCCTTGCCGCCGCCGAGGGGGTCGAGGGCGGCGATGCGGCCGAGCAGGTGGACAAGGCGATCACCCAGATCCTGACCCGGCAGGGCTCGAACGGCGGATTCGGGCTGTGGTCGGCCGATTCGGGCGACCTGTGGCTGGAAGCCTATGTCACCGACTTCCTGTCGCGGGCGCGGGCGGCGGGGCACCAGGTGCCCGAGACCGGCTTCCGCATGGCCATCGACAACCTGCGCAACCGCGCCAATTACGCCACCGAACCCGGCGCCGCCTCGGCCGAGGAAAACGCGGCGCTGGCCTATGCGCTGGCGGTGCTGGCGCGGGAACGGGCGGCGACGGTCGGCGATTTGCGCTATTACGCCGATACCGCCGCCGGGTCGTTCTCGACGCCGATGGGCGCGGCCAGCCTGGGGGCGGCGCTGGCCTCGTACGGCGACCAGGGGCGGGCGGACCGGATGTTTGCGCAGGCGCGCAACCTTCTGAACCTGGGCGCGCCCGAGCCCCATGCCTTCCGCGCCGATTACGGCACCCGGCTGCGCGACGCGACCGCCGTGCTGGCGTTGGCGGCCGAGGCGAGGACGCAGGCCGTCGATGCCACCGACCTGACCAGCCAGATCGCCGAGCGCATCGCGCAGGCCCAGCAGGACGGCCGCAGCCTGTCCACGCAGGAATCGGTCTGGACGGTGCTGGCGGCGCAGTCGCTGTTCGGCGCGGCCCCGCCCGCGACGCTGAACGGGGTGGCCCTGGCCCAGCCGGTCGCCAGCCTGCCCGCCGATGCCAGCATCGCCAATACCGGCGAGGACGCGCTGGAGGTGACGCTGACCGCGACCGGCAAGCCCTCGGGTCCGGTCGCGGCCGGGGGCAAGGGCTATGCCATCGCGCGGCGCTATTACAGCCTGCAGGGCGAGGCGCTGGACCCCGCGCAGCTGCGGCAGGGCACGCGCATGGTCGTGGTGCTGGAGATCGCGCCGCAATCCGAGGGCGGCGGCCGGCTGGTCGTCGCCGACCCCCTGCCTGCCGGGTGGGAGATCGACAACCCCAACCTGCTGCGCGCCGGCGACGTCTCGGCGCTGGACTGGCTGGAGGGCGAGACGGCGGCCGAAATGACCGAGTTCCGCGCCGACCGCTTTGCCGCGGCGCTGACCTGGACCTCGGCCGAAAGCTTCCGGCTGGCCTATATCGTCCGCGCGGTGACGCAGGGCGAGTTCCGCCACCCGGCCGCCAGCGTCGAGGACATGTATCGCCCCGAGTTCCGCGCCTGGTCGGACGGCGGCACCGTGACCGTCACGCCCTGAACCGTCGGCACCCCGGCCCCGAAGCGGCCGGGGTGTTTCGTCGCGGGCGCTTCACGAAAGCATTGCTTGCCCCGCAGCGCCGGGGCGGGCAATATCCCGCCATCGCGTAAGGAAGGGAGGACGCCTTGCCCGAGACCCGCCCGGCAACGCCCAGCGCAACCCGCCACGAAGATCGCGTGGTCCAGGCGTCGCAATCGCCCGGCGCCGTCACCCGGCTGGCGGCAAGCTGGCGCCGCTCGATGCTCAAGCACGGGCTGGACCCGACCCGGCCACCCGACCCCCGCCGCCTGACCGAGCGCGAACTGTCCGAGCGGGTCGAGCGCATGGACCGCTTCATCGCCGTCGCCCGGCCGCAGCTGGACCAGCTGTTCCAGCTGGTCTGCCCGACCGGCTGCAATCTGCTGCTGACCGACGCGCAGGGCATCGTGCTGGAACACCGCGTGAGCCAGGGCGACGCCGCCACCTTCCGCGGCTGGGGGCTGTGGCGCGGCATGGACTGGTCCGAGGAGGTGCAGGGCACCAACGGCATCGGCACCTGCCTGGCCGAGGGGCGGCAGGTCACGATCCACCGCGACGAGCATTTCTATGCCCGCAACACCGGGCTGTCCTGCATGGACGCGCCGATCTGGGGCCCGGACGGGCGGCTGATCGCGGCGCTGGACATCAGCTCTGCCCGCGCCGACCATACCGAGCGGTTGAACGCGCTGATCGCGGCGCAGGTCGCGCATAGCGCGCGGGCGATCGAAGCCGCCTTCTTCCGCGTCTCGTTCCCCGGCGCCCGCATCGTCACCCCCGAGGCCGTGGGGACCGAGGACGGCACGCTCTTGCTCGCCGTGGACAAGGACGACCTGGCCATCGGCGCCAACCGCGCCGCCCGCCGCGCCTTCGGCCTTGAGAAAGAGGGGCAGTTGCGCCCGCGCCCGGCCTCGGACCTGCTGGGCCGGCAGGACGAGGCGACCGGCTTCGAGCGCGCCGAACGCGCCGCCGTGATTCGCGCCCTGGCCAGGGCCGAGGGCAATGTCTCGGCCGCCGCCCGCGCGCTGGGGGTGGGACGCGCCACGCTATACCGCCGCATGGCGCGGCTGGGCATCGACGAAAATCCCGGCAAACTGTCTCGCCCCTGAAACACATCGGCCCCGCGGCGCGAAACCCCGCGTTGACCCCAGGGGGCCTCAGGGCACAGGCTCTTGTGCAACCGGCTGGAGGAGCCGGGCTGACAGGAGGAACATCATGCCGAACGATCAGACGCATCCTTTCCGGGGCGTGAACGCGCTGCCCTTCGAGGAACGCTATGACAATTTCATCGGCGGCGAATGGGTGGCGCCCGTCTCGGGCAAGTATTTCACCAACACCACCCCGATCACCGGCGCCGAGATCGGCCAGATCGCGCGCTCGGAGGCCGGCGACATCGAACTGGCGCTGGACGCCGCCCATGCCGCCAAGGACAAATGGGGCGCGACCAGCCCGGCCGAGCGCGCCAACATCATGCTGAAGATCGCCGACCGGATGGAGCGGAACCTGGAGCTGCTGGCCACCGCCGAGACCTGGGACAACGGCAAGCCGATCCGCGAGACCATGGCCGCCGACCTGCCGCTGGCCATCGACCATTTCCGCTATTTCGCCGGCGTGCTGCGCGCGCAGGAAGGCTCGATCAGCCAGATCGACAACGACACCGTCGCCTATCACTTCCACGAGCCGCTGGGCGTGGTGGGCCAGATCATTCCCTGGAACTTCCCGCTGCTGATGGCCTGCTGGAAGCTGGCGCCCGCGATTGCCGCCGGCAATTGCGTGGTGCTGAAACCGGCCGAGCAGACCCCGGCCGGCATCATGGTCTGGGCCAACCTGATCGGCGACCTTCTGCCGCCGGGCGTGCTGAACATCGTCAACGGCTTCGGGCTCGAGGCCGGCAAGCCCCTGGCCTCCAGCAACCGCATCTCGAAGATCGCCTTCACCGGCGAGACGACGACCGGCCGCCTCATCATGCAATATGCCAGCGAGAACCTGATCCCGGTGACGCTGGAGCTGGGCGGCAAGTCGCCGAACATCTTCTTTGCCGACGTGGCGCGCGAGGATGACGATTTCTTCGACAAGGCGCTGGAAGGCTTTGCCATGTTCGCGCTGAACCAGGGCGAGGTCTGCACCTGCCCGTCGCGCGTGCTGATCCAGGAATCGATCTACGACAAGTTCATGGAGCGCGCCGTGCAGCGCGTGCAGGCGATCAAGCAGGGCGACCCGCGCGAAAGCGACACCATGATCGGCGCCCAGGCGTCGAGCGAGCAGAAGGAAAAGATCCTCAGCTATCTCGACATCGGCAGGAAGGAAGGCGCCGAGGTTCTGACCGGCGGCAAGGCGGCCGACCTGGGCGGCGAGCTGTCGGGCGGCTATTACATCGAGCCGACGATCTTCCGCGGCCACAACAAGATGCGCATCTTCCAGGAGGAAATCTTCGGCCCCGTGGTCTCGGTCACGACCTTCAAGGACGAGGCCGAGGCGCTGGAGATCGCCAACGACACGCTTTACGGCCTGGGCGCCGGGGTGTGGTCGCGCGACGCCAACACCTGCTACCGGATGGGCCGCGGCATCAAGGCCGGCCGGGTCTGGACCAACTGCTACCACGCCTATCCGGCCCATGCGGCCTTCGGCGGCTACAAGCAGTCGGGCATCGGGCGCGAGACGCACAAGATGATGCTGGACCACTATCAGCAGACCAAGAACATGCTGGTCAGCTATTCCCCCAAGAAGCTGGGCTTCTTCTGAGGGAATGGCCGGGCGCGGGGTGACTCGCGCCCGGCACCCTTCCTCCCTCCCCCTCCCCTTTCCTCCCCCAAGAGCAACTGCAAGGAGTTCCCTCTCATGGCCAAGACCATGAAAGCCGCCGTCGTGCGCGCATTCGGCAAGCCGCTGACCATCGACGAGGTGCCGGTCCCCGAACCGGGACCCGGCATGATCCAGGTGAAGATCCAGGCATCCGGCGTCTGCCACACCGACCTGCACGCCGCCGAGGGCGACTGGCCGGTCAAGCCGAACCCGCCCTTCATTCCGGGGCACGAGGGCGTGGGCTTCGTCTCGGCCGTGGGCGCCGGGGTCAAGCACGTCAAGGAGGGCGACCGCGTCGGCGTGCCCTGGCTCTACACCGCCTGCGGCCATTGCCGCCATTGCCTGGGCGGCTGGGAGACGCTGTGCGAAAGCCAGCTCAACACCGGCTATTCGGTGAACGGCGGCTTTGCCGAATATGTCGTGGCCGATCCGAACTATGTCGGCCACCTGCCGAAGAACGTCGATTTCGTCGAGATCGCCCCGGTGCTTTGCGCGGGCGTCACGGTCTACAAGGGGCTGAAGGTCACCGATACCAAGCCCGGCGACTGGGTGGTGATCTCGGGCATCGGCGGGCTGGGCCACATGGCGGTGCAATATGCCAAGGCCATGGGGATGAACGTGGCCGCCGTGGACATCGACGACGAAAAGCTCGCGCTGGCGCGCAAGCTGGGCGCGACGGTGACGGTCAATGCCGCGACCGACCCCGACCCGGCCGCCGCGATCAAGCGCCAGACCGACGGCGGCGCACAGGGCGTGCTGGTCACCGCCGTGGGCCGCAAGGCGTTCGAGCAGGCCATCGGCATGGTCGCCCGCGGCGGCACCGTGGCGCTGAACGGCCTGCCGCCGGGCGACTTTCCGCTGGACATCTTCGGCATGGTGCTGAACGGCATCACCGTGCGCGGCTCGATCGTCGGCACCCGGCTGGACTTGCAGGAATCGCTGGATTTCGCCGGCGAGGGCAAGGTCAAGGCGACCGTGCATCGCGCCAAGCTCGAGGATATCAACGACATCTTCGGCCAGATGCACAAGGGCCAGATCGAGGGCCGCATGGTGCTGGACATGGCGGGCTGAACATGGAACCCGTCGCCAATCCCGAGGGGCTGGACCAGGTCGATGCCACCCCGGCCGCGCTGGCGCTTCTGGCCGAGATCGTCGCCGATCACGGGCCGGTGCTGTTCCACCAGTCCGGGGGCTGCTGCGACGGGTCTTCGCCCATGTGCTATCCGCAGGGCGATTTCCGCATCGGCCAGCATGACGTGAAGCTGGGCGAGATCGGCGGCATGCCGTTCTATATCTCGGCCAGCCAATACGAAGCCTGGAAGCACACCCGCCTGGTCATCGACGTGGTGCCCGGCCGCGGCGGCATGTTCAGCCTGGACAACGGGCGCGAGCGGCGCTTCCTGGTGCGGTCCGAGATCTGCCGGCTCTGACCGCGGCGCGGGCGCACGGCCTCCCCCAAGCCGTCCGTGCGCCCGCCCTGCCCCCCTGCCGCTTGCGGCAAGATCGGCAGCATGCAGGCACGCGCCCGCCCGTCCGGCGCCTGCGAATGTTCCATTCCTCCGGCCCAGGCCCGCCTTTTTCCGTCCCGGCCCCTGGGCGCTTGGCTGAAAGAAGGCGCGTTCGCGGCTGCGAAGGGGGCACCTTTCCGCAATGGCGGAAGGTGGCGCTTGCAGCAGCAAGAAAAACCCAAGAGCTTGAAAAGACTTGGAGGCGGGTACCGGAATCGAACCGGTCTTCACGGATTTGCAATCCGCTGCGTAACCTCTCCGCCAACCCGCCGGAGCCTTGCGTTTGCTAGGGTTTCCAAGGCGCGGGGTCAAGGGGGTTATTGCTGCGGCCGCCGCTTTCCCCCTTCGCCTGCGACCGGGTGACGGCCAGGATCAGCGATAGACATGGTCCCGGCGGAAGGGATAGGCGGATTGCGCCCCAGGCAGGTCCGGCGTCGCCAGCGCCGGGTCGGGATGGATCAGCAGGATCTGGTAAAGCGCCACCCAGCCCTGCTCGAAGGCCAGCGCGCAGCCTGCCAGATACAGCCGGTAGGCCTGCAACACCTCGGCCGCGCGATCGGGCGGCATCGAGCGCGCCAGCACTTGCTCGGCCTCGGGCAACTGCGCCTCCAGCGCGTCGGACCAGGCCCAGAGCGTGCGGGCGTAATGCGGGCGCAGGTTCTCGGTATCGACCATCTCCAGCCCGGATTGCGACAGGCTGCGGATGGCCTGGCTGACATGGACCAGCTCGCCGCCGGGAAAGATGTATTTCTCGATGAAATCGCCCAGGCCGCCGCCCACCATCGCGTCGTCCAAGCCCGAGGCGGCGATGCCGTGGTTCAGCGCCAGCCCGCCCGGCCGCAGCAGCCGGCGCAGCGTGTCGCAATAGATGCCCATCCGGGCGCGGCCGACATGTTCGAACATGCCCACCGACGCCAGCTTGTCGAAGGGCTGGTCGGGCACGAGGTCGCGATAGTCGCACAGCCGGATGCGCACCCGGTCGCCCAGGCCCTCCTCGGCGATGATCCGGCCGACATGGTCGAACTGGTTCTGCGACAGGGTGATGCCGGTGGCATCGACGCCGTAATGGCGCGCGGCATGCAGCAAGAGCCCGCCCCAGCCGGCGCCGATGTCGACGAAGCGCTCGCCGGGGCGCAGGTCCAGCTTGCGGCAGATCAGGTCCAGCTTGGCCTCTTGCGCCTGCGCCAGCGTCATCTGCGGCTCGGCGAAATAGGCGCAGGAATAGACCCGCCGCGGGTCGAGCCAGAGCGCATAGAACTCGTCCGAGACATCGTAATGCGCGCGGATCTGCCTTGCATCGCGGTCGCGGCTGTGGCGCAGCAGCGAATGCACGTGATAGAGCAGCCGCTGCCAGGGCTTGGGCTGGATCGGCTGGCCGTCGCTGGGCACCAGCGCCGCCACGATCCGCATCAGGTCGCGCATCGAGCCCTCGATGCGGGCGCGGCCGCGGACGATCTCGTCCCCCAGCCGGCCCAGCCGGGCCGAGGCCAGCGGCGCCAGCGCGCCCATGTCCTTGAAGGCGATGGTCACGCGCGCATCGGGCGGGCCCAGTTGCCGCCCCGAGGGCAGGCGGACCGCCAGCGGCACCGAGAGCTGTTGCAGTTTCCGTTCGATCAGAGCTTCCAGAGCCGGCATGATCACCTCACGCTTGGGCTGGCCGCGGTTCGGGGGATGCGTGGTTGCGAGGCGCGGCAGCTTGTTCCTGACGACTGTCCCGGACCTGGCTGCCGGGGCAACTCCGGTTGCCATACTAGCGCCGATTCGCCGAAAATGGCCAGAGGCAGGGTGAAGGGTCTGCCGCTGGTTGATCGCGCAGGGCCTTGGCCGGGCAAAACTTTGGCCCGAAAAGCCGAAAGCGGCCCGAAGGCCGCTTTTCGCCGTTCCCGAAGGAAGATTTTGGAGCGGGCGATGAGATTCGAACTCACGACCCTAACCTTGGCAAGGTTATGCTCTACCCCTGAGCTACGCCCGCGCTCCGTCCCGATGGCGCTTCGCCTTCGGTGAGGCGTCATTTATGGGAGCGCGCCGGGGGGTGCAAGGGGAAAAATCGCGCCGCCGGGAAAATTTTCGCAGGCGAGGCCCGGCGGGGAAAATTGCGCCCGGCTGCGGCCTTGGCGGGCTTGACCGCGCCGCCGGCTTGCCGAAACCTGCCGGCCAGACAGGGGGTGCCGATGAAACCGTCCGACCAGCTTTCCGAATATGTCCGCCGCGCCCTGGCACAGGGCGGCGAGCGCGAGGGCATCGCCCAGGCGCTGGCCCATGCCGGCTGGTCCGCGCCCGAGATCGACGAGGCGCTGGGGGGCTGGGAAACCGCGCCGGGCCTGCCGCCGGTGCCGCGGCCCCGCCCCTATGCCTCGGCGCAGGAGGCGCTGCTTTACGGCCTGCTGTTCCTGTCGCTGGGCATGATCGGCTGGCATGTCTGCGAATTGGGCATGGTGCTGATCGAGCGGCTGATCCCCGACCCGGCCGACAGCCGCTATTACGGACCGGGCAGCTCGACGCGCTGGTCCATCGCCTCGCTGATCGCCTTCGTGCCGCTGTTCATGATCCTCAACCGCAAGGTGGCGCGGATGAGCCTGGGCGACGGCGGCCGACGGCGGTCGCTGGTGCGCAAGTGGTTCGCCTCGGTGACTTTGCTGGTGGTGGCGCTGGTGTTCCTGGCGGACGGGATCTATGTCATCTACACGCTGCTCAACGGCGAGCTGACGGCGCGTTTCGCCGCCAAGGCGGCGCTGGTCGCCGGGGTCGCGGGGCTGGTCTTTGCCTATTACCGGGACGAACTGAATGATTAAGGGCTGGGCCACCATCGCCATCGCGCTGCTGGCCGCGGCGGCGGTCGTCGCCGGGCTGGCGCTGACCGGCGGCCCCGGCCATGCCCGCAAGGAGCGCCGCGACCGCGAGCGGGAAAGCGACCTGGCCAACCTGGCCCGGCTGGTGGTCTGCCTGGCGCGCGAGAACGGCGACCGCCTGCCCGAGACGCTGGCGACCACGCCGCAATGCGACTGGCAGGTGCGGCTGGCCGATCCCTTTACCGGCGCGCCCTATCGCTACGAGGTCACGGGGCCGCGCAGCTATCGGCTCTGCGCCGGGTTCGAACTGCCGCAGCCCCCGCGGTCCGGTCCTTGGGATCGCGACGCGGCGGGTTGCAGCACGCGCAGCTTCATCCCGACCGGGTCGCAGCGGCCGGGGGCCGAGGCGACGATTCCCTATCGCGACCAGGGCCCCTATCGCGACTAGGCCAGCGGCTTTTCCATATAGATGCGGTGCAGCCCGGCTTCGATCACCCGGCGGGTCTCGGCATAGCCGAGCCGGGCATAGATCGCCTGATTCTCGACCATGGCCACATGGGTGTAAAGCCGCAGCCGGGGCAGGCCAGCCGCGCGGGCGCGGGTTTCGGCGAAATCCATCAGCCGCCGGCCAAGCCCCAGCCCCTGCGCGGCGGGCGAGACGGCGACATTCTCGACCAGCAGCGCATCGGGCTGAGGGATCAGCACGATCAGGCCCAGCATCGCGCCATCCCGTTCCAGCAGATGCGTCTGCCCGGCCGCGATGCGCGCGGCATGGTCGTCCAGCATCGGTCCCGGCTTGCGGCCGATGCGGGCGATGTAATGCGCATAGGCGCTGTTCACCACTTCGTCGACCACGGCCAGGTCGCCGGCCGTGGCAAGGCGTATCACGTCGCTGTCCATCCCATCCCCTCCTGTCCGACGCAGGTTGCGCCGGGGGAAAGGGACCGGCAAGGGCATGTCAGCCCGGCAGGTCCGACAGCGGGCGCGACAGGTTCTCGGGCGCCAGCGCCGCGGCCAGGAAAAGCGGCAGGCCCTGGGCCAGCGCGGCGAAATCCTCGGGCGGGGTCAGGGTCGGGTCGGCCTCGACCAGCAGCTCCAGCCCGCGGGCCTCGCCATCGCCGCGGATGGTGATGTTGAACCCGTCGCCCGGCCCGTTCGACAGCACGTGCCGCGTCGTCTCGCAGCCGGCGAATCGCGCCTCGTCAAAGGGCAGCACGTTGATCAGCGGCGAGAAGAAGAAGCGGCTGCGCGGCTCCATGCCGTAATCCTCGGCGATCTGCTCGATGCGGTAGCGGCCATGGCGGCGCAGCTGGCGCAGCCGCCCGCCGAGCCGGGCCAGCGCCTCGCCCAGCGGCTCGCCCGGATGCAGCGTCACGTCCAGCGGCAGGATGTTCACCACCAGCGCCGGGACCGAGACGGCGACGCTGCCCATGCGGCTCATGTAGGGCAGCCAGACCGGCATCGCGATCCGGCCGCGGTCGTCGCACAGATGCGCGGCCGAGCCGTCGCGCAGATGCAAGGCCGCCCAGGCCGCGCAGATCACGGTCAGCAGGTCCGGCCAGCCCATGCCCGCCGCCTGCGCCTGCCGCATCAGCGCCGGGCGCAGGGCGGCAAGGTCGTGGGCGGCGCAAAGCGCCTCGGCCGGATAGTCCTCGGACCCCTTGCGCAGCACGCGCGGGCGGGGTTCGGCCGCCAGCACCCCGGCCCAATGGCGCGCGTCGGCGGCATGGCGCGGGCTGGCGCGATAGTCGGTTTCCTCGTTCAGATAGGCGGCCAGCGGGCGCAGCGGCTGGCCGGGATCGGCGCCCTCGGCCAGCGCGGCGTAAAGCTGGGCGCAGCGGCGTTCGACCAGGCCCATGGCATAGCCGTCCAGCGCGATGTGATGGCCGCGGTTGAACCACAGGTAATGCCCCTCGGCCAGCCGGACCAGCCATTGCGCCGCGATGGGCTGCTCCAGCAGGTCCAGCGCCGCATCGACATCCGCCTGCATCAGCGCAAAGGCATGTGCGCGCGCATCCGTGCGGTCCGACAGGTCGATGCGGCGCAGCGCGGGCCGCTCAGCGGGATCGACCCGCTGCACCGGCCGGCCGTCGGCGCCAAGGCCGAAGCGCAGCGCCATGATGTCGGTTTCGGCGATGGTGGCCTTTATGGCGCAGGCCAGCGCCTCGGGATCGGCAAGGCCGCGCAATTCGATGGCATGGGCGACGGTCGAGACCGCCTCGCCGGGATGGAACCGGAACTCTTCCCAGAAATCCAGCTGGGCCAGCGTCAGGGGCAACCACAACCCCTCGGCTTGATGATGCGTCATGAAATCCTTGTCCCTGTCGCAGGGTCTGGCATTCTGAACGAGAGAGGGCTGGCTTGGTTGCATCCGGCAAGGGACGCGGCTGGCTTGCTTCGAGAGAGAAAGCGGGATAAAAATACTCAACTATTGTCATCCGTCAAGGTGCCGCAAGCGCCTTGGGCGGCTCATTGCCGTAAAAGCAGGTATCCGCATGATTGAATTCAGCCCTTGGCCGCAAGACCTCGCCCGACGCTATCGCGAGGCCGGTTACTGGATCGACCAGCCGCTGACGCATATCCTGGACGCGCAGCTGGCCGCCAACCCCGAGGCCGAGGCGCTGGTCTGCGGTTCGCGCCGCTTCAGCTATGGCGACCTGGACCGGCTGTCGCGCAACCTGGCCGCGCGCCTGGCGCGGCAGGGGCTGGGCCATGGCGATACGGCGGTGGTGCAGTTGCCGAATGTGGCCGAGTTCTTCATCGCCTTCTTCGCGCTGTTGCGAATCGGGGTGGCGCCGGTGAACGCGCTCTACAGCCATCGCCGGCTGGAGCTGACCGAATACGTCCGCCAGATCGCGCCGCGGGTGGTCATCGCCGCGCGCGACCACGAACTGTTCCGCGACGACGCCTTTGCCGACGCGCTGCGCGCCGGCGGCGTCGCGCATCTGCTGCTTCTGGGCGAGGACGATCCCGCCCGCAGCCTGGCCCATTGGCTGACACCGGACGGCGACCTGCCCGAGGGCGCCGGGCCGACGCCTGCCGACCAGGTCGCCTTCTTCCAGCTGTCGGGCGGCAGCACCGGCACGCCCAAGCTGATCCCGCGCACGCATAACGATTACGACTACAGCATCCGCGCCAGCGTCCAGATCAGCGGCGTGACCTCTGCCACGCGGTTCCTGTGCGCCCTGCCGGCGGGGCACAACTTCACCATGAGTTCGCCCGGCACGCTGGGGGTGTTCCATGCCGGCGGCACCGTGGTCATGGCCCCCAGCCCCGAACCGCTGGGCTGTTTCCAGATCGTCGCGCGCGAGCGGATCACCATGGCGCCGCTGGTGCCGCCCGCCGTGGCCCTGTGGCTGCGCGCAGTCGAAGAAGATCCCGCCCGCCGCGCCATGCTGGACAGCCTGGAGCTGATGCTGGTCGGCGGTGCCAGCTTTGCCGAGGCGACCGCGCGGCGCGCGCCGGAACTGCTGGGCTGCCGCTTGCAACAGGTTTTCGGCATGGCCGAGGGGCTGGTGAACTATACCCGGCTGGACGATCCGCCCGAGGTGGTCTTTACCACCCAGGGCCGGCCGATCAGCCCGGACGACGAGGTGCGCATCGTCGACGAGGACGGCAACGACGTTCCCGACGGTACGCCCGGCGCGCTGGCGACGCGCGGCCCCTATACCTTCCGCGGCTATTACCGCAGCCCGGAACACAATGCGAAAGCCTTCGACGCCGAGGGGTTCTATTACTCGGGCGACGTGGTGGTGCGGCAGGGCGGCAACCTGCGCGTCGTGGGCCGCATCAAGGACCAGATCAACCGGGGCGGCGAAAAGATCGCCGCCGAAGAGATCGAGAACCTGCTGGTGCGCCATCCCGACATCACCCATGCCGCGCTGGTCGCCGCGCCGGACGCCCATCTGGGCGAGAAAAGCTGCGCATTCCTGGTGCTGCGCGAGGGGGCGGGCAAGCTTTCGCCGCCGGCGCTGCGCCGGCACCTGCTGGAGCTGGGCGTGGCCGAATACAAGCTGCCCGACCGCTTCCGCTTCGTGCCCGAACTGCCCTTGACGGCGGTGGGCAAGATCGACAAGCGCCGCCTGCGCGACAGCCTCGTGGCCGAAACCGCCGCCTGAAAGGACGAATGATGGATATTGCCGAAAAGACCGATCTCAGCCCCGAATGGCTGGCCGCCCGCGTGCGGAAGATGATCGAGGACGATTGCGAGATCGAGCCCGCCGAGAACCTCGTCCTCTACGGGCTCGACTCGATCGCGGTGATGACCTTTTCGTCCGAGCTGAAGCAGATGGGCGTCGAGGCCAGTTTCGAGGAACTGGCCCGCGAGCCGACGCTGGACAATTGGTGGGCGCTGATCGCGTCCCGGATCTAGGCGCGCAGCGTCGCGCCACCGTCGACGTAAAGGTCGGCCATGGTGACATGGCCCGCCTGGTCGGACAGCATGAACATCACCGCGCCGGCGATGTCCTCGGGCGTCGCCAGCTTCTTCAGCGGGATGCCGGTGCGATAGGCGTCCAGGCTGCCCTCGATCACCGCGCGCTCGCCGGCGCCGCCGTCCTCGGTCCACATGCCGGTCTGCATCGGCGTCAGGGTCGAGCCGGGGGCGACGATGTTGCAGCGCACGCCCTGCGCGGCAAGCTCCAGCCCCAGGCAGCGCACCAGCATGGTCGCCGCCGCCTTGGAGGCGGCATAGGCGCCCATGTTCAGCCGCGGAATCCCCGCCGCGTTCGAACTGACCGCGACGATGGCGCCGCCTGCGTTCCGCACCATGGCGCGGCCGAAAGCGCGGGTGACGTTGAAGGTGCCGCGGGCGTTGACGCCGATCACCCGCTCCCATTCCTCGGGCGCGAGGTCCAGCAGCGGCCCGATGGCCAGAACGCCGGCCGTATGGACGCCAAGGCCCAGCGGGCCATGCGTCGCCTCGACCTCGGCCACCAGCGCCTCGACGGCATCGCCGTCGCGCACGTCCAGCACCCGGTTCTCGGCCCCCGCGACGGGGTTGCCGGCCAGCGCGGATTCGGTGTCGGTGGCGACGACCCTGGCCCCCGCCTCCAGCAGCGCGGCGACCACGGCGCGGCCGATGCCGCCCGCCGCGCCGGTGACGATGGCGGTCCGGTCGTGGAATCCGGTCAGGCGCATGATTTCATCTCCTGCCCGCCAAGCGCCGCCAGCGCCTGCCGGGTGGACAGGGCCACGCCGCAGGTGGCGGCGATCCAGCCCATGGCCATGTCCTGCTTCTCGCGCGAGAAATCGGCCTGCGCATCGGCCACGGCAAAGGCCTCGATGTCGCGCTGGAACGCCTCGACGGCGGTGGCGAGGCAGCCGATATGGGCATAGACGCCGCAGATCATCAGCTGGTCGCGGCCGCGCGCCCGCATCAGATGCTCGAGGTTCGAGCGCTGGAAGGCGCTGTAGCGATGCTTCAGCAGCACGATGTCGCCCGTCGCCGGGGCCAGCTCGGGCAGGATCTCCTCATGCTCGGGGATGGCGCTCATCCCCGGCCCCCACAGGTCGGCCTGAAGCCCGCGATCCGGGCGGAACTGGTCGCCCTTCTGCGCGGTGTAAAAGATCGGAACGCCCGCCGCCCGCGCCGCGCCGATCAGCCGCGCGATATTGCCGACCACCGGCGCCAGGGGCGCGCCCTCGGGATAGATGCGGCAGAAATAGCGCTGCATGTCGTGGACCAGCAGCGCCAGCCGGTCGCGGCGGGGCTGCCAGGGACCGCGCGCCTTGGGCAGCTCGGCCTCGGTCGGGGGGACATAGGGGGCGATGCCGGGCAGGGCCATCAGGTCTCTCCGTTGCAGGGCACGCCCTGCAGGGCCGCATCCTGCGGCAGGCCAAGGGCGGCCAGAAGCGCGCCGAACTTGGCGCCGGTCTCGGCGGCCTCGGCCATCGGGTCCGAGCCGGGGACGATCCCCGCGCCCGCGTATAGCCGCGCCCGCCGGCCGCTGATCTCGGCGCAGCGGATGGCGACATGCCAGGCGCCGTCCCCGCTTGCGTCGCACCAGCCGACCGCGCCGGCATAGAAATCCCGCGCCACGGGTTCAAGGGCCTTGATGAAGCCGGCCGCCCGCGCCATCGGCACGCCGCAGACCGCCGGCGTCGGATGCAGCGCCGAGGCCAGCACGACCGAGGGCGTGTCCTCGTCCTTCAGCCGCCCCTCGATCCGGGTGCCCAGGTGCCACATGCTGCGGGTCGAGGTGATGCAGGTGCCCTCGGGGCAGCCCAGTTCGCGGCAATAGGGGGCCAGGATGTCCAGGATCGACTCGACCACCAGCGCATGTTCGCGGTGGTCCTTGGCCGAGCCGGACAGGGCCTGGGCGGCGGCGCGGTCGGCGGCCGCATCGGCCAGCCGCCGGGCCGAACCCGCCAGCGGATGCGAGGCGATGCGCCGGCCGCGCTTCTCGACCAGCAGCTCGGGCGTGGCGCCGCAAAGCGCGCGGCCCTGCGGATGCTCGGGCCCGGCGGGCAGCGCCACGCGAAAGGCGGTCACGCTGCGGTCGGCATGCAGCCGCGCCATCAGCGCCTCGACCGGGATCGGCGCGGTGGATTCGACCAGCAGCGTGCGAGCCAGCACGATCTTTTCCAGCGCGTCGCGGCTACCGGCCTCCTCGGCCATGATGCCAAGCGCGCGGGCGACGGCGCCGGCATAGTCGCGCGCGGCAGGCTCGGCCGTCAGGCGCCAGTCCGGCAGCGGCAGGCCCTGCGGCGCGGCGCCGCCGGACGCGGGCGCATCGCTGCGCCGGCATTGCCACAGGCAATCCCCGGCCTCGCGGTCAAAGGGCAAGGCGCCGCCGATCATCTCGTCCGGCGCCGCCCCGGCAAGGGCCGCGGCCACGCGCGTCTCCAGCGTCGCGGCACTGCCGGCGGCGATCCGCCGCGCGGGGCCGCGCCCCAGGATGCGCCCCGAAGGGCCGTCGAAACCGAAAAGAACCGGATCAGGCACGGGCGACGCCGTCTTGCTGGGCGCCTCGGAAAGGCGGATGTTCATCATGCATCTCGTTTCAAAGGAATTTCGTCCCCGATCCCGGCGGCGGCCAGCGGCTTTGGGACTGGCGCTGGCTGTGCAGACATGGATGATGCTGCGATCGTATCCGGGGCAGAACTCTCCTGCGCAGGGTTTGGCAACTGATGTCTCGGGTGGCGAACCGCCGCAATCCCCAAGGGGCACGGCCGGTCGGGCGGCGGTCTGGAAATCCCGCCCTTCAGCTTCCCGCCGGCAATCTGTCAAAGCGGGTCCAGAAAGGCAAGTAAAAAGATCAGGATTAGCGCCGGCCGGCGAATTGTCGCAACCCCGGCCCCGGCGAGAACCGGAACCGGGCGCCGGGGCCGCGGGTTCGGGGGGCGTGGCAATGCGGAAAGGACCAGGACATGAACGGCCAGGACGAGCCGGCAGCAAGCCCCGATTTCGACCTGGCCAGGGCGCGGGTCTGCGCTATCGTGAACATGGGCTCGGGGCGCGAGGCGGGCGACGACATCGCGGGCAAGCTGCGCGCGGCCTTGCAGGGCCGGGTGGCCGAGCTTCGGTTCCGCGGCACCGGCAAGGGTGCCGACCTGCCCGCCATGGCGCGCGAGGCGGTGGCCGAGGGGTTCGACCTGATCGTCGCCGCCGGCGGCGACGGCACCCAGGCGGCCGTGGCCGGCGCGGTTGCCGGCACCCCGGCGGCGATGGCGGTGATCCCCGGCGGCACCTTCAACTATTTCGCCCGCGACCTCGGCTCGGGCGAGACGGTCGAGGCGGCGCTGGCGATCTTCGACGCCCCCCGCATCCGCCGCGTCCATGTCGGCGAGATGAACGGCATGATCTTCCTGAACAATGTCAGCTTCGGCGCCTATCCCGAGATCCTGCGGCGCCGCGAAAGCATCTATCGGCGCTGGGGCCGGTCGCGGCTGGCGGCCTATTGGTCGGCGGTGGCGGCGCTGTGGACGCTGCGCCGCCCGCTGCGCCTAACCGTGCGCGCGAACGGCGAAGAGCGGCGCTTCACCACCGCCCTGGCCTTCGTGGCGAAAAGCGCCTACCAGCTCGACACCTTCGGGCTGGAAGGGGCCGATTGCGTGCGCCAGGGCCAGATGGCGCTGCTGCTGGCGCGGGCGAAGCGGCCGGGGCCGCTGGTGCGCTCGGCGCTGCGGCTGGCCCTGGGCAAGACGGCGCGCTATGCCGATTTCGACCTGATCTGCGCCGATGAATTCGAGCTGGAGACCGTGCCGCGCCATGAATATGTCGCCCATGACGGCGAAAAGACCTGGATGGATTCGCCCTTTCGCATCCGCGTGCGCCGGGGCGCGCTGAAGGTGCTGGTCCCGGCCGATAGCGGCGGGCGGGATGCCGGATGACGCGCATCCTGCATCTCTCGGACCTGCATTTCGGCTTGGAGCGCAAGCCGCTGGTCGAGCCGCTGATCGACCGCATCAACGCCGCCCGCGCCGATCTGGTGGTGGTGACGGGCGACCTGACCCATCGCGGCCGCTCGGCGCAATTCGCGCAGGCCGCGGCCTTCCTGCGCCGGATCGAGGCGCCGCTGCTGGCGGTGCCCGGCAACCACGACATCCCGCTCTACAAGCTGGCGGACCGGATGATGCGCCCCTGGCGCCGCTGGCGGCGCGCCATCGCCGAGAACCTCGAGCCCGTGGGCCATGTCGGCAACCTGCGGGTGCAGGGCATCAACAGCGTGGACCCGATGTCCTGGCAGCGCGGCATCGTCACGCCCGCGCAGGTGGCGCGGGTGATCGCCGGGCTGGACCCCGCCTGCATCAACATCGTCGCGCTGCACCACCCGATGCAGCAGCGCCCGCAGGTGGACAAGGCGCTGATGCAGGGCGCCGCCCCGGCGCTGGCCGGCTTTCAGGCCGAGGGCGTGCAGCTGGTCCTGACCGGCCACCTGCACCTGTGGTCGATCGGCGCCTTCCTGGGCGAACGGGGGCGGCCGATCCTGCAAGTCCAGGCCGGCACCGCGCTGTGCGACCGGCCCGGCGACCGGCAGAACGAATTCGCCGTGCTGGAGTTCGCCGGCCCCGACCTGCTGGTCGAGCGCCACGTCGCGCCCATGACCGAGCCCGGCTTCCGACCGCCCGAACAGCTGCGCTTCACCCGCCGCGAGGGGCTCTGGCGCCCGGCCTGATCTTCTTCGTTGCATGAATACCCTGGGGGAGCGCCTCCCGGACCCCATCGAGGGGTCCGGGAGGCGCGGGGGCAAAGCCCCCGGCCCCGGCTCAACCCTTGGGCTCGACGCGGAAGACGGTGCCCCAGGGATCGCGCAACGCCGCCGCTTCCAGCGCCCGCAGCCGGTCGGGATCGGCGGCCAGCACCACCTCGGCCAGCCCGGCCGAACCGGGGCTGCGCAACCCCGCGCCGCGGCTGTTCCAGACATTGCCCGCCAGATGGTGATGATAGCCGCCGGTGGCAAAGAAGCTCGCGCCGAAGCGATGCGCCATCCGCTCCATGCCCAGGCGGTTCATGCAGAAATCCTCGGCCGCGGCCACGTCGCCCACCTGCAGGTGGACATGGCCCACCACGCTTCCCTCCGGCGCGCCGGTCCAGGCGCCCGCATCCGCCGCCAGCAGGTCCGCCATGTCCAGCGCCAGCGCGTCCATCCGCACCTCGGCCCCGTCATGCTGCCAGGCGCTGCGGGGACGGTCGGCATAGACCTCGATGCCGTTGCCCTCGGGGTCGCGCAGATAGAGCGCCTCGCTAACCAGGTGGTCCGAGGCCCCGTCGAGCCCGATCCCGCGCCCGGCGACAAAGCGCAGCCAGCGTCCCAGCGCCGCGCGGTCGGGCAGAAGGAAGGCGGTATGGAAGAGCCCCGCCTCTTGCGGGCGCGGGCGGGCGGCCCGGTCGCGGCGCAGCTCCAGCAGCGGCTTGTCGCCCGCGCCCAGCACCAGCTCTTCGCCGCTGCCGGAAATCCGCTCCAGCCCGATCACCGAGCGGTAGAAATCCCCGACCCGGTCGAGGTCGTTGACGATCAGGGCCACCCGGCCGATCTGGATGGGGGCGTCACTCGTGGCCATCATGCTCTCCTTATATCCTGTTGCGCCCAAGATAGGGGCGATGCGCATGGCACGAAATGGCGCCAATCGGGGAATACTGCCGCCGCAACGGCGACAATGGCCACGGATTGCCTTCGCCCGCGCCCCGGCGCATGATGCGGGGCCCTTTCGCCAGCCGGAACCCGATGAAGCCCCGCACCACCAAGACCCAGCCCGCCAAGACCCGATCCGCCCCGACCCCGCCCCGGCCGCAGCCTGACGCCGCGCCGCTGGCCGCCGATCCGGCGCGGATGGAGATCTTCCTGGTCGCCACCCCCGGCCTTGAAGAACCGCTGGCGGCGGAAGCCCGCGCGCTCGGCTGGGACGCGCAGGCCCAGCCCGGCGGCGTCACGTTCACCGGCGGCTGGGCGGATGTCTGGCGGGCGAACCTGGAAATCCGCGGCGCGACCCGCGTCCTCGCGCGCATCGGCGCCTTTCGCGCCCTGCATCCGGCGCAGCTCGACAAGCGCGCGCGCCGCTTTCCCTGGGCCGACTGGTTGCGCCCGGACGTGCCCATCCGCATCGAGGCCAGCAGCCGCAAGTCCCGCATCTATCACGCCGGCGCCATCACCCAGCGCATCGAGGCCGCGATCCGCGACAGCCTGGGCGCCCCCGTGGCCGAGGACGCGCCGGTCACGCTGAAGATCCGCATCGAGGACGACCTTTGCACCATCAGCCTGGACACATCGGGCGAATCGCTGCACCGGCGCGGCCACAAGCAGGCGGTGGGCAAGGCGCCGATGCGCGAGACCATGGCGGCGATGTTCCTGCGCCAATGCGGCTTCGACGGGGCCGAGCCGGTGCTGGACCCGATGTGCGGCTCGGGCACCTTCGTCATCGAGGCGGCCGAGATCGCGGCGGGCCTCAGCCCCGGACGGATGCGGCCTTTCGCCTTCGAACGGCTGCCAAGCTTCGACGCGCAGGCATGGCAGGCGATGCGCAACGCCCCTGCCCCGCCCGCGCCGGCCGAGCCCCGCTACCACGGCAGCGACCGCGACCCCGGCGCGATCCGCATGAGCCGCGAAAACGCCGCCCGCGCCGGGCTGGACGGCTGGACCAGCTTCGAAAACCGCGCCATCGGCGATCTCCTCCGCCCCGAAGGCCCGCCGGGCCTGGTCATGGTCAACCCGCCCTATGGCGCGCGCATCGGCAACAAGGGTCCGCTTTTCGGCCTGCACGCGACGCTGGGCGAGGTGCTGCGCGAACGCTTCCGCGGCTGGCGCGTCGGCCTTGTCACCAGCGAGGCGCCGTTGGCCCGCGCCACCGGCCTGCCCTTTCGCGAACCGGGCCCCTACGTCGCCCATGGCGGGCTGAAGATCCGGCTGTGGCAGACCGGGCCGCTGTAACGGGAACCCAGGCCGCCGCCGCGCATTGATACGGTTGGTCGCAGGGACGGGTTCCCGGCGGATGATATGCTGTCCCGGAACCGCGCAGGAGAATCGCATGGATATTCGTTTCGACAACCAGATCGCCCTTGTCACCGGCGCCGGTTCGGGGCTGGGCGAGGCGATCGCGCTGGAACTGGCCGCCTCGGGCGCCACGGTGGTGGCGGCCGACCTGCACGAAGCGACGGCCCGCGCCACCGCCGAGCGGATCGTCGCCGCGGGCGGCCGGGCCGAGGCCGTGGCGGCCGACGTCTCGGACCCCGAGCAGGTGCGCAAGGCCGTCGAGGTCGCCAAGGGGCTGGGCGGGCTGCACCTGCTGGTGAACAATGCCGGCATCGGCGGCCCCAGCGCGCCGGTCGGGGAATACCCGCTGGACGGTTGGCAAAAGGTGATCGACGTCAACCTGAACGCGGTCTTCTATGGCATGCGCTACGGCATCCCGGCCATGCTGGAATCGGGCGGCGGGGCGATCGTGAACATGGCCTCGATCCTCGGCTCGGTCGGGTTCAACGGGGCCGGGGCCTATGTCTCGGCCAAGCATGCCGTGGTGGGCATGACCAAGAACGCGGCGCTGGAATATGCGGCGCAGGGCATCCGGGTGAACTCGGTCGGCCCGGCCTTCATCGACACGCCGCTGCTCGACCAGCTGGACCCGGAGGTCAAGCAGGCGCTGGTCGCCCGCCATCCCGTCGGCCGGCTGGGCCGGGCGGACGAGGTGGCGGGGCTTGTCCTGTTCCTGCTTTCGGAGCGCGCCAGCTTCATCACCGGCAGCTATCACCTGGTGGACGGCGGCTATACGGCGCTCTGACGCGCCTCAGCCCTTGCCGTCCTCAGTCCTTGCCGTGCCGCACCGTGGCCTTGCGCCCCGGCCAGCGCGGCAGGGCGGGGATGTCCAGCACATCCCCCGGCGCGACGGCCGAGGCGAGCCAGGCCAGGTCGCGCCGCGCCATGGCGATGCAGCCTGCGGTCGGAAACCCCGGCCGGCGCCATTGATGCAGGAAGATCGCGGACCCCGCGCCCGGCCGGGCATCGGGCCAGTTCCAATCCGTCACCAGCACGATGTCGTAAAGCGGATCGGGGCGCCGCATCGCCTCGTGGCTGGGGCCGAAGGGCGCGCGCACCGGATGGTTATAGGCCGGATGGTCTGATGCATCGCACCACAGGTCGCCCGGCAGGATCGGCCGCGCCCAGGCCGCCGGCCGCGTCACCCGGTCGGGACGATAGAGCAGCCCGACGATGCGGTGCCGGCCCACGGGCGTCGCGCCGTCGCCTTCGCGCTTGTCGGTGCGGATGCCGCCGCGCCCGACCGCGCAGGGAATGACCCGCGACCCCGCCCGCAGCCCCATGGGCGTCAGCAGCAACCTCACAGCAGATGGCCCGATTTCGCGGCCTTCACGTCCAGATAGCCGGTATTGTGGCGGTTGCGCGGCGTGATCAGCGGCACGCGCTCGGCCACGCGGATGCCGTGGCCCTCCAGCATGGCGACCTTTTTCGGATTGTTGGTCATCAGCCTCACCGCGCCGAAGCCCATCTTCTTCAGGATGCCGGCGCCGATGCGGAAATCGCGCTCGTCATCCTCGAACCCCAGGCGGTGATTGGCCTCGACCGTGTCGAAACCCTGGTTCTGCAGGGCATAGGCGCGCATCTTGTTGGCCAGGCCGATGCCGCGCCCCTCCTGGTTCAGGTAAAGCAGCACCCCCTCGCCCGCCTGGCCCATGGCGGCCAGGGCGGCATGCAGCTGCGGCCCGCAATCGCATTTCAGGCTGCCAAGCACGTCGCCGGTGAAGCAGGCCGAATGCAGCCGCGCCAGCACCGGCGCCGCGCGCGAGGGGGCGCCGATCTCGACAGCGTAATGCTCGGCCTCGCCGGTGTCGGGGCGGAAGATGTGCAGCTTGGAATTCTCGGCCGCCAGCAGCGGCAGGCGCGCGGCGGCGACGGGGGCCATCGCGGCCTCGGTCGCCATCTGCGCCAGCGCGGGACCGGGCGACAGCCGCGTCAGCCCCTCGGCCGGCCCGGCCGCCGGAACCACCAGAACGGCGGGCAGAAGCTGCGCCGATTTCGCCAGCGCGATGCCGGCGCGATGGGCGTCCACATCGCCGCCGCGCGGGCTGCGGAAGGGGCCCTTCATCGGCGTCATCAGGTCGCCCGCCGGATCGGCCACCGCGCGCAGCCAGGCCAGATCGGCATCGCCCGGCACCTCGATCCGCGCCAGGTCGCCGTCATAGACCCGGACCTTCAGCGTCTCGGCGCGCGGGCCGGTGATGGCCAGCACGGCCGGGCCAAGCGCGCGCATCGCCTCCAGCCGGGGGGCGGCCAGCGTCTCGGCCGCCGCGACAAGCTGGTCGCCGATCACCACGGGCAGGCCGATGCGCAGATCGGCGCGGGCGCGCGACAGGGTCTCGGTCAGGGTCGGGATCAGGGTCATCGGGCCAGCATGGTTGAAACAATCTGAAACATAGGGCGGATTTCCGACAACTCCATGTGAGAATTGCTGCAAACCGCTGGACGCCTGCCGCGCCGCGCCACAGTTTTCCGCCATAACGCCAAAGGAGGCAAGAATGGCCGGACTGAAAAAGATCCTGCTGGTCGATGACGAGGATGACCTGCGCGAGGCGCTGGCCGAGCAATTGGTCGCCACCGAGGATTTCGAGGTGTTCGAGGCGGGCTCGGGCCATGAGGCGGTCGAAAGGACCAAGGGCGCGATCTTCGACCTCGTGGTGCTGGACGTGGGCCTGCCCGATACCGACGGGCGCGAGCTGTGCAAGCGGCTGCGCAAGCAGGGGGTGAAATGCCCCATCGTCATGCTGACCGGCCACGACACCGATGCCGACACCATCCTGGGCCTGGATTCGGGGGCGAACGACTATATCACCAAGCCGTTCAAGTTCCCGGTGCTGCTGGCGCGGCTGCGCGCGCAGCTGCGCACGCATGAGCAGTCCGAGGACGCGATCTTCCAGCTTGGCCCCTATACGTTCAAGCCGGCGATGAAGATGCTGATCGACCAGAAGGACCGCAAGATCCGGCTGACGGAAAAGGAAACCAACATCCTGAAATTCCTGTATCGCGCCCAGGACGGGGTGGTGCCGCGCGACGTGCTCTTGCACGAGGTCTGGGGCTACAATGCCGGCGTGACCACGCATACGCTGGAAACCCATATCTACCGCCTGCGCCAGAAGATCGAGCCCGACCCCTCGAACGCGCGCCTGCTGGTCACGGAATCGGGCGGCTATCGCCTGGTCGCCTGATCCGCGCCGATCGGCGGAACCCGCACGCGGCTTGCGGGTTCTGCTTGCGAAGCCCGGTGGTCGGAGGATGCGGCCACATGATGACCCGGTCCCGGCCCAGCCCGGCGGCCGGGTTTTCCATGGGCGCCGTCCCGCGGGGGCGCTTCGCCCCCCGCACCCCCAGAGGATATTTTTCCACGAAAGAAGCAGCCTCTCGGTGCTGTTCTTCTGTGTCCAAATATCCCACGGGGGTCCGGGGGTGTGAAACCCCCGGCCCGGCAGCGATGGACAAGCCGGGCCTTGCCCCCTAGGGTCGCGCCCGGAATAAGGAGCCTGCCCGTGTTCACCATCGCCACCTGGAACATCAACTCGGTCCGCCTGCGCGAGGGCCTCGTCGCCCGCCTGCTGGCCGAGGAAGCCCCGGACATCCTGTGCCTGCAGGAGACCAAGAGCCCGGTCGAGAAGATCCCGCTGGAGGCGTTCCGGGCACTGGGCTACCACCATTTCGTCGCGCGCGGACAGAAGGGCTACAACGGCGTCGCCATCCTGTCGAAGCTGCCGATCGAGGATGCGGGCGACCGCGACTATGCCGGGCTCGGCCATGCCCGCCATGTCGCCGCGCGGCTGGAAAACGGCGTCACCATCCACAATTTCTATGTCCCGGCGGGCGGCGACATTCCCGACCGCGAGCAGAACGTCAAGTTCGGCCAGAAGCTGGATTTCCTGACCGAGATGCGCGACGTCTTCCATGCCGACCGGCCTGCGCGCTCGATCATGGTGGGCGACCTGAACATCGCCCCGCGCGAGGACGACGTCTGGAACCACAAGGCGCTGCTGAAGATCGTCAGCCACACCCCCGTCGAGGTCGAGCACCTGGGCGCGGCGCAGGATGCCGGCAAATGGGTGGACATCACCCGCAAGGACATCCCGCAGGGCCTGCTCTACAGCTGGTGGAGCTATCGCGCGCGCGACTGGGACGCGGCCGACAAGGGCCGGCGGCTGGACCATATCTGGGCCACGCCCGACATCGCCAATGCCGGCCACGACAGCCGCATCCTGCGGCCCCTGCGCGGCTGGCAGCAGCCCAGCGACCACGTCCCGGTGCTGGCCAGCTTCGATCTCTGACCCCTCCGCTGCGGCGCATCGCCGCAGGGGCGCGCGGGGCGCGGCCAATCTTGCATCGCGCCGATCGCTGCGCCATCTAGGAGGCGACCCTTTCGCATGAGGATACCCGATGCTCGAGCTTGGCTCCGCCCCCAAAGATGCCGCCCCTGCCGATTTCATCAAGGACGTGTCCGAGGCGACCTTCATGGCCGAGGTGGTCGAAGCCTCGATGCAGGTGCCGGTCATCGTCGATTTCTGGGCGCCCTGGTGCGGCCCCTGCAAGACGCTTGGCCCGCAGCTGGAGGCCGAGGTCGCCCGCCACAAGGGCCGCGTCCGCATGGCCAAGGTCAATGTGGACGAGAACCAGATGATCGCCGGCCAGTTGCGCGTGCAGTCGATCCCGACCGTCTATGCCTTCTTCCAGGGCCAGCCGGTCGACGGTTTCCAGGGCGCGATCCCGCAAAGCCAGATCAAGCAATTCGTCGAGAAGCTGGTGGCGCTTGGCGGCGATGACGGCGGGCTGGCCGAGGCGCTGGATGCCGCCGAGGCGATGATCGCCGAAGGCGCGGCCGAGGATGCCGCCGAGACCTTCTCGGCCATCCTGGGCGAGGAGCCCGAGAACGCCGCCGCCTGGGGCGGACTGATCCGCGCCCATCTGGCCGCCGGCCATGCCGACCGGGCCGAGGAAGCCCTGGCGCAGGTGCCCGCCGCCATCGCCAGTGCCGCGCCCGTCGAGGCGGCGCGCGCGCAGCTGCAGCTGGCGCGGCAGGCCGCGAGCGCCGGCCCCCTGGACGAGCTGCGCCAGAAGGTCGAGGCCGATCCCGCCGACCAGCAGGCGCGCTTCGACTATGCCACCGCGCTGCATGCCGCCGGCGAGGTCGAGGAGGCGATCGACCAGCTTCTGGAGGCCTTCCGCCGCGACCGCGACTGGAACGAGGGCGCGGCCAAGACGCAGCTTCTGACCATCTTCGATGCCATGAAGCCCACCGATCCGCTGGCGCAGAAGGGGCGCCGCCGCCTGTCCTCGCTGATCTTCGCCTGACATGGCGCGCGGCATCGACCTGCCCGAGACCGTCCCGCTGTTCCCGCTGCCGGGCGCGGTGCTGATGCCCCGCACCCGCCTGCCTCTGCAGATCTTCGAGCCGCGCTACCTGCAGATGGTCGAGGACGTGCTGAAGACCCCCTCGCGGCTGATCGGCATGATCCAGCCGGCCGAGGGCGGGCTCGATTCGCTGGCCTCGGTCGGCTGCGCGGGCCGGATCGTGGCCTTTTCCGAGTTGGATGACGGCCGGCTGATGATCTCGCTTCGGGCGCGTTCGCGGTTTCGGCTGAACGAGGTGCGGCCCGGCTTCACCCCCTATCTGCGCGGCCAGGTCGACTGGTCGGGCTATGAGGGCGACCTGGCCCTCCAGCCCGAGGAAGACCCGCGCTTCGACCGCAAGGGCTTCATGGCGCGGCTGGGCCGCTACATGGAGCAGCGCGGCCTGTCCACCGACTGGGATGCCGCCGAGGCTTCGGAGGCGGAGACGCTGGTCAATTCGCTGTCCATGCTGCTGCCCTTTGCCCCCGAGGAAAAGCAGGCCCTGCTGGAGGCGCCGGTGCTTGCCGGCCGCCGCGAACTGCTGGAGGGGCTGCTGGAATACGCCCTGCATGGCGGCGACAACGAGGAGACGATCCAGTGACCGACAACACCGCCGAACGCGGCTACGACCGCCACATGCTCGAGGCGCTGGTCTGCCCGGTGACGCATACGACGCTGCGTTATGACGCGCAGGCGCAGGAGCTGGTCTCGGAAGCGGCCGGGCTGGCCTTTCCGATCCGGGGCGGCATCCCGATCATGCTGCTGAACGAGGCGCGCCAGATCCGCGCCTGAGGGAAAGCCCGCGCGGCCGGCTGGCTGCATGTCCCCTGGGCCTCGCAACCGTGGATCGGGCCGGGCCTCGGCCTCCCTCCCTCGCGCCCGGCGAAGGCCGCGTGGCCTTGCGGGGCCAAGGCCCGGCGGGAAGCCAGGGGAACCGGCCCCGCGCACCCTTGCCCATGCGCTGCGGCCGCGGCGTCGGTCGCCGCCTGGCCAAGGCCCGGCCGGAAGCCTGCGCAACCGGCCTCTTGCCCGTCGGCGCGGCCGGCCCTGACCGGATCGTGGGGGCCCGGCCTTGCCCTTGCCGCGAATCGGACGCATGGCTGGCGGGACGAAAGGAATCGCGCATGAGCGAATGGACCAAGGGCTTCTGGGCGATGATCGCGGTCTGCGTGACCTGGGGCCTGTCGCCGATCTATTATCGCGCGCTGGCCGGCGTGCCCACCGTCGAGGTGCTGGCGCATCGCACCATCTGGTCGCTGGCGCTGTTCCTGGCCATCCTGGGCGTCCAGGGCCGGTTGGGCCAGCTGCGCGCCGCCCTGAGCGGCCGCCAGCTGGGGCGGATCGCCTTTGCGGCGCTGACCGTCTCGACCAACTGGGGCATGTTCATCTGGGCGGTGCAGTCCGGCCACGTCGTGCAAAGCTCGCTTGGCTATTACATCTTTCCCCTGGCCGCGGTGGTGATGGGGGTGCTGCTCTTCGGCGAAAGCCTGACCCGCGTGCAGGCGCTGGCGGTCCTGCTGGCGGCGCTGGCGGTGGCGCTGCTGACCTGGGGCCTGGGCGTCGCCCCCTGGATCAGCCTGGGGCTGGCGCTGACCTTCGTCCTCTACGGCGCGGTCAAGAAGGCGCTGCCGCTGGGGCCGGTGCTTTCCGTCGCGGCCGAGGTCGCGCTGCTGGCGCCGCTGGCGCTTGGCTGGCTGGTCGCCCAGTCGCTGGGCGCGATGCCCGCGCCTCTGGCCGAGCCGCTGGGCTTCGGCGCGAATCTGCCGGACACGCTGCTGCTGGTCGCCTCGGGCGCGGTGACGGCGGTGCCGCTGATCCTGTTCAGCTATGCCGCGCGGCGGGTGGGCATGGCCACGCTGGGGCTGATGTTCTACCTGAACCCGACGCTGCAATTCCTGTGCGCCGTGCTGCTTTTCGGCGAGCCCTTCACCGGCTGGCACATGATCGCCTTTGCGATGATCTGGGCGGCGCTGGCGATCTATTCCGCCTCGGCCCTGCGCCAGTCCCGGCACGCCCCGCCATTGGCAAACGGGTGAAACCGCGTATAGAACAGCGCGAAAGAACATCCGGGGGCGACATGGCCAATCAGAACGACAGCTTCATCGACGAGGTCACCGAGGATCTGCGCCGCGACCGGCTGTTCGCGCTGTTCCGCCGCTATGGCTGGATCGCGCTCCTGGTGATCCTGGGCATCGTCGGCGGCGCCGCCTGGCGGGAATATTCCGGCAGCCAGGCCGAAAGCCGGGCCGAGGCCTGGGGCGACGCCGTCCTGGCCGCGCGCCAGGGCCAGGATCCGATCGCCGCGCTTTCCGCCGTCGATCCCGCCGGCTCGGCCGGCCGCAAGCTGCTGGCCGAGATGCTGGCCGCCGGCGCAGAGGCCGAGGCCGGCCTGCCGCAGAAGGCCGCCGAGCGGCTGAAGGCCGCGGCCGAGGGGCTGCGCAACGATGCGGTGCTGCGCGATCTTGCGCTGCTCAAGGCGGTGATGGTGGCGGGCCCTGCGATGGATGCGGCCGAACGCGACCGGCTGCTGGCGGATCTCTCCAAGCCCGGCGCGCCCTTCGAGCTTCTGGCGCTGGAGCAGAAGGCGGTGGCGCTGATCGGCGCCGGCCGCACCGAGGATGCGGTGATGCTGATCGGCCAGATCCAGCAAAAGGACGGGCTGTCCGAGCCCTTGCGCCGCCGCCTGTCCGAGATGATGATCACCCTGGGGGTCGAGCCCGAGCCCGCCGAAGGCCCCGTGCCCCAGACCATGCCGGCCCCCGCCGCGAACTGATGGCCGGTCCCGCCGGCAAACCGAACCAACGCGCCCGCGGCCGAAACCCGATGTCACCCCGGCCCGGATAAAGGAGAAAGCGATGACGAGGCTGTCCCTGATCGCCGCTCTGGCTGGCCTGACCGCCCTTTCGGCCTGCGCCGAGCGCGACACCATCCTGCCCGGCGAACGGCTGGACCCGCGCGCCGTGCTGTCCCCCGACAGCCCCGCGACCGAGGGCGCGCAGGCGCCGACCACCGCCGCCCTGTCGCTGCCGCCGGTGCGCGCCAATGCCGACTGGCCGCAGCGCGCCGGCAATGCCGCCCATGCGCCGGGCAATGCCGCGCTTGGCGCCGGCACGCAGCGGATCTGGGCCGCGCCCATCGGCGCGGCCTCGGACAAGCGCCACCGCATCACCGCCGACCCGGTGGTCGCGGGCGGGCTGGTCTTTGCGCTGGACAGCCAATCCACCGTCACCGCCACCACCACCGGCGGCGGCCGGGTCTGGAGCGTGGACCTGCGCCCGGCCGGCGAAAGCGACCGCAGCGTCTCGGGCGGCGGGCTGGCCTTCGAGGGCAACCGCGTCTTCGCCTCGACCGGCTATGGCGAGCTGGTGGCGCTGGATGCCCGCACCGGCGGCGTCGCCTGGCGGCAGAAGGTCGGCTCGACCATCGGCGGCGCGCCCACGGTCGCGAATGGCGTGGTCTATGTGATGGACCGCGAACAGACCGGCTGGGCGGTGCGCGCCAATGACGGCAAGGTGCTGTGGCGCAGCTTCGGCAACAAGGACATGGCCGGGGTGATGGGCGCCCCCTCGCCCGCGGTCTCCGGCGGCACGGTGGTCTTTCCGTCGAACACCGGCGCGCTGGCGGGCGTCGACGCCGGCGACGGCAGCCAGCTTTGGGTCGCCAATGTCGGCGGCACCCGGCTGGGCCGCGCGGTCAGCTATTTCCGCGACATGACCGGCGACCCGGTCATCCTGGGCAATACGCTTTATGCCGGCACCAGCGCCGGCGGCGTCGGCGCCTATGACCTGACCACCGGCACGATGAAATGGCACGCGCGCGAGGGCGCGGCCAGCCCGGTGCTGGCCGCCGGCAACTCGGTCTTCCTGGTCAACGACCAGGCGCAGCTGATCCGGCTGGACGCGGCCAACGGCGGCCGGGTCTGGGCGCAGAAGCTGCCCTATTTCACCGAACAGGTCATCCGCAAGCAGGACCGGGTCTGGAACCATTACGGCCCGGTGCTGGCCGGTTCCAAGCTTTACCTTGCCTCGTCGGACGGCTATCTGCGCGTCTTCGATCCCGCCTCGGGCGCGCTGATCGGCACCGCCCAGATCCCCGGCGGCGGCGCGGCAGGCCCGGCCGTCGCGGGCCAGACCCTTTACGTCGTCACCCATGACGGCCAGTTGATCGCATACAGATGAGCTTTACCCTCGCCATTGTCGGGCGCCCCAATGTCGGCAAGTCCACGCTGTTCAACCGCCTTGTCGGCAAGCGCCTGGCATTGGTCGACGACCAGCCCGGCGTGACCCGCGACCTGCGCGAGGGCGCGGGACGGCTGGGCGACCTGCGCTTCATCGTGGTCGATTCGGCCGGGCTGGAGATCGCCGAGGACGACAGCCTGCAAGGCCGCATGCGCCGCCTGACCGAACGCGCGGTGGACGAGGCCGATGTCTGCCTGTTCGTGATCGACGCCCGCGTCGGCGTGACCGCGGCCGACGAATATTTCGCCGACATCCTGCGCAAGCGCGCGAAGCACGTCATCCTGGCCGCCAACAAGGCCGAGGGCCGTGCCGGCGAGGCGGGCGCGATGGAGGCCTATGCGCTTGGCCTGGGCGAGCCCCTGCGCATCTCGGCCGAGCATGGCGAGGGCATGGACGACCTCTACCGCGCGCTCTTGCCCCTGGCCGAGCAGTTCGAGGCGCAGAACGTCCAGCAGGCGCCGGAAACGGATGTCGCCGTCGAGGATGGCGACGAGGACGAGGACTGGCGCCCCAGCCCGCAGAAGCCCTTGCAGATCGCGGTGATCGGCCGGCCGAATGCCGGCAAGTCGACGCTCATCAACAAGATCCTGGGCGAGGACCGGCTGCTGACCGGCCCCGAGGCCGGCATCACCCGCGATTCGATCAGCGTCAGCACGAATTTCATGGGCACGCCGGTCCGCATCTTCGACACCGCCGGCATGCGCAAGAAGGCGCGCGTGACCGACAAGGTGGAAAAGCTTTCCGTCGCCGACGGCCTGCGCGCCGTGCGCTTTGCCGAGGTGGTGGTGGTGCTTCTGGACGTCGGCATCCCCTTCGAGCAGCAAGACCTGCGCATCGCCGATTTCGCCGAGACCGAGGGCCGCGCCGTGGTCGTCGCCGCCAACAAATGGGATCTGGAAGAGGACAAGCCCGAAAAGCTCAAGGAACTGCGCGAGGCCTTCGAGCGGCTCTTGCCGCAGCTGAAGGGCGCGCCCCTGGTCACGGTCTCGGCCCGCACCGGCAAGGGGCTGGACCGGCTGCACAACGCCATCCTGAAGGCGCATGAGGTCTGGAACCGCCGCATCCCCACCGCCCGGCTGAACCAGTGGCTTTCCGCCATGACCGAGGCGCATCCGCCGCCCGCGCCCGGCGGCCGCCGCATCCGCCTGCGCTATATCACCCAGGTCAAGACCCGGCCGCCGGCCTTCGTGGTCATGGCGACCCATACCGACAAGCTGCCCGACAGCTACCAGCGCTATCTCGTCAACGGGCTGCGGGCCGATTTCGACATGCCGGGCACGCCGATCCGGCTGACCTTCCGCGACCAGGGGACCAAGAACCCCTACAAGGACAAGGCCAGCAAGATCAGCCAGTCCGGCGCGCTCTCCAAGCACAGGCAGCGGCAAAAGCCCAAGGGCAGCTAGGCGGGCGGCCGCCGCCTAGGTCAACACCCGCACCAGCGCCACGGCAATGATGGCGATGGCGATGACGGTCATGGTGGCAATGGCCGCGGCGCTGGTGACGGTGGCCGCGGCGATGCCGATCAGCCCCCAGATCAGCGCCACGCTGAAGCCGATCCGCCGTCCCAGCCGCAACTGCACGCTGACGGCGGCGACCGAGCCGATCAGCAGCGCGACCACGGCCGCCACCTCCTGCGGCACGCCCAGCCGGTCGCGCAGCAGCCCGGCAAAGACGGCAAAGCTGACCAGCAGCCCCCAGCCCGCCACGAAGCCCAGCGCCGAGCTGCGCTGCACCAGGCTGCCGACCCGGACCCCCCGCAGCGCCGCCGCCAGGAAGCCCGCCAGCATGGCCGCCGACAGCAGGAAGGCGGCGACGGGATGGCTGCGCAGCAGCCAGGGCCAGACCGCGCCCGCCAGCAGCCCGACGATCAGCGGCGCATGTTCGGCCAGGCTGTCGTCATGGCGATGCAGCCGCAGCAGGTGGCCGGCGGTCGGCGGGCCCAGGCTTTGCGGCGGCAGCTCGCTTCCCTCTTCGGGCGCCGCCGCCTGCGCCAGGCGCATCCGCCGCAGCTCAAGCCAGCGCCGCCCGGCGTGATAGGCCAGCGCCAGCCAGGTCATGCCCAGCAACCCGGCCATGCCGGGGCCCCGAGGCTGCAGGAACAGCGCCGACAGATCGACCGAAGGGGCGGGAAAATCGCCCAGGCCCTGCCAGGGCGACAGGCCGTAGCCCCCATCCGCCAAGGCCGGCATCGGCGGGCCGGGCTGGACCGCATGCAGCAGCGTGCTGGCAATGAAGACCAGCACTGCCAGGATCAGCAACAGGGCGCCCGCGCGAGACATGGGCAGGAAACGCCGCCCGCTCGCGGCGGGTTTCGCGCGATCTATCTTTTGTTAATTCACGCCAGCACGCCGTCCGCGCCCAGCCGCGTCCGGCCGCCCAGATAGGGGTGCAGCGCCTCGGGCAGCAGGACCGAGCCGTCCGCCTGCTGGCCGTTCTCCAGCACCGCGATCAGCGTGCGCCCCACCGCCAGGCCCGAGCCGTTCAGCGTATGGACGAACTCGGGCTTGCCGCCGCCGGCCGGGCGATAGCGCGCATTCATCCGCCGCGCCTGGAAATCGCCGCAATAGCTGACCGAGGAAATCTCGCGATACCGGCCCTGCCCCGGCAGCCAGACTTCCAGGTCATGGGTGATGCGGGCGCCGAAGCCCATGTCGCCGCCGCACAGCACGATGGTGCGATAGGGCAGGCCCAGCCGCTCCAGCACCGTCTCGGCACAGCGGGTCATGCGGGCATGTTCCGCCACCCCCGATTCCGCATCGGTGATCGAGACCATCTCGACCTTCTCGAACTGGTGCTGGCGCAGCATTCCCGCGGTGTCGCGCCCGGCACTGCCGGCCTCGGACCGGAAGCACTGGCTATGCGCCACCAGGCGCCGCGGCAGGCTGGCATGATCGACCAGGTCGCCGTTCACGGTATTGGTCAGCGTGACCTCGGATGTCGGGATCAGCCACCAGCCCTCGCGGGTCTGATAGCTGTCCTCGCCGAATTTCGGCAATTGCCCGGTGCCCTCCATCATCTCGGACAGGACCAGCACCGGCGCCCAGGTCTCTTCCAGCCCATGCTCGGCGACATGCAGGTCCAGCATGAACTGCGCCAGCGCGCGATGGATGCGGGCGACGCCGCCCTTCAGCACCACGAAACGCGCGCCCGAAAGCTTGGCGGCGGTCTCGAAATCCATGCCGGGGCGGGCACCCGCGATCTCGAAATGCTCGCGCGGGGCAAAGTCGAAGGCACGCGGCTCGCCCCAGCGCCGGATCTCGACATTGTCATCCTCGTCCTGGCCCGCCGGCACGCTCTCCAGGGGCAGGTTCGGAACGGCCAGCAACAACTCGCGCAGTTTCGCGTCCAGCCCCGCGGCCTCGGCCTGCAGCCGGGCGGTCTCGTCCTTCTTGGCGCTCACCAGGGCGCGCAGCCGCTGGAACTCGGCATCATCGCCGCGGCCCTTGGCGGCGCCGGCCTCCTTGCTGGCCCGGTTCTGCTCGGCCTGCGCGGTCTCGGCGGCGGCGATGCGGGACCGGCGGTCGGCATCCAGCGACAGGATCTCGGGCGAAACCGGGGCCATGTTGCGCAAGCCAAGCGCAGCGTCGAAGGCGGCGGGGTTTTCGCGGATGGCGCGGATGTCGTGCATGGCCCATTCCTCTGGCAGGTTACGCGGCCCCGGATAACCCAAAGCGGCGCAAGGCGAAAGCCTCAGCCCGCCCCCTCAACCCGCCGCAGCCAGCATGTCGCGCAAGACCCCGAAGAACCGCTCCCGCCCCGGATAGCCCTCGACGCGCACCTGCTCGACCCCGCCTTGCAGCAGGATGAAGGTGGGCGTCAGCCAGGGCCGCCGCGCCAGCACCAGCCCGTCGGGCCAGGGCCCGTCCCGGTCGACCATCAGCAGCGGCGCCGCCCGCCCCTCGGGATGCCGCGCATAGACCGGAGCGATCTCGCGATCCCATTGCGCGCAATAGACGCAGCCCCGGCGCCGCACCATCAGCAACTGCAACCCGGCCGCCGCCGCCACCGGCCCCGCCGCCATCGCCGCCGCCATCCCGGCCAGAATCGCCCGCCGTGTCAGCATGACCCGCTCCGTTTCCCGCGCCAGACCTACCCCACGCACCCTTCCACCACAACGGCCCGGCGTTTACATGTCTTCCGTGTGGAAATATCCACGGGGGTGCGGGGGCAGTCGGCCCCCGCGTCGCAAGGATGCAGCCGGGATGGGCATGGACGAACTGACCGAACCCCTGACGCAGGGCAATCGCCGCGCGCTGTCCCGCGCGATCACGCTGATCGAAAGCACCCGCCCCGACCACCGCGCCCGCGCCGTCGCGCTGCTGGCCGCGCTGCCCGAGCGGCAGGCCCTGCGCATCGGCCTGTCGGGCACGCCGGGGGTCGGCAAGTCCACCTTCATCGAGGCCTTCGGCAAGATGCTGACCGCGCAGGGCCTCAAGGTCGCGGTCCTGGCCGTCGACCCCAGCTCGGCGCGCTCGGGCGGCTCGATCCTGGGCGACAAGACCCGGATGGAAACGCTCTCGCGCGACCCGAACGCCTTCATCCGCCCCTCGCCCTCGCGCGCGGAGCTCGGCGGCGTCGCCCGGCGCACCCGCGAAACCGTGCGGCTCTGCGAGGCGGCCGGCTTCGACGTGGTGCTGATCGAGACGGTGGGCGTCGGGCAAAGCGAAACCCTGGTGGCCGAGATGTCGGACCTGTTCATCCTGCTGCTCGCCCCCGCCGGCGGCGACGAGCTGCAGGGCGTCAAGCGCGGCATCATGGAGATCGCCGACATCATCCTGGTCAACAAGGCCGACGGCGATCTGCGCGAGACCGCGATGCGCACGGTGGCCGATTACGCCGGCGCGCTGCGGCTCTTGCGCAAGCGCCCCTACGACCCCGAGGGGTTCCCCAAGGCGCTGCCGGTTTCCGCCTATACCGGCGAGGGGCTGGAAAAGGCCTGGGCCAACATGACCTGGCTGGCCGACTGGCGGCGCGAGCACGGGCATTTCGACGCCCGCCGGGCCGAGCAGGCGCGGCACTGGTTCCTGTCCGAGCTGCGCGCCGGGCTCCTGGCGCGGCTCGACCGGCCCGAGGTGCGCGCCCGGCTGCGCGAGATGGGCGACGCGGTGGCGCGGGGCGAAAGCGACCCCGATTCGGCGGCGGCGCAGATTCTGGACTGGCTGGCCGCGCCCGAGGCCGGATCGTCCCGCCCCCGGTCGCTGCAGGGCGCATGAGCGCCGCGCTGGAAGACGCGCAGGATTTCCGCCAGGCCCTGCCGGCACTGCTGGGCCAGGCCCCGGCGCCGGATGCCCGGCTGCTGGCGGGCTGGATCGATACGCCCCTGGGCGGCATGGTCGCCCTGGCCGACGACGCGCACCTGCACCTGCTGGAATTTGCCGACCCCGCCCGGCTCGGGGCGGGGCTGCGCCGGGCGGCACGGCGCGCGAGGGCCGCGATCGGCTGCGGCCGCACCGCCGTCACCGACCGCGCCCAGGCGCAGCTTTCGGCCTATTTCTCGGGCCGTTGCGCCGGGTTCGAGCTGCCGCTGGCGCTGTCCGGCACCCCTTTCCAGAACCGGGTCTGGCAGGATCTGCAACAGATCCCCGCAGGCCGGACCATCAGCTATGCCGAGCTGGCGCGGCGCATCGGCCGGCCCACGGCCATCCGCGCCGTGGCGCGGGCCAACGGCGCCAACCCCTTCGCGGTGGTGATTCCCTGCCACCGGGTGATCGGCTCGGACGGCGCCCTGACCGGCTATGGCGGCGGGCTGTGGCGCAAGCAGGCGCTGATCGCGCATGAATCCACGCATTTCGCCGCATGAAGCGCCGCGGCGGCAGCGGACGGCCCGGCGAAAACGCTTGACGCGCCCCCCGTCTCGCTTTATTCCGCGCAAACGGATTTCCGGGCGCTGCCACGCGGCGCCCTTTCATATTGCGGGCAGCCGCCCGTGCAGGATCGAATCGAAGGAACAAGATCATGTCGCGCGTTTGCGAACTGACCGGCAAGGGCCCGATGAGCGGCAACAACGTCTCCCACGCCAACAACAAGACCCGCCGCCGGTTTCTGCCCAACCTGAACGAAGTCTCGCTGCTGTCGGAAAAGCTGGGCCGCAGCTACCAGCTGCGCATCTCGGCCGCGGCCCTGCGCTCGGTCGATCACCGCGGCGGCCTGGACGCCTTCCTGGCGAAGGCCAAGGACGCGGAACTGTCCGACCGCGCGCTGAAGATCAAGCGCGAACTGGCGAAAGCCTGATCCCCTTCGACCGTGGCGCCGATTCGGGGCCGGTCCCATGCGATGCGCCCTGCCGGCAACGGCGGGGCCTTTGCATATGCCCCGGCCCGGCATCGGAACGCGCCACAGCCGCCCCGTCGCGGATGGGCGGCATCGTCCCGCACGATGTCCCGCGCGGTCCCCAGGGTCGGCGGGCACATCCTGTCCGGCCCTGTCCCGCCCGGCATCGACGGCGGCCGGGGCATGAAACGGCAAGCAGGCTTTTCCAGACGAGGCCGCGATGGGTGATCCGGTTCGGGAACACAAGATCGGCTCCCTGACCGTCTTTTCCAATCATCCCGTCCTCGATCAGTTCGCCCGCGACATGCTGGCCGGCATCCGGGCGGAAAACCTTCCCGCCGCCCGGATCAACATCTATGTCGGCATCCATCGGAAATTCGGCCCCGCCCTGTTCCGCAGGGGGCTGCGGCTCGGCATCCAGACCGAACATTACTTCGACGAAGACGGCCGTGCGATGTGGAGAAAGCCTCGCCCACGGCGGTTGCTGAAACAACTGCTGTTCTATCACCTCATCCTGGACCTCAGCCCCGCCAACGCCCCCTATTACCGATGGCTTCCCGGCTTTCTGCGGCGCCGGGTGCTGTTCGGCCCGCATGTCTTTCCCTGCCGGCCGGTGCCCTATCGGGCCGGGCAACGCCCGCCGGTGTTCTTCGGCGCCCTCAACGACCGCAGGGCCAAGATCCTGGCCCGGCTGCCCAAGGATCATTGCCACGTGCTGTCCGAGACCTATGGCGCAGACCTGCACAAGGCCGTCTGCGACAGCCGCGGCGTGGTCAACATCCATTTCGCCGATGGCATCTATACCGAATATCCGCGGCTGCTGTCCTCGTATCTCGCCGGCAAGCCCGTCCTGTCCGAAAAGCTCGGCACGGAGCTGGTGGAGGGGCGGGATTACGGCACGCTGGGTCAGGACCACAGCGATCAGCAGCTCCGCGCGATCTTTTCGTCCTTCTGCGGCGGTTTCGCCGCCCGCCACCGGCTGACGGATTTCCTGCGCCGCATCGCCGGGCCATAGCCCCTCGCACAGGCGGGCCAGGCCGCGAAAGCCGGTGAACTCGGGCCCCGGCCATGCTATCATCGCCGCAGCCGGGGCGGAGGGCTGGGCATGATCGGCGAGGATGTTCGCGGCGGCGTGGTGATCGGCATGCTGCTGGGCCTGGAAAAGGGGCGGCCGCTGGTGGTCTTTCCCGGCAATCCCTCGGCCCAGGCGGTCCCGGCGCGCAGCCTGGTGCGTTTCGATCCGGGCGACATCGGCATCGAGCTTGCCATCCTGTTCGAGGATGGCGACGCGGCCCGGCCGCTGGTGATCGGCCGCATCGTCTCGGCCATGCCCGCCGGGCCGGTGGCGGTGGCCGATGGCGAGCCCTTGCGCATCACCGCCCGGCAACGGATCGAATTGCGCTGCGGCAAGGCCTCGATCGTGATGGAGGCGGACGGCCATATCACCATCCGCGGCACCTATCTGGTCAGCCACGCCTCGGCGGCGAACCGCATCCGGGGCGGCTCGATCAACCTGAACTGATGTATCCGCCCGCCCCCGCCCTGCCCGAGATCCTGCGCCAGCACGCCGAGCAGGCGGCCTTCCTGTGGACGCTCTACGACCGGGCGATGCTTTTCCCCGAGGAAAACCCCGAGATGGACGCCCTGCGCATCGCCCGCCTGCTGGAGCGGCTGGAGGCGCATCTGGACGGGCTGCGCCTGGCCGGCGCCGAGGGGCTGCGCATGGCCGAGGCGCGCATGGCCGAATATCCCGAACCGGGCGAGTTGTTCGTGCTGCGCATGCTGCAACCCGGCGCCGAGGGGCTGCGGGTGGCCGCGCTGGACCTGGACAAGGTCAGGGCCTATCTGGCCGGCCGGCTGGGTCAGCCGCCATAATCCGCCATGTCGAGCCGGCGCAGGAAGATATTGCCGTCATAGCCCATCTCGAACCCCTCCCAGTTCTCGCCGTCGAAGATGAAGATTTCCTTCCAACCCGAGATCACCAGCTTTTCGGCCGAGGCGTGCATGTAGAAGGCATAGCGCAGCTCTCGGAACGGCACGATGCTGTCGCCCTCCTGTATGTTCAGCCCCCAGTTGGCGTCGCTCCAATAGCGGCGGCCCTTGAAGCTGCGAATGCCGAAAAAGTCGCGCGCCGGCGCGGCAAGCTCGACCAGTTCGTCATCGCGAAGCGCAAGCGCAAGCCCGTCGGGACCACCGATGTGGATATGCCCCGAATCGGCCACCTCCAGGGCGGTGAAGTCGCGCTGATCAGGCATCTCGATGGCCTCCCATTGGCGGTCACGCAGGCGCAGAAGCGTGCCGGCGTTGCCGCAAGCATGGATCAACTCGGGATGCGGCCCGTGGATGTCCCGCAGAGCACGATCCGTCAAGGGCGGCACTTCCTGCCAACCCTCGCGGTCGCGCAGGTAGCAGACGCCACCATCGCCCACCACATATTGCGGGCCGCCATCGATATGGAAGATCCGCCGCAGGACGCCGTTGGGCAGGAAGGTCATCCCATCGCCTTCGGGCGTAAGGTCATACATCCGCCCGCCCAGCCGAAGCACCAGATGGCGGTCGTCGCCAAGGCTGGCATGCGACATGATGGTATTCTCGACCTGCTGACGGATCGAGAAGGTCAGGGTTTCGCCGCAATCGACCTCAAGCAGGAACGAGCGCGCGAATTCGCTGTTCTGGTCGCTCAACTCAAAGCTGGCGGAATAGCGGGTGCCCCCCAGATGGAACCCTTCGATCGCCTCGATATGCACCTCTTCGGGGGAAAGTTCGTCGAACGGATATTCGGATTCCACGGCCAGCCTCCTGGTTCAATAGACCTTCGTCGTGTCTCTCAGCGTCGTGCCGCGCATTTCCGCATGGGTGGGCGGGCGCGATTTGCCGTCTTCGCCCTCGACCTCTTCGGCAACCGACTGCAAATAGACCAGCAGAATAAGCTCCAGACATTCCAGAGCTTGCTCTTTCTTCTCCTCCGACGCCTTCTTGAGCCTTGGATCGTGCTCTCCATAGGCTTTTTTCGTCTCGTCGATCGCCTCGCCCAGTGTCGGATTCGGCTTCTTCTCAAGAAAGTCGCGCATGGCGGTGGTCTTGAGATTATGCGGCGTTCCCTTCTTGGGGCCGTCCTTGCCGGCGGGTGTCGAATGATCGGTCCTGTGCCAGGACTGCATGCAGACGCAAGGCGCGCCCTTGGTCGAATAGTTCTTCCAGGGCTTGTAGTTCCTGCCATCCTTGCGCTTCGTCTGCATCATCTGGTTTTCGAAATAATGCTCGGATTCATTGGGATTCTCGCAAGGGGACTTGCCGTGCTCGTGCAATTGCATCCCGAGTTCGTTCAGCAGCGTCACGCAATCGGCAAAAGCCTGGTTCGCCGCGCAGATCTCGGGGAAAGGCGGCGTCTGCCCGCCGGGCGAGGCATGGTTGTGCGTGGCAAGGTCGGAAAAGCGGATCACCGGCTCGCCGTCGAATTTCACGTCGTTCGACCACGAGGTGAAGTATTTCTTGCCGGTGTTCTTCGAGGTGATGATGCCCTTTTTCGCCGCGCAACCCGCCTCGGTCCCCGAGGTGCGGCTGACGTCGGACTTGTTCTTGATGTTCACCGTCTTGCCGCAGATGAACACCGTCCCGGTGCCGTTTTCCGTGTCCGAGGCCATGCCGAAGCTGGGATAGGGCACCGGCACGCCCGGCGGCGTCGCCGGGTTCTCGGGCGGGGTGAAGCAGGTGTCGGGAAAGGCGGCGATGGTCTGGGCGTTGACCGCCTTGCCGCTGATCTCCAGCCCGTTGGCGAAAACCCCGCTCATCGCGCCGCCCCCGTGGCAAAGCGATCCTCGGCCGAGACGCGCCGGGCGGCGCCGCGCGCCTCGTGCAGCACCGCCGCCCCGCAGGCGCCGTCGTCGCCCGAGGCATCGACCAGCACCGGCGAGCCCGGCGCATAGCCCCTGCGCACGGCCGCCAGCGCCATGCCCAGCATGGCGGGCACCACGGCCGCGCCGATATTGCCCAGGCTCTCGGCCGGGCTCCACAGGTCCTGGAAGGCCGAGCGGCCGCGTTCCAGCCGCAAGGTCATCAGCGCCGCCTGGCGGAAGAAATGCTGCTCGCCCGGCAGGTCCGAGATGCGGTATTCGACATGGGCAAGGTCGGTCTCGGCCTCGGCCAGGGCGGCGCGATAGGCCGCGGCCATGCCGTCGCCGCGCAGGGGCAGGTCCGCGCCCCCCTCGCCCCGGCCGTTGCCCAGGAAGGCCACCTCGCGCGCCAGGCCCAGCCCGGTCAGCCGCAGGGCGCCGCCCGGCCCCAGCAGCACCGCCGCCGCCGCCTCGCCGGGGATGAAGCCGTCGGCGTTGCCGTCCTGGAGCAGCCGCTCCAGCCCCGCGTAATGCGCCAGCGCCGGCCCGGTCAGGTAGCTGTCGAGCCCCAGCAGGATCACCCGCCCCGCCTGCCCCGCCGCGATCATGCGCCGCGCCCGCTCCAGCCCGACGAAGCCCGAGGGCCGGCCATGCGCCACCACATGCGCCCGCCGCTCGGGCAGGCCAAGGATCTGCGACAGCATCCGCAGCAGCGCCGAGGGATCGGGCACCGGGCGGCCGGGGCGGCCCTCCTCGGCCAGGCACAGGATCAGCGCGGCCTCGGCCGCGGCGGGTTCCTGGCGCAAGATGTCGGCCAAGGCGCCGGCGGCCAGATGCGCCATGCGCCGCTGGCCGATCCAGTTGCGTGGCAGCGGCACCGGCGCGCCGATACGCCAGCCGCCGGGGGCGGT
>NZ_JRKO01000032.1 GCF_000763885.1 Paracoccus versutus | reverse complement strand
GCCCGCCGCTGGCCGCCGACCCGGCCCCGCCCGCGCGCCCTGACCGGCCCATCCGCCTGCTCAACCCACCCGAGGAGATCCGCGTCCTCTACGTCATCCCCGAGGGGCCGCCGGCGCAGTTCGTCTGGCGTCGGCAGACCCTGCGCGTCGCCCGCCATGCCGGGCCCGAGCGCATCGCCCCGGAATGGTGGCACGACCGCCCCGGCACGCGGCTGCGCGACTATTTCCGCATCGAGGACGACAGCGGCCTGCGGCTGTGGATCTATCGCGAGGGGCTGGTCCATGACGGCCGCGGCGGCACGCCGCGCTGGTACCTGCACGGGATATTCGCCTGATGCCCGACCATCATGCCCGCCCCGAGATCCTGCTGCCCAAGGTCGAGGCCCCGAACCCGCCCGCGGATTACGTCGAACTGGCCGTGACCAGCGCCTTCAGCTTCCTGCACGGCGCCTCGCATCCGCGCGAACTGGCGCTGGCGGCGCATCTGATGGGCTATGACGCGCTGGGGATCGCCGACCTGAACAGCCTGGCCGGCGTGGTGCGGCTGCATGCCGCGGCGAAGAAGCTGCAGCTGCGCCCGGTGATCGGGGCGCGGATCGTGCTGGCGGACGGCACCGCCTTCCTGGCCTATCCCACCGACCGCGCCGCCTATGGCCGGCTCGCCGCGCTCATCACCAAGGGGCGGCGGCACGACCTGGACGGGAAATGGCAGCAGAAGGGGCGCTGCGACCTGAGCCTTGGCGACCTGGCCGCCCATGCGCAGGGGCTGCGGCTGGTCTGGCTGCCGGGCGAGGATCTGTCGCCCCTGCCCGGACTGGCCGCGCGCCTGCCGCAGCTGTCCCATGTCGCGGCAAGCTGGCTTTATCGCGGCGACGACCGGGCGCGGATCAACCGGCTGGACCGGGCGGCGCGGGCCTCGGGGCTCTCCATCGTCGCGGTGAACGACGTGCATTACCACGCGCCCGACCGCCGCCCGCTGCAGGACGTGATGACCTGCATCCGCGAGGGCACCACCATCGTAGAGGCCGGCCTGCTGTTGGCGCAGAACGCCGAGCGTTACCTGAAGCCCCCGGCCGAGATGGTGCGCCTGTTCTCCGACTGGCCCCATGCCATCCGCGCCACGCGCGAGATCGCCGACAGCTGCCGCTTTTCGCTGGACGAGTTGCAATACGAATATCCCAAGGAGACCGTGCCCGCCGGCCTGACCCCGCAACAGCATCTCGAGGATCTGACCTGGCGCTGTGCCCACCGGCGCTATCCCGACGGCATCCCGCCGCAGGTCCAAGCCACCATTCGCAAGGAACTGGATCTGATCGCACGCAAGGAATATGCGCAATATTTCCTGACCATCCACGAGATCGTGCGCTTTGCCCATGATGCGGCGATCCTGCACCAGGGCCGCGGCTCGGCGGCCAATTCGGCGGTCTGCTACGTCCTTGGCATCACCCCGGTCGATCCCGCCAAGCATCAGCTGCTGTTCGAGCGCTTCATCAGCGAAAACCGCAAGGAGCCGCCCGACATCGACGTGGATTTCGAGCATGAGCGGCGCGAGGAGGTCATCCAGCACATCTATGACGAATACGGCCGCGACCGTGCCGGCCTCTGCGCCACGGTGATCCACTATCGCCCGCGCAGCGCCATCCGCGAGGTCGGCAAGGTCATGGGCCTGTCCGAGGACGTGACCTCGGCGCTTGCCGACACGGTCTGGGGCAGCTGGGGCAAGGACATCTCCGCCGCCTCGACCGACCAGGCGGGGCTCGACCTGGACGACCCGCTGCTGCGGCGCGCGGTCAGGCTGGCCGACGAGATGATCGGCATGCCGCGCCACCTGTCGCAGCATGTCGGCGGCTTCGTGCTGACCGAGGGGCCGCTGTCGGAGACCGTGCCCATCGGCAATGCCGCCATGCCCGAGCGCAGCTTCATCGAATGGGACAAGGACGACATCGACGAATTGCGCATCCTCAAGGTCGATGTGCTGGCGCTGGGGATGCTGACCTGCATCCGCAAATGCTTCGAGCTTGTCCGAGTGCATTACGGCAAGGCGCTGGCGCTTTCGGACTTCGACCATGACGACCAGCCGACCTATGAGATGCTGAAAAGGGGCGACAGCATCGGCACCTTCCAGGTCGAAAGCCGGGCGCAGATGGCCATGCTCCCGCGGCTGAAGCCCGAAAGGTTCTACGACCTGGTGATCCAGGTCGCCATCGTCCGTCCCGGCCCGATCCAGGGCAACATGGTCCACCCTTACCTGCGCCGCCGGGCGAAGTTGGAGACGGTCGATTACCCCGGTCCCAAGGATGGCGACCCGGACGAGCTGAAAAATATCCTGTTCCGCACCGAAGGCGTGCCGATCTTCCAGGAACAGGCGATGAAGATCGCCATGGTCGCCGCCGAATTCACCCCCGACGAGGTGGACGAGCTGCGCAAGGCCATGGCCACCTTCCGCTCGCGCGGGACCATCGGCCGGCTGGAGGTCCGCATGGTCGGCCGCATGGTCGAACGCGGCTACACCCGCGACTTCGCCGAGCGATGCTTCAACCAGATCAAGGGTTTCGGCGATTACGGCTTTCCCGAAAGCCATGCGGCGGCCTTTGCGCACCTGGCCTATGTCTCGGCCTGGCTGAAATGCCATCACCCGGCCGCCTTCGCCGCGGCGCTCTTGAACAGCCAGCCGATGGGCTTCTACGCGCCCGCCCAGATCGTGCGCGACGCGCGCGACCACGGCGTCACCGTGCTGCCGGCCGATGTGAACATCAGCGCATGGGACAACACGCTGGAGCCCTGCGACGGCGCCTTCGCCCTGCGCCTGGGCCTGCGCCAGATCGACGGGCTGTCCGAGGCGCTGGCCGGCAGGATCACCGCGGCACGGGACGAACCCTATGCCGACCTGGCCGACCTGAAGGCGCGCGCCGGGCTTGATGCCCGCGCCATCCGGCTGATCGCGGCGGCGGACGGGCTGCGCTCGATGGGGCTCGACCGGCGGGCGGGGCTGTGGCAGGCGCGCGGCTTGCGCGACGCGCCGGAACTGCCGCTGTTCGGGCGTCGGGACGAGGGGGCCGAGCCCGCCGTCGCCCTGCCCGCCATGGCCCTGTGCGAACATGTCGCCGCCGATTACCAGACGCTGCGCCTGTCGCTGAAGGCCCATCCCATGGCCTTCCTGCGCCGCAGCCTGACGGCGCAGGGCTATGTTCCGGCGGCGGGCCTGGCGCGATTGCCGAACCGCGCCAGCCTGCGCATGGCCGGCATCGTGCTGGTGCGCCAGCGTCCCGGAAGCGCCAATGGCACCTGCTTCGTCACGCTGGAGGACGAGACCGGGGTGGCAAATCTGGTGATCTGGGAAAAGACCTTCGCACGTTTCCGCAAGGTGGTGATGACCGCCCGCCTGCTGGAAGTGCATGGCCACCTGCAGCGCGCCGCGGGCGTGACCCATATCGTCGCGCATTGGCTGGGCGACCGCTCCGACGCGCTGCTGCGCCTGGCCGGAGAGACCTCCCCGGCCCTGCCGGCCCCGCGTGCCGGCCATCCGCGCCAGGTCAGGGTGCTGCCGAAATCGCGCGATTTCCACTAGGGCCGCGACCAGCCCGCGCCTTGTTTCCGCCGCGGCCCATCCGCTAGGCTGCGGACGAATCGGGGGCGGAGGAAACGCCGTGCAATGGTCGGCCGCACAATATGCAAAATTCCTGGGCGACCGCACCCGCCCGGCGCGCGACCTGCTGGCGGCGGTGCCGCTGGAGGCGCCGGGCCTGATGGCGGACATCGGCTGCGGGCCGGGCAATTCCACCGCGCTGCTGGCCGAGCGTTTTCCCGGCGCGCAGATCGTCGGCCTTGATCCCGACGCCGACATGATCCGCACCGCCCAGGCCGCCCTGCCCGGCTGCCGCTTCGTGCAGGGGGATGTCGAAAGCTGGCGTCCCGAGGCGCCGCCCGAGCTGATCTTTGCCAATGCCTCGCTGCAATGGGTGCCCGATCACCGGGCGCTGCTGCCGCATCTGGTCGGGCTGCTGCGCCCCGGCGGCGTGCTGGCGGTGCAGATGCCCGACAATCTGGACGAGCCGAGCCATGTTGCCATGCGCCGCGCCGCCGGCGATCCGCGCTGGTCGGCCCGGCTGGCCGGGGCGGCGGGGCAACGCCGGCCGCTGCTGTCGCCGGCAGAGCTGCATGCCCTGCTGCGCCCGTCCTGCGCCCGCGTCGATGTCTGGCGCACGGTCTATCATGTCGAGCTGGAAGGGCTGGAAGGGATCGTGGAATGGTTCCTCGGCTCGGCGCTGCGGCCCTATCTGGACCGGCTGGACAAGGCCGAGCGGCCCGAGTTCCTTGCCGCCTATCGCCGCGGGATCGCACCCCATTACCTCGAAGCCGCGGGCTGGGTGCTGCTGCCCTTTCCGCGCAGCTTCCTGGTCGCCACGGCCGCCTGAGGGGCTGGCGGAGCGGCGGCCCAAAGGAAAAGCCGCGCCCGTTGCGGGGCGCGGCCTTGCATGGTCCCGTCGAAGGGGCAGATCCTACTTGATCTTGCCTTCCTTGTATTCGACATGCTTGCGCGCAACCGGGTCGTATTTGTTGACCGTCATCTTTTCGGTCATCGTGCGGGCGTTCTTCTTGGTGACATAGAAATGCCCGGTCCCGGCCGTCGAGTTCAGACGGATCTTGATCGTCGTCGGCTTCGCCATCTCTTTCGCTCCTGCTGCGGGGCAAAATGCGTCTCGCCAACCCCGTGGAATTCTCTTGAAGCCCGCCTTTTAGCGGCAGAACGGGCGAAGTCAACCGGGAATCGGCCGGAAATCGTCGGCCTTGCGGCGAAAATCGACCGCCCCCGAACCGCGCCCGCCAAAGGCCCGCGGGCCACTTGGCGGAGCGATCAGGAAAGATTTGCGCGGATGGCCTGTAAGCCGGATTTTGTTCCGGGGTCGCCCCCTTCGATGACCATTCCTCTGGCCCCGCCATTGCTGACGGGGTCTAGCTGCCAACCCGGACCTGCTGGGGCGAAGGCGGCCCTGTCTTGCGACGCGCGGTCCCTATTCGGCATTGCTCCCGGTGGGGCTTGCCGTGCCGGGACTGTTGCCAGCCCCGCGGTGGGCTCTTACCCCACCGTTTCACCCTTGCCTGCGGCGTGCCGCCGGCGGTCTCATCTCTGTGGCGCTTTCCCTGGGGTTGCCCCCGCCGGGCGTTACCCGGCACCGTGCCTTCATGGAGTCCGGACTTTCCTCGACGTTGCCGCCGCGGTCATCCGGCCATCCGCGCAAGGCCCAGATAGGGCGCGGCGCCTTCGGGGTCAAGCGCCGCGCCGGTTGCGCCGCCGGATGAGTATTTGAAGAACGAAGAAGACGGCTGCGGCGGTGCAACCGCGCGGGATGGCCGGAGGCGCGGTTGTAGAGGATCCGCCGGTTCAGCGGGTGCAATCGGGGGGCGCGGTCGGGATGGCGGGGTGCGCGGCGCAGGCGCTTCAGAACGGCACGTCGTCCAGCGCGCCGCCGCCGGACGAGGGCTGCACGTAGCCCGCCTTCACCGTCTTGAAGCCGGTGGGGAACTGGATGGTCAGCGTGTCCTCGGCGATGCCCATGATGGTGCCATTGCCGAATTTCTGGTGGAATACCCGGTCGCCGACCGAAAACCGCGCCGCCGGCTCGGCATCGATGACGACCGGGGTGCGATGCACGGGCTGGGCCCGCTGGGCGGAGCGTTCCTGCATCCGCTTCCAGCCCGGCGAGTTGTAGACATCGGCCCGCGCCGCGCGTTCGTGCATCACCGATTGCGCAAAGGGCTGGGCCGCCGCGCCATAGCCGCCGCCATAGAGGCCCGGCGGCGTCAGCACCTCGACATGATCCTCGGGCAGTTCGTCGATGAAGCGCGAGGGCAGGCTGGACTGCCATTGTCCATACATGCGGCGGTTGCCGGCAAAGCTGATCGTCACCAGCTCCTCGCCGCGGGTGATGCCGACATAGGCCAGGCGCCGTTCCTCCTCGAGCCCCTTCATGCCGCTTTCGTCCATGCTGCGCTGGCTGGGGAACAGCCCGTCCTCCCACCCCGGCAGGAAGACGATGGGATATTCCAGCCCCTTGGCGGCGTGAAGGGTCATGATGCTGACCTCCTCGGACTGCTCGCCCTTGTCATTGTCCATGACCAGCGCGACATGTTCCAGGAAGCCCTGAAGGTTCTCGAATTCCTCCAGCGCCTTGACCAGTTCCTTGAGGTTGTCGAGCCGGCCCGGCGCGTCGGGGTTCTTGTCGTTCTGCCACATGGCGGTATAGCCGGATTCGTCCAGGATGCGCTCGGCCAGCTCGACATGGTTCACGCGGCTGTCCAGCGCATCGGCGTGCCAGCGGCCCATCGCCTCGGTGAACTGGCGCAGCGCCCCCGCGCCCTTGCCGCCAATCGCGCCGGTGGCGACGGCCGAGGCCGCGCCCTCCAAGAGCGACAGCCCGCGTTCGCGCGCCTCGACCTGGATCTTCTGCACTGCCTTGTCGCCCAGCCCGCGCTTGGGGACGTTCACGATGCGCTCGAAGGCCAGGTCGTCGGTGGGGCTGACCGCCAGGCGGAAATAGGCCATGGCGTCGCGGATTTCCTGCCGCTCGTAGAAGCGCGGGCCGCCGATCACCCGATAGGGCAGGCCGATGGTCATGAAGCGGTCCTCGAAGGCCCGCATCTGGTGGCTGGCCCGCACCAGGATGGCGATGTCGTTCAGGCTGCGCCGGCCGACGCTGTGGCGATGGCCGCCGTGGAAGGCCTCGATCTCCTCGCCGATCCAGCGCGCCTCGGCCTCGCTGTCCCAATGGCCGATCAGGCGGACGCGCTCGCCCTCCTCGGCCTCGGTCCAGAGGGTCTTGCCCAAGCGCCCCTTGTTCGCCGCGATCAGCCCCGAGGCGGCGGCGAGGATATGCGGGGTCGAGCGATAGTTCTGTTCCAGCCGGATCACCTGGGCGCCGGGGAAATCGCTTTCGAAGCGCAGGATGTTGCCGACCTCGGCGCCGCGCCAGCCATAGATCGACTGGTCGTCGTCGCCGACGCAGCAGATGTTGCGATGCGCCTGCGCCAAGAGCCGCAGCCACATGTATTGCGCGGTGTTGGTGTCCTGGTATTCGTCCACCAGGATATAGCGGAAGCGGTCCTGCCAGCCGCGCAGCACGTCGGGATGCGCCTGGAACAGGTTCACGCAATGCATCAGCAGGTCGCCGAAATCGACCGCGTTCAGCTCCAGCAGCCGGCGCTGATAGGCGGCGTAAAGCCGGCCGCCGCGGCCGTCGAAGGCGCGTTCCTCGCCCTGGGGCAGCTTGGCGGGGGACAGGCAGCGGTTCTTCCAGCCGTCGATCAGATGCGCGAGTTGGCGCGCCGGCCAGCGTTTTTCGTCGATATTCTCGGCCTGGATCAGCTGCTTGAGCAGCCGGACCTGGTCGTCGGTGTCCAGGATGGTGAAGCTGGGCTTCAGGTGCAGCGCGCCATCGCCGATCAGTTCCGCGTGGCGGCGCAGGATCTTGACGCTGATCGAATGGAAGGTGCCGAGCCAGGGCATGCCCTCGACCATCTCGCCCAGAAGACGGCCGATGCGGTTCTTCATCTCGCGCGCGGCCTTGTTGGTGAAGGTCACGGCCAGGATCTGCCCCGGACGCGCGCGGCCAAGGTTCAGCAGATGCGCGATGCGGGTGGTCAGGGCGCGGGTCTTGCCGGTGCCGGCGCCGGCCAGCAGCAGCACGGGGCCGTCCAGCGCCTCGACCGCGTCGCGCTGCGCCGGGTTCAGCTCGTCCAGATAGGGCGCGGGCCGCACGCCCATGGCACGCTGGGAAAGCGGAACCGGGGCGGCTGCGGCCTCGAAGGCGTCCGAGTCGTCGAAATTGCTCATGCCCGCACCATAGCCCCGCAGCCGCGCTCGGGAAAGCCCGTCGTTCTCATTTCGTTCACAGGCCGCCTACCGCGGCGGCGAGTCCCCAGAAAACCAGAAAGGCCAGGGCGAGAAAAACCGCACCGACCGCGTAGCACCGGATGCGTTCGCGGCGGTGGCGCGGGTGGTGCCAGTCCAGAAACCCCTGGCCGTCGAACAGCGGATTCGCATGGAGCATCCCGAACGCGAGGGGACCGGACGCCCGCCCCTCGGCCAGCCGTCGCCGGTGCCATTCAGGATAGCGATGGCCCAGACAAAGCCAGATTGCCGCCAGCCGGGCCGTCAGAAGACAGGCCATTCCGCTGGACAACCACAGCATTACGCCCTGAGGCCGGCGAAGATCGCAGGGTCCAGGCTGGCATGGGCGAAGGTCTCGCCCCGGGTCAGCACCGAGACCGCGTCATGGGAATGCAGCGATTCCTGGTGGCTGGCGACGACGCGGAAATCGCCGATGCGCGGCTCGGCCATCAGCTCGGCGGCAAAGGCGCGCACCGCATCCTCGACGAAGATCGGGTTGGCGGCGTTCAGCTCGGCAAAGGCCTGCTCGTCCTCGCGCTTGACCATGACCTGGGTTTCGGTGGCGACGGCGCGGCGGCACAGCGCCACCATGTCCTCGAACCACAGCGTATCGCCCTGCATCACCACCGAGATGCGCGCCACCGACCGCTGCGAATGCGGCGTCGCCAGCTGGCCGCGCATCTGGCGGGCATGTTCGCTGAGTTCCAGCGAGCAGGGGCAGGTCGAGGAATACACATAGTCGAAATGCATGATCCGCAGCCGCTGCCCGGCCCGTTCGGCCAGTTCCAGCGCGATGTCGTAATATTGCCAGCCCGACAGGCCCGAGCGCAGCGATTCGACCCGCATCGGATAGCTGAGCCGCATCATGATGCGGGCGTCGAAGCTGCCCAGGTCGGATTTGTAATCCTCCAGCGCCGCCTCGAGCACGCCCATCGAGAACTGCTTTTCCGCATGGGCGTAGAACGAGCGCATGATGCGACTCATGTTGATGCCCTTGCGGTCGGCTTCCAGGCTGACGGTGCCGGTGACGCTGGTTTCCAGCGCGATCTCGCCGCCCTCTTGCGTCAGGTAGCGGATCGGCAGGCGGAAGTTCGAGATGCCGACATGCTGGATCGGCGCGCGGGCGCCGACGATCAGGCTGGCCGGGCCGTTCTGCAGGTCCGGCAGGCTGGCCTTGTAGCTGTCGTCCACGCGGAAATCGGCCGGGTATTCGCGGCTCAGCGCCGGATAGGCGCGCTCGGTGGCGACGGGGCGGGCGTCGGTCATGGTCGTCTCCCTGTCAGGACGGCTCCTATCTGGGGGCTCGGTGCCGGAAAAGAAAGGGGTCTCCGGCACTTCCGCGCGATGCTCAGCCCAGCGACCGGCGAATGTCGGCGATCAGGTCGCCGGCATCCTCCAGCCCGATCGACAGGCGCAGCAGGCCCGGCGTGATGCCAAGCGCAAGGCGCGTCTCTTCGGACAGGCGCTGATGCGTCGTGGTCGAGGGGTGGGTGACGATGGATTTCGCATCGCCCAGGTTGTTCGAGATCTGGAAGATGCGCATCCGGTTCATCGCCGCGAAGGCCGCCTCCTTGGAGCCGAGGTCGAGGGCGACCATGGTGCCGCCCGCGCCCATCTGCCGCATGACCAGGTCGTGCTGCGGATGCTCGGGCACGCCCGGATAGATCACGCGGGCGATCCCGGCCTGGTCCTTCATCGCGGCGGCAAGCTGCAGGGCGCTGTCGGTCTGGGCGCGCACGCGCAGATCCATCGTGGCCAGCCCGTTCAGCATCAGCCAGGCGTTGAAGGGGCTGATCGCGCCGCCGGTGTGTTTCAGATAGGGCTCGGCCACCTCGCGCACGAAGGCCCGCGTGCCGCAGATCACCCCGCCCAGGCAGCGGCCCGAGCCGTCGATATGCTTGGTCGCGGAATAGACCACCACGTCGGCGCCCTGCCGGGCGGCGCGGGAATAGACCGGGGTGGCGAAGACATTGTCCACCACCACCAGCGCGCCCACCGCATGGGCCAGTTCCGCGACGGCGGCGATGTCCACCACCTCGAGCGTGGGGTTCGACACCGATTCGAAGAAAACCGCCCGCGTGTCGGGCCGCAGCGCCGCGCGCCATTGGTCGATGTCGGTGCCGTCGACATAGGACACCTCGACCCCGAACCGGGCCAGCAGGTCCAGCACGTAGAGGCAGGAACCGAACAGCGCCCGCGACGAGACGATGTGATCGCCGGGCTTGAGAAAGCACATCAGCGCGCCGTTGACCGCCGCCATGCCGCTGGCGGTGGCAAAGGCGTCCTCGGTGCCCTCCAAGTCGGCGATCCGGTCCTCGAACATGCGCGAGGTCGGGTTGCCGTAGCGGGCATAGATGAACTCGTCCGGGCCGGCCCCCAGAAAGCGCGCCTCGGCCTGTTCGGCGCTGTCATAGGAAAAGCCCTGGGTCATGAACAGCGCCTCGGCCATCTCGCCATACTGGCTGCGGCGGATGCCGTGATGGACCGCGCGGGTGCGCGGATGCAGAGGCTGGTTCGGCTCCTGGGACTTCGACTCCGGGGACATGGCTCGCTCCTGATGCTCAGGGATTCGGGTTAAACCCGCCCGGCCAGCCATGCAAGGGTGCAGCCGGCGCTATTCGCCGTCGCGGGGCTGGGCGTGGCGCTCGAACAGGCGGGCGTTGGCGACGAAAAAGACCACCATGATCGCCGGCAAGCCGAAGGTCTTGAAGTTCACCCAGGCGGTTTCCGACATCAGCCGCCAGACCGCCTCGTTCGCCGCGGCAAGGGTCAGGAACAGCAGCGCCATGCGCAGGGTCAGGATGCGCCAGCCCTCGGCGTTCATCGGCAGCGCCTCGGACAGGACCAGCTCCAGCCAGTTGCGGCGCAGGACCAGGCTGGCGCCCAGAAGGCCCGCAAAGATCAGGTAGATGATCGTCGGCTTCATCTTGAAGAATTTCGGGTCGTTGAGCCAGACCGACAACCCGCCAAAGACCACGACCAGCACCAGCGTCGCGATCTGCATCGGCGACAGCCTGCCCGTCAGCCGCCACAGCGCCAGCGTGCTGAGCGCCAGCACCGGCACGAAGACCAGCGTGGCCAGGATGAAGCCGGAATAGTCCCGCCCCGCCAGGCTGACGGTCTGGTCGCGAAAGCGCATGAAGACCAGGAAGAACAGGATCAGCGGGCCGAATTCCAATGCGGCCTTGAGCCAGGGGGCGATCTTGCGCGATTCGGTCAAGGGAGGCTCCTGTCTGGGATGGTCGTCTGCGGCACGGGCCGGGTTTTGCCCCGGAGCCTGCGCCGGCGCAAGCCGGGGCGGCGCAGGCGCGGTTCAGTCCAGCCGGATCGCGGCCAGGATCGGCCCGCTGGCCGAGCGCGGGTCGCCCCGCCCCAGTTCCTGCGCCAGGATGGCATGGCGGGTATCGGCCGGGAAATCGGCGCTGTTCTGGCTGTCGCGGCGGACGGTCATGCGCAGCGGCGTGCGGCCGTCCCATTCGGCGATGCGCTCGGCCGCCAGCACCACGTTGCGGTATTCCAGCGCGATGCCGCGGTTCTCGCCGGCCTTGATCGCCACCCGCCGCTGCGGCGCATAGCGCACCAGGATGATCGCCACCCGGTCGGCGATGGCGCCGCGTGGCGTCAGCTCGATGCGAAAGCCGTCCTTGCCCTGGCTGGACGAAACCATGACCGGCGCAGGCCGCGCCATCTGGGTCTGCAGCAGGCCCATCAGTTCGGCCGGGCGCAGCGCGATCAGCGTATCGGTGCCGCCGACGACGATCTGCGGCGTATAGATCGCGCGCTCGCCGGCCTGGTGGGCATAGACCTGCTGGCGGCGGGTGAATTCGGGGCGGGCGAATTCATCGGCCCAGCCCAGATAGTCCCAGTAATCGACATGCCAGGACAGCGCCAGGACATCCTCGCGGTCGGCCAGGTCGGCCAGCAGCTCGTCCGCCGGCGGGCAGGACGAGCAGCCCTGCGAGGTGAAAAGCTCGACCACCACCGGCGGGTGGCCGATGGGGCCCATCATGCCGGCGCGCGGCTGCACCTCGGCAAAGGAAACCATGGCCGAGGCGGCCAGCGCGCCGGGGTCGATGACCGGCGGCATGCCCTCGGCGGGAACGCCCGGCGCGCCCTCGGGCGCCTCGATCAGGCCGATGATGCCGTCGTCCTCATCCTCGGACAGGGCGGATTCGGACAGGGCGGCGGGCGGGGCCAGGGGCGCGAAGGCGGCTCCATCGCCGCCGGTCCCGGAGGATGGCCCCTGGGGCGATTGCGGCGCCGCGGCAGCGGCCGGCGCGGGATCGGGGGCGGCCGCCCCGCCTGCGTCCTGCGCCAGGGCGGGCGCGGCAAATCCGCCCAGCAGCACCCACAGGGCGCAGGCCAGCCCCGGCAGGATCGCCGCCTTCCGCCCCTGTCCCCAAGCCGTCGTCTTGATGCGCCTTGCCGTCATGTCGCCCGTTTTCCCGGCCCCTTCGATCCGCAACAGCTAAACCGCCGCGCCGGGGAACGACAAATCAATGCTTTGTTAGTGCCCCGTTCCCGCAGCGTGACCGTGATGGAAAACCCACATCTTGCCGCCGCAGCGAAAATTTGGCATACAATGGCATACAAAGCCTGCCCCGCCCTCTTGAACCCCATGCCGAAAAGGGGCAAATGGCAGGCAGCACCGCCATTCAGCCACCTTTTTCAAGGATAGGGAGCCGAGTCCATGCCCATCGAAACCGGAACCGATACCGCCAAGACGCGCCGCCAGCTTCAGGTGGGCTCTCGGAGCTATGCCTATTACTCGATCGACGCCGCCACCCAGGCCGGCCTGGGCGATTTCTCGAAGCTGCCGGCCTCGCTCAAAGTGGTGCTGGAAAACCTGCTGCGCTTCGAGGATGGTGGCCGCACGGTCAGCGTCGAGGACATCAGGGCCTTCGCCGAATGGGCGCGACAAGGCGGCCAGAACCCGCGCGAGATCGCCTATCGTCCGGCCCGCGTGCTGATGCAGGACTTCACCGGCGTCCCGGCGGTGGTGGACCTGGCCGCGATGCGCGACGGCATCAAGGCGCTTGGCGGCGATGCGCAAAAGATCAACCCGCTGAACCCGGTGGACCTGGTCATCGACCACTCGGTGATGATCGACGATTTCGGCAACCCCCGCGCCTTCCAGCGCAACGTCGAGCTGGAATATGAACGCAACCTGGAACGCTACACCTTCCTGAAATGGGGGCAGAAGGCGTTCAACAACTTCCGCGTGGTGCCGCCCGGCACCGGCATCTGCCACCAGGTGAACCTGGAATACCTGGCCCAGACCGTCTGGACCGACACCGACCAGGCGGGCGAGACCGTCGCCTATCCCGACACGCTGGTGGGCACCGACAGCCACACCACCATGGTCAACGGCCTGGCCGTGCTGGGCTGGGGCGTCGGCGGGATCGAGGCCGAGGCGGCGATGCTGGGCCAGCCCGTCTCGATGCTGATCCCCGAGGTCGTGGGCTTCAAGCTGACCGGCAAGATGATGGAAGGCACCACCGCGACCGACCTGGTGCTGAAGGTCGTGGCCATGCTGCGCAAGAAGGGCGTCGTCGGCAAGTTCGTCGAGTTCTACGGCGAGGGGCTCGACCACCTGCCGCTGGCCGACCGCGCCACCATCGCCAACATGGCGCCCGAATACGGCGCGACCTGCGGCTTCTTCCCCATCGACGCCGAGACGCTGCGCTACCTGCGCAATACCGGCCGCGACGAGGACCGCATCGCCCTGGTCGAAGCCTATGCCAAAGAGAACGGCTTCTGGCGCGGCGCGGATTACGAGCCGGTCTATACCGACACGCTGCACCTGGACATGAGCGACATCGTCCCCGCGATCTCGGGTCCGAAGCGTCCGCAGGATTATACGCCGCTGAACCTTGCCGCCCGCGCCTTCTACAAGACCGTGGCCGAATATCGCGGCGTGGACATGTCGGCCGCGGCCGAGGAAATGGTCGAGGAAGGCGGCGGCGTGGTCGCCACCTCGGGCACCGACGTGCGCAAGAGCGTGGCGGTCGAGGGCAAGGACTATGCCATCCGCGACGGTTCGGTGGTGATCGCGGCGATCACCTCCTGCACCAACACCTCGAACCCCTATGTGATGATCGGCGCCGGCCTGGTGGCGCGCAAGGCCCGCGCGCTCGGCCTGACCCGCAAGCCCTGGGTCAAGACCTCGCTGGCCCCCGGCTCGCAGGTGGTGGGCGAATACCTGGAGGCCGCCGGCCTGCAGGAAGACCTGGACGCCATCGGCTTCAACCTGGTCGGCTATGGCTGCACCACCTGCATCGGCAACTCGGGGCCGCTGGGCGATGCGGCGATCTCCAAGGCGATCAACGACAACGACCTGGTCGCCACCGCCGTGCTGTCGGGCAACCGCAACTTCGAGGGCCGGATCTCGCCGGACGTGCGCGCGAACTACCTGGCCTCGCCGCCGCTGGTCGTGGCCTATGCCATCGCCGGCGACGTGAACATCAACCTGACCAAGGATCCGATCGGCCAGACGCCCGAGGGCAAGGACGTCTACCTCAAGGACATCTGGCCGACCTCGCAGGAGGTCGCGGAACTGGTCGAGGCCACCGTGACGCGCGAGGCCTTCCAGAAGAAATATGCCGACGTGTTCAAGGGCGACGAGCGCTGGCAGGCGGTCGAGATCACCGACAGCGAGACCTATGACTGGCCGCCGACCTCGACCTATATCCAGAACCCGCCCTATTTCCGCGGCATGTCCAAGGATCCGGGCCAGATCAGCAATATCGACGGCGCCCGCATCCTGGCGATCCTGGGCGACATGATCACCACCGACCACATCTCGCCCGCCGGCTCGTTCAAGCCGACCACCCCGGCCGGCAAATACCTGACCGAGCGCCAGGTCGCGCCCAAGGACTTCAACAGCTACGGCTCGCGCCGCGGCAACCACGAAGTGATGATGCGCGGCACCTTTGCCAACATCCGCATCCGCAACGAGATGCTGGACGGGGTCGAGGGCGGCTATACCCTGGGCCCGGACGGGCAGCAGACCTCGATCTTCGACGCCTCGATGGCCTATCAGGCGCAGGGCACGCCGCTGGTGATCTTCGGCGGGGTCGAATACGGCGCCGGCTCGTCGCGCGACTGGGCGGCCAAGGGCACCAACCTCTTGGGCGTCAAGGCGGTCATCGCCGAAAGCTTCGAGCGCATCCACCGCTCGAACCTGGTCGGCATGGGCGTGATCCCCTTCGAGTTCACCGGCGGCGAGAACCGCAAGACGCTGAACCTCAAGGGCGACGAGGTGATCTCGATCGACGGGCTGGCGGGCGAGTTCAAGCCGCTGTCGCAGGTCGCCTGCACCATCCGCTATGCCGATGGCAGCGAGAAGGTGATCCAGCTCAAGGCCCGCGTCGATACCGAGGTCGAGATCGAATACCTGGAGAACGGCGGCGTGCTGCATTACGTGCTGCGCAACCTGGCGAAAGCCTGATCCAGGGCCATCGGCCAGAAATGACGGGGGCCAGGAATGCCGGGCCGTCCCTTCGGGGGCGGCCTTCGCTTTTCCGGCGCCGCCGCAGGGAGTATTTGAGGAACGAAGAAGCCTGGGCCTGCCGGGATGGCCGGCGGAGTATTTGCAGGACGGTGAAGGCGGATGCCGCGCCCGGCGGCGGCGAGCCTATTCCTCGGTGCAATACCACAGGCTTCCGCCCACGGCGGCCGAACCGATCACCAGCGAACCCACCGCTACCGGCGAGGCCGCCATGCCCATCGCCGCCGCCCCCGCCGCCTCGAGCGTGCCGACCATCTGCCCCGAGGTCGCGGCCAGGATCGTGGCGCCGGGCCGTTGGGTCACCGCGTCATAGCCGGCAACCGCCAGCGCATTGGCATTGCGGAAGGTCGCCTGCCGCGCCGTGTTCACCCGTTCGCAAAAGGTCTTGCGGCAGAGCGCATTCCCTTTGCGCGGCCCCTTCTGCGCGCCGATATAGGTGTCGTGCTGCTTGTCCCAGAGCAGGCAATAGCTGCCGTCGTCCGCCATCTGGTTGCGCCGCAGGATCTCGCGCAGGGTGACGTAGCCGGGACAGGAGATCCGTCCCCAACCGGAGAAATTCTTCTCCAACCGGCCGACATTCGCGCGGAACTCGTCATCGCGGAGATAGTTGATCGCTGTCCGCTCGCCGGCGATCGAGGTCTCGCAGGTCCAGAGCCGCTCGTCCCTGGCCGGATTCTCCTGCGCGCCCGCCGGCGCAAGCAATCCCATCGCCCCGATCAAAGCCACCACCAGCCCGCGCATCGCCTTCCCCATATCTGCCCTGCGTGCCGATTTGCCAGAATGTTTCGTCGCCATGCAAGCCGCTCGCCCCGCGCTTGCCCGATTGTGAACGGCGCGGCGCTGCACCGTTTGCCAAATATTCTGCCGGCCACACCGGCAGGCCCCCAGGCTTCTTCGTTCCTCAAATACTCCCTGCGACGGCGCCGGAAAAGCGAAGGCCGCCCCCGAAGGGACGGCCCGGCATTCCTGCGATCCTGAAGGGATCAGTTCTTCGCGTAGAATTCGACGACCAGGTTCGGCTCCATCTGCACGGCATAGGGCACGTCGCCCAGGGCCGGGGTGCGCACGAAGCTCGCGGTCATCTTGTTGTGGTCCACTTCTAGGTAGTCCGGCACGTCACGCTCGGCCAGGCCGACCGACTCCAACACGATGGCCAGCTGGCGCGACCGCTCGCGGATCGAGATCACGTCGCCTTCCTTGACGCGATACGAGGCGATGTTCACGCGCTTGCCGTTCACCTCGACATGGCCATGGTTCACGAACTGGCGGGCGGCGAAGATGGTCGGCACGAATTTCGCGCGATAGACCACCGCGTCCAGGCGGCGCTCCAAGAGGCCGATCAGGTTCTCGCCGGTGTCGCCCTTGACGCGCTCGGCCTCGGCGTAGATGCGGCGGAACTGCTTTTCGGTCAGGTCGCCGTAATAGCCCTTGAGCTTCTGCTTGGCGCGCAGCTGGGTGCCGAAGTCCGACAGCTTGCCCTTGCGGCGCTGGCCGTGCTGGCCGGGGCCGTATTCGCGGCGGTTGAGCGGCGACTTGGCGCGGCCCCAGATGTTCTCGCCCATGCGGCGGTCGATCTTGTACTTGGCAGCGGTGCGTTTGGTCATCGCTGATCTCCTTCTTTATGTTATGTTCTCGAAGGGCGTTGTCCTTTGGCATATTGCCCGACAGGATTCCCCTTGCGGGGTCCACCAACACCAATGAAGCGGCGCTTATAGCCGCCCCGTGCCCGGAGTCAAGCACCCCTTGAGCGGCAGCCCCGATGCTCCTAAATGAGAGACAGCGAACAGAAAAGGGCCCGAGATGTTTTCGATCCCCGGCAAATCCCCCGTGACCATCACCCAGGCGGCCGAGCGGCAGATCGCCCGGCTGATGGCCCAGAAATCCGCCAGCGGGCTGCGCATCGGCCTGAAGAAGGGGGGCTGCGCCGGCATGGAATACACCATGGAACTGGCCGAGACCGCCGCCCCCGGCGACGAGGTGGTCGAGCAGGGCGCGGCGCGGGTGCTGATCGCCCCTACCGCGCAGATGTTCCTGTTCGGGACCGAGATCGACTATGAATCCGGCCTGCTGGAATCCGGCTTCAAGTTCCGCAACCCGAATGTCACCGACAGCTGCGGCTGCGGCGAATCGGTCAGCTTCACCCCGCTGGAGGGTTCGGCCGCCAAAGCCTGAGCCTTTTTGCCGCAAGTTAGCGCCCACATCGCCCAGCCGTCTTGATCGCGCGAAATCCCCGGCCTAATCCCCTGTCAGTCCATGAAAAGGGAGAGAGGCAGATGGCCCCGCGCAAACTCGCCGCCGGCAACTGGAAGATGAACGGAACCCTGGCCTCGCTGGCCGAGATCGACCGGCTGCTGGCCGATCATCCGGCACCGGGCTGCGATGTGCTGATCTGCCCCCCCGCCACCCTGGTCCATGCCATGGCCGCCCGCGCGCAGGGCCGCATCGCCACCGGCGGCCAGGATTGCCACGCCAGGACCTCGGGCGCCCATACCGGCGACATCGCCGCCGCGCAGCTGAAGGACGCGGGCGCGAGCCATGTGATCCTCGGCCATTCCGAGCGCCGCACCGACCATGCCGAAACCGACGCCCAGGTCGCCGCCAAGGCCGTCGCCGCGCATCAGGCGGGCCTGGTCGCGGTGATCTGCGTCGGCGAGACCGAGGCGCAGCGCGACGCCGGCCAGACGCTCGACGTGATCTCGGCCCAGCTTGCCGGTTCCGTCCCCGATGGCGCGACGGCCGCGAACACGGTGATCGCCTATGAGCCGGTCTGGGCCATCGGCACCGGCCGCACCCCCACGAACGACCAGATCGCCGAGGTCCACGCCCTGATGCGCGACCGCCTGGCCGCGCGCTTCGCCGACGGCGCCGACTTCGCCCTGCTCTATGGCGGCTCGGTCAAGCCCGGCAATGCGGCCGAGATCTTTGCCATCCCGCATGTGAACGGGGCGCTGGTCGGCGGCGCCAGCCTCAAGGCCGAGGATTTCGGCCCGATCATCGCCGCGCTTTCCGCAGCGTAACGCCGGCGAAAGGAACGCCATTCCATCCGAACCCTCCGGTTTGGAATGGCATTGCCCTTTTGCCGGGCACCTGCCCCTTGCCAAGCCCGGCCCGGCGGGCATAGGTCTCGCCTGACATTCAAGGCAGGGGCGATGACAGGGCCGGCAATCTCATTCCAGGGCGTGACGCGCCGCTATCCGCAGAAGGGCGGCAGCGACGTGGTGGCGCTGCACGACATCTGGCTGGACGTGCCGCAGGGCGCGATCACCGGCATCATCGGCCGGTCCGGCGCCGGCAAGTCGACGCTGTTGCGCATGGTGAACGGGCTGGAACGCCCCAGCGCCGGCAAGGTGATCGTGAACGAGCGCGACGTGGGCGCCGCCTCGGATGCCAGCCTGCGCCGGATCCGGCGCGAGGTCGGCATGATCTTCCAGCATTTCAACCTGCTGGCCAGCCGCACCGTGGCCGAGAACATCGCCCTGCCGCTGGAGATCGCCGGCGAGGAGCGCGCCAGGATCGCCCCCCGCGTCACCGAGCTGATCGAGCGCGTCGGCCTGACCGCGCAGGCCGGCCGCTACCCCGCCGAGCTGTCCGGCGGACAGAAGCAGCGCGTCGGCATCGCCCGCGCGCTGGCGACCGGGCCGCGCGTGCTTCTGTCGGACGAGGCGACCTCGGCGCTCGACCCCGACACCACGCGGCAGGTGCTGGACCTGCTGCAGGCCATCAACCGCGACCTGGGCCTGACCATCCTGCTCATCACCCATGAAATGGCGGTGGTGCGCGACATCTGCAGCCACGTGGCGGTGATCGAGGGCGGCCGCATCGTCGAGGCGGGCGAGACCTACGCGGTCTTCTCGAAACCCGCCCATCCCACCACGCGCTCGTTCCTGACCGGCGTGACCGGCGTCGCCGTGCCGCAATTCGTCGCCGGCCAGATGCGGGACGCGCCCCAGGCCCCCGAGGCCGAGGCGGTGGTGCAGATCACCTTCATCGGCAGCCATGCCACCGACCCGATGCTGGCGCGTCTGACCTCGGAACGCGGGATCAGCGTGAACATCCTGGCCGGCGCCATCGAAGAGATCGGCACCAGGCCCTTCGGCAGCCTGATCGTCGCCCTGCCCGCCCCGCGGCTCGAGGAATCGCGCCGCTTCCTCGAGGAACACGGGCTTCTGACCGAGGTGCTTGGCTATGTCGGCTAACCTGATCCCGATCCTGTGGCAGGCGACGCTGTTGACGCTTTACATGGTGTTTATGTCAGCGGTGCTGGCCACGCTGATCGGCCTCCCACTTGGCGTGTTTCTGGCAACATCACGGCGCGGAGAGCTTTTCTCGGCACCTGCCCTCAACACAGCGTTGGGGCTGATCGTGAACGCCACCCGCTCGCTGCCCTATATCATCCTGATCATCGCGATCATGCCGTTCACCAGAAAGCTGGTCGGCACTTCCATTGGCACCAATGCGGCCATCGTGTCGCTGACGCTGGCCGCCGCCCCCTTCATCGCCCGGCTGATCGAGACCGCGATCCGCGAGGTCGATTCCGGCCTGATCGAGGCCGCCCGCGCCATGGGCGCCACGCCCATGCAGATTGTCAGGAAGGTGCTGATCCCCGAGGCGATGCCCGGCATCATCCTGGGCCTGACGCTGGCCGTGGTCAGCCTGATCGGCTATTCCGCAATGGCCGGAACCGTCGGCGGCGGCGGCCTGGGCGATCTCGGCATCCGCTACGGCTACCAGCGCTTCATGCCCGAGGTGATGCTGGCCGTCGTGGTGATCCTGATCGTGCTGGTGCAACTGGTGCAATCGGCCGGCGAATGGATCGCCGCCCGTTTCGACAAGCGCGCGCCCCGCAACCGGGGCCGATAACCTGAAAGGACCAAGACCCATGCGCAAATTCAGCCTTGCCGCCCTGACCTCGGCGCTCGCCCTCTCCGCGACCCTGGCCGCGGCCGAGGAAATCAAGGTCGGCGTCTCGCCGGGCGAGCATGGCGAGATCATGGAAGAGGTCGCCAAGGTCGCCAAGGACAAGGGCCTGACCATCGACATCGTCGAATTCACCGATTACGTGGTGCCGAACCAGGCGCTGGCCGATGGCGACCTGCAAGCCAACAGCTTCCAGCACCAGCCCTATCTGGACAACCAGATCAAGGACCGCGGCTTCGATCTGGTCAGCATCGCCAAGACCATCACCACGCCGATGGGGGTCTATTCCGACAAGCTGAAATCGCTGGACGAACTGCCCGAGGGCGCCAAGGTCGCGATCCCGAACGACCCCACCAACGGCGGCCGCGCGCTGCTGCTGCTGCAGGACAAGGGCGCGATCACCCTGGCCGAGAACACCGGCCTCACCCCCTCGCCGCTCGACGTGACCGGGAACCCCAAGAACCTGAAGTTCCTGGAACTCGACGCCGCCCAGCTGCCGCGCGCGCTGGCCGATGCCGACATCGCCATCATCAACACCAACTATGCGCTGGATGCCGGGCTGAACCCGAACGAGGACGCCATCGCCATGGAAAAACCCGACAGCCCCTATGCCAACATCATCGTCGTGCGCAAGGGGAACGAGGACGCACCCTGGGCCAAGCAACTGGTCGAGGCCTATCACGACCCGGCGGTGAAGCAGTTCATCGAAGAGAAATACCAGGGCGCCGTCATCCCGGCCTGGTGATCTTCTTTGTTGTGAAAATACCCCGGGGGACGCCGATCCGACCCCGTCGAGGGGTCGGATCGGCGGGGGGCAGAGCCCCCGCCACCGCCTGACACGCAACGCGCCCGCGCAGGATCGGCCGGGCGCGTTTGCCTCATTCCGGCCTCATGCTGCCGGTCCGGCGCAGCCGGTCGTGCCAGCTCAGCGCCTCCTCGACCAGATGCGGCGTATGCCCGCCCCGCGCCAGCGCGCGGGCATGGTAATCCTCCAGCCCGTCGCGCCATTCCGGCGCCACGCAATTCTTCAGGACCACCCGCGCCCGCTCGCGCGGCGCCAGCCCCCGCAGGTCCGCCAGCCCCTGCTCGGTCACCAGGATGTCCACGTCATGCTCGCTATGGTCGACATGGCTGACCATCGGCACCACCGACGACACCGCCCCGCCCTTGGCCATGGACTTGGTGACGAAGACCGACAGATAGGCATTCCTCGCGAAATCGCCCGAGCCGCCGATGCCGTTCATCATCTGCGTGCCCATGACATGGGTCGAGTTGACGTTGCCGTAAAGATCGAATTCCAGCGCCGTGTTGATGCAGATCAGCCCCAGCCGCCGCACCACCTCGGGGTGGTTCGAGATCTCCTGCGGGCGCAGCACCAGCCGGGGCTTGAACTCGTGGAACCGCGCCATCACGTCGCGGTATTTCGCCGCCGAAAGCGTGATCGAGGAGCCCGAGGCAAAGACCATCTTGCCCGCATCCATCAGATCGAAGGTCGAATCCTGCAGCACTTCCGAATACATGGTCAGGTCGTGGAACGGGCTGTCGATGAAGCCGTGCAGCACCGCATTGGCGATGGTGCCAATGCCGGCCTGCAGGGGATGCAGGTGGCTGGGCAGGCGGGAACGCGCCACCTCGTGCTTGAGGAACTCGGTCAGGTGGCTGGCGATGGCGCGGGTCTCGGCGTCCGGGTCGTGGATGGTCGAGGAACTGTCCAGCTTGGTCGAGATCACGATGGCCGCGATACGCTCGGGCGGGACCGGGATGAAGGGGAAGCCGACCCGGCTTTCCGGCGTCACCACCGGGATCGGCGTGCGCGTCGGGCGATAGGTCGGGATATAGATGTCGTGCAGCCCCTCCAGCGCCTCGGGCTGGCTCAGGTTGATCTCGACGATCACCTTCTCGGCCAGCAGCGCGAAGCTGGCCGAATTGCCGACCGAGGTGGTGGGGACGATGCCGCCGGTCTCGGTGATCGCCACCGCCTCGACGATGGCGATGTCCACCGGCGGCAGTTGTCCGGTGCGCAGCTGCTCGACCGTCTCGGACAGGTGCTGGTCGATATACATCACCTCGCCCGCATTGATCGCCCGCCGCAGGGCCGGGTCGGACATGAAGGGGATGCGGCGCGACAGCACATGCGCCTCGGCCAGGGTCTTGTCGAGGTCGTTGCCAAGCGACGCCCCGGTCATCAGCGTCACCTTCAGCGGCTCGCGCCGGGCGCGCTCGGCCAGCGCCAGGGGCACGGCCTTGGCCTCGCCGGCACGGGTAAAGCCCGACATGCCCAGCACCATGCCGTCGCGGATCAGGCTGGCGGCCTGGTCGGCGCCGACCACGCGCTGGCGCAGGGCCTTGTGGCGGATGCGGTGAAGGTAATCCTCGGTCATGGCGGCCTCCCTGGAACTCGGGCGATGATTAGAGCCATCGCGCAGGACTGACAAATCAACCCAGCCATGCGCGCAAGGAAAGGCCGGCCCGAAGGCCGGCCGCCGCAAGATCGTTTCGCGCCCGGATCAGCGGCGCTTGCCCAGCGACCAAGCCCCGTCGCCCAGCAGCGCCAGCGCGACCATGGTGACGGCCCAAAGCACCGGATATTCCCAGCCGCCGCCGGGATTGCCGAAGGCAAAGCCGTTGCCGCCATGGCCGAACCAGGCCGCGCCCAGCAGGACGGCGGCCAGGACCAGCGCGACCTGGCGGGTGAACAGGCCGGCGACCAGCACCAGCCCGCCCAGGATCTCGGCCAGCATGGTCAGGTAGCCGAGCGCGCCCGGCAGGCCGATGGACTGGAAATAGCCGGCGGTGCCGGCGGGCGTGAAGACCAGCAGCTTCGTCAGCCCGTGGACCAGGAACCACAGGCCGGTCGAGACCCGCAGGATGAAGGCGGCAATGTCGGCATTGCGCGTGGCGGCGGTCGTGCCGCCATGGCTAAGGTCGGTCATGATGCGTTTCCTTGAACTGTTCGCTGGCCCTCAGATAGCCCTTGGCGATTGTCGCGAAAACGGCCATATTCATGGAAATATTATCGCCGCCATGGAGATTGCGATGGACAGGATCGACGGCATCCGCGCCTTTGTCGCCGTGGTCGATGCCGGCTCGTTCACGCGGGCGGGCGAGCGGCTGGGGATCTCGAACAAGCTGGTCAGCAAATATGTCGCCGCGCTGGAGGGGCAGCAGGGGGTCACGCTTCTGAACCGCACCACCCGCGCCCTGTCGCTGACCCCCTCGGGCGAGCGTTACCTGGCCGCCGCGCGCCGCGTGCTGGCCGCGGTCGAGGAACTGGACGCCCAGGCCCATGCCGAGGAAGGCGCGCTGGCCGGCCGGCTGCGCGTGACCGCGCCCGTGACCTTCGGCGAGATGTTCGCGACCACCCTGACCCGCGATTTCACCCGCGCGCATCCGGGGGTCGAGATCGACCTGAACCTGTCGGACCGCTATGTCGACCTGGCGGCCGAGGGCTTCGACCTGGCGCTGCGCATCGGCCAGCTGCCCGATTCCAGCCTGATCGCCCGCCGCATCGGCCAGACCGAGGCCTGGGCCGTCGCCAGCCCCGCCTATCTGGCCGCGCATCCCCGCCCCACCCGGCCCGAGGATCTGCGCGACCATGCGAATATCCGCGACAGCAATGCCCAGAACCCCGGACGCGCCGTCTTCCTGGTGGATGGCAAGGCGGTCAGCGTCCCCCTGCCCGGCCGCATCACCGTGAACAGCGCCCAGGCGGTGCGGCACCTGGTGCTGGAGGGCGAGGGAATCGCGATGATCCCCAGCTTCGTCGTCGCCCGCGACCTGGCCGAGGGCCGGCTGGAACGGCTGCTGCCCGATTTCCTGCGGCCGCAGCTGGACATCCAGGCGCTGTATCTGCCGCAGCCCTTCATGCCGCCGCGGCTGACGGCCTATCTGGACCACCTGCGCATGGCGCTCAGCCCGCTGCTGAAAGAACCGCGCCCGGATTCATGATCCCCAGCGGATCGAGCGCCGCCTTGATCGCCCGCATCGCCTTGAGCCGCGCCGGATCGCCCCAGCGCTCCAGGTCGCCGACCTTCAGCCGCCCGACGCCATGCTCGGCCGAGAACGAGCCTCCGCGCGCAACCACCATGCCATGCACCAGCTCGGACAGCGCCTTGCGCCGGTCGTCGTATTCGGCACGGCTGCGACCTGGCGCCGGGAACAGGTTGTAATGCAGGTTGCCGTCGCCCAGATGGCCGAAACAGTTGATCCGCAACCCCTCGCCCGCCAGCCGCTCGCCGGCGTCGCGGATGAAGCCAGCGATCTCGGACAGGGGCAGGCTGATGTCGTGGCTGGCAACGGCGCCGATGCGGCGGTTCGCTTCGGGGATATGTTCGCGCAGGTGCCAGAAGCCCGCCGCCTGCGCACCCGATTGCGCGATCACCCCGTCGGTGACGAGGCCGCGCTCCATCGCGTCCACCAGCAGCCCCTCCAGCGCCGCCTCGGGGGGCAGCCCCTCGGGCAGGCCGACCTCGACCAGCACCGACCATTCGGCGCCGGGCAAGGGCTGGCGGATCTCGGGCAGAACCTCGGCCAGGAAGGCCAGCCCCTGCCCGCCGATCAGCTCGAAGGCGGTGACGCCGCCGGCCATGCGCCCCTCGGCCAGAGACAGCAGCGTCAGCGCCGCCTCGGGGCCGGGCACCTGCAGCATGGCGGTGCCGATGTTCGGCGGCGGCACCACCAGCTTCAGGCTGGCGGCGGTGATGATTCCCAGGCTGCCCTCGGCCCCGATCAAGAGGTCGCGCAGGTCATAGCCGGTATTGTCCTTGCGCAGCCGCTTGAGGTCGTGAACCACGGAGCCGTCGGGCAGCACCGCCTCGATCCCCAGGCAGAGCGCCCGCGCCGTGCCATAGCGCAGCGCGGTGACGCCGCCGGCATTGGTCGCAAGGCAGCCGCCGATGGCGGCGGTGCCCTGGCTGGCCAGCGACAGCGGGAACAGCCGGCCGGCGGTTTCGGCCGCGTCGCGCACGGCTTGCAGGGTCATGCCGGCCTCGGCCACCAGCACGTTCTCTTCGGGCCAGATGCCGCGCAGCGCCGTCATCCGTTCCAGCGACAGGATCAGCGGCGCCGGGCCGTCGGGCATGACCTGGCCCGCGACCAGGCCGGTGCCGCCACCGCGGGGCACGATGCCCACACGCGCCGCGGCGCAGGCGCGGACCACGGCGGCGACCTCATCCGTGCTGCGCGGGGCGGCAACCAGCCCGGCCCGGCCCAGGTAGCGGCCGCGCGGCTCTTCCAGGTAGGCGGGTGTCACCTCGCGCAACACGCCTGCGGGCAGCATCGCGGCCAGGGCGTCATCGACCTGGTTCAGCATCAGCGCACCTCGGTCTTGCCGCGCCGGTCGTGGCGCAGGTTGGCGTAAAGCACATGGTTGCGCCAGCGCCCGTTGATCTGCAGATAGCTTTGCGCCACGCCCTCGTATTTGAAGCCGGAACGCTCAAGCACACCGCGCGAAGGGGTGTTCTCGGGCAGGCAGGCGGCCTCGATCCGGCTCAGGTCCATTTCGCCGAAGGCGTGCTGCACCAGCGCGCCGATGGCCTCGCGCATATAGCCCTGCCGGGCAAAGGGCTGGCCGATCCAATAACCGATGGTCGCCGATTGCGCCGGGCCGCGGCGGATGTTGTCCAGCGTGATCGCGCCCAGCAGCGCGCCGTCGCGCCGGATCAGGAACAGCGGCAGCGCCGTGCCGTTGCGGCTGGCACGCTGCGCCCAATAGACCCGGTTGGTAAAGCCGCGCTTGGTCAGGTGATCGGGCGCCCAGACCGGCTCCCAAGGGGTCAGGAAGGCGCGGCTTTCGGCCCGCAGCCCCGCCCAGAGGGCGAAATCCGCATGCGCCGGCAGGCGCAGCACCATCCGCTCGGTTTCCAGGCGCGGCGGACGGCGGCGCGAGAACATCAGGCGGCAAGCCTTTCAGCCAGCACCTCGCGCGAAGGCGCGCCGGCGACCGGCCCGTAAAGCGCCAGCGCCGGGCGGGCATGGGCGATCAGATGCTCGGCATGGGCGCGGATGTCGGCCACGGTCACGGCGTCAATGCGTTCCGCCACCTCGGCCGGGTCGGGCACCCGGCCCCAGATCGCCAGCGACCGCGCCATGCGCTCCGCCTGGCCGGTCGGGCTTTCCAGTCCCATCAGCAGCCCGGCCTTGAGCTGGGCGCGCGCGCGAGCCACCTCGGCCTCGGTCATGTCCTCGGCCGAGCGCTTCAGCTCGTCCACGGTCAGGTTGGCCAGGTCGGCGATCTGCTCGCCCGAGGTGCCGGCATAGATCGTCACCATGCCGGTATCGTCGTGGAAACCGGACTGCGCGAAGATCGAATAGCACAGGCCCTTTTCCTCGCGCAGCTTCTGGAACAGGCGCGAGGACATGCCGCCCCCCAGCGCCGAGGTCCAGATCTGCGCGGCATAGAAATCGGGCGCCTGGTAGCCTGGCCCCTCGAAGGCCAGCGCGAAATGCGCCTGCTCCAGCCCCTTGACGCGGCGCGCCTCGGCGCCCTGCCAGCGGGCGGGCTCGCGCGTGGTCAGGGCGCGCGCCGGCAGGCCGCCGAAGATCGCCTCGACCTGGCGCAGGATGCGGTCGTGATCGACGGCACCGGCGGCGGCGACGATCATGCGCTCGGGGCCGTAATGCTCGGTAATGAAGCCCGACAGGTCGGCGCGGTCGAAGCGGCTGACCCGCTCGGCCGGGCCCAGGATGGTGCGGCCCATGGGCTGATCGGGATAGGCCGCCTCTTGCAGCCAGTCGAAGATCACGTCGTCGGGCGTGTCCAGCGCCTGGCCGATCTCTTGCAGGATCACGCCGCGCTCGACCTCGATCTCGCGCTGGTCGAAGACCGGATTCATCACGATGTCCGAGATCACGTCCAGCGCCAGCTCCACATCCCCCGCCAGCACCCGCGCATAATACGAGGTCACGTCGCGCGAGGTATAGGCGTTGATATAGCCGCCGACATTCTCGATCGACTCGACGATCTCCAGCGCGCTGCGCCGGGCGGTGCCCTTGAAGGCCATGTGTTCCAGGAAATGGGCGATGCCGTTCTGCTCGGCGCGCTCGTCGCGGCAGCCGGCATTGACCCAGATGCCGATGGCGGCGGAATGCAGGCCGGGCATGTCGCGGCTGACGACGCGCAGCCCGTTGGGAAGGATGCTGTTGCGGATCTGGCTCACACTGTTCTCCGTTCAAGGATCAGCGATTTAATGGCCTCGGCGTCGTTTTCAATGCGGGTGATGCGCTCGTCGCGCTCGAACAGGTCCGCCATATGCGGTGGCAGGGGCGGGCGGATGGCGGTCGCGGCCTCGACCGCGTCGGGGAATTTCGCCGGATGCGCGGTCGAGAGCGAGATCATCGGCACGCCCGGCCGCAGATGCTCGCGCGCCACCTTCACGGCGACGGCGGTATGCGGGCAGATCACCTCGCCGGTCTCGGCGCGGATGGTGGCGATCATCGCCGTCGTCTCCGCCTCCGAGGCGCGGCCCGAGACATAGGTCTCGCGCAGCGCCTGCAATGCGCCTTGGCTGATGGCGAAGCCGCCGGATTTCAGCTCGTCCATCAGCCGCGACACCGCATTGCCGTCATGGTCATAGGCCAGCCACAGCGCCCGCTCGAAGTTCGAGCTGACCTGGATGTCCATCGACGGGCTGATCGAGGGCTCGACCGTGCCCACCCGGTATTCGCCGCCGGTCAGCGCCCGGTGCAGGATGTCGTTCTGGTTGGTGGCCACCACCAGCCGGCCGATGGGCAGGCCCATGGCCTTGGCGATGGAGCCGGCGAAGACGTCGCCGAAATTGCCGGTCGGCACGGTGAAATCCACCTCGCGCCGCGGCGCGCCCAGGCTGACGGCGGCGGTGAAGTAATAGACGATCTGCGCCAGCACCCGCGCCCAGTTGATCGAGTTGACGCCGGCAAGCCCGACCGCGTCGCGGAAATCGTGGTCGTTGAACAGATCCTTCAGCCGCGCCTGGCAATCGTCGAAGGTGCCGTCCACCGCCAGCGCATGGACATTGGCGTCGGCGGGCGTCGACATCTGCCGGCGCTGCACCTCGCTGACGCGGCCATGCGGATACATGATGAACACATCGACGTTCGACAGGCCCCGGAACGCCTCGATCGCGGCCGAGCCGGTATCGCCCGAGGTCGCGCCCAGGATCGTGACCCGGTTGCCCGAACGCGCCAGCGCCAGCTGGAACAGATGGCCGATCAGCTGCATGGCGAAGTCCTTGAAGGCCAGCGTGGGCCCGTGGAACAGCTCCAGCAGGTGATGGCCCGGCGCAAGCTGGACCAGAGGCGCGCGGGCGATATGGTCGAAGCCCTGATAGGCGCGGGCGATGGCGCCGCGCAGCTCGGCATCGCTGAAGCTTTCGCCGACGAAGGGGCTGATGACGCGGCGCGCGACCTCTTCATAGGGCAGGCCCTCGAAGCGGGCGATCTCGTCGGCCGAGAACATCGGGATCGCCTCGGGCAGGTAGAGCCCGCCATCGCGCGCCAGCCCGGTCATCATCGCCTGTTCGAAGTCCAGGACCGGAGCCCGCCCCCGAGTCGAAACGTAACGCATCGCGTCTCCCCTAGTATTGCCGCTGCCTGATACGCCAGATCAGCGCCACTGTCATCCCTGCCCAAACCGCAGCGATCATGAACCATTGCACGGCATAGCTCAGGTGGTTGTTCGGAATGCCCTCGACCGCGACCGGGATCGGCTGCACGCCCTGGGCGTCGCCGCGAACCTCGGCCGCGACGACCAGGATCGGCTCGGTCCCCAGCTGCGCGGCCATGGCGGGCACGTCGCGGGCGAACCAGACGTTCTCGGCCAGGTTGGGCTCGGGCGTGGCGCTGCCCTTCTCGTCGGGCCAATGCAGGTTGCCCGCGACCTCCAGCCGCACCGGCGGGCGCGGGTCGCGCTTGTGGTCCTGGTCGACAAAGCCGCGGTCCAGCAGGATCCGGCGCCCGTCGTCGGTCAGGAAGGCCGAGACCACCTGGTAGCCCCCGCCCAGCTCGCGCGTGCCGGACAGCACGTTGATTTCCTCGCCCGTGGTCTGGCCCGAGACCAGCACCGGCATGTATTTCATCGACGGGTCCACCGCGGCCGGCAGGGCCACGGGCGCGCCCTCGATCCTTTGCTGGATCTGCGCGATCATCCCCTCTTTCCAGTCCAGCCGCTGAAGTTGCCAGACGCCCAGCGAGATCAGGATGGCGCAGCCCAGCACGCCGACGATCAGCGGGAACAGGTAACGGCGCATGGGCGGGCCTCCAAAGCAAACGGCGCGGGAACATCTGCCCCGCGCCGTGGAAATGTCTGTCGGGATCAGCGGCCCCAGATATAGATCACGACAAAGAGGAACAGCCAGACCACATCGACGAAGTGCCAGTACCAGGCGGCGGCCTCGAAGCCGACATGCTGCTGCTGGGTCATCTGGCCCTTGATCAGGCGGATCAGGCAGACGAACAGGAAGATCGTGCCGATGATGACGTGGAAGCCGTGAAAGCCCGTGGCCATGAAGAAGGTGCCGGCATAGACCGTGTCGGCCATGCCGAAGGCGGCGTGGCTGTATTCATAGGCCTGCAGCGCGGTGAAGCAGACGCCCAGGATCACGGCGACGATCAGCCCGTTGATCGTCGTCTTGCGGTCGCCCTCATGCACGAAGGCGTGGTGGGCCCAGGTCACGGCGACGCCCGACAGCAGCAGGATCAGCGTGTTGATCAGCGGCAGGTGCCAGGGGTCGAAGGTCACGATGCCTTCCGGCGGCCAGACGCCGTCCTTGATCGGGCTGTCCGGCCCCATCGGATACATGGCGTTCTTGATGAAGGCCCAGAACCAGGCGACGAAGAACATCACCTCGGACATGATGAACAGGATGAAGCCGTATTGCAGGCCGATCCGCACCACCGGGGTATGTTCGCCCGACTCGCCCTCGTTCACGACATCGACCCACCAGCCGAACATGGTGTAGAGAACCGCGGCCAGGCCGATCAGGAACATCCACGGCCCCTCGACCGGCAGCCCGAAGACCGTGATTCCCTTCATCCAGGCGACCGCGCCAGTCAGCATCACGAAGGCGCCGATCGCGCCGAGGAAGGGCCAGATCGATGGCGGCAGGATCTGATAATCGTGGTTCTTTACATGGGCCATGGCTGCGTTCCCGGCTGTTGCTGGTTCTTGTTGCTCAGTTTACGGTCGGTTCCGTTTTCGCGTCCAGCGCCGCCTGCTTGGGCGCGGGAGGATCGGTCCGGTGGAAGGTATAGGACAGGGTGATGTCGCGGATGCGGCCCGCGTCGCGGTCGTTCACCAGATCGGCATCGACGAAGAAGCTGACCGGCATCTCAACCCGCTCGCCCGGTGCCAGCGTCTGCTCGGTAAAGCAGAAGCACTCGATCTTGTTGAAGAAATAGCCGGCCGCATCGGGCGCCACGTTATAGCTGGCGGTGCCGGTGACGAGCTGGTCGGTATTGTTGATCGCCTCGTAGAAGGCGATGGCGTTCTCGCCGATCTTCAGCTCCATCTCGCGCTGCATGGGGCGGAAGGTCCAGCCGAGGTTGCTGTCGGCATTGGCGTCGAAGCGCACGCGGATCTTTTCCTCCAGCACGGTATCCGAGGCGGCCTCGGCCACGTTGGTCGTGCCGGCAAAGCCCGTCACCTTGCAGAACCAGGAATAGAACGGCACCGCCGCCCAGGAAAGCGCGCCCATCAGCACGACGACGCCGGCCAGCATGGCCACGGTGCGGCCGTTCGACCTCGGTTGCCCGCTCATTCGCCTGCCTCCTGGTTGGCCGCCGGCGTGCCCGGCGCCGCGACCGGCGCGGCATTGGCCGCCGGCGGATCGGGATCCTGCGGCAGCATCGAGGCGCGCGGCCGGTGGTCATAGCCCTGCATCATGTCGCCCTGGGTGATCTTGACCACCGAGAGCCCGAAGACCAGCGCAACGAAGGCCAGCAGCACGACCAGCAGCCCGATGTTGCGGCTGCGGCGGCGCTTGTGCAGCTCGTGTTCGACCTGGGGCAGCATCACCACCCCCCGATCCAATGCTGGACCAGAAGCGCCAGGAAATGCAGGAAGGTGTAGTAAAGCGACAGGCGGAAATAGCGCTTCTCGACCCGGTAGCCGTCGGCCTGGGCCTGGTCCTCGTCGCGGCGCAGGATCTGCCAGCCACCGGCGATGAACAGCACGTTCAGCACAGCCGAGACCGCCAGGTAGAGCGGCCCGCCGACCGAGGTGAAGCCCAGCCAGATCGCAAAGGGCGCCAGCACCAGCGTATAGGCGAAGATGTGGCAGCGCGTCACCCTGCGGCCATGCGTCACGGTCAGCATGGGCACGCCGGCCTTGGAATAGTCGTCCTTCATGAACAGCGCCAGCGCCCAGAAATGCGGCGGCGTCCAGAAGAAGATCAGCGCGAACATCAAGAGCGACTCGATGCCGATGCCGCCGGTGGCGCAGGCCCAGCCGATCATCGGCGGAAACGCCCCCGCCGCGCCGCCGATGACGATGTTCTGCGGCGTCGAGCGCTTCAGCCAGATCGTGTAGACCACGGCATAGAAGAAGATGGTGAAGGCCAGGAACCCGGCCGCGAACCAGTTCGCCGCCAGCCCCAGCATCATCACCGACAGGCCCGACAGCGCGATGCCGACCGCCAGCGCCTCGCCCGAGGTCACGCGGCCCGAGGGCACCGGACGGCCCGCCGTGCGGCGCATCACCGCGTCGATGTCGGCGTCATACCACATGTTGAGGGCGCCCGAGGCGCCGCCTCCCAGCGCGATGAACAGCACCGCGCAGAAGGCGACGAAGGGGTTGACCGGCTGCGGCGCGATCCACAGGCCGACGAAGGCCGTGAACACCACCAGCGACATGACGCGCGGCTTCAGCAGCGCGACATAGTCGCCGAAGCCCGCCTCGGCGGGCCCCTCGTATGCGTTGATATCGGCCACGGCCCGACCTTACTCTGCCGAGGCCAGCTTGATGGGGCTGGCGGGCAGGTAGTCCGAGGCGTCGGCGGCGAATTCCTCTTTCGCGCCGGCAAGCCAGGCGTCGTATTTCTCCTGGCTGACCGCCTTGACGACGATGGGCATATAGGCGTGGTTGATGCCGCAAAGCTCGGAACACTGGCCGAAATAGACGCCTTCCTGGTCGACCGAGAACCACAGCTGCGCGATGCGGCCCGGCACGGCGTCCTGCTTGACGGCAAAGGCGGGCACGGTCCAGGCGTGGATCACGTCGGTCGCCGTCACCTGCACCAGCACCTTCTTGCCGACCGGAACCACGACGGCATTGTCGGTGGCCAGCAGGTATTCGTCCTCGGAATAGCCGGCGTCGGCCAGGGCTTCCTTTTCCAGCATCAGCGCATCGAAGGCGATGGCGTCGTTGGGATATTCATAGGACCAATACCACTGGTGGCCGATGGCCTTGATCACCAGGTCGGGATCGTTCGGCATCTCCTGGCTGCGGAACAGGATCGGCAGCGAGAAGGCGCCGATGGCGACCAGGATCAGCACCGGGACCAGGGTCCAGATCACCTCGATCGGGGTGTTGTGGGTAAAGCGCGCCGGCACCGGATTCGCCCGGCGGTTGAAGCGCACGATGCAGATCAGCAGCAGCAGGCAGACGAAGATCGTCACGGCCGTGATGATGTAGAGCACGAAATGATCCAGCCATTGCTGGTCATGCGCCAGCGGGCTCGACGCCGGCTGGAAGTTCATCCCGCCGTTCACCGGCTTGCCGATCACCGGCAGATCGCCCAGCACGTCCTGCGCCCAGGCCGGCACGGCCGTCATCGTCGCAACTCCCAGGCTCATCACCGCCGCCACCCCGCGGCGCTTGGTCGCAATTGCCATCATCCCATCCCGTTGCCTATCATGCCACCGGCAGACCCCTGTCCCAGAGCCCCCAGCATTCGGTCCTGCACCAGAACCATATCTTACCCCGGCGGGCAAGCCATACCTATCGACTTCTTGTCAAAAAACCCCTAGGCCGGGCGACATGACAAAGACCGGTTCCATGACAGACGCCTCGTTTTCGCCCTTTCGGACGCATCTTGATCAGGACCGCGCGCTGCGCATCCTGCGCGACGCCCTGGCGGGCGCGGATGACGGCGAACTTTTCCTGGAACGCGCGCGTTCCGAGGCGCTGGTCTTTGACGACGGCCGGCTGCGCACCGCCAGTTATGACGCCGAACAGGGCTTTGGCCTGCGCGCCGTGCGCGGCGAGGTGACGGGCTATGCCCATTCGACCGAGATCGACGAGGCCGCGCTGAAGAAGGCGGCCCAGACGGTGCGGCTGGCGGTCGGCGCCGGCGGCGGCACGCTGGCCTTGCCACCGCAAGGCGAAATCCGCCCGCTTTACGCCGCCATCGACCCGGCCGAAGAGGTGCCCTTTGCCGCCCGTGTGGCGCTTCTGCGGCAAATCGACGCATTCGCGCGCGGACTGGACCCGCGGGTGGTCCAGGTCTCGGCCAGCATCGCGACTTCGGTGCAGGAAGTGGCGATCCTGCGCCCCGAGGGCGGGCTGGCCACGGACATCCGTCCGATGGCGCGGCTGAACGTCTCGGTCATCGTGGAATCCAATGCGCGGCGCGAATCGGGAACCGCCGGTGGCGGCGGGCGCATCGGCCTTACGGGCCTGGTCGCGCCCGAGCATTGGCAGGGGCTGGTGCGCGAGGCGCTGCGCATCGCGCTGGTCAACCTGCGCTCGGTCCCCGCACCTGCAGGCGTGATGGACGTGGTGCTGGGGCCGGGCTGGCCCGGCATCCTGCTGCACGAGGCCGTGGGCCACGGGCTCGAGGGGGATTTCAACCGCAAGGGGCACTCCGCCTTTGCCGGACTGATGGGCCGGCGCGTCGCCGCGCCCGGCGTGACCGTGGTCGACGACGGCACCATTCCCGACCGGCGCGGCTCGATCTCGGTCGATGACGAGGGCACGCCCCCCGGCCGCAACGTCCTGATCGAGGACGGGATCTTGGTTGGCTACATGCAGGACCGGCAGAACGCCCGGCTGATGGGGGTGGCGCCGACCGGCAACGGGCGCCGGCAAAGCCATGCCCATGCGCCCATGCCGCGCATGACCAATACCTTCATGCTGGCGGGGTCCGAGGATCCGGCCTCGATCCTCGCCGGGCTCGAGGACGGCATCTATGCGGTCGGCTTCGGCGGCGGGCAGGTGGACATCACCAACGGCAAGTTCGTGTTCTCCTGCACCGAGGCCTATCGGGTGAAGAACGGCCAGGTCGGCGACCCGATCCGCGGCGCGACCCTGATCGGCGACGGCGCGACCGCGCTGGGGCAGATCCGCGCCATCGGCAACGACCTGTCGCTGGATCCGGGAATCGGCAATTGCGGCAAGCAGGGGCAATGGGTTCCGGTCGGCGTCGGCCTGCCCACGCTGCGCATCGGCGGGCTGACCATCGGCGGCTCGGCGACCTGAACAGCCGCGATTCCAAGGGGTTGAAGAAATTCTTCGCCGGCTAACCCATTCTTAACCTTTGCCATGCGATGTTTCGGCCTGCGGATCAGGCAGAGGCATGGAACATGATGGCAAGGCAGCTTTCCTTGGACCCCCACCACGGACCCCGCCCAAAAGGGGAGGGGCTTGCGGCCTTGCGCCTCATCCGCTCTCGCAAGGTGGGGCCGGCGACCTTCCACCGGCTGCTCGGCGAACATGGCAGCGCCCAGGCGGCGCTGGCCGCCCTGCCGGCGATGGCCCAGGCCGCGGGGATCCAGGATTACACCCCCTGCCCCCTTTCGGTCGCCGAGGCCGAGATCGCGGCCGGCCGCCGCGCCGGCGCCCGGCTGGTGACCTGGGGCGACCCGGATTACCCCGCCCTGCTGCGCACGCTGGCCGAGGCGCCGCCGGTGCTGTGGCTGCGCGGCGACATGGCGGTGCTGGAGCGCATGCCCGTTGCGGTGATCGGCGCGCGCAATGCCTCGTCGCTGGGCCTGCGCATGGCGCGGGGCATGGCCGCGGGCCTGTCGCAATCGGGCACGGCGATCGTCGCCGGGCTGGCGCGCGGCATCGACACCGTGGCGCATGAGGCCGCGCTGCACGGCGGCACCATCGCGGTCATGGCCGGCGGCATCGACATGATCTATCCCAGCGAAAACGCGGCCCTGGCCGAGGCGATCTGCGAAACCGGCCTGCTCGTCACCGAACAGCCGCCGGGGACGGAACCCGTGGCGCGGCATTTCCCGGCCCGCAACCGCATCATCTCGGGCCTGTCGCGCGCCGTGGTCGTGGTCGAGGCCGCGCATCGCTCGGGCAGCCTGATCACCGCGCGCTGCGCGCTGGACCAGGGGCGCGAGGTGATGGCGGTGCCGGGCCATCCGATGGATGCGCGGGCCGCCGGCTGCAATGCGCTGATCCGCGACGGCGCCTTGCTGGTGCGCAATTCCGCCGATGTGCTGGCGGCCTTGCAATCGAACGGCCCGGCGGCCACGGCGGAACAGCCCGCGGAGGCCCCCGCCCCCACCGCCCCGGTCTCCGGGCGGGTCAGGCAGCCGGCCGCCGTCGCCCGCCGGCTTGCGGAACTGGGTCACGACACCCCCCGCCCGGTGGTGACGCACCGGCCGCGCGACGCCGGCGGCCCGGTGAACCTGGAGGGGCGGATCCTGGCGCGGCTTGGCCCCAGCCCGACCGAAGAGAACATGCTGATCCGCGACCTGGGGGTGCCCGCCGCGGTCCTTGCCCCCGCGATCCTGGCGTTGGAACTGTCGGGCCGGGTGCAGCGCATGGCCGGCGGCAGGCTGGCGCTGAGCGGCGGCTGAGGCCCCTCGCCTCTCCGATCACGCGGCGGTCACGCGCTTGTTGGGGAACTGCACCGATGGCCGACGGTTGATCCGGGATCAAGCGACCATCGGAAAAAGAGGACCGACATGCGCCGCATCTACCAGACCACGACCGCGATGGTGACCTGCCTGTCCCTGATCGCCCCGCAACTGGCGGTGGCGCAGGACCAGCAGGGCCAAGGCGCTGACGAACAGGTCATCCTGCCGCCGGACCAGCAAGCTGGGGCCGAGGCCGGGCAGCCGCAAGAGCCGCCCGAACCCGCGGCAGAGCCTGCCCCGGAACCGGCCGAACAGCCGCAGGCCGAGGGCGAGGCCCCCGCCGAGCCGCAGGCGCAGGGCGCCGAAACCGAAGCCCCCGCGGAACCTGCCGCAGAGCCCGGCGCCGAACCGGCCGCAGAGCCGCAGGCCCAGGGCGAGGCCGCACCGCAGGAGCAGCCGGCCCCTTCCCCGGCGCCCAAGCCCGAAGTGACCCAGGCCGAGGAGCCGCAGCCCAAGCCTCCGGTGGTCGAGGCGGCCGAGCCGCCGGCCAAGCCCCAGGCCGCGCAACCCGAGCAGGCGGCCCCGCAAGGCGAGCCTGCGCCCAAGCCGGACACCCCCGAAGCCGTGACCACGACCGATCCCGCCCCCGCGCAAAAGCCGGATGCGGCCACGCCGCAGGATGCCGGCCAGGCCGGGCAGGCGGAGGAACCGGCCCAGGACGCCGATGCGCTGAAGAAGGCGCTCGAGGCCGAGACCTCGGCCGAACACCCGCAATCGGCCGGACAGGCGGAACCGCAGGCCGACCCGGCCCCGGTGGACGAGGCCCAGCCTTCCCAGACCCCCGATGCGCAGGAGCTGGAACGCCGCCTGCAAGAGCAGGCGCAAGAGAGCGGGCCCGAATCGGACCAGCCCTCGGAGCAGGCTCTGCCCGGCGAACAGGCCACGGGCGAAGAACCGCGCCCCGATGCACAAGAGCTGGAGCGCCGCTTGCAGGAACAGGCCGACGGCCAGTCCGCGCAACCCGAAGAGACCGCGCCCGAGCAAGGCCAGGCCGGGCAGGCCCAAACCGGGCAAGCCCAGCCGGAGCAGCCCCAACCCGAGCAAGGCCAGCCGGAACAGGCCGCCGAGGTGCAGGCACCCGAGGCCCAGGCGCAGCCGAACGCCGTCGCGCAGCGCGCGGCGGAGGAAGCGGCCCCCGCGGCAGCCGCCGCCCTGGCCGCCGGCGATGCCGAACCGGCGCAGGGCCAGCTGGACGAGATGCAGATCACCGAGGAAAACGCCCGCAGTTCGGCCGAGGAATTCGCCACCTCGGTCATGCAGGGCATGCAACAGCAACAGCAGCCCGCCGCCGATCCGCAAGCGCAGGAGGCGCGCCAGGACGACGATGACGACGACACGGTCAAGGATATCGCCAAGCTGCTGCTTGCCGGTGCGGCCGGGCTGGCGGTCGGCAAGATGCTGTCCAACGACCGCCAGGTGGCGCTGAACACCGGCGACCGGGTGGTCGTCACCCTGCCCGACGGCAGCCAGCAGGTGATCAAGGACGACAATACCCTGCTGTACCGGCCGGGCTCGAACGTGCAGACGGAAACCTTCGACGACGGCTCGACCCGGACCACGGTGGTGCGTGCCGACGGCAGCCGGGTCGTCACCATCCGCGACGCGAACATGAACATCCTGCGCCGCACCCTGCTGCGTGCCGATGGCACCGAAACCCGGCTGATCGACGATACCCAGGCGCAGCCGGTGCAGATCTCGACCCTGCCGGCGCCGCCGCCGGTCCGCATCAACCGCGAGCGGCTGGACGAGGCCGCGCTGCGCGAGGCGCTGAACCGCGAGGCGGCGGTGGACCGCCGCTTCAGCCTGGGCCAGATCCGAAACATCCCCGAGGTCCGCGCCCTGGTCGCGCCGGTGAACGTGCCCGAGATCACCTTCGACACCGGCTCCTCGGCCATCACCCCCGACCAGGCGCAGCAACTGGCGACGCTGGGCAAGGTGATCCGCGACAGCATCGACCAGAACCCGCGCGAGATCTACATGATCGAGGGCTATACCGATGCCGTCGGCTCGGATGCCGCCAACCTGGCGCTGTCCGACCGCCGGGCGGAATCGGTGGCGCTGGCGCTGGCGGAATATTTCCAGGTGCCGCCCGAGAACATGGTGGTGCAGGGCTATGGCGAGCAGTTCCTGCTGGTGCCGACCGACGGGCCCGAGCGGCAGAACCGCCGCGTCGCCGTGCGCCGCATCACCGACCTGCTGGCGCAGAACTGATTGCGGGGCGCGGGGTGCGGGAACTCAAGCCCGCAGCCGCGAGACCGAAAGCCAGCCGCGGAACCAGTTCCCGCGGCGGGCGGTTGCCGTCTGCACGACCCGGCAATCGGAAGGGAAGTCCCCGGATCGGCAAGACCCGTAGACCCGTAGACCCTGGCGGCAGATGGCTGCCGGGTCGAGCGGTCGCTGGACCTTGCGGTTGCGCTGGGTGGGGATCTGGGCTTGCCCGTCCCGTCGGGCAACCAGATCGACCAGGTGCTGCCCGTGATAGCCGCGACCGGCAGCAACGATGCGGGCGGCTGTTCAAGCAGCGCGGGCGCCGCACCTTGTCGGAAGCCTGGCCCGCCGCAGGAACGAGGCGAACCGGCAGTCCGCTTTCGTCGAGCACAACATGGATTTTGCTGGTCAGTGCTCCACGAGAGCGGTCGATGGCATGCTCCGGGGCCCCTTTTCGCCGGCGGCATGCTGGTGAGCCCGGATGATGGAACTGTCGATCAACGGCATCGACTGGAGCGAAGCGGCCGCCAATGCCTCGAAAACCCGAAGCCAAACGCCCACCCTGGCCCATCGGTTGGAAGCGGTCGCATGTGGACCGTAGCGCTCGGGAAGGTCGCGCCAGGGCGGCGCTGTCCGCAGGATGGAGAAGATCCCGTTCAGGACTCGCCGGTCGTTCGTCCGCGCAAGGCCACGAGGCTTGTCGGGAAGAAGCGGCGCAATCCGCGCCCATTCCCGATCCCTCAGCGCGAGAGGTGCCATTCAAGCTCCGCAAGACGCTCGAAGCACGAACCGTTCCCAAACGGAAGCCCGCTTGCGAGTGCAGAACCTGGAAGCCACGCGGCACTCCCGAACCGCCGGCGCTCCTCTGCGAAGGCGTGGCGCGCTGCGGTCCGCCGGGCATCCGCCAGCTCAGGACCGGGCCGGAGCTGCGGCCGCAGGATTTCGCGGATCGAGGCTCCCTGGTGGGAGGGGTGAGCCTGGAACGCTTTGCGCCCCTTGGCTGCACCGGCCCCGCATGCAGGCGGGGGCCGCCAGCCACGGTAGCGGGCGGGAAAACGGCGGTAGCCGGATCCTCAGCCCAGCGAATAGCCGGTGCCGCGCACCGTGCGCACCGGGTTGTCGCCGCCATGGGCCATCAGCGCCTTGCGCAGCCGGCCGACATGGACGTCGATGGTGCGGGTGTCGACATAGATGTCGCGGCCCCAGACCCGGTCCAGCAATTGCTCGCGCGTCCAGACCCGGCCGGGCTTTTCCATCAGCGTCGAGAGCAGGCGGAATTCGGTCGGGCCCAGGTGCAGCGGCTGGCCGGCGCGGAACACCCGATGCTCGCCCGCATCCAGGATGATGTCGCCGAAGCTGAGCCTTTCGCCCATCGAGGCCGGCCGGGTGCGGCGCAGCTGGGTGCGCAACCGCGCCATCAGCTCGACCACGGAATAGGGCTTGACCACATAGTCGTCGGCGCCGGTCTCCAGCCCGCGCACCCGGTCCACCTCTTCGGAACGCGCCGACAGCATGATGATCGGGATCTGCCGCGTCGAGGGGTCGGCCTTGACCCGGCGGCAGACCTCGATGCCGCTGACATTGGGCAGCATCCAGTCCAGCACGATCAGGTCGGGCTGCTCCTCGGCCACCAGCAGCATGGCCTCGTCGCCGTTCTCGGCCAGCACGACGTCGAAACCCTCGGCCTCGAGGTTGTATTTCAGCACCTCGCGCTGCGCGCCCTCGTCCTCGACGACCAGGACACAGGGTTGGGTCTGCGCCATGGATCAGGCCCCCTCCATGCGCGGCACGCTTTCGCCCTTGGGGCGCGGATCCTCGGGCAGCTCGCCCGTGGCCAGGTAGATCACCTGCTCGGCGATGCCGGTGGCGTGGTCGCCCATGCGCTCGATGTTCTTGGCGATGAAATGCAGGTGCATGCAGGCGGTGATGTTGCGCGGGTCTTCCATCATATGGGTCAGGAACTCGCGAAACAGCGCGTTATACATCTGGTCCACCTCGAGGTCGCGCTTGCGCACGTCGGCGGCCAGCGCGGCGTCGCGCTGGATATAGCTGTCCAGCGCGTCCTTCATCATCGCCTCGACCGTGGCGGACATGCGGCGCAGCGCCATGCCGGCGCCGTCGATAGCTGGCATGTCGGCCAGCACGTTGCTGCGCTTGGCGATGTTCTTGGCATAATCGCCCACCCGCTCGAGGATATGCGAGATCTTGATGACCGACAGCACCATGCGCAGGTCGGTCGCCCGCGGCGCCCGCAGCGCGATCAGGCGCGCCGCCTCCTCGTTGATCTGGTGCTCCAGCGCGTCGATGGCCTTGTCGCGGCGGCGGATGTCGTCGGCCAGCTCGCCGTCGCGGGTCTCCAGCGCGATGGCGGCGTCGTGGATGGCGCTTTCGACCATGCCGCCCATCTTGACGACCAGCGCCTGCACGGTTTCCAGGTCACGGTCGAAGGCGGACAGGATGTGGCGTTCGTTGTTCATGTCAGATCCCTTTCCGGCCTAGCCGATGCGGCCCGAGATATAGCTTTCGGTGCGCGGATCGCGCGGATTGGTGAAGATGTCGTCGGTGTTGCCGTATTCCACCAGGTTGCCCAGGTGGAAGAAGGCGGTCTTCTGGCTGACGCGGGCCGCCTGCTGCATGGAATGGGTCACGATCACCACCGAGAACTGGGCGCGCAACTGGTCGATCAGCTCCTCGACCTGGCTGGTGGCGATGGGGTCCAGCGCCGAGCAGGGCTCGTCCATCAGCAGCACCTCGGGCTGGGTCGCCACGGCGCGGGCGATGCAAAGCCGCTGCTGCTGTCCGCCCGACAGGCCGGTGCCGGGATCGTTCAGCCGGTCCTTGACCTCGTTCCACAGCGCCGCGCCGCGCAGCGATTTCTCGACGATCTCGTCCAGCTCGGCACGGTTGCGGGCCAGGCCGTGGATGCGCGGGCCATAGGCCACGTTGTCATAGATCGACTTGGGAAAGGGGTTCGGCTTCTGGAACACCATGCCGACGCGGGCGCGCAGCTGCACCGGGTCCACGCGCCTGTCATAGATGTCCTCGCCGTCGAGCGTGATCTTGCCCTCGACCCGGCTGATGTCGATGGTGTCGTTCATGCGGTTCAGGCAGCGCAGGAAGGTGGACTTGCCGCAGCCCGAGGGACCGATGAAGGCGGTCACGGTCTTGTCCAGCAGATCGACGTTCACGTCCTTGATCGCGTGCTTTTCGCCATACCAGACCTGCACGTCGCGGGCGGCGATCTTGATTTCCGACTGGTCCACGCTGCGCTCCAGAAGTCTCATGTCGTTCATATCGGGTCTCCTTCCCGAGATTACCACCGGCGCTCGAACTTGCGGCGCAGGAGAATGGCAAGCAGGTTCATGCAGAGCAGGAACACCAGCAGCACGATGATCGCCCCCGAGGCGCGCTCGATAAAGGCGGGGTCGGCGCGCTGGGTCCAGTTGTAGACCTGGACCGGCAGGGCCGAGGCGGGTTCGAACAGCCCGTCCGGCGGGGCCGAGGGAAAGTTCTTGACGAAGGCCACCATGCCGATCAGCAAGAGCGGCGCGGTCTCGCCCAGGGCCTGGGCCAGGCCGATGATGGTGCCGGTCAGGATGCCCGGCATGGCCAGCGGCAGGACGTGGTGGAACACCGACTGCATCTTGGACGCCCCCACCCCCAGCGCCGCGTCGCGGATCGAGGGCGGCACCGCCTTCAGCGCCGCGCGGGTGGCGATGATGATGGTGGGCAGCGTCATCAGGGTCAGCACCAGGCCGCCGACGATGGGCGCCGATTGCGGCAGCCCGGCGAAGTTGATGAAGGCGGCAAGGCCCAGGATGCCGAAGACGATCGAGGGCACCGCGGCCAGGTTCGAGATATTTACCTCGATGATGTCGGTCCAGCGGTTCTTGGGCGCGAATTCCTCCAGGTAGATCGAGGCGGCGACGCCGATCGGCACCGACAGCACCAGCACCACCAGCATCATGTAGAGCGAGCCGAGGATGGCGATGCCGACGCCGGCGGCCTCGGGGCGCTGGTCCGAGGCGTCGGGGCTGGTCAGGAAGGACCAGTTCCACTGGGTCGCCAGCATGCCCTGCGCCTTCAGCGCATCGGCCAGTTGCAGCTGCGCCGGCGAGGTATTGGCGTCGCGCGCCGCGCTTTCCATGCTGACGCGGCCCTTGTAATAGCCGTCAACCCGGCCGTTCACCAGCACGCGGGCCTCGACGGTCTGGCCGATCAGCTCGGGGTCGGCCAGCACGCGGTTGCGCAGCTGCGCCGAGGCCTCTTTCGAGATCAGGCCCGAGACGTCCTTGTCGGACAGCTCGGCGATGGCGATGCCCTTGTCGGCGATGGACTGTTCCAGCGATTGCTGCAGGATCTTGCCATAGGTCAGGGTCAGGACCTTGCGCAGGTCGGCGGGGTCGCGGTTGCCGTTCTTGTCCAGCTGCGCCGCGTCCAGCGCGACCGGGATTTCCAGGTAGGTCTGGCGAAAGGCGCCGATGCCGCCGGTCAGGATGGTGAAGAGCAGGATCACCAGCATCACCATGGAGACCAGGATGGCGCCCAGCCCATAGGCGCGGAACCGCGCCTCGGCGGCGTTGCGCTTGCGGGTGCGCGGGTCGGCGGCCAGCAGCGACGGGCGGGGCTGCGCGCCTTGCAGGGTTGCGTCGCTCATTCGTATTGCTCCCGGTATTTGCGCACGACGTAGAGGGCGACGATGTTCAGCCCCAGCGTGATGACGAAAAGGGTCAGCCCCAGCGCAAAGGCGACCAGCGTCTCGGGCGCGGCGAAATCGTTGTCGCCGGTCAGCTGGCTGACGATCTTGACGGTGATCGTGGTCATGGCCTCGAACGGGTTCAGGTCCATGCGGGCGGCGGCCCCCGCGCCCAGCACGACGATCATCGTCTCGCCGATGGCGCGGGACGCGGCCAGCAGGACGGCGCCGACGATGCCCGGCAGCGCGGCGGGCAGCACCACCTTGCGCACGGTTTCCGATTGCGTCGAGCCCAGGCCCAGCGCGCCGTCGCGCAAGGATTGCGGCACGGCGTTGATGATGTCGTCCGACAGCGAGCTGACGAAGGGGATCAGCATGATGCCCATGACCAGCCCCGCCGTCATCACCGACGAGCCGGAATTGCCCAGGCCCAACGGCTGGGCGAAATAGTCGCGCAGCATCGGCCCCACGGTGATCAGCGCGAAAAGGCCGTAGACGATGGTCGGGATGCCGGCCAGCACCTCGATCATGGGCTTGGCCACGCCGCGCAGCCTGGCCGAGGCGTATTCGGACATGTAGATCGCCGCGAACAGCCCGATCGGCACCGAGACCGCCAGCGCGATCAGCGAGATGTAGATCGTGCCCCACAGCAGCGGCAGGATGCCCAGCTGCGAGCCGCCGCCGAAACGCGGCGACCAGGTGGTGCCAAAGAAGAACTCGTGCCAGGAATATTTCTGGAAGAAATGCCCGGTTTCGAACAGCATCGAAAAGACGATCCCGGCGGTGGTCAGGATGGCGATGCTGGAACACAGGATCAGCAGGCCCTTGACCATGGTTTCGACCGCGTTGCGGGCGCGAAAGCCCGGCGCGGCGCGGAAAAGCGCAAGGCCCAGCCCGGCCGCGGCCAGCACCAGCGCCAGGATGGCGACGGGCGTCGGGTTCGCGGCCGGCTGCACGAAGCGCCAGATCGCGATCAGGAACAGCGCCGGCAGCGCCGTCAGCAAGGCGGCGTTCCAGCCGTGATAGCTGGGCCGCGAATGCAGCCGCCGCACATCGCCCCCGGCCATCGCGACGACGCGCGCGCGGGCGACAAGATAGCCCGCGCCGGCAAGGGCAAGGACGACGAGCAAGGTCCATGAGACAGGCATGTGAGCCCTCGAGCCAGGGAAACGGAACGGGCGCGGGGGGCAGCCCCCCGCGCCCGGCAGGTCATTCGGAAAGGATCGCCTCGTCGGCAACGGCGGCCTGGGTCGCGGCCAGTTCCGGGTCGGCCACCAGCCCATAGGCGGCCAGCGGCCCTTCCGGCCCGGCCAGCTCGTCCGAGACGAAGAATTCCGCGAATTCCTTCAGCCCCGGCACGGTGCCGATATGCTGCTTCTTGACATAGAAGAACAGCGGGCGCGAAACCGGGTATTCGCCCGAGGCGATGGTTTCGGTCGAGGGGTTGACCCCGGCCATGGTCGCGACCTTCAGCTTGTCGGTGTTGTTCTCATAGAAGGACAGGCCGAAGACGCCGATGCCGTTCTTGGCCGACTGGATGCGGGCCAGGGTCTCGGTATAGTCGCCATCGATGTCGATGGACTTGCCGTCGGTGCGCAGCGCCATGCAGGCCGATGCGCCCTCGTCCTCGCCCTTCTCGGCCTTCAGCACCTCGGCGGCGCCCGATTCCTCGCAGCCCGCGGCGATCACCTTTTCCTCGAAGACCTCGCGGGTGCCGTGCTTGGTGCCGGGCACGAAGGCCAGGATCTCCTGGTCGGGCAGCTCGGCGCGGATGTCGCTCCACTTGGCATGGGGGTTCGCAACGACCTTGCCGTCGACCACGACTTCGGCGGCCAGCGCGTTGAACCAGTCGGCCGGGGTGAAGGCAAAGTCGTTGCCTTCGATGTCGCTGGCAAAGACGATGCCGTCATAGCCGATGCGGACTTCCATGATCTCGGTCACGCCGGCGGCCTTGCAGGCCTCGATCTCACTGGCCTTGATCGGACGGCTGGCGTTGGCGATGTCGATGGTGTTCTCGCCCACGCCCTCGCAGAATTTCTTCAGCCCGGCCGAGGAGCCGCCCGATTCCACCACCGGGGTCGGGAAATCGGTATTCTCGCCAAAGGCCTCGGCGACGATGGTCGAATAGGGCAGCACCGTGGACGAGCCCGAGACCTGGATCTGGTCGCGGGCGGCGGCGGCCGTGGCCGAAGCGGCGATCACGGCCAGCGCCGACACGGTGAATTTCGCGGATTTCATAGGATCACTCCTGACATTTCCATGGGGCCGGATTCGGCCTGTGCGTTCTCTAGAACGCCGGTGCGACGGTTATGCGAAAGCAATGTAACAGTTCCGCAACAATGCAGGAGTATCTGCAAAACGGTGAACGGCTGAAACCCGCCGCGCCAGGGCCTTCTCCGTTTTCCAAATACCCCATGGGGTGAATTGGCCCGGAACGGGCCAAGAGGGGAACGGCGTTCCCCTCCCCTTCCCCGCCCATCGCGCGCCTTGCCTAGCCGATCCGGCCGCGCTGCCCGCCGGTCTGCGCCCGGTCGAGCAGCAGGTGGCCCAGGATCACGCAGGCCGCCATGGCCTCGGCGATGGGCACGGCGCGGATGCCGACGCAGGGATCGTGGCGGCCCTTGGTGATCAGCTCGATCTCCTCGCCCCGCCGGTCGATGGTGCGGCGCGGGGTCAGGATGGAGCTGGTCGGCTTGACGGCGAATCGCACCACGATGTCCTGCCCGGTCGAGATGCCGCCCAGGATGCCGCCGGCATGGTTCGAAAGGAAACGCGGGCCTTCGTTGCCCATGCGGATCTCGTCGGCATTCGCGGTCCCGGTCAGGGCGGCGGCGGCCATGCCCTCGCCGATCTCGACGCCCTTGACCGCGTTGATCGACATCATCGCGGCGGCCAGGTCGGTGTCCAGCTTGGCATAGACCGGCGCGCCCAGCCCCGGCGGGCAGCCCTGGACCAGCACCTCGACGGCGGCGCCGACGCTGTCCTGCGCCTTGCGGATGGCGTTGAGGTAATCCTCCCAGGCCGGCACGGCCGAGGCGTCGGGCAGAAAGAACGGGTTGTTGCCGATCTCGGCCGCGTCGAAATTCGCCCGGTCCAGATGCAGCTCGCCCATCTGCACCATGTAGCCGGTGATCTTCAGCCCCGGCGCCAGCTCGCGCAGCACCGCCTGGGCGACGCCGCCCGCCGCGACCCGCGCCGCCGTCTCGCGCGCGCTGGAACGGCCGCCGCCGCGATAGTCGCGGATGCCGTATTTCAGATGATAGGCGATGTCGGCATGGCCGGGGCGGAAGGCCTGGGCGATCTCGCCGTAATCCTTGCTGCGCTGGTCGGTGTTCTCGATCATCAGCTGGATCGGCGTGCCGGTGGTTTTCCCCTCGAAGACGCCCGAGAGGATGCGCACCCGGTCCGGCTCCTGCCGCTGCGTGGTGAATTTCGAACTGCCGGGGCGGCGGCGGTCCAGGAATTGCTGGATCCAGCCCTCGTCCAGCGCCACGCCCGGCGGGCAGCCGTCCACCGTGGCGCCCAGCGCCGGGCCGTGGCTTTCGCCCCAGGTGGTGAAGGTGAAGACGCGACCGAAGGTGTTGAAGCTCATGATTGCCGGACCCCTTTTTGTCTGCGATAGCCGCAGGCCGGGCAAGGGGCAATCCCCAGCCCGGCCCGCCGCCGGACCGGCCCGCAGGGGTGCCGCCGCAAAACCGGCCGCTGCGCGGGAAATTATCCTTTTCCTTCAACGCCAAGGCCGGTTCCGCGCCGTAATCCGCCTCATCCGGCACTGCCGGGCCGGCCCGCCGCCGCCAAGGCTAATTCTCGCGGAAGGCCCGCGACAGGCTGTCCTCGATCGGCTTGACCAGATATTGCGCGAAGGTCCGGGCCGAGGTCTCGATCATGACCTCCGCCGGCATCCCCGGCGTCGGCCGGAAGCCATGCACCCGCCCAAGCTCCGAGGGCGGCAGGTCGATGCGCACCACATAGACCTCGCGCTGGATACCGTCGGTCTGCGTGGCCAGCGCATCGGCCGAGACATAGACCAGGTGGCCCTGAAGCACCGGGGTGGTGCGCTGGTTCAGCGAGGTCAGCCGCACCGCCGCCTTCTGCCCGACCTCGATCTCGTCGATGTCGGTGCGCGCGACATGGGTCTCGATGATCAGCGGCGCATCCTGCGGCAGGATCTCGAGGATCGGCTTGCCCGCCTCGATCACCCCGCCGGGCGTGTGGTAATGCATGCGCACGATGGTCCCCGACACGGGCGAGGTGATATAGGCCCTCTCCAGCACGTCCTGCGCCTTCAGCGATTGCTCGCGGACGCTGTCCAGCTCGGCCTCGATGCCCTGGCTTTCGTTCAGCGCGGCCTGCTTGTGCTGGGTCAGCGCCTGCTCGATCTCGCTTTCGGCCTTGCGCACGGCCTCTTCCGTCTCGGCGATCAGCGCCCTGATGCGGCCCGCCTCGCCCACGGCATCGGCGATGGCCCGCGCCAGGACGTTGACGTCGCTGCGCCGCACCAGCCCGCGCTGCAGCAGCGTGTCGCGGGCGCCGTGATCCTCGCGCAGCAGGGCAAGCTGGGTCTCGATGGCGGCCAGCTGGCCCTGGTAGCCCTCGATGCGCGACCGGCTGGCGGCGATATTGCTTTGCAGCAGGATGACCTCGCCATCCAGCCGGGCGCGGGCGGCGCGAAAGGCCGCCTGCTGTTCGGCCATGATGGCGGCAAAGCTGGGCTCGTCCTCATATTCCTGCAGGAAGCCGTCGAAGACCAGCGTCTCGGCGCCGGCATATTCCGCCCGCAGCCGGGCGCTGATCGCCTCGAGCCGGGCGCGGCGCAATTCCAGCTCGCGCCGGTTGGCGATGGCGGCGGTGCGGTCCAGCTGGATCAGCACCTGGCCTTCGGTCACTTCCTCGCCCTCGTCGACCAGGATCTCGCGGATGATGCCGCCTTCCAGGTGCTGGACGATCTTGTTGCGGCCGGTGGCGACGAAGCTGCCCGGCGCCATCACCGCCGCGGCAAGCGGCGCCCGGAAGGCCCAGGTGCCGAACCCGCCCAGGGACAGCACCAGCAGGGCGATGCCAAAGACCAGGTGCCGCGTCACCGCGCGCGGAACCCGGTCATAGAGGCCGTCGGGGTCGGATCTGCTGGTCATCGGCCTGCCTCCGGTGCGGGGGGTGTCGCGGGCTGCCGGCCCGGCCCGGCCTGGGGCGGGGCGGCTTGCGGCTGCTGGGCCTGGGGCTGAACATGAGCCTGCGGGGCCTGGGCTTGCGGCGGGCGGGCCATGGCGGGGGGCTGGTTGCCCGGCGGCGGCTTGCGGCTCGCCAGCCGCTCCAGCATCTGGTCGCGCGCGCCAAAGGCGGCGATCTGCCCGTCGGCCAGCAGCATGATGTTGTCCACGTCCTGGAGCAGCTGGTATTTCTGCGTCACGACGATCATGGTGATGCCGTCCTTCTTGGCCAGCGCCATCGCCCTGGACAGCGCGCGGTCCCCCGCCGTGTCGAGGTTCGAGTTCGGCTCGTCCAGCACCACCAGGCGGGGGCCGCCGAAAAAGGCCCGCGCCAGGCCGATGCGCTGCTTCTGCCCGCCCGACAGCGGCGATCCGTCGGCGGCCACGATGGTCTCGTAGCCCTCGGGCAGCTTGGCGATCATGTCGTGGACATCGGCCAGCACCGCGGCCTGGTAGATCTCTTCGTCGCGGGCGTCGGGCCGCATCCGGGCGATGTTGTCCTTGATGGTGCCGGGGAACAGCTGCACGTCCTGCGGCAGATAGCCGATGCACTGGCCCAGCTGGCGCTGGTCCCAGTTGCGCAGGTCCATCAGGTCCAGCCGCACGCTGCCCGAGGTGGGCAGGATCGAGCCGACCAGCATCTTGCCCAGCGTCGTCTTGCCGGCGCCGGAATTGCCGACGATGGCCAGCGATGCGCCGGGGTTCAGCGAGAATGTGATCGCGTTCAGCACCACCCGCTTGGTCCCGTTCGGGACGTAGAGCAGCCGCTCGACATCCAGCCGCCCCTCGGGATGGGGCAGCTTCAGCCGCTGCTGGTTCAGCGGCGAGGATTTCAGCAGCGCCGAGATGCGGCCATAGGCGGCGCGCGACAAGAGCACGTGGTTCCAGCCCTCGATGGCGCCCTCGATGGGGGCCAGCGCGCGGCCGGCGATGATCGAGGCGGCGATGACCATGCCGCCGGTGATCTCGCCGTGCAGCGCCAGGTAGGCGCCCCAGCCCAGCAGCCCCACCTGCGTCAGCAGCCGCACCGCGCGCGAGGCGCCGGCAAAGGCGATGTTGCGGTCCTGGGCGCGCACCTGCGCCGTCATCGAGCTGGCGGCGTCGCGGCCCCAGATGGTCACGGCCTCGGGGATCATCGCCAGCGCGTTGATGATCTGCGAATTGCGCATCATCGAATCCAGGTGCAGGTTGGCGCGGCTGAGGTGCCGGTTCGCCTCGGCAAAGGATTTCGCGGTGGCGCGCTGGTTCATCATCGCGATGGCCATCAGCAGGACCGCCGTGGTCAGCACCATCAGGCCCAGGTGCGGATGGACCAGGAAGATCGCCAGGATGAACAGCGGCGCAAAGGGCAGGTCCAGCAGCGACAGCAGCGTGCCCGAGACCAGGAAGCTGCGCACCTGCTGCAGATCGCCCAGCGTCTGGTATTCCTGCCCGGCGCTTTGCAGCGAGGCGCGCGCCGCCGCCGACAGGATGGGCGCGCCCAGCCGGGCCGAGATGTCGACCGAGCTGCGCAGCAGCATGCCGCGCCGGATGGCGTCGAACACCACCTGCAGCAGCACGGCGCCGACGATCACCACCGTCAGCATGACCAGCGTGTCGATCGAGCGGCTGGTCAGCACCCGGTCCGAGATCTGGAACAGATAGATCGGGATCGCCAGCACCAGCATGTTCGAGACGCCGCTGAACAGCAGAACCCCCAGGATATTGGCCCAGATCCGGCGGATCGTCGCACCCAGCGCCCCGGCGATGTCGGGCTCGGACACCCGCTTGTGGAAGGCGGCGCCGTCCTTTGCCTGCACCGTGGCGGGCGCCGGGGGAATGCGCCCGGCCTGCCGCTCGATGGTGGGGCCGGTGCCCATGGGCTTCGAGGCCGGCGGGCGGGGCTTCTCGCCCTGCCAATCGACGCACATCTCGGGTTCGAGCACCAGCCGCTCGCTGGTCTTGTCGGATCGGGTCATGCCAGCACCGTTTGCATGATGTCGGCGGGCACATCGGCATTCGTGCCGATCGGCACGAAATCGCCGTCGCCGGCATCGTCGCCGAGCATCCCCTCGGCCAGGAAAAGCACCGCCTCGCTGGCCAGGCCGGGCGGCGGGGTGGGCATCAGCGGATCGTGGGTCATGACCAGTTCGGCCTGGTGCAGCAGCGCGTCGGAATAGACCTCGCCGCCGGCATAGATCGTCGCATCGACGCCGAACTCGGCGATCACCGCCGCGTTCACCAGCAGGTTCGAGCCGGTGACGACGTTGATCTCGCCCCCCGCCTGCAGAAGGTCGTCGCGATAGACCTCGATCTGGTCGGCATCGCCCAGCACGTTCGTCTGCCGCACCAGGTTGACCGAAACCATGTCGCCCTTGATATGCAGCACCCGCACCAGGTCCAGGCCCTGGAAGGCGGGATCGTTCAGCACCGATTGCGGCAGGCTGACATCGCCCGCCGCCACCCCCGCCAGCATCGCCGCATGGTCCGCGCCGGTCGCGACCACGCCGGACAGGCCGACCTGATGGATGGTCGCGTCGTTGATCAGCAGGTTGTCGCCCGAGCTGATCCTGCCGCCATGGCCGTCGCTGACCATGATGCGGTCGTCGTCCAGCAGCACGTTGGTTTGCAGGATCGCGTTCAGGTTGATGACCTGGCCATCGACGATGATGAGATCGTAGCTCATCCCCAGCTCCAGCAGCGAGACGTGGTTCAGCGCGCCGTTCTCGCCCATCAGCAGCAGGGTCTGGTTGGCCTGAAGCGTGATCGAGGCGATGTCGTTGTCCGACATCAGGTTGAACTGCTCGATCCAGTTCATGCTGATGAGGCTGCCCTCCAGCGTCGCCGTCACCCAGTATTGCGGCGCATCGTCGTCGCCCTGCGGCACCGGCATCGGGTTCGAGAAGCTGGTGTAGCTGGCGAAGTTCAGCCCCTGCGTCGGGCTGGCCTGGCCCTGCGCGGCGGCGGCAAGGCCGCCCAGCGCATCCGTATCGCTCCAGACATTGGTCTGGCTGATGATGTTGTAGCTGTAGACGCCCCCCGCCACGGCGACGACCGGCGCCGTCACCGCGGCGGAATGGATCGTGACCTGGTTGATCAGCGTATTGTTGCCCAGGATCAGGTCATGGCCCTGCCCGATCTCGCCGGGGCCGGCAACGCTGGTGGGACCGGCCGAGGTCGGGCCGTCGCGGCTGGTGACCGGGGCGCCCTCCTGCGCCTCGCGCGCCTGCTCGGCGGCCACCTCCTGGCGATATGCGGGCATGAGCGCGTCGATGTCGGGGCGGGCATCGACCTTGACGCCGTTCTGATACAGGCCCTCGGCATCGGCGCCCTGGCGCGCATGGACCTCGGCGCCGGGGGCTTCGGTCTCGGGCAGGTCGGTCTGGCGGAAGGTCTCGGCGATCAGGCGAAAGGCGGGCTCGTCCGCCGGCATCGCCACCTGCAGGGCGATGCCCAGCTGCTCGGCCTGCGCGGCCAGCGATTCCAGCCGGTCCGTCAACAGCTGCAGATCGACCACCCCCTCGCGCATGGCGTCGGCATTCACCTGGTCGTCATCGGCCAGGCGGGTCTTCTGGACCACGATGACGGCGACCGAGCCCGGCACCGGCAGAACCCATTCCGGGACCGGCGTCACCACGCCGCCCGGCGGCTTGGCGGACCAGGGCACGCCGGCATTGGGCATGCTGGCGGACATCACCTCGGGCGAAACCGAGGCGCGCGGGAAATGGTGGTCCAGCACCAGCACGGGCGGGGCCGGATCGGCCGAAAGCCCCTCGCCGGGGCGATAGGGCGGTGCGTAGCGGATCTCGGGCTGGTAATCGAGCGGCCGATAGGGATGGTCGGCCGCCTGGTGGGTCGGTTCGACCGGGCCCAGGTCGGGGCCGGCCTTCCGGGCGGTCAGGCGATCGTATTCGATCCGCATCCGCCCATGTTCTTCCGCAAGGTGGAAAATTCCGATGAAGTGCCAGATCGCTTCTTCTGTCGCGTCGATCACCAGCATGTCTGCCACCTTCCTCGATAAAACAATTCCGGCAAGGCCGAGGGAAATCAATTAAACGGAAACCTGCGCAGGAAGACCCTGCGCAGGACGTTCGCGTGGGGGCCTGTCAGCCCAGATCGTCCTGGCCGATCACCGACGAGCTGAGATCGCCGCCGACCACGGTCATGTCGACGGTGTTGCCCAGCACGTTCGCACCCATCACGATGCTCTGGTTGAACGCCGAGGTATCCAGGATCGAGTCGGCCGAGGCGGTCGAATAGCCGTTGACATAGCCGTCATCGCCATTGTTCGACCCCCAGGTGCCGGCATGAGCATAGCCACCGTCGCCCGACATCACCTGGCCGCCGGCGCCGCCATTGCCGCTGCTGGTGTTCATGCCGCTGCCGCCCAGGGCATAGCCGCCGGTCGAGCTGGCCGCGCCGCCGGCGCCGCCGGTGGTGCCATTGGCCGCACCGCCCAGGCCGTTGCCGCCCACGGCATCGCCGTAGCCTTCGCCGGTGCCGTCCGCACGGCCGCCGTTGCCGGCCGCCGACAGGGCAGCGCCGAAGCCCGCGCCGCCGGCATCGCCCGAGGTCGCATCGCCCGCCATGGCCGCCGCGGCGGAAAGCGCCGCGCCGATCCCGGCACCGATGCCGCCGGCGCCGCCCGCGTCACCCGCGCCGCCGTCGCCGCCGTCGCCGGAGGTGCCGCCATTGCCGCTGTCGCTGTTGACGCCCACGCCGACCAGGCCCAGGCCAAGCGCGCCGGTCGGACCGGCATCGGCCGAGCCGGTGCCGCCGCCCGAGCCACCGGCCCCGCCAGCACCACCCGGACCACCGGCCCCGGCGCCAAGCGCGCCTGCCAGGCTGCCGGCCCCGGCGTCGCCGCCGCTTGCGTCACCGCTCAGCCCGGCACCGATGCCGGCGCCAAGGCCCGCCGCATCGCCGCCATCGGCCGAGCCGCCCTGGCCGGCGCCCAGGCCAAGCCCAAGGGCCCCGCCGCCGTCGCCGTCGCCGCCCCAGGCCGCGGCGTCGCCGCCGTTGCCGCCATCGGAATGGCTGCCCGAGGCCAGTGCCTTGCCGCCATCGGCATCCGCATCGCCCGAGCCGCCGTCGGCGCTGCCGCCGCTGCCGCCCCGGCCGCCTTCGCTGCCGGCATCGATGCCGCGCTCGGCCGTGGCCGTGCCGCCGTTGACGCTGCCGTTCTGGTTGAAGTCGGCATTGTTCGAGACATGGGCGTCGCTCAGGTCGTCCTGGTCGTTCATCGTCCCGGATTGCGGGATGATGATGCCCACGTCGGCACCGCCGCCGTTCAGGGCGTTGTTCAGCACGTTCTCGATATTGATGTCATCGGTGCCGATGCTGATGTTGCCGTCGCGGTTGACCAGGAAATCGCCCATGCTGCCATGCGCGTTGTTCAGGTCGATGTCGGCATAGTCATTGTCGGTCGGCTGCCACCCCTCCAGGTCGAGGCCCACGCTGACATTGGTCGAGACGTTGGTCTCGACGTCGGTGTTGTTATAGGCCGTGTTCACCGCCTTGTTGTAGGCGTCGTTCGTCGCATCGTTGCGCGCGTCGTTGTTGGCGTCGTTATGCGCATCGTTGCTGGCGTCGTTGTCGGCCTTGTTCTTGGCCGCATTGCCGGCAAGGTTGCCCGCCACGTTGCCCGCAGCGTTATAGGCAAGCGTCTCGGAAGCGCTGCTGTTCGCATTGGCATTGGAGTTCGCGTTGTCGTTCGCGTTGCTCTGGGTCTGGGATTGGCCCTGGTCCTGGCCCTGGCCCTGATCCTGGCCTTGACCCTGGTCCTGGTCCTGATCCTGGCCCTGCTTGTTCAGCTGGCCCTGTCCCTGGCCCTGACCTTGACCCTGGCCCTGATCCTGGTCTTGATCCTGGTCCTGATCCTGGTTCTGGTTGTTGATCGGCCAGGCGAAGAGATTCATGTTGCGGCTGCCAACCATCGTCATTTCCTCCTCTAGAGGCGGGGGAGATGCGGCCAGATCCTTCACAAGCACGCCTGCCCGCCCGGTTTCGGTGGATGAAGGCAAGCCGGTTGCGGTCGCCGGGCAAATGCCCACCGTCACGACGGCACGACCGTCCCCGTCCTGCTGCTGATAAGGGGGATCCGCATACCACCCTGCGCGGCCCCCTGCGGCCGGCCCGGAGGAAACCCGGTTCGCCGACCTGAAGGAAGGCTACGCCCCGCCCACCGATTCGGCCTAGCTGCTCGAAAAGGCTAGAGGGGGGCTGCCCGAATACCCGAAGAACCCCTATTGGACCTATAGCCGACCGGCCCCGGACATCCCCCGCATCGCCCGAAAGGATTAATCCCTTTCGCCAGGGGCACCGGGCCCGGTCCCGGCCGACCTCGCCAAAAGGACAAGCGCCGAAGCGGCGCCTCTACCTTGGAGGGAGTGGCTCGGTCATATTACAACTAAGTTGTGGTGATTCTTGAACTTATCTTTCGCTCTTTCCTTTAAGGCCGGGCGAAAACTTGCTAGGCTGAACCGTCCGGTCGGCTTGGGAGGGCCGACCGGGACGGGGGAGTAAAACCATACGCAAGAAGGTAGGAATGACATGAACATGGCATCTTGCGATGGCGTATCCAGTGAAATTCGTACGCTGTCTGGCCGGCCTGCGCGTGGAACGGCAGAGGTTCTCTTTGTCGGAACGCAATGCAACTTTTCCCACAGCCTGATTTCAGTGACCAGTCAGGAGCTGGGTCATATCACCGTGGCGGCCGCACTGTCCTTCGACGACTTCCGCAGCCTGTCCGAACTGACCGGCGAAAGGCCGACGCTGCTGGTTCTGGACGAACCGACCATGCGCGGATTGACCGAGGAGGATCGCACCTATCTGCTGGCCTTGAACGACGTGGCGCTGGCCATCGCCTTTTGCACCGGCGCCTTCGGCCGGGCCTGCTACGAGGATGCCGAGCTGCGGCGGCGCGCTGCCAGCATCCTGCCGCTGAACATCCGGCTCGACGTCTGGCTTTCCGTCATCAAGCTGGTGGCGCATGGCGGCAACTACATCTTTCCCGAGATCATGTCCTCGGCCGGCGTCGCGATGCCGGCCGCGGTCCCGGACGAGCTTGGCCTGACCCAGCGCCAGCAGGACGTGCTGCGCCTGGTCGCCGACGGCCAGTCCAACAAGCGCATCGCGCTGAGCCTGGGCCTGTCGGTCCATACGGTCAAGCTGCACCTGCGCAATGCCAGCCTGCGCCTGGGCGCCCACAACCGCACCGAGGCCGCCATGCGCTATCGCGCATTACGATCGTGACGGCGCCGCCGCCGACAGCCGGGGCCAGCGCGGTCGAACCCGACCTGGATGCCGTGTTGCTGCGGGTCGGGCGGCTGAACTACGCCTGGAGCAATACCGAAAGCCTGCTCATCCACATGCTCGCCGGGCTGACCGGGATGGACAAGAGCGCCGCGGTGGTGGTCTTTCTGTCGGTCACGTCGACGCGCGGCCGCATCGAGATGGTCGAGCGTCTTGCGAAGCTGCGCCTGCCCGCCGGGCAGGAGCAGCAGGAACTGCTGGAGCTGACGGCGCGCTTCGCCCGGCTGTCCGCCGTCCGCCACCGCTACAACCACAGCATCTGGTCCTTCCAGGAGGACGGCTCGGTCTCGACCATCCTGATGCGGATCGCCGACCGGCGCGACCGCATCCACATGGGCCGCAAGCAGACCCTGGGCAGCGACGAGATGCTGCGGCTGGACCAGGACCTGGAGATGCTGTCCCAGCTGAACCGCAACATCTGGCGCTTCCTGCGCCAATACGACTATCCGATCGACTGAGGGCGCGCGCGGGATGCGCGCGCGCCGCCGCCGCGTCAGGCGTCGATGAACTCGCGCACGAAGGGCGTCGCCGGGCGGGCACGGATGTCCTGCGGGCGGCCGACCTGCTCGATCCGGCCCATGGACATCACCACCACCAGGTCGGCCAGTTCCATCGCCTCGTCCTGGTCGTGGGTGACGAAGACCGTGGTCAGGCCGGTGCTGTCGTGGATCTCGCGCAGGCCCTGGCGCAATTCCTTGCGCACGCGGGCATCCAGCGCGCCGAAGGGCTCGTCCAGCAGCAGCATGCGCGGCTCGATCGCCAGCGCGCGGGCCAGGGCGACGCGCTGGCGCTGGCCGCCCGACAGCTGGCTGGGAAAGCGCCCGCCGATCTGCGGCAGCTGGATCAGGTCCAGAAGCCGGGTCACGCGGCGCCCGATCTCGGCCCGGTTGGGGCGCGAGCGGCGCGGGCGGGCGCGCAACCCATAGGCGATGTTCTCGAACACGGTCATGTGCCGAAACAGCGCATAGCTTTGGAAGACGAAGCCGGCGCGGCGCTCTTGCACCGTCAGCCCCGTCGCGTCCTGCCCGTCGAAAAGCACCCGGCCGGACGTCGGGAACTCCAGCCCGCCCAGGATGCGCAGAAGCGTGGTCTTGCCCGAGCCGGAAGGCCCCAGCAGCGCCACCAGCGCCCCCGAGGGGATGGCCAGACTGACCGGATGCAGCGCGGTGGTGGAACCGAAGCTCTTGGCGATTTCATCGATCTCGATATGCATGGGACACCTCAATGGCGGCGCGTTGCGGCAAGCTGGTCGGCGTGGCGCCATTCCAGCACGGTCTTGAGCGCCAGCGTCAGCAGGCCCAGCGCCGCCAGCACCGCGGCCAGGCTGAAGGCGGCGACCGAAAGATATTCGTTGTAGAGCATCTCGATGGTGATCGGCATGGTCGCGGTCTGGCCGCGGATCTTGCCCGAGACCACCGCGACGGCGCCGAACTCGCCCATGGCGCGGGCATTGCACAGCAGCACGCCGTAAAGCAGCGCCCATTTGATGTTGGGCAGGGTCACGGTCAGGAAGGTGCGCCAGCCCGAGGCGCCCAGCGTCAGCGCCGCCTCTTCCTCGGCCCGGCCCTGCTCGATCATCACCGGGATCAGCTCGCGCGCGACGAAGGGGAAAGTGACGAAGATCGAGGCCAGCACGATCCCCGGCAGGGCGAAGATGATCGGGAAGCCGCTGGCGACCAGCCAGCCGCCGATCAGGCTGTTGGTGCCGAACAAGAGCACCAGCGCCAGCCCCGCCACCACCGGCGAGATGGAAAACGGCAGGTCGATCAGCGTGATCAGGAAGGCCTTGCCGCGAAAGTCGAACTTGGTGATCGTCCAGGCGGCGGCGATGCCGAAGACCGCGTTCACCGGCACCGAGATCGCCGCGACGATCAGCGTCAGCCGGATGGCCGAGGTCGCCTCGGGCCGGGTGAGCGAGGCAAGCGCCTGGCCCGCGCCGCGTGCAAGGGCCTCGGCAAAGACCACGGCCAGCGGCGCCACCACCAGGACGGCCAGCCCGCCCAGCGCCAGGGCGATCAGCAGGACGCGGACCGGCCGGCTTTCCTCGGCCACCGGACGCCATTTCGCGGGTTTTTCGCTGGCGGCAGCGTGCAGCGTGCTGTCAAACATGGCCGATCCTCCGCCGGCTCCAGATCTGGATCAGGTTGATCGCCAGCAGCATGGCGAACGAGATCAGCAGCATGGCGATGCCGATGGCCGCCGCGCCGTCATAGTCGAACTCCTCGAGCTTGATGACGATCAAGAGCGGCGCGATCTCGGTCTTCATGGGCAGGTTGCCGGCGATGAAGATGACCGAGCCGTATTCGCCGACCGCGCGCGCCAGGGACAGCGCAAAGCCGGTCAGCGCCGCGGGCAGCAGCATGGGCAGGATCACCCGGCGCAGGGTATGGAACCGCCCCGCCCCCAGCGTGGCCGAGGCTTCCTCGACTTCCTGCTCGATCTCGGCGATCACCGGCTGCACGGTGCGGGTGACGAATGGCAGGCCGACGAAGATCAGCGCGATCAGGATGCCCCATTGCGTATAGGCGACCTTGCCGCCCAGGTCCCGGACGATGCTGCCGAAGACGCCGTTCGGCGCGTAAAGCGCGGTCAGCGCGATGCCCGCCACCGCCGTCGGCAGGGCAAAGGGCAGGTCGACCAGCGCGTCGACCAGCCGCCGGCCCGGAAAGTCATAGCGCGCCAGCACCCAGGCCAGCAGCGTGCCGAAGACCAGGTTGACCAGCGCGGCCAGAAAGGCCAGGCGGAAGGACAGATAGAGCGCCGCCCAGACCCGCGGCGTGTTGATCGTGGCCCAGACCGCCTCGGGGCCGTAGCTGATGCCCCGTGCCAGCAGCGCGCCGACCGGCAGGATGACGATCAGCGACAGCATGGCCAGGGTGATGCCCATGCCGAGGCCAAAGCCCGGCATGGGGGATTTCTGCAAGCGGAACGCCAGCGCCATCGGTCATTGCCCCGAATAGATCTGGTCGAAGGTGCCGCCGTCGCCGAAATGCTCGGGCTGGGCCTGTTTCCAGCCGCCGAAATCGGCGATGCTCACCAGATCGAGCTGCGGGAACCGCGCCACGTCCTCGGGATCGGCGGCGCTGTCGTCCCAGGCGCGATAATAGTGCTTGTAGGCCAGCGCCTGCCCCTCGGGCGAATAGAGGAAGGCCAGATAGGCATCGGCCAGCACCTTCTGCTCGTCATCGGCGATGTTCTTGTCCACGATGGCGACCGGCGGCTCGGCCAGGATCGAGACCGAGGGCACGACGATGTCGAACCTGTCCTCGCCCAGCTCGTTCAGCGCCAGGTAGGCCTCGTTCTCCCAGGCCAGCAGCACGTCGCCGATCTCGCGCTGGGTGAAGGTGGTGGTCGAGCCGCGCGCGCCGCTGTCAAGCACCGGGACATGCTTGAACAGCTCGGTCACGAAGCCCTTGGGGTCCTGGCCGTTCTTCTGCGCCCAGGCCCAGGCGGCAAGATAGTTCCAGCGCGCCCCGCCGCTGGTCTTGGGGTTCGGGGTGATGACCTCGACGCCTTCCTTGACCAGGTCGCCCCAGTCCTGGATGCCCTTGGGATTGCCCTCGCGCACCAGGAAGACGATGGTCGAGGTATAGGGCGCGCTGTTGTGCGGCAGGCGCGACTGCCAGTCCTCGGGCAAGAGGCCCCGCGTCGCGATCTGGTCGATGTCCGAGGCCAGCGCCAGCGTCACCACCTGCGCCTTGAGCCCGTCGATCACCGAGCGCGCCTGCGCGCCCGAGCCGCCATGCGAGGTCTCGATGGTCGGCGCCGCATGCCCTTCGGCCTGCCATTTCGCGGCGAAGGCGGCGTTCACCTCGCGGTAAAGCTCGCGCGTGGGGTCGTAGCTGACGTTCAGCAGGCTGTTGTCGGCATGGACCGGGCCGGCCAGCCCCAGCCCGACCACGCTGGCCACGATCGCCGCGATGCGCCGCAATCCCGGTGCCGCCGGACCGGCACCCCTGCACCTGGACTCCTCCGCGCCGCGAGAGCGAATCGACCGGCCATCGGCCGTCGGATTATCGGTTGCGGGAACGATGCGGGTCATGATGCTTGTCCTCCTTGCTCTGCTTACGGGAGCTTCATGACCATAATTACGACAGAGTTTATCGTTTATTGCAAGATAAAGACGCGTTCCCCCATCGTTTTTATTATAATTAAATATCAATTCCTTACATTGTGTATGGAAAATTTTCCGCAATCGCCGTTCATGCGGCAGGGGCGCTGACGGGACAAGGCCGGCCCGTTCGGGGCCGGCCTTGCTAGCGGATCAGGCGGGTTCGCCCCCTCCTCAATCGTCGTCGTCATCGTCGTCGTCGCGATCCCGCCTCCGCCGCCGCCTCGGGCGATCATCGTCGTCGTCATCGCCCCATCCGCGATGGCGGAAGGCGCGGCGGTCGTCGTCGCCCTGCCACCAGCCGCGATAGGCCCAGCCGTCCGGGACGCGCAGCAACAGCCGCTCGACCCCGTCCCGGTGGAAACGGCGGGGAAAGTCGTCGTCATCCGCCAGGGCCGCTGCCGGAAGGGTCGCCGCGAATGCGGCCGCCGTCAGAATCATGCGAAAATGTGCCATGCGCTTCATCCTTTGATCCGAAGGTTGCAGGGGGATTACGCGGCACGGCGCGATCCATTCCCGGCGGATGGCGATTTTTTCAGGCAAGGCGCCGCGGGAACCATCGCCCTCGGGTCGCGTTCCGCTTTCGACCAGCAAGGGAGAGAATAATGAAAGGCATCATCGCCTGGCTTCTGGGCGTTCCGATCTTCGTCATCATCCTGCTTTACCTGACCGGCATCTTCTAGCCGACAGCGCCCGGAGCCCCCTCCGGGCGCTTTCCTGCCCGGCCCGCGGCGGCTGGACGCCCAAGGGCCGCAGGGCTAAGCATGGGCGCCCGCCACGAAGAGGAGCCGTCCGGCATGACCGATACCCTGCTGATGCTTGCCGCCGGTTTCCTTGGCGGAATGCTGAACGCCGTCGCCGGGGGCGGCACCTTCATCACCTTCCCTGCGCTGGTCGCCAGCGGCGTGCCGGTGGTCTCGGCCAATGCCACCAGCACGGTCGCCGCCCTGCCCGGCTATCTGTCCGCCGCGTTGGGGTTCCGGCGCGAGATCGCGCAGATCGAACGCGCGCTGGTGCTGCGGCTGACCTTCTGGACGCTGGCCGGCGGCATCGTCGGCTCGTGCCTGCTGCTGGTCTCCTCGAACCAGGCCTTCGCGGTGCTGGTGCCCTTCCTGCTGCTGGCGGCGACCTCGGTCTTCATCTGGGGCGCGCAGGTGCGGGAATGGGCGGCGCAGCACCGCAACGCGGCCGCGCCCTTCGGCGCCGGGACCATGGTGCCGGTGGCGATCTACGGCGGCTATTTCAACGGCGGGCTGGGCATCGTGCTGCTGGCGCTGTTCGCGCTTTGGGGCATGACGCAGCTGAACCAGATGAACGGGCTGAAGAACTGGCTGTCCTTCGCGCTGTCGGTGATCTCGCTGGCGATCTTCGCGGCGGGCGGGCAGGTCGCCTGGTGGCCCGCGGCGGTGATGAGCCTCGGCACCATCCTGGGCGGCTACCTGGGCGCGCCGGTGGCGCGGCGCATCCCGGTCCCGGCGCTACGGGCATTGATCGCGGCCATCGGCTTTGGCATGACGGCACTGTTCTTCTGGCGGCTCTTCTGACGCCAGCCCAACCCGAAAGGATTTTCCATGTCCGAGATCAAGCGCATCGAGACCGGCCCCCGCATGAGCCAGGCGGTCGTCCACAACGGCACCGTCTACCTGGCCGGCCAGGTCGGCAAGCCGGGCGAACCCGTGGCCGAGCAGACCCGCGAGGTGCTGGCCCAGATCGACCGGCTGCTGGCGGAATGCGGCTCGGACAAGACCCGCATCCTGTCGGCGCAGGTCTGGCTGGCCGACATGGGCGATTTCGCCGAGATGAACGCGGTGTGGGACGCCTGGGTCGCCCCCGGCCACGCGCCTGCCCGCGCCACCGGCGAATCGGCGCTGGCGACGCCCGACTACAAGGTCGAGATCATCGTGGTCGCGGCGCAGAACTGATCGCCGCCATCACCGACCGCGCGGCGCGCAGGCCCGGAGCCTCGCCGCCGCGCCCCAGCCGCTCCATGGTCAGCGCCATCGCCGCCAGTTGCTCGGCCCGCTCATCGCCGTTCTCGATCAGCCGGAACAGCGCCTGCGACATCGGCCCCGGCTGGCAGTTGCGACCCAGGAATTCCGGCACGGCGCGGGTCTCGCTGACCAGGTTGACCAGCGTCACCGTATCGGTCCGCAGCAACAGCCCGATGACCAGCCGGCTCAGCGGCGCCACGTCATAGCCGATCACCATGGGCACGTCGTTCGCGGCCAGGTCCAGGCTGACCGTGCCCGAGGCCGCCAGCGCCAGATCGGCGGCGGCAAAGGCGGCGCGCTTCTCCTCGGGGTTCTCGACCACGACGGGCGCGGTGGGCCAGCGCCGCGCCATGTCGCGCACCAGGACCGAGACGCCGCGCACGGTCGGGATCACCACGCGGATCTCCGGCACCCGGTCGCGCAGCCGGATCAGCGCCTCGTCGAAGCGCGGGCCAAGCCGGCCCACCTCGGTCCGGCGCGAGCCCGGCAGGCACAGGACCAGCGGCGCATCCGGCGCAATGCCGTTCGCGGCGCGAAAGGCCGCCGCCTCGGCCGCGCCCGCCACCGGCTCGGCGGCGATGGGATGGCCGACGAAATCGCAGCTCATGCCGGCCGCCCGCATCAGCGGCGGCTCGAAGGGCAGGATGGCCAGCACATGGTCGATCACCTCGGCCATCTTCCCGGCCCGCCCCGCCCGCCAGGCCCAGACCGAGGGCGCGACATAATGGATGGTGCGCAGGCCGGGGTGCAGCGCCCGCGCCTGGCGCGCGACGCGCAGGCAGAAATCGGGGCTGTCGATGGTGATCAGCGCATCGGGCCGGGCCGCGGCGACGGCGCGGGCGGTCTCGGCGATCCGCGCCTTGAGCGCGCGATATTTCGGCAGCACCTCCCAGATGCCCATCAGGCTCAGCTCTTCCATGGGAAAGCGGCTCTCCAGCCCCTGCGCCGCCATGGCAGGACCGCCGACGCCCAGGAATTCGGCGCCGGGATCAAGGCTCTTCAGCCCGGCCATCAGGGCACCGCCCAGGTTGTCGCCCGAAGGCTCGCCCGCGATCAGGAAGAATTTCATCGCGCCGCTCCGCTTGCCATGCCCCGACATGGGTATTTGAAGAACAGAGAAGCGACCTGGACTTCTTCGTTCTCCAAATACCCTCCCGCCGCTCTCGCGGCCCTGTCACTTGAGTATTTGCGAAACGGTGAAGCAAGCCTCTTTCACCGTGTCCCGAATACTCATGTCACCCGCGCGCCCAGAGAAACAGCCCCGCCGCCTGGGCGCGGCGCATTGCCTCGGTCCGGTCCAGCAGGATGACGCTGCCCGCCTCCCAGGCGATCCCGGCCAGCCCGGCCTCGGCGGCCTGGGTCACGGTCTCGGGGCCGATGGTCGGCAGGTCGATGCGCCGGTCCTGGCCGGGTTTCGGCGCCTTGTAGAGCACGCCGCCAGCCCCCTTGGGATCGGGTTTCAGCCCGGCATGCAGCCTTGCGAATTCCAGCATGGCCTGGGTGCCCGGCAGCGCCTCGACGGCAAGGCAGAGCCCCTGAGCCACCACCGCGCCCTGGCCGATGTCCAATGCGCCGAGCCCGGCGACGATCTCGGCGGCGCGGGCCGCGTCCTTCTGGTCGCGCGGGCCGGGCTCGCCCACCAGGACGCCTTCGCCGGGCACCAGGTCCGGCAGGATCTGGTCGACGGAACAGATGGATATTCCCGCTTCCTCGAAGACGTCGAGGACCGCGCGCAGCGCCGCGTCGTCGCCCGACTGCATCCCCATCAGGATGCGCGGCACGATGGTCAGGGTGCGGGGGTCGAAAAGCTCGGGCTCGATCTTGGGGCGGCGGATGGCGCCGGCGAAGACCGCCTGCGTCACGCCCTGGTCGGCCAGCTCGTCCAGGAAGGGCACCAGCCGTTCGAGGCGAAAGGGCTTCGCCTCGACCTCGGGCCTGAGGTTGTCCAGCGCATAGACCAGCGGCTGGTCCAGCGCCGCGGCGATGGCGGGGGCGAGGCTGCCCTCGCCGGCGATCAGGGCGATGCGGCTCATGGATGCGCTCTCACGGATGGGGGGCCAGGAAGCTGCGGTCCGAGGGGCCGAGGATGAAGTCGAGCACCTCGCGCACCATCGGCCCGTTCTCGGCCTCGGCCAGGTGCCGGGCGGTGTCGCGGAAGCTGCCCCGGCCCAGCTGCGCCAACATGTCGCGCAGCGCGTGGATGTCCTCGCGCGAGGCGCCGCGGCGCTTCAGCCCCACCAGGTTCAGCCCGTCCAGATGGCCCCGCGGCCCTTGCACCAGGCCAAAGGGGATCACGTCCGCCGTCACCATCGTCACCGCGCCGATCATCGCGCCGCGGCCGATGCGCACCCATTGATGCACGCCCGACAGCCCGCCCACGATCACGTCGTCCTCCAGCACGCAATGGCCGGCGACCGAGGCGTTGTTGACCAGGATCACCCGGTCGCCGATCCGGCAATCATGCGCGACATGGCTGCCGGCCATGAAGAGCCCGTCGTCGCCGATGCGGGTCACGCCGCCGCCGCCCTCGGTGCCGGGGTTCATCGTCACATATTCGCGGATGCGGTTGCGGGCGCCGATTTCCAGCCGCGTGCGCTCGCCCCGGAACTTCAGGTCCTGCGGCACCTCGCCCAGAGAGGCGAAGGGGAAGACGATGGTTTCGTCGCCGATCGCGGTCTCGCCCGCCACCACGACATGCGATTTCAGCACCACGCCCCGGCCGAGGCTGACCTCGGGGCCGAGGACGCAGAAGGGGCCGATCTCGCATCCCGCGCCGATCTTCGCGGCAGGGTCCACGACGGCCGAGGGATGGATGCGGGTCTCAGCCATTCTCGCCACGGTTCAGCATGGCCATCACCTCGGCCTCGGCGGCGAGCTGGCCGTTCACCAGGGCACGGCCCTCGAACTTCCAGATCTTGCCGCCGCCGCGCAGGGTCTTCATGTGCAGTTCCAGCACGTCACCCGGCACCACCTTCTGGCGGAAGCGGCATTTGTCGATGGACATGAAATAGGTGCCCATGCCCTTGTCGGCGAGATCCAGCGTCACCCCGACCAGCACCGCGGCCGATTGCGCCATGGCCTCGATGATCAGCACGCCGGGCATCACCGGCTCCTGCGGGAAATGGCCTTCGAAATGCGGCTCGTTCGAGGTCACGTTCTTGACGCCGACGCAGCTTTCGCCCGGCACGATGTCGCGCACCCTGTCCACCAGCAGGAAGGGATAGCGATGCGGCAGGATGCGCTTGACCATCGCCAGATCGACTTCGGTCGGCGGGATATAGGCGGTCTGGTCATCGTTCGGGGCGGCGGCCATGCGGTCCTCTTGGAATGTTTTCATTTGCCTAGCAACGGCGCGCGATCTTGGCAAGTTTCGCGCGTCAGCCCCCTGCCGCCGCCTGGGCGCGCAGCCGGCCGCGGCCCTCGGCCAGCCAGCCGGCCAGCGCCAGCCCGGCGATCAGCGCAAGCCAGGCCCAGCCGGGCAGCAGCGGGCGATGGGTCATGCCGCTGACCGAGGCCGCATTGCGCGGGGCGATGGCGATCCACGGCCCGCCCACGCCCTGGCCATGCGCCGGCCGTCCCTCGCGCACCGTGCGCAGGCCGGGCATGCCGTCGGAAAGCGGCAGCACCGCGCCCTGCGTCGCCTGGGCCAAGGGGCCCAGCACGGCGCCCGAGGCGACGGTTTCCTCGAACTCCCGCGGCGCGGCGGGGCCGAGCGCCAGAACCCGGCTGATCTCGCCATCCGCCAGCCGGTAGAGCCCAGGCCCCGGCGCGGTCCAGCGCGCGGTGAAGCGGCCGGGGCCGGCCTCGGCCAGCGCCACCTCTTCGGTCCGGCCATCGGGGCGGGTGATCGTCACCGGGCCGGCGGTCGGGTTCATGGTGCGGCGGGTGATCGTCACCGTCAGCTCGCCGCCGACATCGGCCAGCAGCGCCTCTTCTTCCAATTCCGGCTCCTGCATCGACCAATGCGCGATGCGGCGCAGCAGTTCGAGCTGCGGCCCGCCGCCCTCGAAGCCGCGGCCCCAGAGCCAGACC
>NZ_JRKO01000031.1 GCF_000763885.1 Paracoccus versutus | reverse complement strand
GGCCTGGGCGGGTGCTTCCTGCGCCTCGGCCTCGGATCCGAAAAGCGATTTGCCGGCGTCCTTCACGAAATCCCAGATAGCCATGATCTCTCCTTTCAGGCGGTGTCTGGGGCGGCAACGATTCGCCGAAAGCGGCGGTTCCAGACAAATTTCAGCAATCGGAGGTTGAGGAATGCCCGCCCGATCCCTAATTTTCGCAGGTCTTAGGGGATAGAGAAGTTGAACAAATCCTGCAAATCACTGATCTTGGCGTCTTTTCTTGGCCTGGTGGCGCTGCCCGCCCTGGCCGAGGACGGGGTGCGAATCTCGACGAAGTCCGTTGCGGGGGATGCGGCCCGTCCGGGAACCGTCACCTGCTTCCAGACCTCGATGCGCGAAAATGAGGCAGCGGTCCGCGCCACCAATGCCACGCGCCAGGCGCGCGGCCTGGCGCCGCTGCGATCGAACCGCGACCTGGCCGAGGCCGCGGCGCGCCATGCCTGCGACATGGCCAAGCGCGGGGTGATGTCGCATCAGGGCAGCAAGACCAAGGGGCCGATGCAGCGGCTAAAGAAGGAAGGCTACCGCCCCAGCATCGCGGCCGAGAACATCGCCGCCGGCCCCTGGGGACAGGACCGCGTGCTGGTGGAATGGGCGCGTTCCAGCGGGCACCTGGCCAATATCCTGATCCCGCAGACCCGCCATTACGGCATCGGCAAGGCGCTGGGGGCGGATGGCAAGACCGTCTTCTGGGCAGCGGTCTATAGCGCGCCGCGCTGAGCACCGGCACGCTGAGGCCCTTCGCGGCGTCCTGCGTCCCCGAGGCACCTGCCGGGGCGGGGTCGCGTCGTCCGTTGCCTGTTCAGGGCGGCCCGCAGTCGGGGCCGGGCCGCGATTCCTGCTCGCGCCCGCCGCCCGTCAGGCGACGCCTTCCGCCGCTTCCATGGCGCCTTCGGTGAATTGCAGCCGCGCCAGCCGGGCGTAGAGGCCGCCCTGCGCCACCAGTTCCTCGTGCCGGCCCTGGGCCACGATGCGGCCATGGTCGAAGACGACGATGCGGTCGGCCTTCTTTACCGTGGCCAGCCGGTGCGCGATGATGATCGTGGTGCGGGTGCGCGCCAGCTCGTCTACCGCATGCTGCACCAGCCGCTCGGATTCGGCGTCCAGCGCCGAGGTCGCCTCGTCCAGAAGCAGGATCGGCGCGTCGCGCAGGATGGCGCGGGCGATGGCGATGCGCTGCTTCTGCCCGCCCGACAGCATCACGCCGCGCTCGCCGACGAAACTGTCATAGCCTTCGGGCAGCAGGTTCAGGAACTCGTCGGCATGGGCGGCGCGGGCGGCGGCCTCGACCTCGGCATCCGAGGCATCGGGCCGGCCGAAGCGGATGTTCTCGCGCGCGGTGGCGGCAAAGATGACCGGATCCTGCGGCACCAGCGCGATGGCCTGGCGGAAATCGCCCCGCGCCATGTCGCGCAGGTCGATGCCGTCGATGCGCACCGCCCCGGAATCGGGGTCCCAGAAGCGTAGCAGCAGCTGGATCACCGTGGTCTTGCCGGCGCCCGAAGGCCCGACCAGCGCCACCGTCTCGCCGGGGCGGATGTCCAGCGTGACCCCCTCCAGCGCCGAGCGGTCGGGGCGCGAGGGATAGTGGAAGGTCACGTCGTCAAGCCGGATCGCCCCCCTGACCGGCCGGGGCAGGGCCAGGGGCTGGGGCGGATCGGCCAGCATGTCCTGCGCGGACAGCAGTTCCGTCAGCCGCTCGGTCGCGCCGGCGGCGCGCTGCAATTCGCCCCAGATCTCGGACAGTGCGCCCACGGCGCCGGCGACCAGCACGGCGTAGATGACGAACTGCACCAGCTCGCCCACGGTCATGATCTCCAGCCGCACGTCGCGGGCGCCGATCCACAGCACCCCCAGCACGCCCGAGAAGATCAGGAAGATGACGATCACCGTCATCACCGTTCGCGTCCTGACCCGGTTCAGCGCCGAATCATAGGACCGCTCGGTCACGTCGTCGAAGCGCGCCCGCGTCGGCCCCTCTTGCGTGAAGGCCTGCACGGTCTGCGCCGAAAGCAGGCTTTCCGAGGCCGCGCCCGAGGACAGCGCGATCCAGTCCTGGTTCTCGCGCGACAGCTTGCGCAGCCGCCGGCCCAGCACGACGATGGGCACCACGACCAGCGGCACCAGCAGCAGCACCAGCCCCGACAGCTTGGCCGAGGTCCAGACCAGCATCACCATGCCGCCGACCAGGATCAGGAAATTGCGCAGCGCGATCGAGACGGAAGAGCCGATCACCGACTGGATCAGCGTGGTGTCGGTGGTGATGCGGCTGATGATCTCGCCGGTCAGCACGCGCTCGTAGAAGGCCGGGCTCATGGCGATGACGCGGCTGAACACGGCCTTGCGGATGTCGGCCACCACCCGCTCGCCCAGCCGGGTGACGAGGTAGTAGCGCATCCCCGTCCCCAGCGCGAGCAGCGCCACGATGGCCAGCGCCGCGCCGAAATACTGGTCCAGCAGATGTGCGCCGGCGTCGAACCCGTCCACCACCCGACGCACCGCCAGCGGCAGGACCAGGCTGATCGCCGCCGTCACCGCCAGCGCGACCAGCGCCGCGGCCAGCAGCCCGCGATAGGGGTGCAGGAAGGGCCAGAGCGCCCGCAGCGCGCCGATGCGTTTCGTCGTCGGCCGATCCACGATGGGTTTGGGTCCGCGTGCCATATGTCCTCCCTGGGTGGCCGGATGGCTGCCTGATGGCGCGTTCACAGCGGCTCGCTGCCGCCGGCCAGCTCCAGAATGATCTCCCATTCCGCATCCGAGACCGGCTGCACCGAGAGGCGCGAATTATTGACCAGCACCATGTCCTTCAGCCGCGGCTCGGCCTTGGCCTCGTCCAGCGAGATCGGGCGCTTGATGCGGGCGACGGCGCGGACATCGACGCATTCCCATTTCGGGTCGGCGGCGGTCGTGTCGGGATGCGCCTCGGCCACCACCTCGCAGATGCCGACGATCTCCTTGCCGATGTTCGAGTGATAGAAGAAGCCGCGCTCGCCCTTCTTCATGGCACGCATGTTGTTGCGGGCCTGGTAGTTGCGCACGCCGTCCCATTGCTCGCCCGTCTCGCCCCTGGCGATCAGGTCGTCGAAGCTGAAGACGTCCGGCTCGGATTTGAACAGCCAATGCGCCATCAGCCGATTACCTTCTTCCACTCGATCACCTCGACCGAGGCGAACAGTCCGGCCGCGTTGTAGGGATCCTGCGCCGTCCATTCCTTGACCTCTGTCAAGCCGTCGCCCTCGACCACCAGCAGCGAGCCGCAGGGCTGGCCGTTCTCGATCAGGGGGCCGGCCAGCTTGACGCCGGGCTGCGCATCCAGGAAGGCCAGGTGGCTTTCGCGAGTGTCGAGACGGGTTTGCAGCTTGCCGGGATGGTCGCGGCAGATGACGGCGAAAAGGGGCATCATTCCTCCTTGAGCGGGCGGTTGAGCAGAAAATCCAGCGCATGTTCCATGGCGATGCTGCCTTGGGCAAGCCCCGCGACCAGATTCGAGATCGGCATCTCGATCCCCAGCCTTTCGGCCAGCCGGGTGACGGCGCGGGCGGTGGCGGCGCCCTCGACCGTGGTGCCGGCGGCGAAGTCGCGCCCCGTCCCCAGCGCCAGCCCATAGCGGAAGTTGCGCGATTGTTCCGAGGTGCAGGTCAGCACCAGGTCGCCCAGGCCCGACAGGCCCGGCAGCGTCTCGGGCCGGGCGCCGAGCGCGGTGGCCAGGCGCAGCATCTCGGCAAAGCCGCGCGTCACGATGCTGGCGCGCGCGCTGTCGCCATAGCCCGCGCCGATGGCGGCGCCGGCGGCGATGGCGATGATGTTCTTCAGCGCCCCGCCTAGCTCCGCCCCGGTGACGTCGGTGGTGCGGTAAAGCCGCAGCGTGGCGGTCGAGAGCCGGCGTTGCAGCGCCTCGGCCGTGCCGGCATCGGCGCAGGCGAGCGTCAGCGCCGTGGGCAGGCCGCGGGCGATGTCGGCGGCAAAGCTGGGGCCGGTCAGCACCGCCACCCGCGCCTGCGGACAGGCGGCGGCGATCAGCGCCGAGGGGCCGGTCAGCGTGGCCAGGTCGATGCCCTTGGCGCAGCTGACCAGGTTGCGGCGGTCGAAGCGTGCGCCATGCTCGGCCAGGAACCCGCCCAGCACCTGCGCCGGCAGGGCCAGCAGCACGGTCTCGGCCGCGATCTCGTCCAGCCGGTCGGTGACGTGCAGCGCCGGCGGCAGGGTCACGCCGGGCAGGCGCGGGTTCTCGCGCGCCTCGGCCCAGCCGATGTCGCGCCCCCACAGCGTGACTGGGCCCTTGCTGGCCAGCGAAACCGCCAGCGCCGTGCCGAAGGCGCCCGCGCCGATGATCGCCACGCTCATGCCTTGGCCCCCCGCTTGCCGGCGCCCAGCATCGGCGCGGCGCCCTGGTCCAGCGGCCAGCGCGGGCGCGCGGCCAGCTCCATCCCGTCGCGCCGGCCGGCCTGGTAGGCCTCGATCCCGGCCCAGGCGATCATCGCGGCATTGTCGGTGCAAAGCCGCAGCGGCGGCGCCAGGAAGGTCGCGCCGGCCTCGGCCGCGACCCGCTGCAAGGCTGCGCGCAGGGATTCGTTGGCCGCGACGCCGCCGGCCACCGCCAGCACCGGGGCGGGGGCCAGCGCCAGGGCGCGGCGGGTCTTTTCGGCCAGCACCTCGGCCACCGCCGCCTGGAAGCCGGCGCAAAGATCGGCGCGGTCCTGTTCGTGCAAGCCCCCTTGCGCCGCCACCAGCGCGTCACGCTGGCGCAGCACGGCGGTCTTGAGCCCGGAAAAGCTGAGGTCGCAGCCCGGCCGGTCCAGCAGCGGCCGGGGCAGGGCAAAGCGGCGCGGATCGCCCGCGCGCGCCGCCGCCTCGACCGCGGGACCGCCGGGCTGCGGCAGGCCTAGAAGCTTTGCCACCTTGTCGAAAGCCTCGCCCGGCGCGTCGTCGATGGTGCCGCCGAGCCGGGTGAAATCCGCCGGGCCCTCCACGCGCAAGAACTGGCAATGCCCGCCCGAGACCAGCAGCATCAGATAGGGAAAGGGAATGCCGTCGGTCAGCCGCGGCGTCAGCGCATGGCCGGCCAGGTGGTTGACGCCGACCAGCGGCAGCCCGCTGCCCGCCGCCAGCCCCTTGGCCAGCATGACGCCCGACAGCACGCCGCCGATCAGCCCCGGCCCGGCGGTGACGGCGATCCCGTCCACGTCGGACAGCCGCAGCCCGGCCTGGGCCAGCGCCTCCTCGACGCAAAGATCCAGCTTCTCGGCATGGGCGCGGGCGGCGATTTCCGGCACCACGCCGCCGAAATCGGCATGCAGCGCCGCCTGGCCGGCCACGACCGAGGCCAGGATGCTGCGGTCGTCGCGCACCACCGCCGCGGCGCTGTCGTCGCAGCTGCTTTCGATGCCCAGAAAGGTCAGTCCCATGCTCATCCTTGTTCCCGCGCCGCCAAGGGCCTAGGCAAGGGGGGAGTAGCATCTTGTCAGGCCGATTGCCATGCCGCCGAACCCCGCGCCCATCCTGCTTCTGACCCGGCCCGAGCCGGCCTCGCGGCGATTTGCCGCAGGTCTGGCGCATCTGGGGCTTGAGGTGCTGATCTCGCCCGTGCTGCGCATCCGGCCGGTCGCGCATGATGCCGCGCGGCTGGCGGCGGCGCGGGGGCTGGTCTTTACCTCGGTCAATGCCGTGCCGGCGGCGGGGGCGGGGCGCGGGCGGCCGGCGATCTGCGTCGGCCCGGCCACGGCCGAGGCGGCGCGGGCGGCGGGCTTCGACGTGACCGAGGGCCCCGGCGACGCGGCGCGGATGCTGCCGCTGCTCAAGGGGCTGGGGCAGGGCTGGCTGCATCCGCATGGCGCCCATGTCGCCAAGGAACTGCCGGTGCCGGACATGGTGGTCTATGACCAATTGCCCGAACCGCTGAACGCGGCGGCGCTGGCGGCGCTGGCGGGGGCCAGGCCGGTGATCCTGCCGCTGTTCTCGCCCCGCTCGGCGCGGCTTTTGTCCGGCCAGGCGGCGGGTGCGCGCGCGCCCCTGTGGCTGGCGCCAATCAGCGCCGCGGCGCAGCAGGCCTGGCAGGGCCCGGCTGCGCGCAGCGTGCCGGCGCCCACCCCGGATGCCGAAGGGGTGCTTTGCGCCGTCGAGCGCTTGCTGGCCACGGAACAATCCATATGAGGGCGGGTTGAGGCGCCACGCACCGCCGACTAGACTGCCTGCGGGAGCCAATCATGATTGCGGGCGGAAGGGGCGGATCTTGCCCCGTGGCAGCCGGGCCGCGATGCGAAAGGGAACGGGGAAGAATTGTGAAGAAGCCAGAAACCAATTCCAGCGAGAACAAGGCAAGCCCCGGAAAAGACGGCAAGAAGAAGGCGGTTTCCGGCTCGGTCATCGACAGCCGCCCGGTCAGCGCCGGTGAGGGCGCCCCGGCGGCACGGCCCGAGCCCAAGCCGCAGGTCGAATCAAGGCTGGTCGGCACCGGCACCGGCCCTGAAGCCGCCGCGCCCAAGCGCGATGCCGGCAAGACGGCGGTCGAATCGAAGCCCGCCCCCTCCCAGCCCGCCGCCGAGGTGAAGCAGGGCGGCGTGCCGCCCGTCGCCAAACCCGAGGCCGCGCCCGCGCAGCCCCAGCCGGCCAAGGTCGAGACCCGCGTGGTCGAGGTGCGCAAGGCCGGCTTCATGCCGACCTTCCTGGGCGGCGTCGTCGCCGCCGGCCTGGGTGCCGCCGCGGCCTGGTGGGCGATCCCGCATCTGCCGCCGGCCTGGCAGCCGCTGGGCGCCGATCTCGCCCCGACCGAGGCGCAGATCGCCGCCGCCCGCGAGGCTGCCGTCGAGGCGGCGCGCGAAGAGATCCAGACCCAGGCCGAGGCCTTTGCCAACCGCGCCTCGGAGGCGGGTGCGGATGCGGCGCGGCAGGCCCTGGCCGATACCGAGGCGCAGGGCGGCGACGCCGAGGCGTTGCAGGCGCAGCAGGAAAAGCTGGCCGCGCTGGAAAAGGCCGTGGCCGATCTGGCCGCGCGGCCCGTGGTGGCGCCCGTGGTCTCGGGCGAGAACAGCGACGGGCTGCAGCAGGTGCTGAACGAGCTGACCGCGCGGCTGGCGGCGCAGCAAGGCCGCATCGACGCGCTGGCCGCGCGCCCTGACGCGCAGGCGGCGACCGGGCAGGTCCAGGAACTGGCCGCACAGGCCGAGGCGCTGCAAGCCCGCATCGCCGCCGCGGCGGACGAGGCCGAAAAGCGCATCGCCGCCGCCCAGGCGCAGGCATCCGCATTGCAGGAGACGGCCGAGGCGGCAAACCGCCGCGCCCAGGCCGCCACCGCCGCCGCCGCGCTGCAAGCCGCGATCGAGACCGGGGGCGCCCGCGACCAGGCGCTGGCCGATCTGCGCGCCGCCGGGGTCGAGCCGCCGGCCGCGCTGACCGGCGAGGTTCCGACGCTGGCCCAGCTGCGCAGCGGCTTTCCCGCCGCCGCGCGCGAGGCGCTGGCCGCCGCCCGCCAGGAGGCGCCGCAGGACGGCGCGCTGGGGGCCATCGGGAACTTCCTGCGCGTGCAGACCGGCGCCCGCTCGGTCGAGCCGCGCGAGGGCAGCGATCCCGACGCCATCCTGTCGCGTGCCGATGCCGCGGTGAATGCCGGCGACATCAAGGGCGCGCTGGCCGAAATCGCCGCCCTGCCGCAATCCGGCCAGGCGGCGATGGCCGGCTGGACTGCCGCGGCCCAGGCCTGGGTCGAAGCCAATGCCGCGCTGGCCGCCCTGGCCGCGGGCAGCATGTAAGGGGCGCGCCATGCTGCTTTCGGCACTGAAAATCCTGATCTTCTTCGCCATCGTGCTGGTGCTGACGCTGGGCGCGATGCAGCTTTCGGAAACCGGCCAGGGCCTGAGCATGGTCTATGGCGGCACCGAATACACGCTGGGGCCGGTGCAGCTTGTCATCGCGGCGCTGGTCGTCGTGCTGCTGGGCTGGATCACCGTGCGCCTGCTGGGGCTGCTTCTGGCCTTCATGCGCTTCCTTCTGGGCGACGAGACGGCGATCAACCGCTATTTCGCCCGCTCGCGCGAGCGCAAGGGCTACGACGCGCTGTCCGAGGGCATGCTGGCCGTCGCCTCGGGCGAGGGCAGGCTGGCCCAGGACAAGGCCGCGAAGGCGGCCAAGCTTCTCGACAAGCCGCATGTCACCGACCTTCTGGCCGCGCAGGCCGCCGAGGTCGCGGGCGACCGCCGCAAGGCCGCCGAGGTGTATCGCCGCCTGCTCTCGGACGAGCGGACGCGCTTTGTCGGCATCCGCGGGCTGATGCGGCAGAAATTGGACGAAGGCGACACCGCCACCGCCTTGAAGCTGGCCGAGAAAGCCTATGCGCTGAAGCCCAAGCATACCGAGTTGCAGGACACGCTGCTGCAATTGCAGACCCGCGAGGGCGACTGGAAGGGTGCGCGCGCCGTGCTCAAGGACAAGCGCCAGCAGGGCCAGCTGCCCAAGGACGTGCATGTCCGCCGCGACGCGGTCCTGGCGTTGAAGGAGGCTTCCGAGGTGCTGGCGCATGGCAATTCCATCAGCGCCCGCGAGGCGGCGATTTCCGCCAACCGCGCCAGCCCCGACCTGATCCCGGCCGCCGTTCTGGCCGCGCGCAGCTACATCGCGCAGAACGATCCCCGCAACGCCAGCCGGGTGCTGCAAAAGACCTGGAGCGTGCGCCCGCATCCTTCGGTCGCCGCGACCTATGCCGAGATCGTGCCGGACGAAAAGCCGGCCGCGCGGCTGCGCCGCTTCGAGGATCTGATGCGGCAGAACCCCGAGCACGAGGAAACCCGGCTGCTGCGCGCCGAGCTGCTGCTGGCGGCCGAGGATTTCCCCGGCGCCCGCCGCGCGCTCGGCGACCTGGCCGAGAAGCATCCGACGGTGCGCTCGCTGTCGATCCTGGCCGCCGTCGAGCGGGGCGAGGGCTCGGACGACGCGGTGGTGCGCGGCATCCTGGCGCGGGCGCTGGTCGCCAGCCGCGGCCCGCAATGGGTCTGCGACAAATGCCACAACGTCATGGCGGACTGGTCGCCGACCTGCGACAGCTGCGGCGGCTTCGACACGCTGACCTGGCGCGAGCCGGACACCCCCGCCTGGGGCGCCACCGCTTCGAACGGGGTCGAGATGCTGCCGCTGCTGGTCGGCACCGCGCATGGCGAGGGGGCGACCGGGGTGGCCACGCCGGCCGCGCCCCCTGCCTCCACCTCCGGCACGGTGGGTTCGCAGCCCGAGCCGCGCAAGCCGGACGAGGACGCGGGTCCGGTCGAGATCGCCGATGTCTCGCCCGGCATGGTGCCGCGCGAATCGGATTATCGCCGCGTCTCTCCGGCCGTGGCCGGGTCCGAGCCGGCGATGACCGTCACCGACCCCGAGCCGGTGGTGGCCGCGCCCGCAGCACCCCAGCCGGCGCCCCGGCCGGTGCCTGGCGGCGAGGGCGATCTGCTGCCCGTGCGCCCCGATGTCGAGCCGATCGACCGGGAAGAAGTGAAGATTGCGGGGAAAAATCGCTGATCCCCCCTTTTCGCCCGCGCCGGAACCTGCTATCCGGCGCGGCACATGAGAGGCCGGTGTAGCTCAGCTGGTAGAGCACGTCATTCGTAATGATGGGGTCGGGGGTTCGAGTCCCTTCACCGGCACCAGAAACCCCAGAGAAATCGACGCATTGCGCTGATTTCTCTGGGGTTTTTGCGTTTCCGCCCTGCGGCCGGCCCGTTTTGCCGGCCTGATCCCCTGACAGCGGCCGTTGCAGCCGGCCTTGGCGCAACGGCTTTTCCCCTCCCCGATAATGCGGCGCCATTCGGATGAGGAGAGGGTGAGATGCCGAACAAAGCCACAGTCAGGGGCGTTCTGATGGACGCGACGCTTGCGCCGATCGCGGCGGGCAAGATCGTCGCGACGCTTCAGGGCTCGGACATATTCGACGGCGGGCTGCGGGTGGTGACGCAGAAGGTCGAGGCGACGACGGATGCGCAGGGCGGCTGGTCGCTGGATCTGATCGTGAACGGCGAGGGCGAGCGGGCGGGCACGACCTGGACCATCGAGGGCTACAACCACTATGTCGCCAAGGTGTTCGAGGTGAAATCGCTGTTCCTGGCCTCGGCGCTGGAGACGACGCTGGGCGAACTGGAGCGGACCAGCGCGCAGAACCTGCGGGCCGCGCGCGAGGGCAATGTGGCGCGGCTGATCACGGTTTCGGACCATGACCGCTACCTCGCCCTGCCCGAAAGCCAGCGCCGCCCAAACGACCTGCTGGTCCTGGACGGGCGGGACGCGCCGCCGGTGATCCATGGCACCATCGAGGGCAGCCTGTTCCAGGGGGTGCAGCAGATCTATCTGGGCGGCGAGCCGGCGGCCTTGCTGGACGCGAGCGGCGCCGTGCTGATCGGGGCGCAACCCCCCGAGCCCGCGGTGGCCCCGATGATCACCCGCCAGCCCGCGCTGCTGCCCGAAAGGGCTGGGCTGGGCGACAGCATCACCCTGGACCTGGGCGCGGCCGAGGGCGCGCCGCCGCCGGCCGCGGCATGGGATCTGACGCTGGGCGACAGCTCGATTCGCGACCAGGTTGACCCGGACCATCTGAGCATGGAACTGTCCGAGCCCGGCGAATATGCGCTGGCGGTCAACTGGAGCAATGCCTCGGGCACGGCCGTCGCCGCCCCGGCGCTGCTGACGGTCGCCGAACCGGGGGCGCCGGGCCTGGATTACGCGCGGGCGGCGGGGTATTTCCACGCCGGTTCCGCGTTTTCCGGCACGGCCGATGCCGTCTCGGGGCTGGTGAACGGCGGCAATGGCGGCTGGGATCTGGCGCGGGTCGGCTCGGAGCAGGCCATTGCCATGACGCCCGCGGGCATCCGCTTCGACGGCGGCGGCTTCCTGCAGGCTTCGGGGATCTCGACCAGCGGCATCGGCGGGATGTTCATCGTCCTGCGCCTGGCGATCGAGCATCACAACTCCGGGGTGGCGCAGCTTTTCGCGACCAATCCCGCCGGCGGCCCCGTCTCGATCACCAGCAACAAGGGCAAGCTGCAGGCCTATTACCACGACGGGGAAACCTCGCGCGTGGTCAATCTCGGGGGGGCGCCCGCCACGCCCGAGGCCTTCGTGGTGGGGATCGAGATCGACAATGCGGCGCAGATGGTGCGTGCCTATACGCGGGGGGGAAGCATCGCGACCTTCAGCGTGCCGGGCATTCCGGGCGTGGAATACGCAACCGTCGCCATCGGCCAGAGGCTGCATGGCACGGTGATGCGCGCGGCGCTGTTCGGCCGCCCGGCGGGCGGCAGCTTTGCCGCCAGCTTTGAGCAGGTGATCGAGGATTTTCTGTCCGCCTGACGGTCCCGCGGCCCCGTCCGCCCCGCCAGAGGTCGCCCCGCCGGGGCGGCCTTTTTTCATGCCCGCTTTTCATGCCTGCGTCGTCCGCCCCGCATCGCCTTGCGCAAAACCGCTTGTCGGCGGGCGTTTTCCTGTGGGACATGGCGGTGATCGCCGCAAGACCGCGGCGCAGGCGTCAAGGCGGAGAAGACCCATGAACCTGACCATCGACGAGGCCCTGACCCAGGGTGGCGCGGGCCGTTTCCAGCAGCGGCTACTGGGCATCTTCGGCCTGGTCTGGGCGGCGGATGCGATGCAGGTCATCGCCATCGGCTTCACCGCCGCCTCGATCGCGGCCAGTTTCGGGCTGACCGTGCCGCAGGCCCTGCAGACCGGCACGCTGTTCTTCCTGGGCATGTTCGCGGGCGCAACGCTGTTCGGGCGCATCGCCGACCGGATCGGGCGGCGCAATGTGCTGCTCTTGACGGTGGGCTGCGATGCGGTCTTCGGCCTGGCCTCGGTCTTTGCGCCGGACATCTGGTCGCTGATGCTGCTGCGCTTCCTGACCGGCATGGCGGTGGGCGGCACGCTGCCGGTCGATTACGCCATGATGGCCGAGTTCCTGCCGCCCAGGAACCGCGGCCGCTGGCTGGTCTGGCTCGAGGGGTTCTGGGCCGTCGGCACCATCGCCATCGCCCTGACCGCCTGGATCGCGCATCTGGCCGGCGCGGCCGAGCCCTGGCGCTGGATCTTTGCCGTCGCCGCGCTGCCGGCGTTGATCGGCATCTGGCTGCGGCTCTGGGTGCCGGAATCGCCGATGTATCTGCTGCGCAAGGGCGACGAGCCCGGTGCGCGCGCGGTCGTGGACCGGGTGCTGACCGCGAACGGCGCCCGCGCGCTGCCGCAGGGCACCCGCCTGACCGCGCCGCCCGTCACCGCCGAGGCGCGGCTGTTCGGCCCCGAGCTGCGCAACCGCAGCCTGGGCATCTTTGCCGCCTGGTTCCTGGTCTCGCTGTCCTATTACGGCGTCTTCGTCTGGCTGCCGGCGGAGCTGGCCAAGGGCGGCTTCGGCTTCGTGCGCGGCTATGGCTTCCTGGTGCTGATGGCGCTGGCGCAGTTGCCCGGCTATGCGCTGGCGGCGCATGGCGTGGAAAGCTGGGGCAGGAAGCCCACCTTGCAGGTCTTCCTGCTGCTCAGCGCGGCGGGCTGTTTCCTGTTCACCGTCGCAGGCAGCCCCTGGCTGGTCGCCGCCTCGCTGCTGCTGATGAGCTTTGCGCTGCTGGGCACCTGGGGGGCGCTTTACGCCTTCACCCCAGAGCTTTACCCGACCGGCCTGCGCGGCACCGGCATGGGCACGGCCAGCGCGGTGGCACGGGTGGGCGGGCTGCTGGCGCCCTCGCTCATGGGCTATGTCGTGGCGCGTGGCTTCGGCGTCGCCATCGGCGTCTTTGCCGCGCTGCTGCTCCTGGCCGCCATCGGCACGCTGTTCATCCGGGCCGAGACCCGCAACCAGTCCATCGTCTAGAGCCGCAGCATCCAGCGCATCAGCATGCGAAACCGCGCGCCATAGGGCGGCGCCAGCAGCCCGGCGCCGTTCGGCCGCGCCTGCCGGAACACCGGCATCAGGTGCGACAGGCGGTCGAACCCCGCCTTGCCGTGCCAGGCGCCCATGCCGCTGGCGCCGATGCCGCCAAAGGGCAGGCCGGGCTGGGCGACGTGCATCAGCGTGTCGTTCACCGTCACCCCGCCCGCCGCGACGGTCCCCAGCAGCAGCGCCAGCGTCTCGTCGTCCTGGGTGAAGGGATAGAAGGCCAGCGGGCGCGGCCGGGCCAGGATGTGGTCCACCGCCTCGCGCAGCCTGTCATAGGGGACCAGCGGCAGGATGGGGCCGAAGATCTCCTGCTCGGCCAGCGGGCCTTGCGCATCGGTCACGATCAGCGGCGGCATCAGCCGGCTGGCGGGATCGGGGGCCGCGTCGCTTAGCGGGTGCAGGGCGGCGCCGGCGTCGCGGGCCTGCGCGATCCAGTCGTCCAGGCGCCGGAACTGCGCGTCGTTGATGATGCGGCTGTAATCGACATTCCCCTCCAGCCGAGGATAGTGCCGGGCGACCCAGGCGCGGGCCTCGGCGATGAACGGCTCGATCCCGGCGCGCGGCAGCAGCACGTAATCGGGTGCGATGCAGGTCTGGCCGGCGTTCAGCAGCTTGCCGGTCATGATCCGGTCCACCGCATGGGCCAGCGGCGCATCGGGCGCGACCAGGGCCGGGGACTTGCCGCCCAGCTCCAGCGTGACCGGGGTCAGGTTCGCCGCAGCCGCCTGCATCACCTGCCGCCCGATGCGGCCCGAGCCGGTGAACAACAGATGGTCGAAGGGCAGGGCGGCGAACTCGGCCGCGACCTCGGGCCCGCCGGTCACGACCGCCAGCACATCCGCGTCGAAATGCCGCGCCGCCGCCTCGGCGAAGGCCTCGGCAAAGCCGGGGGCATGTTCGGACAGCTTGAGCATGACCCGGTTGCCGGCCGCCAGCGCATCAGTCAGCGGCCCGATGCTGAGAAACAGCGGATAGTTCCACGGCACCACGATCCCCACCACGCCCAGCGGCCGCGGCTGGACCCATGAGCGCGCGGGCCAGAACCACAGCCCGGTCCGCGCCGGGCGGCGGCGCATCCAGCCGCGGCCGTGGCGCAGCGCGTGGCGGATGCCGGCGCGCGCCGGAAAGACCTCGGCCAGGTCGGTCTCGGCCTGGGGGCGCTGGCCGAAATCGCGGGCGAGGGCCTGGCCGAGGCGGCGGCGGTTCTCGTCCAGCATCTGCCGCAGGGCGCGCAGCCTTGCCGCACGCAGGGGCCAGTCGGGACAGGGTTCGGCGCGGGCGGCGGCCTGTATGGAATCGAATCTCTTGCGCATTGGAAAACCAGGACTATCCTTCCATCGGTTTGCGGGATTGTTCCCGCGACCTAAGGGCGGCGCAAGCCGGCCTGTTTGCGAAAGGCGCTTTTCTGATCCATCCGATTTTCCAGGCCACGATCATGCCCAAAGACCCTGGCGCAATTTCAGCGGCCGGCCTGTCGCCGGCCTTCCATTCATTCGATTTTAACGAGGAACCACCCCATGTTGAAACCTGCGCTTCTGGCGCTTGGCCTGGCCCTTGGGCTCTCGGGCTGCGCCAGCACCTGGGAAACCGCCTACGAACAGCTTGATCCGGCGCAGACCGCCGGCTGGCGCCTTGCCGCGGTCGAGGTCGCGGTGCCGGACGAGCTGACCACCTCCGAGGCAAACAGCTACATGCCCAATGCCGACATCGTCTGGCATGGCGAGCCGGCGGGCGACCGGCGCGCCCAGGTGGCCGCCATCCTGGAGGAAGGCATCGAACGGGGCGCCGCCGGGCTGAAGGGCAAGACGGGCGTGCGCATCGTCGCCACCCTCGTGCGTTTCCACGCCATCACCCCGGTGGTGCGCCAGCGGTTGCAGAACTCGGGCGTCCACAACATCCACTATACCGTGCAGGTCTTCGACGCCCGCAGCGGGGCCGTGCTGAGCCAGCCGCAACTGGTCAAGGCCGAGTTTCCCGCCCTCGTCGGCCGGGCCGGGGACGAGGCCGATGCCAAGGGCCTGACCCAGCGGGTGCAGATCGTGAACCAGATCGCCGCGGTGACGCAGAACTGGCTGGGCCGCGGCACCGATCCGCGCGGCAGTTTCCAGCGCCGCGGGCGCTGAACCCGACGAAATTCATGGGAATTGCCGGGCCGGCCCTTGCGGGCCGGTCCTTTCTTTGGCAGGGGGCGGATATGGCAAGCGTATCCGAACTCTACGAGGCCCGCGTGGCGGCGGGGCGGCTGGAACCCGACGCGGCGCAGCGCGGCGTCCTGCCGGTGCTGGACCGGCTGGTGCGGGAATTGGCCGCAGCCCCGGCGCCCGCGCCGCAGAAGAACGGCTGGCTCGCGCGGTTGCGGGGCGCGGCCCCCGCGCCTGCGCCGGCGGTGCGGGGCCTTTACCTGTGGGGCGGCGTCGGCCGCGGCAAGTCGATGCTGATGGACCTGGTGATGGAGGCGGCGCCGGTCGCCGCCAAGCGCCGGGTGCATTTCCACGAATTCATGCAAGAGATCCAGGGCGCGCTGGAGGGCGTGCGCAAGACCGGCCAGCAGGACGCGGTCCGCCCGGTCGCCAAGGCGGTGGCGCAGCAGGCGCGGCTGCTGTGTTTCGACGAGATGCAGATCACCGACATCGCCGATGCGATGATCGTCGGCCGGCTGTTCCAGGTGCTGTTCGAAGAGGGCGTGACCGTCGTCACCACCTCGAACCGGGTGCCCGAGGATCTTTACAAGAACGGCCTCAACCGCCAGCTTTTCCTGCCCTTCATCGCCCTGATTCGCGAACGGCTGGAAGTGGTCGAGCTGGCCAGCGCCACCGATCACCGCCAGAACCGCGACGAGGGCGGGCAGGTCTGGTTCATCCCCGCCGATGCGGCGGCGCGGGCGCAGATGGATGCGCTGTGGCAGGCGGAAACCGGCGGCGCGGCGGCCGCGCCCCTGCTGCTCGAGATCAAGGGCCGCAAGGTCGAGATCCCGCGGCATGTCGGCCGCATCGGCCGCGCGGGCTTCTGGGATCTTTGCGGCAAGCCCCTGGGCCCGGCCGATTACCTGGCCATGGCCGAGGCGCTGGACCTGCTCTTCATCGACGCCATCCCCCGCCTTGGCCAATCGAACTACAACGAGGCCAAGCGCTTCGTCACCCTGATCGATGCGCTTTACGAGGCCAGGGTCCGGCTGATCGCCAGCGCCGCCGACGAGCCCGAACAGCTTTACGCCGAGGGCGAGGGCGCCTTCGAGTTCGAACGCACCGCCAGCCGGCTGCGCGAGATGCGCGACGCCGATTGGGGCCGGGGCTAGCTAACTCTCGGGCGGCGGCGCTCCCTGGTCCTGCTCTTGCAGGGCCTCGGCGATGCGGCGGATGCCTTCGGGAATGCGCTCGGCCGAGATCGAGGAATAGGCGAGGCGAAAGAAGCCCCGCCCCCGCGCCGGCTGGGCAAAGAAGGCCGCGCCGCCCTCGATCAGCACGCCGCGCGCCTTGAGCCGGAGTGCAAGCGCCGAGGAATCCACCCCCTCGGGCGTCGCCAGCCAGAAGCTGGAGCCCCCGGTCGCCTCGGGCGAGGCGAGCCGCAGCCCCTCGCGCGCGATGGCGGCCAGCATCACCTCGCGCCGCCGGGCATAGGCGCGGCGCATCCGATTCGCTTGCGCGTCGTAATGGCCTAGCGACAGGAAATGCGCCAGCGTGCGCTGCATATGGCCGGGCGGGTGGCGCAGCACCATGCCGCGCAGGGCGCGGGCCTCGGCGATGACGCGCGGATCGGCCACGACATAGCCCAACCGCACGCCGGGAAACACCGATTTCGAGAAGGAGCCGATATAGATCACCGCCCCCGCCCGGTCGATGGCCTTGAGCGCGGGCGAGGGCGCGCCGGCAAAGGACATCTCGAATTCGTAGTCGTCCTCGACCACGGCGAAGCCTTGCGCCTGGGCGCGGGCCAGCAGTTCCTTGCGCCGGGCCAGCGGCATGGTGGAATTGGTCGGGCACTGGTGGCTGGCGGTGGTGAAGACCGCCGCGACGCCGGGCGGGATGGCATCGGGGGGCAGGCCGCGCGCATCGACGGGAACCGGCAGGATGCGTGCGCGGCTGGCCAGCAGGATTTCGCGCTGGCCGGGATAGGAGGGGTCTTCGACGGCGCAGGAGGCGCCGGGGCGCAGCAGCACCTGCGCCACCAGCCACAGCGCGTTCTGCGCCCCCATCGTCAGCAGGATCTCGTCGCGCCCGGCGCTGATGCCGCGGCGGGGCAGGATCTGGCGGGCGATATGGTCGACCAGCTCCGGGTCGTCGGCGTCGTAGAGATCGCCGGTCAGGCTGTCGAACTCGCGCCGGCCAAGCGCGCGCATGGCGCAGTCGCGCCAGGCGGCGTGATCGACCAGCGCCGGATCGGCCTGGCCGTAGACGAAGGGATAGGCAAAGCGGCGCCAGTCGCGTTCGCGATCCGTGCGCTGGGCGCGGGCAAAGCGGCCCTCGATCTGGCTGTCCCAGTCGAAGCGCGGCGTCGCCGGGGCGGGGGCCTCGGCCTCCAGCCGCCGCTCGATGCTGTCCGAGATGTAATGGCCCGAGCGGTCGCGGCTGGCCAGGTAGTCGGTCGAGACCAACTCGGCGAAAGCCTGCGCCACCGTCACCCGCGCCACGCCCAGGTGCCGGGCCAGCGCGCGGGTCGAGGGCAGCTTCTCGCCCGCGCGAAAGCGGCCGGCCGTCACCGCGGCGATGATCTGGCGCCGCAGCTGGACCTGAAGCGGCAGGCCGGCGGCGTGGTCCAGGAAGAAGGCGTCGGGGGGAATCGGCATGGGGTGATCCGCGGCGGCTGGCGGGGTCCATCACTCCCCCGAATGCCGCCGCGGATCAAGGGTCAGGCAAAGACCTTGGTCAGCGCGTTGTCGATGGCATCGGTGATGCGGTCGATGTCGTCCGTCGTGGCGATCAGCGCCGGCGACAGGCAAAGCGTGTTGTTGAAGCCCGGCAGCGAGCGGTTGGTGGCGCCGATGATGACGCCCTGCGCCAGGCAGTCGGCGACCACGGCCTGCACCTTCTTCTCGTCCATCGGCTCCTTGCTGGCGCGGTCGGCGACCAGTTCGGCGCCGCAGAACAGGCCCTTGCCGCGCACGTCGCCGATGACCGCGTGCTTCTCCATCAGCGCGCGCAGGTTCGCCAGCGTGCGCTCGCCCATGGCGACGGTATTCGCCAGCAGCCCCTCGTCCTCGATGATGCGCATGTTCTCGATCGCCGCCACCGGCCCCGAGGTGCAGCCGCCGAAGGTCGAGATGTCGCGGAAGAAGCTCATGCCGTCCTCGGGCGCGTCCTTGAACATCTCGAAGACGCGCTCGGTGGTGACGGTGCAGGAAATCGCCGCATAGCCCGAGGCGACGCCCTTGGCCATGGTCACGAAATCCGGCTCGATGCCGTATTGCTGATAGCCGAACCAGGTGCCGGTGCGGCCAAGCCCGCAGACCACCTCGTCGATATGCAGCAGGATGTCGTATTTGCGGCAGATCTCCTGCACGCGCTGCCAATAGCCCTCGGGCGGGGTGATGACGCCGCCGCCGGCCGTCACCGGCTCCAGCACGATGGCGCCGACGGTATCGGGGCCTTCGCGCAGGATCACCTCCTCGATGGCGTCGGCGGCGCGCTCGCCGTAGTTCTCCACGTCCCATTGCTTGCGGTATTCCAGGCAATGCGGCACGCGCACGAAGCCGTCGGGGAAGGGGCCGTAGGCGATGGCGCGCTGGTCCTGGCCCGAGGTCGCGAGCGTGGCGATGGTGGTGCCGTGATAGTCGCGGTCGCGATACAGGATCTTCCACTTCTTGCCGCCGTGATGGCGCGCGGCGATCTGGCGCACCATCTTGTAGACCTTCTCGTTCGCTTCCGAGCCCGAGTTCGAGTAATAGACCCGGCTCATGCCCGGCATCTTCTCGATCAGCTTCTGGGCGAAGATCGCGCCCGGCACGGTGCCGGCGGCGCCGGCGTAATAGTTCAGCTTGACCAGCTGGTCGCGGATCGCATCGGCGATGCTTTCGCGGCCGTAGCCCACGTTCACGGTCCAGACGCCGCCCGAAACCGCATCGAGGAACTCGCGTCCGGTGGCATCCCAAAGCCGCATCCCCTTGCCCTCGACGAAGACGCGCGGGTCGATGGTCTCATATTGCTTGTGCTGGCTCAGGTGGTGCCAGACATGGGCGCGGTCGGCCGCGACCACATGGGACATGTCGTTGGGGTTCAGATCGAGCGTCATGGCCGGACTCCTGCGGGCAAAAGGCGTTTCCTCCTGACTGCGCCCGAATGCGGAAAAGGGATAGAGCCAGATCGCGCCCATAGATGGGGCCAGTTCGGCGCAGGCAGGGCCGAATCGGGCTGGGGCGCATGCCCTTGCCGCGGGTTTTCCCGCTGCCTTTTCTGCGGGCGCGAAGCTATCGCTGCGGCGCAGAAACGATCAGATCGATGATTTAAAAGGGAAATATTTGGAGGGCGAGGCGAAGCCGCTTATAGACAGATAATCCTATCTATACGTATAGTTTTGAAAGTTGCCTCCCCAAGAACCAATGCAACGCCAACAACAGGGTTTCCCCATGATCAATCGTCGTCGTTTCCTGACCACATCCACGCTGGCCGCGGCCGCGCTTGCCGCGCCGGGGCTTGTCACCCGCGCCCTTGCCCAAGGCGAGGCGCTGAAGATCGGCGTGCCGGTGCCGATCTCGGGCGCCTTTGCCGCCAACGGCAAGTTCGCCACCATCGGCGCGGTGATGGCCGCCGAAGAGGTCGCGGCCGCGCATGGCGTGCAGGTCTCGACCCTGGACCTCGATACCGAGGGCAAGCCCGCGACCGCGGTGCGCAAGGTGCAGGACGCGCTGGCGCAGGACGGGGTCAAGCTGTTCGCCGGCGGCATCCTGTCGTCGGAATCGCTGGCCATGGGCAAGGAGGTCGAGCGCGGCGGCGGCGCCTTCATGACCACCGCCGGCGCGGACGAGATCACCGGCGTCGATTGCAACAAGGCCACCTTCCGCTGGTCGGTGCCGACCTATGGCGCCATCAACGAGACCGTGCGCCCGATCATCGACGCGCTGCCCGATGCCAAGAAATGGTATACGATCACCCCGCAATACGTCTTTGGCGACGGGCTGCTGAACGCCGCCAAGGATGTGTTCGCGGAAAAGGGCATCGAGCATGTCGGCAACAGCTATCATTCGCTGACCGACAAGGAATTTTCCGGCTACCTGACCAATGCCATCGCCGCCCAGCCCGACGTGCTGCTGCTCTTGAACTTCGGCGCGCAAAGCTCGGATACGCTGCGCCAGGCGGTCAGCTTTGGCCTCAAGCAGCGCATGACCATCGTCGTCGCCTGGGCTTCGGGGCTCGAGCAGTTCGAGGCGCTGGGGCCGGACATCTGCGAGGGCGTCTATTTCGGCGCGCAATACTGGCATGGCGCCGATACGGCCCTGAACCGCGAACTGGTGGCCAAGGTGCAGGAAAAGCACGGCTTCAACCCGAACTATTCCTTTGCCGGCAGCTATATCTGCGCGAAACTGCTGCTGGAAGCCGCGGTCAAGGCCGGCTCGCCGGATGGTGCGGGCGTCGCCGCGGCGCTGAGCGGGTTGAAATACCAGGGCCTGACCGGCGAGGAGGAGATCCGCGCCGCCGATCACCAGGTCATCAAGGACTATTACCTGCTCAAGGGCAAGGCCAAGGCCGACATGGCCGACAAGGACGACTACGCCGAGGTCATCAGCGCCGGCAAATCGTTCCTGTCGCCCGAGGATGCCGGCTGCAAGATGCCCGCCTGAACCCCCGCCTCCCCGCGCGATCCCTGTCGCGCGGGGCCTTTTCGCCCGGTTTCAGGAGAAGCCCGTGATCTACCTATTCCAGGTTCTGAACGGCATCGGTCTGGGGATGCTGTATTTCCTGCTCGCCGTCGGCCTCAGCGTCATCTTCGGCCTGTTGCAGTTCGTGAACTTCGCCCATGGCGCCTTCTACCTGCTGGGCGCCTATCTGACCTATGACCTGACCATGCGCGGCTTCAGCTTCTGGGCCGCCATGCCGCTGGCCACGCTGATCGTGGCCGGCATCGCCGCGCTGATCGAGGCGGTGCTGCTGCATCGCATCTACAAGCTGCCGCATACCTTCCACATCCTGGTGACGGTCGGCCTGGCGCTGGTCGTGCAGGAACTGGTCATCATCGCCTGGGGGCCGCTGGGCGGCTCGGTTCCCGCGCCGGACGGGTTGCAGGGCGTCGTCATCCTGGGCGATTTCATCTATCCGCAATACCGGCTCTTCACCATCGGTTTCACCGCCGTCCTGGCCGGGCTGCTGTGGTGGCTGCTCGAAGGCACGCGGCTGGGCGCCATCGTGCGCGGCGGGTCCGAATCGCCGGCGAACATGGCGCTCTTGGGCTACAACACGCTGCGCATCAACACCGCCGTCTTCGGCTTCGGCGCCGGGCTTGCCGGGCTTGCGGGCGCGCTTGCCGCGCCGATCCGGGGCGTCGAGCCCTTCATGGGGATCGAGGCGCTTTCCGTCGCCTTCGTCGTCGTCGTGATCGGCGGCATGGGCAGCTATACCGGCGCGCTGGTCGCGGGCCTGCTGGTCGGCGTGGTGCAAAGCGTCATGACCACGCTCTGGCCCGAGGGCGCGCGGCTGATGATCTATGTCGGCATGGCGCTGGTCATCGCGCTGATGCCCCGCGGCCTGTTGGGGAGGGCATGAGCATGAATCCGCTCGACAAACCCTATGCGCAGCTCGCGCTGGCGCTGCTGACCGTGCTGGTGCTGCCGCTGTTCCTGAAATCCGGCATCCTGGCGACCGAGATCCTGATCTTCGCCATGGTCGTCGCGGCTTGCAACCTGCTTCTGGGCTACACCGGCCTGCTGTCCTTCGGCCAGGGCATCTTCTTCGGCATCGGCACCTATGTCGCCGGCATCTGCCTGACGCGCTGGTCGGTCCCGGTGCCCCTGGTGCTGGCCGGCGCGGCGGTGCTGGGCGCGGCCACGGCGACGCTGGTCGGCTGGCTGTCGATCCGCCGGCAGGGGGTCTATTTCGTCATGCTGACGCTGGCCTTCTCGCAGCTGTTCTACTTCGTCGCCTATACGTTCAGCGGCGTGACCGGCGGCGACAACGGCCTTTTGGGCGTGCCGCGTCCTTCGGTCGGCGGCACGGCGCTGAACAGCCCGTGGTCCTATTACACCTTCGTCGCCGTCTGCTTCGTCGCGGTCTTTGCATTGCTGGTCATGGTCACGCAATCGACCTTCGGCCGCACCCTGCTGGCGATCCGCGAGAACGAGGGGCGGGCGGCCGCCATCGGCTTCCCGACCAAGCTGTTCAAGCTTGAGGCCTTCGCCATCTCGGGCGCGGTCACGGCCTTCGGCGGTGCGCTGCATGCCATGCTGATCGGCGTCGCGCCCTTGTCGAACATCGAATACCACACCAGCGAGCTGATCCTGATCATGACCATCATCGGCGGCAGCTCCAGCCTGTTCGGCTCGGTGCTGGGGGCGGGGTTCTACCTGCTCTTGGCCGATGCGCTCTCGACCGTCTGGCCGCGCTGGCTGCTGCTCTTGGGCCTGGTGCTTGTGACGGTGGCGCTGTTCCTGCAACGCGGGCTCTGGGGTCTGGTCGAGCGCGGCTACGACCTGGTCTTCCGCCGCGAGCGCGCGCCCGAAACCCCGGCCGAGGAGCATTGAGATGACCGACATCGCATTGCAGACCCGCGGCCTGGGCGTCAAATACGGCAATTTCCACGCGCTGGCCGAGGTCGACCTGCAGATCCGCCGCAACTCGGTCCATTCGATCATCGGGCCGAACGGCGCCGGCAAGACCACGCTGTTCCATGCGCTGACCGGGCGGGTGCGGGCATCCTCGGGCCGGATCGAGCTGGACGGGCGCGACATCACCGACACCTCGGACGACGACCGGGTGCGGCTGGGGATCGCGCGCTCGTTCCAGGTCACAAGCCTGTTCCCGAACCTGGCCCTGCGCGAGAACCTGCGCCTGGCCGCCCAGGGCCGCACGCCCTGGCAGGCGCTGGCGCCCTGGCGGCGGGCGGAAGCCAATGCCGAGGCGCTGGCCATCGCCGACGAGGTGATCGAGCGGCTGGCGCTTGCCCCCGTGTCGAACCGGCTGGCGGGCGAGCTGTCGCATGGCCAGCAGCGCCGGCTGGAGGTCGGCATGGCCATGGCGGCGCGGCCGCGCGTCATCCTGCTGGACGAGCCGACATCCGGCATGGGAATCGACGACATCGAGGCGATGAAGCAGCTGATCCGCGACCTGGGCCGTGACCATACCGTGCTGTTCATCGAGCATAACATGGGCATCGTCATGAACATCTCGGACATGGTCACGGTGATGCGGCTGGGCCGCAAGCTGGTCGAGGGGCCGCCCGCCCAGGTCCGCGACGACCCCGAGGTGCAGCGCGCCTATCTGGGCAACATGATCACGGGGGACATCGCATGAGCGCCGCGCTGCGACTGACCGGTCTGCACAGCTATTACGGCAAGAGCCACATCCTGCAAGGCGTTACGCTGGAGGTCGGGCCGGGCGAGATCGTCACCCTGCTGGGCCGCAACGGCGCCGGCAAAAGCACGACGCTGAAGACCGCCGTGGGGCTGATCGCGCCGCGGCAGGGCCGGGTGGAACTGGCGGGCCGCGACGTGACCGGCCAGCCCGCGCACCGCATCGCCGCGGCCGGGCTGTCGCTGGTGCCCGAGGACCGCGGCATCTTCCAACTGCTCAGCGTCGAGGAGAACCTGCGCATCGCCGTGCGCCGCGGCTCGCCCTGGTCGCTTGGCGACATCTACCGCATCTTTCCGCGGCTGGAAGAGCGCAGGAAGAACGGCGGCGGCCAGCTTTCGGGGGGCGAGCAGCAGATGCTGTCCATCGCCCGCGCGCTGCTGAACGGCCCCAAGGTGCTGATGCTCGACGAGCCGGTCGAGGGGCTGGCCCCGATCATCGTCGAGGAGATCGTGGCCCAGATCCGGCTGATCCGCGAGGCCGGCGTGCCGATCCTGCTGGTCGAGCAGAACTTGGCCGTGTGCAGCCAGCTGGCCGACCGGCATTACATCCTGGAACTGGGCCGCATCGTGCATTGCGCCAGCGCCGAGCAGTTCCGCAGCGACCCCGATACCATCGACCGCTATCTGGGCGTGAAGGCATGAAGGAAACCACCATGTCCAACCTGACGATCGACGCCGAAAGGCTGTGGGACAGCCTGATGGAGACGGCGCGCATCGGCGCCACGCCCGACGGCGGCATCGCCCGGCTGACGCTGTCCGAGGACGACCGCCGCGTGCGAGACTGGCTTGGGGCGCAATGCGACGCGCTGGGGCTGAGCATGACCGTGGACGAGGCCGGCAACATGTTCGCCACCCGCCCCGGCACCCGTGCGGACCTGCCCGCCATCGCCATGGGCAGCCACCTGGACACCCAGCCGACCGGCGGCAAGTTCGACGGCGTGCTGGGGGTGCTGGCGGGGCTCGAGGTGCTGCGCACGCTCGACGCAGCCGGCTACCAGACCGAGGCGCCGCTGATGCTGGTCAACTGGACCAACGAGGAGGGCTCGCGCTTTTCGCCGGCCATGCTCGGCTCGGGGATCTGGGCCGGGGTCTATAGCCGCGAATACGGCGACGGGCGGGCGGACGCCCGCGGCGACACCTTCGGCGCCAGCCTGGACCGCATCGGCTATCGCGGCGAGGCCAAGGCCGGCGCCGTCCGCTTCGGCGCCATGTTCGAGCTGCATATCGAGCAGGGCCCGATCCTGGAGGCCGAGGGCATCCAGATCGGCGTGGTGCAGGGCATCCAGGGCATGCGCTGGTTCGAACTGACCCTGACCGGCACGGCGGCGCATACCGGCTCGACCCCCATGGGCATGCGCCGCAACGCGCTTCTGGGCATGGCGCGGGTGATCGAGGGCATCGACCGCATCGCCAAGGCGCATCAGGACGCGGTGGGCACCATCGGCTTCCTGGAGATCAGCCCCAATTCGCACAACGTCATCCCCGGCGAGGTGCGCGCCACCATCGACCTGCGCCACCCCTCGGACGCGGTGCTGGACCGGATGCAGGCCGAGGTCGAGGCACTGGTGCAGGATGCCGCCGGGGCGGTCGGGCTGGAAAGCCGGCTGGAGCAGATCTCGCGCACCGCGCCGGTGGTGTTCGACGCCGAATGCATCGCCTCGGTCAGGGCGGGGGCGCAGGCGGCGGGCTATTCCACGCGTGACATCGTCTCGGGCGCCGGCCATGACGCCGCCCATACCGCGGCCAAGGCGCCGACGACGATGATCTTCGTGCCCTGCAAGGACGGGCTGAGCCACAACCCCGCCGAATCGGCCGAACCCGCGGAATGCGCCGCCGGCGCGCAGGTGTTGCTGGAGGCGGTGCTGGACTATGACCGCCGCATGGCCGAGACCCGCAAGGGGGCCGCCGCATGACCCGCCTTGTCCTGGCCCGGCTGAACCACGAGACCAACACCTTCTCGCCGCTCAAGACCCCGCTGGCCGCCTTTGCCCCGAAATGGGGCGAGGACGCGCTGGCCGCGGCCGAGACCTATCCCGCCGCCATCGGCGCCTTTTACGCCTTCGCCCGCCGCATCGGCGCCGAGGTCGAGGTGCCGCTGATCGCCCATGCCATGCCCTCGGGGCCCGTCGAGGACGATGCCTTCGAGGCCATGGCGCAGGCGATCCTGGCGGCGGTCGGAAAAGGCTGCGACGGCATCCTGCTGGACCTGCACGGCGCCATGGTCACGCGCAGCCATGACGACGGCGAGGGCGAACTGCTGCGCCGCATCCGCGCCGCCGCGCCGGGCGTGCCCATCGGCGTGGCGCTGGACCTGCATGGCAATATCACCCAAGCCACGCTGGACCATTGCGACGTGATCGCCGGCTTCAAGACCTATCCGCATGTGGACATGGTCGAGACCGGCGAACATGTCGTGCGCCTGTTCGAACCGCTGCTTTCCGGCGCCCCGCGCCCGGCAATGGCGCTGTGCCACCCGCCGATGCTGGCGGCGACGCTGTGCATGAACACGACGACCGACTGCGCCATGACCGACCTGATCGCGCTGGCGCGGCAGGCCGAGGCGCGGCCGGGCGTGCAGGCGGTGACGGTCTTTGGCGGCTTTCCCATCGCCGACCTGGCCGAGACCGGCCTGTCCATCGTCACCGTCGCCGACACGCCCGAGCTTGCGCGCGCGGTCGCGCAGGAGCTTGGCCGCGAGGCATGGCACCGGCGCGCCGAATATGTCTATGCCGAGGAACCCCTGGCGCAATCCATCGCCCGCGCCGCCGCGCTGGCCGATGGCTCGGCCCCGGTGCTGCTGCTGGACCATGGCGACAATTGCATGTCGGGCGGCAGCTGCGACGTGATGGACGTGCTGGAGGAACTGCTGGCCGCCGGGCAGCAGGGCATCCTGGTCGGTCCCGTCGCCGATCCCGAGACCGTGGCGCAGCTTTTCGCCGCAGGCGAGGGAGCCGAGGTCGAGATCCGGCTGGGCAACAAGACCCCGGCCGAGGGCCTGCCCGCGCCGCGCCCGCCCCTGCGGCTGTCGGGCCGGGTCACGGCGCTGTCGGACGGGCGCTATCGCGTCGCCGGCCCGATCTATCACGGGCAGGAGCTGTCGATGGGCCGCGCCGCCGCCTTCGACACCGGCGCCGCGCGCATCGTGATCTGCGAGGAACCGCACGAGCCGCTGGACCTGGGCTGCTTTTCCTGCCTCGGCCTCGACGCCGCCAAGGCGCGGTTCCTGCACCTGAAATCGCGCATGTATTGCCGCCCGGTCTTCGAGCCGCTGGCCAAGGCGGTGGTGGAATGCGCCAGCTCGGGCGTAACCGCCTCGGATTACGATCTGTTTGCTTTCAAAAAACTCGCCCGGCCCATATATCCGCTGGACCTGGGGACAACCTGGCAGGATTGAAGGACCGCATGGATCAGGACGCGCCGGCAGGCAAGGAACGCAGGCTTACCCGCATCAAGCTGTCGGACCAGGTGGCCGAGGACATCCGTCGCCGCATCGCCCGCGACGGCATGCACCCCGGCGACCGATTGCCGCATGAGCGCGCGCTGATGGAGCATTACGGCTGCTCGAAAGGCACCATCCGCGAGGCGCTGAAGGCGCTGGAGGTCGAGGGGCTGGTGCGCATGCTCTCGGGTCCGAACGGCGGGCCCGAGATCCAGCCGGCCTCGATCGACATCGTCACCCAGCAGCTGCGGCAATACCTGCATTTCCAGAAGATCGACTTCGCCCAGGTCTACGAACTGCGCCAGTCGCTGGAGGTCAGCCTGGCGCGCAACGTCATCGGCAAGCTGACGCCCGCGCATTTCCGCCGGCTCGAGGAAAACATCCGCATCTGCGAAGAGGCGAACGCGGCCCAGGACCGCGCCGTGGTGCGCCGGGCCGAGACCGAGTTCCACGACATCCTCTGCGAGGCCTCGGACAACGTGATCCTGGTCTTCATGTGCCGCTTTCTGAACAGCATGCTGCGCGATCTGGTCAGCTATCGCAGCGAAAGCATGCGCGAGCACGAGATCTTCGGCGAGGCGAATATCGAAAGCCACCGGCAATTGCTGGCCTCCTTTCGCGCCGAGGACGGTGATGCCGCCGCCCGCATCATGCACGACCACATGTGCTGCGCCGAAAGCTACATGCGGCGGCTGGACGCCTCGTTCCGCTCGGACCTGCTGAGCCGGTTCTGAACGCAAGATCCCGGCCGCGAGGGGCCGGGACCGGGATTCGTGGGGCCAGGTTCGCGGGCCCAGGATTCGGGGATCAGAACGGGATGTCGTCGTCGAAATCGGGACGGTTCTGCGACTGCCCGCCGCCTGAGGAACTGCCGCCCGAGGAGCTGCCGCCCGACGAGCCGCCGCCGCCATAGCCGCCGCCCCCGTAACCGCCGCCGCCATAGCCGTCATCGCGGCCGCCGCCCGCCGCACCGCCGCCGCGGCTGTCGAGCATGTGCAGCTCGCTGCGGAAGGGGCGCAGCGCCACTTCGGTCGAATAGCGGTCGTTGCCGCTCTGGTCCTGCCATTTGCGGGTCTCCAGCTGGCCCTCGACATAGACCTTGGAGCCTTTTTTCAGGTATTGCTCGGCCACGCGGACCAGGGGCTCGGAATAGATGGCGACCGTGTGCCATTCCGTGCGCTCCTTGCGCTCGCCGGTGTTGCGGTCCTTCCAGGTCTCCGAGGTCGCGATACGCAGGTTGGCGACCTTGCCGCCGCTGGGAAAGCTGCGGATCTCCGGGTCTTGGCCCAGGTTGCCGACCAGGATCACCTTGTTCACGCTGCCAGCCATGCTGCGGTCCCTTTCGTTGGCTTCGTTCCCGCGGGGGTGTAGCGCGTGGGGGGGCGGGGGGGCAAGCGGAATGGCACCGGCTGCCATAGGCGGAAATTCGCCGATGGCGGTGCCGCCCGACCCGCGGCAAAATCCTCTTGCGGCGCGCGGCCCGCTTTGCGCTATAGTGCCGGCAAAAAAGAAGACGCCATGCATGAGGGACCAAGGATGCTTTCACGCGATCGGGCGATGATGCGCCAGCTGGGCCGGGCCGTGATGGCCCTGGCGCTTTCGGCCGGGCTGGCTGCCCCCGCCACGGCAGACGGGCTGCGGCTGCAGGCGAAAAGCGGCAAGTCGCGGCTGGCCCAGTTCGAGCGCCAGACCCGGCTGATGGATTCGCGCCTGGCCGCGCAATACCAGCAATCGGCCCGGCTGCGTCCCGGCGGCACCTCGACCAAGAGCGTGGTGGAGCTGGACATTCCCACCGCCATCCCCGCCTATCGCGGCAACCGGCGCAGCCAGTATCTGCCCCATGCCCGCGCCGTCGCGCGCAAGCACGGCATCCCCGAGGATCTGTTCCTGCGCTTGGTGCAGCAGGAATCGGGCTGGAACCCCTCGGCCCGCTCGCACAAGGGGGCGCAGGGGCTGGCGCAGCTGATGCCGGGCACGGCGGCCAAGCTGGGCGTCGATCCCAACGACCCGATGCAGAACCTGGAAGGCGGCGCGCGCTACCTGCGCATGATGTACAACACCTTCGGCAGCTGGCGGCTGGCGCTGGCGGCCTATAACGCCGGGCCGGCGGCGGTGGCGAAATACGGCGGCGTGCCGCCCTATCGCGAGACGCGCAACTACGTCCGCATCATCCACGGCAGCTGAAAGGCTGGGCCGGGCAGGGCGTCCGGCCTTGGCGTTTCCCCTCAGAAGGTCGAGGGGATGACGCGGCTGTATTTCGTCCCGGCGATCGAGGCGCCGGCCATCAGACCCGACTGGCCGAAGATCATCGCCACCACCGGCTGCTGCGCGGTGATGGTGTCGGTGCCCATCGAGACGCCCCCGGCGGGCAGCGCGTAATAGGCCCCGGCCTCGGCCACCCAGCCCGGCGCGCGGCGGAAATCGGCCAGCGCGGCATCGGTCTGGAAGATCAGCACATGGGCATATTGCTGCGCGCCGATCTGGAAGCCGACGCTGGCCTGCGCCGCCGAATAGTAATCCACCGTCACGTCGTTGATGCGCAGCGCGCCCTGGCCATAGGCGCCGCCGACGCCGAAGCCCGCCTCGGTCATCAGCGGCATGTAGAGCACGCCCTTGGCGTTCTGCACCATGGGCGCGACATTGGGATAGCTGCGCAGCAGGAAGTCCCGCGTCGCATCGACGCGCGCGTCCAGCCGCGAGGGCGCATCCTGCCCGATCGCGTTCGAACAGCCCGCCAGCCCCAGCGCCGCGCCGCCCAGCAGCAGCAGGCGCCGGCTCATCCCGTTGGAATACATCATCCTAGCCCTCGTTCCCTGTTCGGCGGTTGCCCCGCCTGTCAAGGCCGTGATGATAGACGGGCGCGCGCCCTCACGCCAGCCTTTCGGCCACCTGCGGCGCGTAATAGGTCAGGATGCCGTCGCAGCCGGCGCGGCGAAAGGCCAGCAGGCTTTCCACCACCACCTCGCGCGACAGCCAGCCGTTGCGGATCGCGCCCTCGATCATCGCATATTCGCCGCTGACCTGATAGGCAAAGGTCGGCGCCGCGAACTGGTCGCGGACCATGCGGCAGATGTCCAGATAGGGCATGCCCGGCTTGACCATGACCATGTCGGCGCCCTCGGCCAGGTCGCGGGCGACGCAGCGCATCGCCTCTTCGCGGTTGGCGGGGTTCACCTGATAGGTCTTCTTGTCGCCCACCAGCCGCCCCGAGGCGCCCACCGCGTCGCGGAACGGGCCATAGAAGCCGCTGGCGAATTTCGCCGCATAGGACAGGATCGCCACGTCCTTGTGGCCGTTTTGCTCCAGCAGTCCGCGCAGCGCGCCGATCCTCCCGTCCATCATGTCCGAGGGGCCCAGGATGTCCGCCCCCGCCTCGGCCTGGACCAGCGCCATGCGGCCAAGCGCCTCGACCGTCTCGTCATTCAGGATCACCCCGTCGCGCACCAGCCCGTCATGGCCGTTGGCGTTATAGGGGTCCAGCGCGATGTCGGTCATCACCGCCAGCTCGGGCGCGACCTCCTTGATGGCGCGGATGGCGCGGTTGCCGATGTTGTCGGGATCCCAGGCGCGCTCGCAGCTTTCGGTCTTCAGCTCCGGGTCGGAGTGGGGAAAGATGCAGATTGCCGGGATGCCCAGCCGCATCGCGGTTTCCGCCGCGCGCTTGGCGCCGTCCAGCGTCAGCCGCTCGACGCCCGGCATCGAGGGGATCTCGCCCTCGCCGCCGGCGATCTCGGTCACGAAGATCGGCCAGATCAGGTTGGCGGGGGTCAGGGTCGTTTCCGTCACCATCGCGCGCAGCGCGGGCGTGCGGCGCAGCCGGCGCAGGCGGCTGGCGGGGAAGGGGGCGGTGATCGGGGTCGGGGACATGGGCGGGGCCTGTGGCTTGCAAGGATCTGGCCCGAACCTGCACCCATGCCCCGCGCCGCGCAACCCCTTGCCGCCCGGCGGCGAAAATCGAGGTTTTCCTTTGCCCCAGGCCCGGTTAGTTTGCCCTGCGCAACCGCTGCAAGGAGAAGACGTGCCCCGACCCGAGGGAATCCTCGCCCTGCTGGACAGCCGGTCCTTCGGCTCGATCTGGTTCTGGGTGATCCTGACTCTGGCCTGGACCATGGCGGGGCGCCGCATCCTGGGCGTGCCCTCGGACGTGATTTCCGGGGCCGTCGGCGCCGAGCCGGGCCCCAGGGACGATCCGGCCGCCCTGGCGCTGCTCGACTGGCTGTCGCTGACCCTGCCGCGCTGGCGCATCGACCGGCGCGAGGGCGCGATCCTGCTGGGGCTGGGCTCGTTCCTGTTGACTACGCTGGCCATCCTGGGCTTTGGCTACGGGCTGGAGATGGCGCAGGCGCTGGTGCTGCTGGTCCTGCCCTTCGCCCTGCTTTTCGGGCTGGAGCTGCGGCTGGCGCGGTGCCTGCGCGCGGTGCTGGCCCGCGCCGAGGTGGGCCAGCCGGTCAACGAGGCCGGGGCCGAGGCCGCGCGGCTGATGCGCCGGCACCGGATGGTGATCCTGGCCATGTCGGTCCTTGTGGTGGCGCTGACCGCCTTTTACGGCGCGCTCTGGATGATCGTGCATCCCTTCGGCTTCTGAACCGCTCTTGACTTCGCCGATGCCGGCTTTACCTCGGGGCGCATGGCATCGCTTCCCGAACACCTGACCCTGTCCGGCGCACCCGAAGGCATGGACGCCGCGCTGGTCGCGCGCGAACTGGCCCGCGGCAATCCCGTCATCCACATCGCCCGCGACGACCGGCGCATGGCCGCGATGCGGGCGGCGCTGGGCTTCTTTGCGCCCTCGGCCGCGGTGCTGGAGTTCCCGGCCTGGGACACCACGCCCTATGACCGCGTCTCGCCCGCGCCAGGGGTGATGGCCGCGCGCATGGCGGTGCTGACGGCGCTGGCGCATGGCGCGCTGAAGGGGCCGTTCGTGGTGCTGACCACGCTTTCGGCCGCCATGCAGCGCGTGCCCGCGCGCGAGGTGCTGCGCGATGCCGGCTTCTCGGCCGCGGTGGGCGACCGCATGGACGAAGGCGCCTTGCGCGCCTTCCTGGCCCGCATGGGATTCTCGCAGGCCCCGACCGTGACCGAGCCGGGCGATTTCGCCGTCCGCGGCGGCATCATCGACATCTTCCCGCCCGGCGAATCCGGGCCGATCCGGCTGGACATGTTCGGCGACGTCCTGGACGGCGCGCGCAGATTCGATGCAGAAACACAGCGTTCCATAGAAAAGCTCGACCGTGTCGAGCTTGCGCCCATGTCCGAGGTGATCCTGGACGAAGCCGCCATCACCCGCTTTCGCCAGAACTACCGCGCCGAATATGGCGGCGGCGCCAACGATCCGCTTTACGAGGGCATCAGCGCCGGCCGCAAGATGGCGGGCATGGAGCATTGGCTGCCCTGGTTCCATGCCCGGCTGGAAAGCCTGTTCGACTATCTGCCCGGCGCCTCGGTGGTGGCGGACGACCATCTAGAGCAGGTGCGCGACGCGCGCTGGCACACGATCACCGAGCAGTTCGCGGCGCGGCGCGAGGCGCTGGCCCGCAAGGGCGGCGCCGACACGGTCTATCGCCCCGTGCCGCCCTCCGGCATGTTCCCGGACGAGGCCGAATGGGCGCGCTGGCTGGCCGCGCATCGGGTGCTGCGCCTTTCGGTTCTGCCGCAGCCGCCGGGTCCGGGCGTGCTGGATGCCGGCGGCCGCGTCGGGCGCAATTTCGCCCCCGAGCGCCAGGCCGAGAAGGGAAATCTTTTCAAGGCTCTTTCCGATCATATTCGAAACCTTCAAGCCTCGCGCCGGGTGGTGATCGCCAGTTTCTCGGAAGGGGCGCGCGAACGCCTGGCCGGGCTGATCGCCGATGAGGGCATCAAGGGCGCCCAGCCCATCGCCGACCTGCGCGAGCTGCCCGACCAGCCCGGTGCGCTTGGCCTGGCGGTCTGGCCGCTGGAGGAGGGCTTTACCTCGGACGGCGCGGCCACCGGGGCGCTGGCGGTGATCTCGGAACAGGACGTGCTGGGCGACCGGCTGATCCGGGGCGCCAAGCGCCGCCGCAAGGCCGAGAATTTCCTGCGCGACACCACGACGCTAAGCCCCGGCGACCTGGTCGTGCATGTCGAACACGGCATCGGCCGCTACACCGGGCTGGAGACCGTCCAGGCGCTTGGCGTGCCGCATGATTGTGTGGCGCTGGAATATGCCGGCGGCGACCGGCTTTACCTGCCGGTCGAGAATATCGAGCTGCTGAGCCGCTACGGGCACGAGGAGGGGCTGCTCGACAAGCTGGGCGGCGGCGCCTGGCAGGCGCGGAAAGCGCGCCTCAAGGAACGCATCAAGCTGATCGCCGACCGGCTGATGCGCGTCGCGGCCGAACGCCTGCTGCGGCCCGCCCCGGTGCTGGAGCCCGAGCATCACGAGATCGAAAGCTTCGCCGCCCGCTTCCCCTATGCCGAGACCGAGGACCAGGCCGCCGCCATCGCCGACGTGGCCGAGGATCTGGCCGCCGGCCGGCCCATGGACAGGCTGGTCGTGGGCGACGTGGGCTTCGGCAAGACCGAGGTCGCCATGCGCGCGGCCTTCATCGCCGCCTCGCAGGGCCGGCAGGTCGCCGTGGTCGCGCCGACCACGCTGCTGGCGCGCCAGCACTTCCGCACCTTTGCCGAGCGCTTCCGCGGCACGGCGATCAACGTCCGGCCGCTGTCGCGCTTCGTGTCCGCCAAGGATGCGGCCGAGACCCGCAAGGGCCTGGCCGAGGGCACGGTGGACATCGTCGTCGGCACCCATGCCGTGCTGGCGAAACAGGTGCGCTTCAAGAACCTGGGCCTGCTGATCGTCGACGAGGAGCAGCATTTCGGCGTCGGGCACAAGGAGCGGCTGAAGGAGCTGCGCAGCGACATCCACGTCCTGACCCTGACCGCGACGCCGATCCCGCGCACCTTGCAGCTGTCGCTGACCGGGGTGCGGGATCTGTCGATCATCGGCACGCCGCCGGTGGACCGCCTGGCGATCCGCACCTATGTGTCCGAGTTCGACGGCGTGACCATCCGCGAGGCGCTGCTGCGCGAGAAATATCGCGGCGGGCAGAGCTTCTTCGTCGTGCCGCGGCTGGCCGACCTGCCCGAGGTCGAGGAATGGCTGCGCGAGCATGTGCCGGAAGCCAGCACCATCGTCGCCCATGGCCAGCTGGCGGCGGGCGACCTGGACCAGCGGATGAATGCCTTCTACGACCGCGGCGCCGATGTGCTGCTGGCGACCAGCATCGTCGAATCGGGGCTGGACATCCCGACCGCGAACACCATGGTGGTCTGGCGCGCCGACATGTTCGGCCTGGCGCAGCTTTACCAGATCCGCGGCCGGGTCGGGCGCTCCAAGACGCGGGCCTATTGCTACCTGACCACCAAGCCGCGGGTGCCCTTGACCCCGCAGGCGATGCGGCGGCTGAAATTCCTGGGCGCCATCGACAGCCTGGGCGCCGGCTTCAACCTGGCCTCGCAGGACCTGGACCTGCGCGGTGCCGGCAACCTTCTGGGCGAGGAGCAGTCGGGCCATATCAAGGAGGTCGGCTTCGAGCTTTACCAGCAGATGCTGGAGGAGACCATCGCCAAGCTGAAATCCGGCGAGATCGAGGGCACGCCCGAGGACGAATGGGCGCCGCAGCTGAACCTGGGCGTGCCGGTGACGATCCCGGAAAGCTATGTGCCCGACCTGGACGTTCGGCTGGGGCTTTATCGCCGCCTGGCCGAGCTGACCAGCAAGGTCGAGCTGGAGGGTTTCGCGGCCGAGCTGATCGACCGTTTCGGCCCCTTGCCGCGCGAGGTGAACACGCTTTTGCTGGTCATCCGCATCAAGGCCATGGCCAAGCGGGCGAATATCGCCCGGCTGGATGCGGGGCCCAAGGGCGCGACCATCCAGTTCCACGGCGACAAGTTCCCGAACCCGGCCGGGCTGGTCGAGTTCATCCACGACCAGCGCGGCCAGGCCAGGGTGACGGATAACCGCATCGTCGTCCTGCGCGACTGGCCGACCGACGCCGAGCGCATCAAGGGCAGCTTCGCCATCGCCAAGGAGCTGGCGGCGAAGATCAAGGAAGGCAGGGCCAAGGGGTAGAAGGCCGGGGCGGTTGGGATCGGGCCTGGCGGAGGATAGGGTGCGGCCGAACGGCGCGGCCACGCCGGGGGCGCTGCCCCCGGACCCCCGGGATATTTCCACACGGAAGAAAAGCCGGGCGGCCCCTGCGACGCAGAGGACTTGCGACGCAGAGGAAAGGCGGCGCGAGGGGTGCGCCGCCTTTGTCTTTCCGGGATCGGCGATCAGTCCGCCGTCAGCAGCGGCGGCTTGGAGTTGCTGATCCTGGGCGTCTCGGGGCCGGTGATGTCGAAGACGGGCTTGTCGTCCTCGATCCGCACCCGGACCACGCCGCCCTTGGTCAGGCGGCCGAACAGCAGTTCCTCGGCCAGGGGCTTCTTGATCGATTCCTGGATCACCCGGCCCAGGGGGCGCGCGCCCATCTTTTCGTCATAGCCGCGTTCGGCCAGCCAGTCGGCGGCCTCGGGGCTCAGTTCGATATGGACGCCGCGGTCGATCAGCTGGGCCTCGAGCTGGAGGACGAATTTCTCGACCACCTGCACGATCACCTCGCGCGAGAGCGGCGCGAAGCTGATGACCGCATCCAGCCGGTTGCGGAACTCGGGCGTGAAGGTGCGCTCGATGGCGGCGGTATCCTCGCCCTCGCGGCGTTCGCGGCCGAAGCCGAAGGCGGCCTTGGCCTGGTCCGCCGCGCCCGCATTCGAGGTCATGATCAGGATCACGTTGCGGAAATCCACCTGCCGGCCGTTATGGTCGGTGAGCTTGCCGTGGTCCATGACCTGCAGCAGGATGTTGTAGACATCCGGGTGCGCCTTTTCGATCTCGTCGAGCAGCAGCACGCAATGCGGATGCTGGTCCACCCCGTCGGTCAGAAGCCCGCCCTGGTCGAAGCCGACATAGCCCGGAGGTGCGCCGATCAGCCGGCTGACCGCGTGCTTTTCCATGTATTCCGACATGTCGAAGCGCAGTAGCTCCACCCCCAACGTCGAGGCGAGCTGCTTGGCCACCTCGGTCTTGCCGACGCCGGTGGGGCCGGCGAAGAGATAGTTGCCGATCGGCTTTTCGGGTTCGCGCAGGCCCGCCCGCGCCAGCTTGATCGCCGAGGACAGCGCCTCGATCGCCGCGTCCTGGCCGAAGACCAGCCGCTTGAGCGTCGCGTCCAGATCCTTCAGCACCGCCGCATCGTCCTTGGAGACGCTTTTGGGCGGGATGCGGGCGATCTTGGCCACCACCGCCTCGATCTCCTTGGGGCCGATGGTCTTGCGGCGCTTGCTTTCCGCGACCAGGTGCTGCGCCGCGCCGGCCTCGTCGATCACGTCGATGGCCTTGTCGGGCAGCTTGCGGTCGTGGATGTAGCGCGCCGAAAGCTCGACCGCCATCTTGATCGCGTCATTGGTATAGCGCAGGTCGTGGTGCTTTTCGAAGCTGGGCTTCAGCCCCATCAGGATCTTGATCGTGTCGGGCACGGTCGGCTCGTTCACGTCGATCTTCTGGAAGCGGCGCGACAGCGCGCGGTCCTTTTCGAAATGCTGGCGGAACTCCTTGTAGGTGGTCGAGCCCATGCAGCGCAGCTTGCCGCCGGCCAGCGCCGGCTTGAGCAGGTTCGAGGCGTCCATGGCGCCGCCCGAGGTGGCGCCGGCGCCGATCACCGTATGGATCTCGTCGATGAAGAGGATGGCGTCGGGATGGTCCTCGAGTTCCTTGACGACGGCCTTCAGCCGTTCCTCGAAATCGCCGCGATAGCGGGTGCCAGCCAGCAGCGCCCCCATGTCGAGCGAGAAGATGGTCGAGCCGGCCAGCACGTCCGGCGTCTCGCCGCGGGTGATCTTGAGCGCCAGCCCCTCGGCGATGGCGGTCTTGCCGACGCCGGGATCGCCGACCAGCAGCGGGTTGTTCTTGCGACGCCGGCACAGCACCTGGATGCAGCGCTCGACCTCGTCGGCGCGGCCGATCAGCGGATCGACGTCGCCCTTGGCGGCCTTCTTGTTCAGGTCGACGCAATATTTCGCCAGCGCCGATTCGTCCTTGGGCTGGGCGGTTTCGGCCTGGGCCTGCTCGGCCTGCTGCTCGGCGCCCTGGACCGGGCGGTTTTCCGAGAAGGAGGGGTTCTTGGCGACGCCATGGGCGATGAAATTCACCGCGTCGTAGCGCGTCATGTCCAGCTCTTGCAGGAAGAAGGCGGCGTTGGATTCGCGCTCGGCGAAGATGGCGACAAGGACGTTCGCCCCCGTCACCTCGGTCCGGCCCGAGCTTTGCACATGGATCGCGGCGCGCTGGATCACGCGCTGGAAGGCGGCGGTGGGGACGGCCTCGGAACCCTCGACATCGGTGATGAGGGTCGAAAGGTCGTCCTCAATGAACTCGACCAGCATGCGGCGCAACTCGTCCAGATCGACATTGCATGCCCGCATCACCTTCACGGCATCGGGTTCTTCCGTCAGCGCGAGCAGGAGGTGTTCAAGCGTGGCAAGCTCATGGCGATGTTCGTTGGCCAGCGCAAGCGCGGCATGGATGGCCTGTTCCAGCGAGGTCGAAAAGGACGGCACTTCAAGCTCCTGTCAGTCGGCTGGCGGTATGGGCCGCCAGATTTAGCGGTCCACCTGACCAGACTGTCACGATACAGTTAAGATTTGGTGGATTGCGGCGCAGTTCAAGCGGTATTTGCGTCCGCCCCTGCCGAATTTCCCGTGGTTGAGGCAGATGTGATGTTCCCCTGGCCGAATTTCAAGCATGTCGCCCTGGGCGAACGCCATGGCGGGACAGGGGGCCGGTTCCGGCCCTTTGTCCTTGCTGCGTTGCGAAAACACCTCAGAACCGATCCTTCCTGGCGCGCAGCTCGGCAAAGACCGTGGCCTCTGGTGCGCCGGCAAGGCCAAGGGAATCCGCCAGTTCCGCGACCCGCAGGAAGGGGTTGGTCGCCCGTTCCTCGGCCAGGGTCGAGGGGGCGCAGGGCCGGGCGCCGGCCGCAGTTTCGGCCAGCCTTTCGCGCAGCGCCGCATTGCCGGGATCGACCGACAGGGCGAAGGCGCCGTTGCCGCGGCAATAGTCATGTCCCGAGCAGACCAGCGTTTCCGCCGGCAGGGCGTTCAGGCGCGAGAGGCTGGCCCACATCATCGCGGCATCGCCCTCGAACAGCCGGCCGCAGCCGAGCGCCATCAGGCTGTCGGCGGTAAAGACCATGGCCGAGCCGGGCAGGTGGAAGGCGACATGGCCGACGGTATGGCCCGAGACGTCGATCACCTCGGCCTCCTCGCCGCAAAGCGCGAAGCGTTCGCCGGGCCGCACGGCCTGGTCCAGCGGCGGCAGCCGGGCGGCATCCTCGGCATTGCCGATCACCGCGGCGCCGGTCTGCGCGACCAGTTCGGGCACCGCCTGGATGTGGTCGGCATGGTGGTGGGTCAGCGCGATCTGGTCCAGCGACCAGCCGCGCGCCGCCAGTTCCGCCAGGATGGGCGCGGCCTCGGGCGCATCGACCAGCGCGGTCCGGCCGTTGCCATGCAAGAGCCAGGCATAGTTGTCGGTCAGGCAGCGGACGGGGACCAGTTCCAGCGGCATTGGCAAACTCCTCTCTTTGCCGCAGTCTGGCCTCGCGAGGCGGGAGGCGCAATGCATCACGACGTCTATGAGCTGCGGAAATTCTATTACAACCGCCCCCTGGGCCGGGTGGTGCAGCGGGTGCTGCGCGACCGGCTGACCGGGCTGTGGCCGACCGAGCAGGTGCAGGGCATGACCGTGGCCGGCTATGGCTTTGCCGCGCCGCTGCTTCGGCCCTGGCTGGGGCGGGCGCGGCGGGTCGTCTCGCTGATGCCGGGGCCGCAGGGGGTGATGGCCTGGCCGGCCGGACTGCCCAATTGCTCGGTCCTGTGCGAGGAGACGGCCTGGCCGCTGGATACCGGCAGCGTGGACCGGCTGGTGCTGCTGCATGCGCTGGAGACGGCGGACCATCCCTTCGTCCTGCTGGACGAGGCCTGGCGCGTGCTGGGTCCGGGCGGGCGGCTGCTGGTGATGGTGCCGAACCGCGCCGGGCTGTGGGCGCGGTCCGAGACGACGCCCTTCGGCTTCGGGCGCAGCTATACCGCGGGGCAGCTGGAGGTGCAGGCCCGCGAGGCCGGCTTCGTGACCGAGCGCACGGGGGCCGCGCTCTACATCCCGCCCTCGGACCGGCGGTTCTGGCTGAAGAGCGCGCAGATGTGGGAACGCGCCGGCCTGCGCATCAGCCAGGTCCTGGTCGCGGGCGTGGTGCTGACCGAGTTCAGCAAGCAGGTGCAGGCCCCGGTCGGGCCGGGGCGGCGCGTCAGCGTGCCCAGCCCGCTCGACGTGCTGGGAGGCATCGCCCGGCCGCGGCCGGCGGGGCAGGGCGCCGGGCGCACGGCGCGGGGCTCGGGCTGAGCGGGCGGGCGGGCGAATCCCCCCGGCTGCCGCGCGTCTGCCGGCACCGCGTCGCGGCTCTGCGCACGCGCGAGCGGCCGGAGGGGCGGGCTGTTTGCGCAATCGGTCGCAGGCTGTCCTCGGCCAAGGGCCGCAAACGCTCATTTTTCCGTGTTCAAGGCGGTTGCGGCAGGGAAAATCACCTGCTAGAGACGCCGCAGATTTCGGGAAGGCTCCAGCCGTATTGTGCCAGGGCCTGCCCTTGACCCGCGCTCCGCGACAGACCGGCCCGCCCGCCGGCCCGCCTGCGGAGCTTGCGCTAACCGGAAGGATGACCGTGGCCAATTCCGCTTCGATTTCCGCTGATATCGCCGGGCGTTACGCGCAGGCCCTGTTCGATCTGGTCAGGGACTCGGGCGGCATCGACGCCCTGTCCGCCCAGATCGACGATCTGGCCTCGGCCTATGACGCCAGCCAGGATCTGCGCGATCTGACCCTCTCGCCCCTCTACGACCGCCAGCAGCAGGAAACTGCGATCGGCGCGCTTGCCGGCCGCATGGGGCTTTCGCCCGAACTGGCCAACACGCTGCGCCTGATGGCCCGCAACCGCCGGCTGTTCGCGCTGCCGCAGCTGCTGGCCAAGCTGCGCAGCCTGATCGCCGATGCGAAGGGCGAAGTCACCGCCGACGTGGTCAGCGCCCAGGCGCTGACGGACGAACAGAAGGCCCGCCTTGCGGATACGCTGGCCGCGAAATCGGGCAAGAAGGTGAAACTGAACGCGCGTGTCGATGAAAGCCTCATCGGCGGCATGATCGTCAAACTGGGCTCGCAGATGATCGACAGCTCGATCCGCTCGAAGCTCGCCTCCCTCCAGAATGCTATGAAAGAGGTCGGATAATGGGAATCCAGGCAGCCGAAATCTCGGCCATCCTCAAGGATCAGATCAAGAATTTCGGTCAGGACGCCGAGGTGGCCGAGGTCGGGCAGGTGCTGTCCGTCGGTGACGGCATCGCCCGCGTCTATGGCCTGGACAAGGTTCAGGCCGGCGAGATGGTCGAGTTCCCCGGCGGCATCCGCGGCATGGTGCTGAACCTTGAAACCGACAACGTCGGCGTCGTGATCTTCGGCGACGACCGCGACATCAAGGAAGGCGACACCGTCAAGCGCACCGGCGCCATCGTGGAAGTCCCCGCCGGCAAGGAACTGCTGGGCCGCGTCGTGGACGCGCTGGGCAACCCGATCGACGGCAAGGGCCCGCTGAACGCCTCCGAGCGCCGCGTCGCCGACGTCAAGGCTCCCGGCATCATGCCGCGCAAATCGGTGCACGAGCCGATGGCGACCGGCCTGAAGTCGGTGGACGCCATGATCCCGGTCGGCCGCGGCCAGCGCGAGCTGATCATCGGCGACCGCCAGACCGGCAAGACCGCCATCGCGCTGGACACCATCCTGAACCAGGCGAACTACAACGGCCGCGAGGCCGATGGCATGAAGACCCTGCACTGCATCTATGTCGCCGTCGGCCAGAAGCGCTCGACCGTGGCCCAGCTGGTGAAGAAGCTGGAAGAGACCGGCGCCATGGCCTACACCACCGTCGTGGCCGCGACCGCCTCGGACCCGGCGCCGATGCAGTATCTCGCGCCCTATTCGGCGACCGCCATGGGCGAATATTTCCGCGACAACGGCATGGATGCGCTGATCATCTATGACGACCTGTCCAAGCAGGCCGTGGCCTATCGCCAGATGTCGCTGCTGCTGCGCCGTCCGCCGGGGCGCGAAGCCTATCCGGGCGACGTGTTCTACCTGCACTCGCGCCTGCTGGAGCGTTCGGCCAAGCTGAACGAGGCCAACGGTGCCGGCTCGCTGACCGCGCTGCCGATCATCGAGACCCAGGCGGGCGACGTGTCGGCCTATATCCCGACCAACGTGATCTCGATCACCGACGGCCAGATCTTCCTGGAAACCGAACTGTTCTTCCAGGGCATCCGCCCGGCCGTGAACACCGGCCTTTCGGTGTCGCGCGTGGGCTCGGCCGCCCAGACCAAGGCGATGAAGTCGGTCGCAGGCCCGGTCAAGCTGGAGCTGGCGCAGTATCGCGAGATGGCGGCCTTCGCGCAGTTCGGCTCGGACCTTGACGCGGCGACGCAGAAGCTGCTGAACCGCGGCGCGCGCCTGACCGAGCTGATGAAGCAGCCGCAATATTCGCCGCTGACCAATGCCGAGATCGTCATCGTCATCTATGCCGGCACCAAGGGCTACCTAGACGGCATCCCGGTCCGCGACGTGACCAAATGGGAGCAGGGGCTGATCCAGTATCTGCGCAACCAGAAGGCCGATCTGCTTGAGGACATGACCAGGAACGACCGCAAGGTGGCGGGCGAGCTTGAGGATGCGATCAAGGCAGCGCTGGACGGCTACGCCAAGACCTACGCCTGAGAGGAGGGATAGATGCCCAGCCTCAAGGATCTCAAGAACCGGATCGGCAGCGTCAAGAACACGCGCAAGATCACCAAGGCGATGCAGATGGTCGCCGCCGCGAAACTGCGCCGCGCGCAGGAAGCGGCGGAGGCTGCGCGTCCCTATGCCGACCGGATGGCCTCGGTGATGGCCGGGCTGACCGCTGCGGCGGCGGGCTCGGACATGGCGCCGCGGCTGCTGGCAGGGACCGGCGAAGACCGCCGCCACCTGCTGGTGGTGATGACCTCGGAGCGCGGGCTTGCGGGCGGGTTCAACTCGTCCATCGTCAAGCTCGCCCGCCAGCGCCTGCAAGAGTTGCTGGCGCAGGGCAAGCAGGTGTCGATCCTGACCGTCGGCAAGAAGGGCCGCGAGCAGCTGAAGCGCGAATACAGCGACCTCTTCGTCCATCACGTCGACATGAGCGAGGTCAAGCGCATCGGCTACGAGAACGCGCGCCAGATCGCGGACGAGATCCTCGACCGCTTCGACGCCGGCGAGTTCGACGTGGCGACGCTGTTCTACAACCGCTTCGAAACGGTGATCAGCCAGGTTCCGACCGCAAGGCAGATCATCCCCGCCGTGGTCGAGGAGGGCGAGGCCGCGGCCTCGGCGCTCTACGATTACGAGCCGGATGAAAGCGCGATCCTGAACGACCTTCTGCCGCGCTCGGTCGCGACGCAGGTCTTTGCGGCGCTGCTGGAGAATGCCGCGTCCGAACAGGGCGCGCGGATGACCGCCATGGACAACGCCACGCGCAACGCCGGCGACATGATCGACAGGCTGACGACGGAATACAACCGTTCGCGTCAGGCCGCGATCACCAAGGAACTGATTGAAATCATCTCGGGCGCAGAGGCGCTCTGACACGTAGAGGTAGAGACATGGCAGAGGCCAATGGAAAAATCACGCAGGTGATCGGCGCCGTCGTCGACGTGCAGTTCGACGGCCAGCTTCCTGCGATTCTGAACGCTCTGGAAACCGAGAACAACGGCAAGCGCCTGGTGCTGGAAGTAGCCCAGCACCTGGGCGAGAACACCGTCCGCACCATCGCCATGGACGCGACCGAAGGTCTGGTCCGCGGCCTGCCGGTGCGTGACACCGGCGGCCCGATCATGGTTCCGGTCGGCGACGTGACGCTCGGCCGCATCCTGAACGTCGTCGGCGAGCCGGTGGACGAAGGCGAGCCGCTGGTCGCCACGGACAAGCGCGCCATCCACCAGCCGGCCCCGGACTTCGCCGCCCAGGCGACCGCGTCCGAGATCCTGGTGACGGGCATCAAGGTCATCGACCTGCTGGCCCCCTATTCCAAGGGCGGCAAGATCGGCCTGTTCGGCGGCGCCGGCGTGGGCAAGACGGTTCTGATCATGGAACTGATCAACAACATCGCCAAGGTTCACTCGGGCTATTCGGTGTTCGCCGGCGTCGGCGAGCGGACCCGCGAAGGCAACGACCTCTATCACGAGATGGTGGAATCGGGCGTCATCAAGCCGGACAACTTGGCGGAATCGCAGGTGGCGCTGGTCTACGGCCAGATGAACGAGCCTCCGGGGGCGCGGATGCGCGTGGCGCTGACCGGCCTGACCCTGGCCGAGCAGTTCCGCGACGCGACCGGCACCGACGTTCTGTTCTTCGTCGACAACATCTTCCGCTTCACCCAGGCGGGTTCGGAAGTGTCGGCGCTTCTGGGCCGCATCCCCTCGGCCGTGGGCTACCAGCCGACGCTGGCCACGGACATGGGCGCGATGCAGGAACGCATCACCTCGACCAAGAACGGCTCGATCACCTCGATCCAGGCCGTCTATGTTCCGGCCGACGACCTGACCGACCCGGCGCCGGCCACGACCTTTGCCCACCTGGACGCCACGACCGTTCTGTCGCGCGCGATCTCGGAACTGGGCATCTATCCGGCCGTGGACCCGCTCGACTCGAACTCGCGGATCCTCGATCCGGCGATCGTCGGCGAAGAGCATTACCAGGTCGCCCGCGACGTCCAGGGGATCCTGCAGAAATACAAATCGCTGCAGGACATCATCGCCATTCTCGGCATGGACGAACTGTCGGAAGAGGACAAGCTGACCGTGGCCCGCGCCCGGAAGATCCAGCGTTTCCTGTCCCAACCCTTCGACGTGGCCAAGGTCTTCACCGGCTCGGACGGGGTGCAGGTGCCGCTGGAGGATACCATCGCCTCGTTCAAGGCGGTCGTGGCCGGCGAATACGATCACCTGCCGGAAGCGGCCTTCTACATGGTCGGCGGCATCGAGGAAGTGAAAGCCAAGGCTCAGCGTCTCGCCGCTGACGCGGCGTAAGGGGGCGACATGGCCGACACGATGCAGTTCGACCTCGTCTCGCCGGAACGGAACCTGGTTTCCGTCCCGGTGCGCGAGGTGCGCCTGCCCGGCGCCGATGGCGACCTGACGGCGATGCCCGGCCATGCGCCGGCCATCGTCAACCTGCGCCCCGGTCTGGTGACCGTGGTGGCGGGGGACGGGTCCGCGACGGAATTCGCAGTGACCGGCGGCTTCGCCGAGATCAACAACGACTCCGTCACCCTGCTTGCCGAACGCGGGCATCCCCGCGCCGAGATGACGCAGGCGGTCTTCAACGAGATGATGGCCCAGGCCCGTCGTCGCGTCGAAGTCGCCAAGGAACGCGAAACCGCCGGCGAGGAATTGGTCGCCGCGGCGGTCAAGCTTCTGGCCGACATGGAGGCGCTTGGCACGCATATCGGGCTTGACCCGAACCAGGCGAATTTCCCGCACTGACCGGGAATTGATGAAAACTATGGTAAGCCCCGGTTTTCCGGGGCTTTATCTACTTGTGCCATCGTTTTTTCATGGCACGGGGGAGGGGTAAGGGGTGCGACGTTTCGGATATTTCGCCGTCGGTGTCGCCAATGGCTCGACCGAGATGTTCTCGGCCTTCGAGAGCGGCGGGCCGATGTGGACAGGGCAGGGGCCGCGGGTCGAGCTGCGTTCCGTGCGCTTCGACGAACGCTTCGTTGAGCCGCCCGTGGTGCATGTCTCGCTGAGCATGTGGGACGTGGACGGCAATGCCAACCAGCGCGCCGACATCCAGGCGGTGAACATCACCGCCGAGGGGTTCGAGCTGCAGTTCAGCACCTGGGGCGATACCCGCGTTGCCCGCGTGCGCGCCAGCTGGATGGCCATCGGCCCCTTGCGGCACGAGGACGACTGGAACCTGGACTGAACCCGGTCAGGCGCGGTCCAGGTTCAGCCCGATCAGCTCGGCCACCTGCCGCGGATGGGTGATCGGCAGCATATGGCCGGCGCCGGGAACGCGGGCGCGCGCGACATCGGGCAGCCGCGCCGCCAGCGCATCGGCGATGGCCGGGATCACGGCGGGCGAATCCTCGCCCATGACGATCAGCACCGGCGCGTCGATGGCCTCCAGCCCCTCGGGCCGCAGGATATTGGCGCTGTCCTGGCGCAGCGCCTGGTTGCTGGCCTGGACCAGGTGGATCTGCCGCGCCAGGCGGGCCTTGCCCGCGGCGGTCTGCGAATCCCAGTCGATCCCGCCCCAGATGCCAAGAAAGGCGCGCGCCGCCTCGGCATCCTCCCCGGCGGCGAGCCGGGCTGCGACATCCTTCATCAGCGCGTCGTTCTGCGCCTCGGGTGCGGCGGCGAACAGCACAGGCTCGATCAGGGTCAGGCTGCGCAAGGCCTCGGGCGCGGCGACGGCGATGCGCAGCGCCACGGTCGCGCCCATGCTGTGGCCGATCAGGTCCAGCGGCCGGTCGATCAGCGCCGCGGCCGCGCGGGTGACGGCGGTGTGATAATCCGGCGTGCCGCCCGGCCAGTCGGGGCTTTGCCCATGGCCCGGCAGGTCCGGCGCGCTGATCCGCACCCGGTCGCGCAGCGCCTCGGCGATCGGCCCCCAATAGACCGCGTTGCCCATCATGCAATGCAGCGCCAGGGCCGGGCGATCCTCGTTGCCCGGCCAGCGCCTCAGGTGCAGCGCGCTCACAGGCTTGCCAGGTGCCGGTCGAGGAAATCCAGCCGGTCCTGGCCCCAGAACCGCTCGCCCGTCTCGCGCACGATATAGAAGGGCGCGCCAAAGGCCCCGGCCTCGACCGCCTGTTCCAGGTTGCGGCCGAAGGTCTCGGCGCCGACGAACAGGCCCTTGTCGGCCAGGTCCGGGTCGAAGCCCGCCGCAGCCAGCGTCCGGCGGATCACCGCGTCGTCGGCGATGTCGGCGTCCTCGGCCCAGACGGCACGCAGAAAGCCCTGCACCAGCCCGGCCAGGTCGCCGCCGCCCGCTTCTTGCGCGGCGATGATGGCATAGGAGGAGGGTGCCGGATTCACCGGCCAGAAGGCGGGTTTCGGGTTCAGCGCCATGCCCAGGTGCTGGGACCAGCGGCGCAGTTCCTGCGCGCGGTATTCCATGCGCGAGGGGTGGCGGTTCGCGGGGCGCACCCCGCCGGTGCGGTCGAAAAGTTGCAGCAGATCGACGGGCTTGTAGCGGATCGTCGCCCCATGGCGGGCGGCGATTTCCTCCAGCCGGTTGCCGGCAAGATAGCTCCAGGGGCTGGGTGTGCCGAAGTAATAGTCGATATGCGCCATGGTTTCGTCCTCGGGGTTTGCGGGCAGGCTAGCCCGGTGCTAAGCGGGGTGCAATCGCACGAATCCAGACAGGGAAAGCCCATGCCGGCCATGACCGAACCCAAGCTCATCGCGGGAAATGCGAACCGGCCTCTGGCCAATGCTATTGCCCGGCGCATGTCGATGCATCGCGGGATGAACGTCGCCCCCGTCGAGGCGCGGGTCGAGCGTTTCAACGACCAGGAAATCTTCGTCGAGGTTTATGAGAACGTCCGCGGCGAGGACATGTTCATCATCCAGCCGACCTCGAACCCGGCCAATGACAACCTGATGGAACTGCTGATCATGACCGATGCGCTGAAGCGGTCCTCGGCGGCGCGCATCACCGCGGTCATCCCCTATTTCGGCTATGCGCGCCAGGATCGCCGCGCCAAGGCCCGCACGCCGATCAGCGCCAAGCTGGTCGCGAACCTGCTGACCGAGGCGGGCGTGGACCGGGTGCTGACGCTGGACCTGCATGCGGCGCAGATCCAGGGCTTCTTCGACATCCCGGTGGACAACCTTTATGCCGCGCCGGTCTTTGCGCTGGACATCAAGCATCACTTCCGCGAGCGGCTGTCGGACCTGATGGTGATCTCGCCCGACGTGGGCGGGGTGGCGCGGGCGCGGGAACTGGCGCAGCGCATCGGCGCGCCGCTGGCCATCGTGGACAAGCGCCGCGAAAAGCCGGGCGAGGTGGCCGAGATGACGGTGATCGGCGACGTGACCGGCAAGACCTGCATCATCGTCGACGACATCTGCGACACCGCCGGCACGCTGTGCAAGGCGGCGCAGGTGCTGACCGAACACGGCGCGACCGAGGTGCATGCCTATATCACCCATGGCGTCCTGTCCGGCCCCGCGGTCGAGCGGGTGCAGGCCTCGGTGATGAAATCGCTGGTCATCACCGATTCGATCGAGCCGAGCGACAAGGTGAAATCCGCCTCGAACATCCGCATCGTGCCGACGGCGCCGATGTTCGCCCAGGCGATCCTGAACATCTGGAACGGCACCTCGGTCAGCTCGCTGTTCGAGGTGGACACGCTGGGCCCGATCTACGAAGGGCTCTATTCCGGCGTGTGATCGCCGGCGGCGCAAAAGAAAGGCCCCGATCCTCTGGACCGGGGCCTTTTTCGTATCGCCATGGCCTTAAAGAAAGCGCGGGAACTCGATCTTCGGGCAACGATCCTCGATCACCGTCAGGCCGCGGGCGCGGGCGCGTGCGGCCGCCTGCGGATGGCGGACGCCCAGCTGCATCCAGATCGTGCCAGGCCGGGGCAGATGCGCCAGCGCCTGGTCGACGATGGCGGGCACGGCCTCGGCCCGGCGGAAGATGTCCACCATGTCCACCACCACCTCGGGCGGAATCGCCCGCAGGTCGGGATAGACCCGTTCGTCCAGGATGGTGCTGCCCGCATGGCCCGGATTGACCGGGATGATGCGATAGCCCTGCGATTTCAGGTAACGGGCCACGCCCCAGGATGGTCGCGCCTCGTTCGGCGACAGGCCCACGATGGCAATGCAGCGCACCGTGCGGGCGATGCGCGCAATGTCGTCGTCGACCGGCGAGGTGCCGATGTCGCGAAGTACTGCCAGGTTCATCTGATCCTCCCCCAGATCTCAACCGAAAGTGGCATGGAAAAAGCGCCCGGTCCAGAGGTCTGGCCGGGCGCAAGTCGCGGAACGAGGGACAGTGATCTGAACATGACCGTTCCGTGGCCATGTTCAGTAAATAAATGGGAACCGTGGCTAAAAAGTTCCACCCCGCTCGCAAAAAAGTGAAATTTTAGGGATTCATGCGGGTCCAGACGGCCTTGGCGCGCATCAGGATCTGCTGCGGATCGGCAAGAAGCCGCTCACGTGCGCGTTCCGAGCGCAGGAAATAGGTGCGCTGGCCGATCACCACGAAATAGCGCGGATTGCCCGGCTCGGAGCGGCCTTCGGACAGGGCCAGGACGCAAAGCCCGCCCAGGCCGGGGGCGTAAGCCTTTGGATTGGCCTCGAAAAGGTTGCGGTTCTGTTCGCTGGCGAAATGCCAGGCCTGGCCGCGCCAGACCGTCACCAGGTCGGTGCGCCCCGGAACCGCGGCGTTTTCGGTGCCGTATGAGACCGGATCCATGCCGTCCAATGCCCAATCCTGCGCCAACGCCGCCGAAACGGGCAGGGCAAGCATCAGGCTGGCGAGAATCGGACGAATCATGGTGCGGCGGGGTTTGGTTGGACTGCTTTCGATCTGGCAAATCGGTTGGCGATTCTCAACCGGGGCGGGCGGGTTCTAGCGCCGATGTGAAGGCCGGGTTCAACTCTGTGAAGCCGCGTAAAGCGCCACCGCCGCCGCGTTTGAGACGTTGAGCGAGCCGAAATCTGCGGCGAAGGGAATGCGCAGGATACGGTCGCAGGTCTCGCGCGTGCGTTCGCGCAGGCCGGGGCCCTCGGCGCCGAGGACCAGGCAGATCGCCCGGCCCGAAAGTTCCGCCAGCGCCTGCGGCAGGGTTTCCGTGCCGGTGCCGTCCAGGCCCAGCACGACATATCCCATGGATTGCAGCTCGATCAGCGCATCGGCCAGGTTGACGATGCGCAGATAGGGCTGTCGTTCCAGCGCGCCCGAGGCGGTCTTGGCCAGCGCCCCGGTTTCGGGCGCGGAATGGCGCGCCGGCGCGATGACCGCGCGGGCGCCAAAGACCTCGGCCGAGCGCAGGATGGCGCCGACGTTATGCGGGTCCGTCACCCGGTCCAGCGCCACCAGCAGCGGCCGGCCCGGCCCGGACAGCGCCAGGTCGGCCAGGCTGTCCCATTTCAGCGGCCTGACCTCCAGCGCCGCGCCCTGGTGGACGCTTTCGGGCGACAGCGGCACGGTCCGGTCGAAGACGCGGGCATCGATGATCTCGGGCGTCAGTTCCGCGGGCAGGGGGCCCAGCCGGTCCAGCGCGTTGCGCGTCACCACCAGCCGCAGCTTTTCGCGCCGGGGATTGGCCAGCGCGTCGCGCACCGCATGCAGGCCGAACATCCAGACGGTTTCGGCCGCGGCGGCGCGGCGGGCGCGCTCCTTGTCGATGACCCAGGCGGGTTTCTTGGATTTCTGTGGTTTCTCGGCCATGTCGCATTCCCGGTTGCTGTTTCGACTGCGCAGAAAATGCCGCCGAATGCAACCTTGGCGACGGGGTGGCGGCGGGTTGGCGGTGGGGCAAGGAAGTGCGACTTTTCCGCGGTTCCCTGCTTGACGCCCCCCGACGGTCGGGATAATCACCGCTTCACGCCGAAAGCGCTCGGCGGGCGACGTGCTGCAAGGTGCGGCAGCGGACTGTAACTCCGCCGGGGAGACCCATGCCTGGTTCGATTCCAGGGTCGCCCACCACTTCTTCCAGATCAGCGACTTGGGTGGTGAGCTTCGCGGCTAGGGCAAGATGCCGGCTGCGGCGCGCAAGGCAGCGGCCGGCCGGTGGGGCACAAGGCGCCCCCTGGCCTTGCCAGGACGCTTTTTCGGTCCCGAAAATGCGGCGCAAATCCCCTGCCGGCAGAAAATCCTGAAGCGGATTTGAACTTTTCTCACAGAACTGTATAGTATCGCCCACCGAAATCGGGGCGCATGCCCCATTCCACGCAACAGGGTCGCAATCGACCCGCGGAGGTGACCGGCGTCGCGCGTCGGTTGGTTTCGCCCCCTGCGCCGCGTCACGCGTGCGCGTTGAAAATCCGGAGATCATGTTTGATGGGCAAATTTCTTGCTTCGACTACGCTTGCCTTCGTGGCGCTGACCGTCCCCGCCTTTGCTGCGGATGAAGAATGCGGCAGCATCACCGTCGCCGAAATGAACTGGGCCTCGGCGGGGTTGGCGGCTTGGGTCGACAAGATCATTCTTGAAGAGGGCTATGGATGCGACGTGGGGCTGGTCGCGGGCGATACCATGCCGACCTTCGCCTCGATGAACGAAAAGGGCGAGCCGGACATGGCGCCCGAACTGTGGGTCAACGCCGTCAAGGAACCGCTGGACCAGGCGGTGGAAGAGGGGCGGATCGTCATCGCCTCGAAGATCCTGTCCGACGGCGGGGTCGAGGGCATCTGGGTGCCGACCTGGCTGGCCGAGGAACACGACATCCGCACGCTCGAGGACGCGCTGGAGCATCCCGAGCTGTTCCCCGGTGCCGAGGACGGCAGCAAGGGCGCCTGGTTCGGCTGCCCCTCGGGCTGGGCCTGCCAGGCGATCAACCGCAACCAGTTCGTCGGATCGGGCGCGGCGGAAAAGGGGTTCGAGCTGGTCGATTCCGGCTCGGCCGCGGCGCTGGACGGCTCGATCGCGCGGGCGGCGAACCGCAACGAGGGCTGGCTGGGCTATTACTGGGCGCCCACCGCCATCCTGGGCCAGCATGACATGACCCGGCTGGAGCTGGAGGCCGATTTCGACCGCGAGCGCTGGGACAGCTGCATGGTCAAGCCCGATTGCGCCGAGCCCGAGGTCACGGAATGGCCGGTCTCGGACGTCTATACCGCCGTGACCAGGGAATTCGCCGACAAGGCCGGCGTGGCCATGGACTATGTCGAGTCCCGCGCCTGGAGCAACGACACCGTCAACGAGATGCTGGCCTGGATGGTCGAGAACCAGGCCAGCAACGAGGACGCCGCCTATGAGTTCCTGGAACGGCACGAGGAGATCTGGACCCGCTGGGTGCCCGCCGAGGTCGCCGACAAGGTCAAGGCCGCCCTGTAACCCGCGCCTTCGCGCCTGACGGGCAAGGCCGCCGCCGCGGTCTTGCCCCTTTCCATTTCCAAAGGACGAACGACATGGACCTGATCCGTTTCCCGGAGATGAGCCGCGGGAGCCTGCGCGCGATGCGCCAGACCATCGACGGCGGCTTCCGGGACTTCACCCGCGCCTGGGGCGACACGCTGGAGGCGATCTTCGCGCCGCTGCAAGACCTGCTTACCCTGATCGAGAACCTGCTGATCCGCTCGCCCTGGATCCTGGTGCTGGCGGTGCTGGCGGCCGGGATCTGGCTGCTGAGCCGAAGCTGGAAGATCGCGCTGGGTTCGGTGCTGGCGCTGCTGGTGGTCGGCTATTTCGGCATGTGGGAGGACACGATGCGCACCATCGCCATGGTCGCGGTCTGCACCCTGATCGCCGTGGTGGTGGGCATTCCCATCGGCATCCTGATGGCGCAGTCGAACCGCATGAACGCCATGGTGACGCCGATCCTCGACATGATGCAGACCATGCCGAGCTTTGTTTACCTGATCCCGGTGGTGATGATCTTTGGCCTGGGCAAGGTGCCCGGCGTGATCGCGGTGGTGATCTATGCCATCCCGCCGGTGATCCGGCTGACCAACCTGGGCATCCGGCAGGTGGCGGCGGATGTGCTGGAGGCGGCCGAGGCCTTTGGCTCGTCGAGTTGGCAGAAGCTGCGCGACGTGCAACTGCCGCTGGCGCTGCCGACGATCATGGCGGGCGTCAACCAGACCATCATGATGAGCCTCGCGATGGTCGTCGTCGCCTCGATGATCGGGGTGCGGGGCCTGGGCCAGCCGGTGCTGCAGGCGATCAACCAGCAATATTTCACCATGGGGGTGATGAACGGCCTGGCCATCGTGGCCATCGCCATCATCATGGACCGCACCACGCAGGCCTATGGCAAGCGGCTGCAAAAGCACACGGAGGCCGGCAAATGACCGAGGCGGGCACACATGACATCGAGATCCGCGACCTTTACAAGATATTCGGCCCCGAGGCCGGCCGCCATGTCGAGGCGGTCAAGGCCGGGCTGACCAAGACCGAGCTGAACGACCGGCACAATCACGTCCTGGGCCTGCAGGACATCAACCTGACCATCCCGCATGGCCGGATCACGGTCATCATGGGGCTGTCGGGTTCGGGCAAGTCGACGCTGATCCGGCACATCAACGGGCTGATCCGGCCGACGGCGGGGCAGGTGCTCTATGACGGGCTGGACGTGGTGACGATGACGCCGGCGCAGCTGCGCGACTTTCGCCGGCAAAAGACCGCGATGGTGTTCCAGAAATTCGCGCTGCTGCCGCATCGCACCGTGCTGCGCAACGTGGCCTACGGGCTGGACATCCGCGGTATCGCCGAGGCCGAGGAGCGCGCCCGGCACTGGATCGGCCGCGTCGGCCTGCAGGGCTACGAGGAATATTATCCCCGCCAGCTTTCCGGCGGCATGCAGCAGCGTGTGGGCCTGGCGCGGGCCCTGGCCAACGATGCCGAGATCCTGCTGATGGACGAGGCGTTTTCGGCGCTGGACCCGCTGATCCGCATGGACATGCAGTCGATCCTGCTGGAATTGCAGCAGGAATTGCGCAAGACCATCATCTTCATCACCCATGACCTCGACGAGGCGCTGCGGCTGGGCGACAAGATCGCCATCCTGCGCGACGGCGCCATGGAGCAGGTGGGCGACGGGCAGGAGATCGTGCTGCGCCCCGCCAACGCCTATATCGCCGAATTCGTCCGCGAGGTGAATCGCGGCCGCATCATCGAGGCGCGCACCATCGCCGCGCCCGCCGCCGAGGGGCGCGAACTGCCCGGCTTTGCCGTCAAGGCGCGTTCGCGGCTGGACCTGGTCGCGCGCCGCATGACCAAGGCCGGCGTGTCCGAGGCGCAGGTCCGCGACGGCGACAGGCTGGTCGGCATCATCGACCTGCCCTCGATCCTGGAGGCGATGGTCAACCCGGCCGATGCGGCCAGCGACGACTGAGGCCCTGCGCCCCTGACCCAGGCCCGCGGCAGGGTGGAAATCCTGCCGCAAGCCTGGCCTGCTGCCCCACCTGCCGCGCCTCCCGCGTCGATTTTATATCAGATTTTAAGTCAGCATATAGCTTTCTGTAAAAGTCACCCCCGGCTTATCCCGATAAGTTCCGCCAATCTTGAGGGGAGAGAGCCTGCTTGCGAAGAGAGAAGGGGGAGACGACCATGCAAACGGCAACGAATGCAGAAGCGGGGCCGGTCCGGCCCGAGGACGAACGGCTGGGCCTTGCCGCCAACCTGGCCTATGGCATGCAGCACATCCTGACCATGTATGGCGGCATCGTGGCGGTGCCGCTGATCGTCGGCCAGGCCGCCGGCCTGTCGCCCGCCGACATCGGGCTGCTGATCACGGCATCCCTGTTCGCCGGCGGCGTCGCGACCATCCTGCAAACCATCGGCCTGCCATTCTTTGGCTGCCAGCTGCCGCTGGTGCAGGGGGTTTCCTTTGCCGGGGTGGCGACGATGATCGCCATCTCGGGGAATGGCGGCATACAGGCGATCTTCGGCGCGGTCATCGTCTCGTCGCTGCTGGGCCTGCTGATCACGCCGATATTCTCGCGCATCACCCGCTTCTTTCCGCCGCTGGTGGCGGGGATCGTGATCACCACCATCGGTCTGACGCTGATGCCGGTCGCGGGGTCCTGGGCGATGGGCGGCGACCGCAACGCGGCCGATTACGGCAGCCCGGCCAACATCCTGCTGGCGGGCCTGACGCTGGCCATCGTGCTGCTGCTCAGCAAGGTCGGCAATGCCGCCATATCCCGGCTGTCGATCCTGCTGGCGCTGGTGATCGGCACGGCCATCGCCTATGCGACCGGCATGACCGATTTTTCCCAGGTCGGGCAGGGGCCGGTCTTCGCGCTGCCGCAGATCTTTCATTTCGGCTATCCGACCTTCGGCGTCGCGGCCACCATCTCGATGTTCATCGTCATCCTCGTGACCCTGGTCGAGACCTCGGCGGATATTTTCGCCGTGGGCGAGATCGTCGAGACCAAGGTGGACGGGCGGCGGCTGGGCGACGGGCTGCGCGCCGACATGCTGTCGAGCATGCTGGCGCCGGTCGTCGGCTCGTTCACGCAAAGCGCCTTTGCCCAGAACGTCGGCCTGGTGGCCGTGACCGGCGTCAAGAGCCGCTATGTCGTGGCGACGGGCGGGCTGATCCTGGTGGCGCTGGGGCTGTTCCCGGTCATGGGCCGGATCGTCGCGGCGATTCCCAGCCCGGTGCTTGGCGGGGCCGGCATCGTCCTGTTCGGGACGGTCGCGGCAAGCGGCATCCGCACCCTGTCCAAGGTCGATTACGCCAACAACATGAACCTGATCATCGTGGCGACCTCGATCGGTTTCGGCACCATCCCGATCGTGCTGCCGACCTTCTACCACCAGTTCCCGGCCTGGGTCGAGACGATCTTCCATTCGGGCATCAGCTCCTCGGCGCTGATGGCGATCACGCTGAACCTTCTGTTCAACCATTTCACGGCCGGCAATTCCGACCAGCCCTCGGTCTTCGGTGCCGCGGCGGAACGAACCATCCGCTACACCGACATCGCCCAGCTCGAGGACGGGGATTATTTCATGGACGGCCGGCTCTACGACGCGAATGGCAATGAGGTGCCGCTGGTCCGCCCAGCCAGCCACTGACCGCGACCAGCCACTGACCCCGAGGCGGGCCGCCTTCACGGCGGCCTGCCCGAACCGCCGCCCCTTCGCGACATGTTCCCGGCCGCCCACGGGCGCGCGCCTGCATCGGGCGGGCGGCATCGGGCTAGCCGTGCAAGGGGATCAAAGGCAAAGGGGGCGATGGCAGCCCGTAGGGGAGTCGAACCCCTCTTTTCAGGTTGAAAACCTGACGTCCTAACCGATAGACGAACGGGCCATGCCTGCGCCTGCGCTTCGGCCGGCGACACGGCTGCTCTTAGGCCAGCTTCGGCGGCTGCGCAAGGGGCCGCGGCGCATTCCCCTGTGGGTAACTCGCGGCCGGCGCCGTCAGCCCTCGCGCACGCCGCGCATCAGCATCAGCGCGACCGCCGAGCAGACCAGCGTCGCCAGCACGATCGGCCGCGCCGTGCCGTCGTAAAGCAGCCCGACCGGCGCCGCGATCAGCACCGCCCCCAGCGTCGAAAGCGCGCCGACGACCGAGGCTGCCATCCCCGCCACATGGCCCATGCGCTGCAAGGCCATGGCGTTGAGGTTGCCGAAGGTCACGCCGGCCATGAAGAACACGCTGACCGCCCAGAAGAAGAAGGCCGGAAAGCGCAGCGCCTCGGGCAGCAGGTCGCAAAACACCAGCACCGTCATTGCGCCCGAGACCACGACCTGCATGGCATAGGCCCAGCCCACGATGCGCCGCATGCCCAGCCGCACGACATAGCGCGCGTTCAGCACCGTGCCGCTGCCCGACAGCAGGGCCATGGCGGCGAACCACAGCGGGAAGCTTTCGCCCTTGCCGTAGGTGTCGACGAAAAGCTGCTGGGCCGAACTCAGCAGCGCGAACATCTGCCCGAAGCCCAGCGTCATCACCACCGTCACCAGCTGCACCTGGCCGTTGCCCATCACCTCGCGCGCCGAGGCCGCCAGGCTGCGCAGGTTCAGCGGCCGGCGCGCGGCCTCGGGCAGGGTCTCGGGGCGGCGCAGGTTCAGCCACAGGCTGCCGATCAGCGCCAGCACCACGAAAGAGCCGAACACCCCGCGCCAGCCGACGAAATGGATCACCACCGCCCCGATCGAGGGCGCCACCGCCGGCACCAGGATGAAGATCATCATCACGAAGCTGGTGATCCGCGCCATCTCGCGCCCCTGGTACAGGTCGCGCACCATGGCCAGCGCCACGATGCGCGGTGCGGCGGCGCCGATGCCCTGCACGAAACGCGCCGCCAGCAGCAGGTCCAGCGAATCGGCAAAGATCGCCGCCACGGCGGCCAGCGCGTAAAGCGCGAAGCCGGCGGTGATGACCGGCTTGCGCCCCAGCGCGTCGGAAAGCGGCCCGCCGACCAGCAGGCCCAGCCCCAGCCCGCCGACGAAGGAGGTCAGCACAAGCTGCGCGCGGTTGACGTTCTGGGGCGTCAGGGCGGCCGCGATCTCGGGCAGCGCCGGCAGCATGGAATCGATCGAAAAGGCAATGACGGCGAAGATCAGCGCCAGCATCGCGATGAACTCCGGCAGGGGCTGGCCGCGGGTCGGTTGGGGATTGGGCATGATGTCTTCCATCGGTGGACCTTCGGGGCGTAACCTCGCAAGCCCCTGGGTTCAACCCCTGCGGGCACCCCGCCTGATCCCGGCCCTTTCGCCTACAGGAAGCGGACTTCCCCCGTGGCGGTGCCGTGCATCGCGGCCACCACCACGATTTCGGCGGCATGGCCATGTCCTTCAGCGTCGGGCTTTCCGCAAGGATCTTGGCCACGGTCAGTTCGGCATTCTTCTCGGCCACCTGCTGCACCAGCGCCTTGTCCTTCGAGGTGCGATTGGCCGGGGCAACGGCCGCAATGGCCGGTTCGATCCTCTGCAGCACATGCGTCAGATAGCCCAGCTCGACCTTGTCGATGGCACCCTTGGCCGCGCCGCAGGCGCTGTGCCCAGCACGACGATGGCCCTGGAGCCCGAGACCTTGCAGGCGAATTCAAGGCTGCCGATGATGTCGGTGTTCACATAATTTCCGGCGATGCGCGCGGTGAACAGGTCGCCGACCTTCTGGTCGAAGACCAGTTCCGGCGGTACGCGGCTGTCGATGCAGCCCACGACCGCGGCAACGGGATATTGCCCTTCCGAGGTTTCGCGCGCCATCGCGTTCAGGTCGCAATGCTGCACCGCCCCGGCGGCAAAGCGGGCATTGCCCTCTTGCAGCGCGGCGATGACATCGCGGGGGTCATGTCGGCCTGGCGCTCCTTCGTCGGCATGACGCAGGCGGTTTCCGCCATGCCCGCGCCGGCGGAGGCCGGCGTGAACGAAGCGGTGGTGCAAAGAAACATGCGGCGGTTCATCATAGGGTAACCGCCCGGTTGCGACCATCTGCCTGAGTTTGGGCGGATCGGCTATGGGAGGTGCATAACGACGTCGTTTGCGACGTCTCTTATGCGGGGTTGAGGATGCGTGGCGATGTCCTTGGGTTGGAGCGGCGGCGGTGGGATGACGAGGAGAAGCTCGGGATCGTGCTGTCGGTTGGCGCCGATGGCGCGACGGTCACGCAGGTGGCGCAGCGCCATGATGTGACGCGCCAGCAGATCTACGCCTGGCGGCCCGAGCTGAAGAAGAAGGGGCTGCTGTTTCCGACCGCCGATACGCTGTTTCTGCCGATCTCGGCGCCTGAGCCGATGGAACCGGCTTTGCCGGAGGCGGCGCTGGCCAGTCCGACCGCACCCGATCCGCAGATTGAGTTGGTTCTGGCCAATGGCCGCTGCCTGCGCTTCGCGCCAGATCTGGAGCCTGCTGTTCTGGTGCGGCTGATCCGGGTGGTCGAGGCGGCATGATCGGCCCCGGAACCGGTGTCAGGGTCTATCTGGCCTGCGGCGTGACCGACATGCGCAAGGGGATCGAAGGGCTGGCGGCGCTGGCCCGGGACGTGCTGCGCCAGAACCCGACCTGCGGCGCGGTCTTCGCCTTCCGCGGCCGTCGCGGCGACAGGCTGAAGCTGCTCTATTGGGACGGCCAGGGCTTCTGCCTCTACTACAAGATCCTGGAGCGGGGCCGCTTCCCTTGGCCCGGCAGTAGCGAAGGATCGATGCGCCTGACTTCGGCGCAGCTTGCCATGCTCTGGGAAGGAATTGATTGGCGCAGGCCGGATTGGGGCGCGCCGCCTGCGCGGGTCGGATGAACCGGAAGACGTTGTTTTTATGGCTGCTCGGACCGATCCGTGTCATCAGATCGCATGTCGAGCATGGCCGAACACCTGCCGGATGATCCTGCGCTTCTGAAGGCGCTGATCGCGGCCTTGCAGGCCGGGAATGCGCAGATATCGGCGACCCTGCGCGCCCCTGACCATCTGATCCAGACCCTGCGGGCGCGGATCGCCAAATTGCGCAAGCAGGTCTTCGGCCAGTCATCGGAGAAGATCGAACGCGAGATCGCACAGCTGGAACTGGCGCTTGAAGACCTCATGGTCGCGACAGCCGAAAGCAGCGCGGCCGCCGCCGAGGATGCCCCGGAAGTCAAGACCATCGCCGAGCCCGATACAGAGGACCGCCCCACACGCCGCCGCCCGCGGGTCTCGGCGGATACGCCGCGCGAGCGTCAGGAACTCGACCCCGGCAGCTGCTGCCCCGATTGCGGCGGCGACCTACGACTGGTGGGCGAAGACACCAGCGAGATGCTGGATCTGGTTGCGGCGCAGCTGAAGGTCGTGCAGATCGCCCGGCTCAAGAAGTCCTGCCGCCGCTGCGAGCACAGGGTGCAACCGCCCGCGCCCAGCCGTCCGATCCCCGGCAGCATGGCGGGCGCGGGGCTGCTTGCGCATGTGCTGGTCTCGAGGTTCGACGATCATCTTCCCTTGTATCGCCAGAACGAGATCTTCGCCCGCATGGGTGCGGACATCCCCGACAGCACTCTGGTCGACTGGTGCGGCCGGGCGATGCGGGTGCTGCAGCCGCTGATCGATCGCATCGAGATGTCGGTGATGGCCAGCGATCTGCTCCATGCCGATGACACCCCGATCCGGGTGCTCGACCGGTCCTTGCGCGACCGCGGCCTCGGCAAGGGGGTGAAGAAGGGTCGGATCTGGGCCTATGTCCGCGATCAGCGGCCCTGGTCCGGCTCAGCGCCACCCGGCGTGACCTGTCACTTCGCGCCGGACTGGAAGGAAGAGCATGTCCGCCATCACCTGCGACGGTCCAGCGGCATGCCTTACAGGCAGATGGCTACAAGGGCTACGCCAAGCTCTACCTTCCCGAACCGGACGGCAGCTCGGCCCGCTTCCGCGAGGCCGCGTGCTGGGCGCATCTGCGACGGGACTTCCATGACGTCTGGCAATCCACCAAATCCGAGATCGCCCGCGCAGCCCTTGATCGGATCGGGGCGTTCTACGACATCGAGCGCGACATCACCGGCCAGACTGCCAAGGCGCGCCATGCGGCCCGCCAGACGCTGAGCAAGCCGCTGGTCGAAGCGTTCTTCGACTGGTCCGGGGTGCAGCTACGCCGGCTCCCCGGCAAGAGCGATCTCGCGAAGGCCTTCCGCTATGGCCTTAGCCGCCGCGCGGGCTTCAGCCTGTTCCTCGACGATGGCCGCGTTGCCATCGACAACAATCCGGCCGAGAGGGCCCTGCGGCCCATTGGAATCGGCAGGAAAAACTGGCTCTTCGCGGGTGCCGAAACCGGCGCCGAGACTCTCGCCCGCGCCATGACCCTGATCGAGACGGCCAAGATGAACGGCCTCGATCCGCAGGCCTATCTGGCCGACATCCTGGACCGCATCCACGACCACAAGATCAACCGGCTCGACGAACTGCTCCCCTGGAACTGGGCGCCACCGGCAGCACCGCGGGAGGCAGCCGCCTGATCATCGGCAAGCCGAGGCGGTAGAAACCGAACGGTTACATCATAGGTTACTCCTCCCGTTGTGTTCATGGGTTCACAGCCCAAGGAGGTCGGGCGCGCAGACTGCACCGGACCAGACTGCACCGGACCAGACTGCACCGGACCAGACTGCACCGGACCAGACTGCACCGGACCAGACTGCACCGGACCAGACTGCACCGGACCAGACTGCACCGGACCAGACTGCGTTGCTTTGCAAAATTTTTCCTGAATGATCGCTTTCTGGCCAAAGAATCGGATTCGGCCTAGCGTCCATGTTGTCGCAGGGTGGTCATCGCCTCGGGGGAAATCAGCAGGCCCCCGCCCGTCGCTGGGCCGGTCCTGCTTGCCCGGCCGCTGCGCTGCGGTCATGGCGGCTTGGCGCACAGGTCCATTGCGCCCGCTCGCCACGGAGCTATATCTGGCACATGAGCGCGTCCCTGAACCTGATGAAACTCTGCGTCGGCTGCGACGATCCGGCCGAACTCGCCGCCTGGCAGAAGCACCGTTTCGGCGGTGGCCCGGCCCGCCATGTCACCCGCATGTGGCCCAAGCGCGAGGCCGAACTGCTGGACGGCGGCTCGATCTACTGGGTGTTCAAGGGCGTGATGCAGGCCCGCCAGCGCATCCTGGAGCTGCATGAGGTGCAGGGCGAGGACGGCATCCGCCGCTGCGCGCTGATCCTTGCCCCCGAGCTGGTGCGCGTCGCGGCCGTGCCGCGCCGTCCGTTCCAGGGCTGGCGCTATCTGCCCGGCGCCGAGGCCCCGCCCGACCTGCCGGCAGGCCGCGGGGCCGAGCCGGACCTGCCCCCCGAAATCGCCAGGGCGCTGGCCGAGATGGGCCTGCGCTGAGCCCTCCGGGCAGGCCGCGCCGAAGGGCTGCAATGCGCTTTCCCCACGTGAGGTGGCAAATTTTCCCATGGCGGGGTGGAAAACCCTCTCGACAGGCGTGCCGGGCTTTCGCAGTCTCCAGGTCTCCAGGTCTCCAGGTCTCCAGGTCTCCGGGTGGCTGGTGTATCCCACCACAGCTTCCTGCGTGACCAGGTCTGCACATTCCAGCGTCATGGGCACCCGGAAACCTCACCTCGGATCCCGCGCCGAAGGGCCTGACCGGCAGAGACTAGTCGTTTCCGATGGCGTGGCGTGGCCCTGGAATCCGCTGCCAAATCCCGCGGCTGCAAGCCCTGGCGGGTGTTCCCTGCCGGGCAGAGCGTGCCAATCCGACGCAAGCGGGCACAGAAACCCCACCGGGCGCAGTGGCGTATCGCCCATCGCGGCCGAGGCGCGGTCCACGGCATGGCTCTGCAGGGGCCGGCAACCGACTGGGGAACCCTGATCAGCGTCTCGGGCGGTCCGCCCATCGCGGTTGCCGCGCCCGCACCCGACGCGGTCGGGCCTGGTGCCGGTTTTCGCCAGCAGGGCGGTCGCGATCCGCGCGTCCGGCCGGCTCGGGTCGTCCCGGCGCGCCTGTCGGCCCCGCGACCTGCACTCGGATCATCTGCCCTGGTCATGGCGCCGGCCGGCGCGCACCGTTTCATTGCGCACAAGCCAGAGGCCGTAGAAAAACATCGGCAGGACGAAGCCCACGGAAACGCCCAGTCGATGCAGAAAGGGCAACGCGACAGCCGGGTCTTCCGGCGCGCCGAAGCCGCCGAAGCCGCCGAAGCCGAGGACCAGGATGTTCCACAGGCAATGCAGCGCCATCGCCGGGACAAGCGACCGGCACCGGATGCGAAGAGCCAGCCAGCCGGTCCCGGACAGCGCGGCCGCGACGGACTGCACGATGCCGCCCTGCATGTCCCCGGTGCCGGCGACATCGGCCATGTGGGCGATTCCGAAAATCCCGGAAACGGCCAGAAAGGCCGGCCAGAACGGCATCGCCCGGCGCGGCGCGCCCCATAGCACGCCCCGAAAGGCAAGCTCTTCAGCGATGCCGATGGCGATCACGTTGACCATCACATGGATCGCCGCCGCTTGCATTCCCTGGCCCGCCGCCCCGACCAGGGCCGCCATGGCGGCAAGATGCAGCGGAAACCAGAGGAGCCGCCCGAGGGTGCGCCAGTCGGGCCACCGCAGCCCCAGGCCCGTCCCGCGCAGCAGCCGCACGGCAAGCAGCAGGAATGCCAGCGCCGCAAGGTTTTTCCACGCCGGGGTGGTGGTCATCACCTGTTTCAGCGAAACCGGGGCATCGCGCGGCATCAGGCCGATGCTGGTTGTCAACACCAGCCAGGCCGCAACGACGCAAAGCGCGACGGCAAGGTGGCCGAGCCCGCCGGATCGCGCCCCGATCTCAAAAGCCTGAGTCAATCCTTTGTCCTTTCCCCGATCCGTCCTGCCGTGGCCGGTCGATCCGTCCCGACCTGCATCGCATCCGTTCTCTCCCGCCTGGAAGTCGACCCGCCAGTCGTCCAGCGGCCCGTCGAGCCCAAGAAGCAGCCCCTCGCTGTCCTGTTCAAGCGCGGCGGCATTGCGACCGCCGTCCTGATCGGCCGATGACCATGGCCCCGCGTCCAGAACGCGCTGCCGGGATCCGTGCCGGCCGCAAGGCGGAACCTGTCGGCGAAGGCGAGGCGGGGAAAACGGCCCTCCTCGAACAGCCGGGCCAGCGCCGAGGCATGGATTTCCCCCGACAGAAGGTCCAGCCCGCGGCGCACCGCATTCTCGTCGCTCATCAGCGCGACCGTGTTCCATACCGCGTAGCCGCGGGGCAGGGCATCGATCCCCCGGCCGGTCGCGGACTGGTTGGCCGTGCGCGCGAGCGATGCGAAGGAGACGTCGTTTCGCACCAGCTCCAGCGTGACGTCATTGCCGTCCCCGCCGGCATGGTTCAGCTGCGGGTCAAGGAACAGGAGGTTCCTGTTCACCGCGGCGAAGGTTCCGCTTACGGCGCCGGTCCCCTGGTTGTCGATGATGGTATAGGGGTGGGCGATCGCGCTCCAGCCCTCGGCCGCAACGGGCGAGAAGCGAGGCTCGATGGTCGATCCGGCAATGTCGACGCGGCCTTGCACCGCCAACCCGCCCACCGCCGCCGGGGCGCCGTCGATCTGCAGCGTGCCGCGCAGGACATAATCGCCCAGGACCGCCTGCCGGCCCAGGCCGTCGCCCGGAGCGTGGACGCCCCCGGGCGGCGATGGTGACGGCGGCTCCCGCGTCGCCGAGCGTGCCCGAGCCGCCCAGCGTCCCGCCCGATTGCACGCTGATCGGGCCGCCCAGCCCGCCGGCGCCCACGGTCAGCCGGCCATCCGTGACCGTGGCGCTGCCGGCGAAGCCCGCATTGTCGCCGGCCAGCGCCAGCGTGCTCGCGCCGAGCTTGTAGAGCTCTCCGCCGCCAAGGATGCCCCGGCCCAGGGTAAAGACGTGGCCGGCCGCGGCGATGTCGAACCCGCCGCCGTCGACGCCCACCAGGACGGTGCGGTCCGTGGCCCGGTAGCTGTCGCCGGTCACGCGCAGGACGCCGCCGTCCTGGGTCAACGCGCCCCCGGCCTGGCCAAGCGCGTCGTCGGCAGCGACCGCGACCACGCCGTCCTCGATCCTGGTGCCGCCGGCATGGGTGTTGGCCCCGGTCAGGACCAGCGTTCCGCCCTGGGTCTTGACGATGGCTTACCTTAGCCACAGGGTCATTTCGCATCGTAATGGACCGTAACGTCCGGTGGAGCTTGGAGTGACAGGCATGGCCTGGGATTTTCAGAGCCTTTTCCGGCGGCACGCGCCGGGGATCGCACGCTCGCTGCGCAGGCGCGGGCTGGATGCCGAAGCTGCGGCGGACCTGACCCAGGACACCTTCGCGAGGGTCATCGCCAGGGGGCCCGCCCAGGATGTTTCCGACTACCTGTCGAGGGCCTATCTTTACCGAGTGGCGCGCAATCTGGGCATCAACCACGCAAAGCGGCAGGCCTTGGTGCTTTCGCTGCCGCTGGAGCAATCTGAAGCCCAACGGGCACTCGCCCGCGAGCCCGACGCAGAAACGATCCTGGCCTCTCGTGAGCAGTTGCGGCTGGTGGCTGCCGTCCTGGCCGAGTTGCCGGAACGCCAGCGGTGCGCATTCCTTCTGCATCGGGTCGAAAATTGGCCCATCGCGCGCATCGCCGAGGAGATCGGGTTGTCCCCAACCCGCACATGGGAGTTGGTCCGTGATACCTATCGCCGGATCGTGCTGCGGACAGGGGGGCTCTAAGATGGCCTCCGCATCCGAGAAACGGCCGGAACTGGACGACCGGACATCCCGCCTGCTGGACGAGGCCATCGACCTGGTGATCCGACGGCAGAACGCGCCGGAGAACTTTGTGACGCTTCAGACGATTTCGGCCTGGCGCGGGCGCAGCGCAGAGCACGAGCGCGTCTGGCAGTGCGTGGCCGAGGCGCATGGGTTGAGCGGTGCCGCCTTGGCCGAACCGGCGAAGCCCCGGCTGACCCGGCGCAATCTGGTGCTTGCGGGGACGCTCGGCCTGGGGGCTGGAGTGTTGGGTGCCTGGGGCTTGCCCTCTATGCGATTGCGGTTGCAGGCGGACCAGTTGACCGCCACGGCCGAATTGCTGCCCATGGAGTTGCGCGATGGCACGCGGATCACCCTGGGTCCGGCCAGTGCCATCGCAATGCCGGACCATGGCGAAACCCGCGCCGTGCGCCTGTTGCGGGGCATGGCCTGGTTCGATGTCGCACCCGATCCGACGCACCCCTTCGTCCTGGAATTGAACGGCGGCGTCGAGACGCGGACGGCAGGGGCATCCTTCGAGGTCTCGCAGGATGCGGGTGTCGTCAACCTTGCCGTTGCAAGGGACGAGGTCGAGTTGATCGGCACATCCCGTTACGGTATCGGCGCCGGGCGCTGGATCCGTCTGGATACCGAGACCGGCCACCCGGAGACCGGCAGCCGCGACGGGGCCATGGCTGGGGCTTGGCGGACGGGGATGGTCGTGGCCGAGGCCGAGCCGCTGGAAACGCTTGTCGCGCGGATCGCACGCTGGTTGCCCGGCCGTGTGATCGTCGCGGACGCTGCGATCGGTCGCGCGCGGATCAGCGGCCTTTTCGACATCTCCGACCCCGAGCGAGCGCTCGAGGCCGCCGTCCGCCCGACCGGCGGCCGGTTGCGCCGGGTCTCGGGTCTGTTGGCGGTCATCTCCAGCGTCTGAACTTTTTTCGATAATCGACCGAATGAATCGCCTGCCCGATTGTATCAGTCATAGGGTCGGGCAATACCCAATGCGCTCCGGCGAGCGAAGGCACGGCACACCCTCCAGTCCAATTTGACCGAAGGAGAGGCTCGCCATGGCAGAAAGTTCAGTTTATTCAATGTTATATCCAACCGCGATCCGGCCGGCGCGGATGCTGGGGGCACTGTTGCTTTCCACGCTGGTCCTGGCGGGCGGAACCATCGTGATCAGCCAAGCGGCATCGGCGCAGGAAAGCGCGCAAAGCGTGGAGTTCTCGATTCCGGCCGGGCCGCTGAGCCAGGCGCTGATGGTCTGGGGACGGCAGGCGGGGGTCCAGATCTCCTATCTGGATGCCGTCACGTCCGGCAAGAGCACGTCGGGCCTTACGGGCAACCTGCGACCGGAACAGGCGCTGGCGCGGCTGCTGTCGGGCTCGGGCCTGCATTACAGCTTTTCCGATCCCCGCAGCGTCGTCATTTCAGGCCGTTCCGCCTCCGCCGGCATGACGGCGCCGGACGGCTCGATCCTGCTGGATACGATCACGCTCAACGCATCCGGTGCGGCGACCGAGGGCAGCGGTTCCTAGGGGGCCTGCGAGGCCAGCATCGCCAGCGGTGCGCAATCGCTAAAGGACGTGCCGCAGTCGGTCACGGTCGTCACGCGGCAGGCGATCGAGGACCCGAACCTGACCACGATGAAACAGGCCATGGCCAGGACGCCCGGCATCGTCGCAACGCGAGAGGCGACCAGCGCCCCCGCGTTCTATTCGCGCGGCTTCAAGATCAACAACTATCAGATCGACGGCATGAGCACGGCCTATGAATCGTCCTTCCGGCCGGATTTCGACATGGCGATCCATGATCGCGCCGAGGTGCTGCGCGGCGCCGAGGGGCTGTTTTCCGGCAGCGGAGAACCGGGCGGCAGCGTCAACCTGGCCCGCAAGCGGCCGTCCGAACGGCTCCAGTCCAGCATCGCCCTGTCCTATGGCAGTTGGCAGAATCGGCGGATCGAGGCCGATATCGGCGGCCCGCTGACCCGCGACGGCGCGCTGCGCGGTCGCCTGGTCGGGGCCTGGCAGGACCGGGACTTCTTCTACTCCCCGGGCGATGAGAAGAAGCATGTCCTGTATGGCGTGCTGGAATACGACCTGACGCCCGACACGACCGTCAGCGCCAGGGTCAGCTATCAGCGGCAAAAGGGCAACAAGTGGTTTCTGGGGCTACCGACCTGGGACGATTTCCAGCTTATGGACATTGATCGCAGCCGGGCGCTGACCACCGACTGGGCCTATGTCGACCACAGGATCAAGGATGTCTTCGCCACGGTCGAGCATCGGATCAGCCCCGACTGGACGCTGAAGCTCTCGGCCATGCGGCAGAGTTTCGAATCCGACACCATGCGGATCAACCCGACCGGGCCGATCGACCGCGAGACCGGGAATTTCGCCGGTGTCTTTTCCCGCTACGAGGAAACCGGGAACCATTCCAAGGCGGCGGACCTCAGCCTGCAGGGCCAGTTTGGCCTGTGGGGGCGCCAGCACAAGCTGCTGATCGGCGCGGATTGGCGTGAAAGCAATGCGCATCAGTGGATGTATTCACTGGATCAGGTGCTTTATCCCGGCATGGTGGGGCTGGATAATTTCGACACGCTGAACGGCATCGACCCGACCATCCTGTATCCCTGGTATCTGTGGCCTGCTTAACCCGCGACCTGATTCCACGTCTTGCGCAGATCGCGGGAAAGCTGGGCGGGAGAGACCCAATAAACGGCGCAGACAAGCATCGCCTCGGGAGGCAATACCGCGTCGGGATCAAAGAGCCATTCCTCGACACGGGAATGGCCCCACAGCCACGCTTGCGCTTCCTCGTAGCTCGACACCGACTGTGGCGCAAAGACACGACCACGACGCATGTCAGCCCCCGAGTGGGAAGGAGATGCCGGGAAGGACAACACCGCCACAGACGGCGGCATGATAGGCCGGGAACATGGTCGCGGCCACGGCACCAGCCGCACCGAGGACGGGCGGCAGAACCGCTTTGACGATCAACGGGATAAGGGGTTTCACTGTGGACCTCGCAACTGAAAACGACGGAAGGCCCGTCGCAGCCAGTGTTCCTATGTCGAACCACTGAAATAATGGCCAACTCGCACCGGTCCATTACATATAACCCATTGATTTCAATTCATCCAAGAATCGCGCGTTTTCCCGCTTTGACCATTCTACGCGCGATTATTGACCATCGAAATGTTGCGTGATGGCCAAAGAAAAAGGCCGCCCGAAGGCGGCGTGACGAAGTCTGGCATCTTATGGAGGGCAGGGCCGGACT